>JAZRZM010000062.1:0-8312 GCA_045601385.1 Clostridia bacterium | reverse complement strand
TGGACAATATCTTTTAGTTGTGTTATACTCCATTTGAGTGATTCGACCTCCTTGAATTGTTTTTTGCTGATTCTATTCTAACACGAGGCAATCACTCTTCTTTTATTTTTTTTCAGTCTCACATCAATTGTAACTCTACAGTCGGTACGGCGATTCGACGGGCGGAAATCTTGACAACAGGGCATAAAAACTCTATAATATAAGCGACGAAAGAAGGAAAAATGCTTATATTTTTGAAAGAAGTCGGCGGCGAAACGGAAAAGGAACTGGAACTGTTTTTGAATAAAAACGGATTTTGGAGACGTTTGCCCGACAGAATAATATACGTTGAAAAGGGGGATGAAGAGACTTTATCCCTTTTTCCGTGCGTGGAAAAAGTCGTTTCCGAACACGATAAGAATATTTTGTCGGGGAAGACTTTGCATCCGGATAAGACGGTAGTTAAGGTCGGCGAAAAAAGAATCGGAGACGGTTTTTGCCTGATCGCCGGTCCGTGCGCCGTGGAGAGTTACGACAGGCTGCTTTCCGTCGCGCAGAGCGTAAAGAAAGCGGGCGCTGAATTTTTGCGCGGCGGCGCGTTTAAGCCGCGTACGTCTCCCTATACCTTTCAGGGGCTCGGAGAAGAAGGCTTGTCCGTGCTTGCCGCCGTCAGACAAAAGACGGGTTTGGCAACGGTAAGCGAGATCGTCGCCGAAAAATATCTCCCCTTGTATAAAGACGTGGACGTTTTGCAGGTCGGTGCGCGCAATATGCAGAACTTCGACCTTTTGAAAGCGCTCGGACGGCAGGAAAAACCGGTTTTGTTGAAACGAGGAATTGCGGCGACCTTGGACGAATGGCTCTTTTCGGCAGAATATATTATGGCGGAAGGGAACCCAAACGTCATTCTTTGCGAACGCGGCACGCGCTATTCCGGAGAAAAATCATATCGGTTGAATATAGGCGATATCAAGGTGTTGCAATCAAGGACGCACTTGCCTGTGATCGTCGATCCGAGTCACGTATCGCAGTCTTTTACGGAAGTAATGCCGCATGCGACGGACGCCGCGAAAAGCGGCGCGTGCGGCTTAATCGTGGAAGTAAACGTCGATAGGGACGGCGCGTTGTGCGACGGTAAACACAGCCTTACGCCCGAAGAATTTTTCTCTTTGGCAAAGGCGTGTCGGGTATGATATGGGAGAAAATACTTTGCTGAAACTCGATGTAAAAACCGCTTTTCCTTATTCCGTTCATATCGGATCGGACTGCTTGGACAAACTAGGCGCATACGTACGGAAAAGCGTTCCTTCGGCGAAAAAAATCATGATCGTGACCGATACGAACGTGTCCAAATTTTACCTGGTCACCGTAAAAAATATTCTCGAACAAGAAGGCTTTACCGTTTTTGAATTTGTCTTTTGCGCGGGTGAAGCGAATAAGAATTTTCAAACCTTTCTTGCCGTTTGCAACGCCCTCGGACAAAACGGCTTTTTGCGGAGCGACTGCGTCGTCGCTTTGGGCGGCGGCGTCGTCGGAGACGTCGCGGGCTTTTCCGCGTCCGTCTATATGCGCGGTATCCCGTTTGTGCAAGTCCCGACGTCTCTTCTGGCTGTAATCGACTCTTCCGTCGGTGGTAAAACGGGCGTCGATACGCCTTACGGGAAAAACAATATCGGTACATTTTATCAACCTAAACTCGTATTTGCGGATACCGAAACTCTCAAGACTTTGCCAAAGTCGGAAATAAAGAACGGACTGGGGGAAGGCGTAAAATATTCCGTCCTTTCTTCGGATGTGACGCTCGGCGGAGACTTGCTTGATTTTTGCGTTTCGTGTCTTCGGTATAAAATAAAACTGATCGAACAGGACGAAACCGATCGTGGCATAAGGCGACTTCTGAACCTCGGACACACCGTAGGGCATGCGTTGGAGAAATTGTCCGCTTATTCGATCCCGCACGGGGAAGCGGTTGCGCAAGGTTTGTATGCTTGCGTGCTTTCCGCGGCGAAGAACGGAAAACTCGAACGGCATGACGCCGAAAAAATCATAAATAATCTGAAAAATCACGGATTTGAAAAACAGAATATTTTTTCAAAAAGCGAAATTTTATCGGCGGTTTTTTGCGACAAGAAAGCCACCGAAGACGGCATTGTTTTTATCGATATCGAAAAGGTGGGACAATGCGTTCCGCGCTTTTTTACAATGCGGCAGTTTGAGGAATATCTGGTATGGTAATCGGAAAATCGACGTTGTCGGGAGTCGTGCAAGTTCCCTCGTCAAAATCATTCGTTCATCGTGCGCTTGTGATGGCGTCGATTGCTTCCACGCCGTCCGAAATCGTTTGCGACTCGTGCGAGGACGTGGAGACGACGGTAGCGTGTCTGAACGGGCTCGGAGCAAAAATTTCGCGCACGGAGAGTGGGTATTTTGTCGAACCTATTTCGGATTTAACCCGTAATCCCGTTCTCGATTGCAACGAAAGCGCGTCTTCTTTGCGTTTTTTAATGCCGCTTGCCGCTACGCTGGGGATAGAATGTTCTTTTACGGGACGGCGCCGACTGCCCTTGCGACCGATAGTCGGCGAATTGAAGTTTCTTTCCGAATACGGCGTTTCTTTCACGAGCGACCGTATGCCTTTTACGCAAAAAGGGCGTTTGAACGGAAACGTTTTTTACATTCGGGACGTCATCAGTTCACAGATTGTCAGCGGACTGATGATGGCCGTTTCTTTTCTTGACCGCGTTACGGAAATCCGTTTCGAGCGTTTGCCGTCGTTTGATTATTTGCTTGTTACGGCGGACGTTATGCGTTTGTTCGGGGTGGAAACGGAATTGTCGCAAAACGGCGTTATTGTGTACGGAAAGCCTTTTTCGGGGCAAAAAGTGTACGCGGAGGGCGACTGGACGGCGGCGAGTCTGTGGATCGGGGGCGCCGCCGCGTGCGGAACGGTGTCCATAGCCGGACTGAAAGCGGATTCGGCGCAGGGCGATAGGCGGATTTTGGACGTCTGCCGCCGTGCGAACGTTGATTTTTCTTTTGAAAATGACGTTCTTACCGTTAAAAAATCGGTTATACGCCCTTTTTGCGCCGACGTGGATCGTTGTCCCGATCTTGCGCCGACGTATGCCGTTCTTGCGGCGTCGGCAAAAGGCGAAAGTCGTTTGCAAAACGTCGGAAGACTCCGCTATAAGGAGAGCGACAGGGTAGACGGTATACAAAAACTGCTTGCTTCTTTCGGGGTGCGCTCACATTTATCGGCGGACGACCTTTTGATCGAGGGCGGCGTTTTTTATGAAAGCACATTTGCTTTTCCGTGCGATCACAGACTGATTATGGCAGGGTGCGTCTTCGCCCTCGCTTGCGAAAAAGAGAGTGTATTCGAGAATGTATCGGGGGTAAAAAAATCGTATCCGCGGTTTTTCGACGACCTGAAAAAGTTGGGAGGGAATATTCGTGTTTGACGGTTTCGGCAATTTGAAAATATTTGTTTACGGTTCGTCGCGCGACGAAAAAATCGGAATACGCATAGGCGGTTTCCCGAAAGGTTTTCCGATCGATACCAAAGAACTGCGCGCCTTTATGCAGCGACGGAAAAGTCGCGGTCGGTGGAGTACGCCGAGAAAGGAAAACGACGAAGTCACGTTTGTCGGCGGACTGAAAAACGGCGTCACCACGGGCGAAGTAATCGAGGCGGTAATATGCAATACCGACGTTCGGGAAGACGGCGTCGATACGGCCCGTTTTCCGAGGCCGTCGCACGTCGATTATGCTTTGCGCTTGAAAGAAGGGGACGCCTGCCGCGACGGAAAAGGCGGCGGACGTTTTTCGGGCAGAATGACCGCTCTTTTGTGCGTCGCGGGGGGTATTTGCTTGCAGTATCTTGCCCAAAAAGGCGTTTTTATCGGCGCGTATATATCGCAAATCGGCATGGCAAAAGGCGTATCGTATGAAGAAAAAACGCCCACGTCCGACGATATTCTGAACGCGCGCAAAAAAGAAATATGCTGTCTCGGAGGCGAAGAGAAAATGTTGTCCGTTCTTGACTGCGCGCAGTCAAGACAAGATAGCGTCGGGGGAAAAATCGAAGGATGCGTCTTTGGCTTTCCCGTCGGGAAAGGCGATTTTTTGTTCGACGGATTGGAAAGTATTTTGTCCTACGGGCTTTTCGGTATCCCCGCAGTCAAGGCAGTCGAATTTGGACTCGGATGCGGATTTTCCGATAAAACGGGCAGCGAAGCGAACGACTGTCTTCAATACGAAAATGATATTTTGGGATTCCGAACAAACAATAACGGTGGCATAAACGGCGGAATATCGAATGGTTCGCCGATATGCCTGCGCGTGACGGTCAAGCCTGCGCCGACGATCGGAATATGCCAGGACACCGTTGACCTTGTCGAAAAAAAGAACGTCCGCAAAGCCTATTTGGGGCGCAACGACCGTTGCATATTGCCGCGTGCCGTTCCCGTGGTCGAGAGCGTGATCGCGCTGTGCCTTACAGACGTCCTTTTGAGGTGAATTCGGCATGTACGGACTTATTGGTCATCCGCTTTCGCACAGTTATTCGAAGCAGGTCCATTCGCTCATCGCTTCTTACGGATACGAACTTTTCGACGTCAAAAAAGAGGATATTCCGGCACTTTTATCGCGTAAAGACGTAGATGGTTTTAACGTGACGATACCGTATAAGCAAACGGTCATAAAATACCTTGACGAAATCGACGCGGACGCAAAGAGAATCGGCGCCGTCAATACCGTCGTCAAACGCGGAGGAAGACTGCTCGGATTTAATACCGATTGTTTCGGCATGAGAAAAACGCTCGAAAGGACGGGACAAAATTTCGACGGAAAAAGCGTCCTTGTGTGCGGTTCGGGCGGTACGAGCCTTACGGCGCAGACCGTTCTTAAAGATATGGGCGCAAAGGTTTTTGTCGTTTCGCGCCGAGGCGGTTTTACCTATGCCGACCTTCCCCCGTGCGCCGACCGTTTTTCTTTTCTTCTCAACGCCACACCCGTCGGCATGTTTCCGGACGTCGGCGTCGCACCGGTCGATATCGGCTTGTTTACGAATCTTACGGGCGTGATGGACTGTGTGTATAATCCTCTCCGTACAAAACTTTTGTTCGACGCCGAACGGCGCGGCGTGCCTTGCGTCGGCGGACTGAAAATGCTTGTCGCGCAGGCGGTCGAGTCGAAAAGGATTTTTACCGGAGAAGAAACGAGCGACGAAGAAGCGGACAGGGTAACGAAACAAATCGAAAAAAGCAGCCTGAATATTCTCCTTGTCGGTATGCCCGGCGCGGGGAAAACGACAGTCGGCAGAGAACTTGCGTACCTTATGGGGCGGCAATTTTTCGATACCGACGAATTGATCGAAAAAAGGACGGGAAAAAGCGCTGCAAAGTGGATTACCGAAGAGGGCGAAGACCGTTTTCGCGCGGTGGAGGCGCAAACGGTCGGCGAGGTTACGTCGGACGTTCGCGGCGCGGTGATCGCGGTGGGCGGCGGCGCGGTGCGCTCCGAAAACGAATATTCGATCGCGCAGAACGCCTTTGTCGTTTGGTTGCAACGCCCCCTAAATTGCCTTGCCCTGTCCGACAGACCGCTTTCTGCCGATAATCTTGACTTTTTGGCAAAAACACGCTATCCTTTATATGAAAAAACAGCCGATTGCGTCGTTAAAAACGATCGTAGCGTCGCGCTTGCGGTCAAGGAGATTTATGAAACTTTTAGTCGTTAACGGTGTGAACCTCAATATGCTCGGCATTCGCGAAAAGGCGCTTTACGGTGAAAAGACCTATAAAGACCTTGTGCGCTTTGTCAAAGCGGAGGGGAAAAAGCGCAAGGTAAAAATCAAATGCGTGCAGTCGAACGAAGAGGGAAAAATCGTCCGTTTTATCCAAAAAGCCTATTCGAGGTACGACGGTATCATCATCAACGCCGGGGCGTATACGCACACGAGCATAGCGATTTTGGACGCGTTGAAGGCGGTTTCTCTCCCGACCGTCGAAGTTCACCTGACCGACGTAAAAAGCAGAGAATCGTACCGCCGTTTTTCCTATATCGAAGAATACGCTTTCGCCTCGGTTTGCGGAAAAGGATTCGACGGCTATAAAGAGGCGATCGGACTTTTTTTGGCGAAAAGCGGAAATAAGTTTGCAAAACCGTAAAAAAAGTGTATAATAAATATATAAACAACCGCATGGGGGTGTTTCAGATTCGACTTGTTCGAAGACAGACGGTAAGCATGACGGTGTCCTATCTCCGTGAATTAGGGAAAAAAATAAACGACAATCAAAAAGTCAATTACGCTTACGCTGCTTAACGCGTAGCCGTCGAGATCGCAACGCCCACAGGTGCGTGATCGGCGTGTTTTTATGTGGGGAACCGAGTTCGGGAGCGGTTCGTACCGAAAACGTGATATAAGAACCTCGGAAAAGCCAAGCGCGTTTGTACGCAAAGCCGGACGACAACAAAATGCAAACTGTTCATGAAGAAAGCCGTCTCGAACCGGATAAGGACCGGGGTGCAAGTCCCCGCATCTCCACCATACTTGGCTTATCCGCACACCCTGATATCGGAAAAAGGTGTGCGGATTTGTTTTTTATTGCCGGATGATTTTAATTCTTTCCTTCCGGTCGGTGATGACGAATTGTAAGCAAAAATCGATAAAAGACGCCTTTAACGGGCGTCTTTTTCTGGTGTCACTCATTTTTTATGAAATTTCTCCATATTATTTCCCTTCTCCGTTGTGGCGAGCGTAGCACATTCCTCGCCCAAGTAAACGGGGAAAATAATTGTTTAGTCCATTTTATTTCTCCATAATACACAGCACAATTTTTTTCCCTTTGTCGTTGACTTCGGCAGAGGGATTTTTATTATTGCTTTCTTCTTACCGGAATATGCTCCTTTCTCCACTGCCGAAAAAGGCAAATAAAAAACATGGAGGTATCCAAGAAATGAAGAAAGTAGCTTACGCAGTTACAAAGGTAGGAAGGTATGAATCCTTCAAGATGAAAGGTATCGGGTATATATCCGATAACGATCTGATCATTGCTTGCAGTAGCAAGGCAGGTAAACCCTACATCAGGGTATTTGAAGATTGTGTCAAAGATTGTCACAAGGTAATAGGCACCGAGGACGAATACAAAGGTGCCTATTACGAAATCCGTGAAGTCGAATTTGAAAGACAAGACGGAAGCAAAGAAACACGCGAGTGCGAAATCAACTACAACATATGGTACAAGTTAGCAGAATAAGGAGAAATGGAAAAATGAAAAACAAACTGTATATGAAAGAATTTGAATACTTTGACGGAGAGAACTTCGTTACTTTCAACATCGTTGACATGAAAGAAGAAACCATTACGGTAGCAGTTACTAACCAAGGCAAGATATCCTATCTGGATTATGACCTTTTGAAAGACGAAAAAGGTCTTTATTTCGAGTATGGAAATACTTACGCGCGTATCAATATCAATGATTTTGAAGAGGTGCACGAATGACTATCGAAGGGAATATCAAAATCGTAATCGGCTCTTGGGGTTCGTATAACGAATGCAACGAAAGAGCCCTCGGCTCCAAATGGCTGGATCTTTCCAGCTATTCCGATTGGGAAGGAATCAAAGAAGAACTTACAAAGGAAGGTTTTGAATTGGACGGTATAGACGAAGAACTCTTCGTTCAGGACGTAGACGGACTGCCTTCCGGTTGTAAGAATTGGGATTATACACATCCTCAAAAACTGTTTGAAACGCTCTATGAATCGGGTGTACTTGAAGATGATCATCAATACGAAGTTTTACTGGCGTACTTGGAAGTTCGTGACTTTGACGAATTTGAAGAGTTGGTTGAACATCACGGCAGTAACTGGGACGATGATATTATCCTCTATAAAGGTTACGACTGGGAAGACTACGGCAGACAAATGTTTGACGATTGTTGCTGTGGAGAACAGATCCCGGAATCGTTACAAGACTTCTTCGACTTTGAAAGGTACGGTGAATATTGCGGCGCCGATTATGTCGAGGAATACAGCAAAGGACTTATTGAAATTATACGTTAAAGGAGAATACGAAAATGACACAAAAAGAGAAAGCCATTGAGTTTATGGAAAAACTTAATATTTACAAACCCTATATCAAAGGGTTCAGAGAAGATAACAAAGTCTGTTTCTTTGAAGGCTTCGGCGGCTTTTGGGTGGATCAAGAGCCTGAAATCGAAAAGAAGATGAAAGAGATCGAAGAGAAAAGTAACTGCCTTGTATATGCCATCACCCATGAATATACGGAGTTCGGAGAATGTTATGACTTCTTGATCGTAACGAAAGAACCC
>JAZRZM010000061.1:0-24048 GCA_045601385.1 Clostridia bacterium | reverse complement strand
ACAAAATTCGCTTCGGACGGCCTTTTCACTCGGCTATGTAAACGCCTTTACCGCCGATAAAATCAAGCGTCCGAAAAGCGAAGAAAAGACGATTACCTGTTTTTCTCCGCAAGAGCAAAAAAAGATCGAACAAGCCGTTTTGCATGGCAAAAAAAAGAAGCTTTTCGGCGTCGTTTTATGCCTGTATTCGGGCTTGCGAATCGGCGAATTGCTCGCCTTGAAGTGGTGCGATATTGACCTGAAAAAAGGCCTTCTGTACGTCTCGCGTTCCTGCCACGACGGGAGAATAAACGGCGTTTTTACGCGTATAGAAGTCGCGCCGAAGACGGCTTCGTCCCGCAGAATAATCCCCCTGCCGAAACAGCTTTTGCCTTTCTTGCGCGAAAGGCGAAGAAACAGCGATTCGGAATACATAATATCGGAGAACGGAAACCCATTGTCCGTTCGTTCGTATCAACGCAGTTTTGACTTACTGCAAAAGAAACTGAACATTCCGCACCGCGGTTTTCACTCTCTGAGGCATACCTTTGCCACGCGTGCGCTGGAATGCGGAATGGACGTAAAAACGCTGTCGGAAATCCTCGGGCATAAGTCACCCACGGTCACTCTGAACCGCTACGTACACTCTCTCATGGAACACAAACAGGATATGATGAATAAGATCGGAAAACTGTTCTGAAAAACGTACGCCTATTGGTATAATAGGTGTTTTTCACCACCTCAATTATAGGAAAAAAATGGAAAAAAGTCAACATTTTTTTATCCCCTATCGAGGGAAAACAGGCATATCTCTTTTTATAGGCGAACAAACCGCCCGTTTTTGTTCGTCTACTATACCAATAGGTGAAAAAAGTCGGTGAATTTTGTTCACCTATCCATCATTAAAAAAAATTTAACGGGGAGTAAACAATGGAAGAATTCGAAAAGCAAGAGACAGCCGTTACGGAAGCGTCCGAACAAAACGAACAGGTTAAGAACGAAGTACAGGATCAATCTGCACCCAATCAAGTAACAAAGAAGCCGATAAAGGCGTTACCGATTATTATTGTTGTAGCAGTATTAATCCTTGCCGTTGCTGGGACATGCATATACCTTTTTGCTCTACGCAGCAACACGCCTGGAGACGCTCTCGACGAATATTGTTCGGCTTATAATGGACAAAAAATTTCGGATATCAAAAAAAATATTTTTGGCGAATTCGATGAAAAAGAATTCGAGAGTGTTTCTTCTTATTCTGTTATTTCATTTGAATTGTTGAGTGAAAACAGTAATTTCGCAGTCGGAGAAGCAGTTATGTCGTATACCCTTAAAAATGGGAATACCGCAAAAGATTCGTTTACTATCTATTTTAAGAAAGACGGTAGGGAATGGAAACTTTGTTCGTCGATTATTTTTACAGAAAGAAGTAATACCTTTGTTACAATTCGATAAGGAGTGTTAAGGATGAAAAAAAAGTTTTTTGGAGTTTTAGTTATCGTTTGTATGTTGTCGCTCACATTAGTCGCTTGCGGAACGAGCGTCGACGTAACAATAAATTTCGACAGTAACGGTGGCACTACGGTAGGTACCCTTTCTATAGGCAAAGATACGACGATAGCTATGCCCGATGACCCGACAAAACCTGGTTTTGTATTTGCCGGTTGGTATTGGGATAATAATATTTTTCAACGGGAATTTACAGCGGGTTCCCTTTTGACCGCACAACTTTCAGAGAATATGACCGTATATGCAAGATGGATTTCAGAAGAGGAAGCTTCGGCAAGCTATACCGTCTATTTTAATACAAAAGGTGGTAACCCGGTGGAATCGATAACCGAGTCTTACGGCAGTATTCTTCTTGAACCCACCGCTCCGACGCGTTCCGGTTTTTATTTTGCAGGCTGGTTTAGAGACGAAGCGTGCATCGATAAATGGAATTTTTCTTCCGATAAAGTCGTTCGGGATATTACTTTATATGCAAAATGGATAGAAGGTAATCCTGCGGACAGAACGTATACAGTTGTTTTTTACAGTGATGACGAGATCATTGCAAAAACGGAAGACGTCGGTTATAATTCGCCGATATTGGCAATAGATAAACCGACAAAAACGGGTTATGTCTTCAAGGGGTGGTATACAAGCGAAGCATATACGCAACAATGGTATTTTGACGAGGATGTCGTTAAAGGTACGACTAAATTGTACGCTAAATGGATTATCGAAGAAGAAAGCACGTATACCGTTATCTTTAATACGAATGGCGGGACTGAGTTAGAACCTTATTATAATGTTTTATTTAACAGTAAAATCGTTAAACCGGGGAATTCCATTAAAGAAGGATACGCCGTTGTCGGTTGGTATACAGATAATACATTTAGCAAAGAATGGACTTTTGAATTGGATAAAGTTCGTTCGGATATGGTTCTTTATGCGAAGTGGGCGCAAGCAAGTACCGATGCATGTCAAATCATCGCGGTAGCGGGCATGACGATTGACGCCGAAAAAAAAGAAATTTACGGAAAAGTCCCCAACGTGCAAGAAACCATTTCTTTCTTTGATATTATTAAGGTAAGTCCTTTTGCGTCATGGTCGGTTTATAACGATCTTCAAGGAAAAGATGAAGTGCCGAGCGGTACGGTCGAATTGCCCGTAGGCGATACGGTCAAATATATTTTGGTCACATCTTATGATAATTCTAAACGTCAATACTATAAAATAACCATTAAAAGAAAGGAAATTTATTCCGTTACGCTCGTCCCGAATAACGGAGATAAAAACTATGTTTATCAAATCGAAGAGGATAGTTTAATCACTCCTCCGGTTTTAGTAAAGAAAGGCTATTCCATTGAAAACTGGAAATCGAGCAACCGCATATGGAATATATTGACTGATGTTGTTACTTCGGATATGACTATTGATGCGATATGGAAAGCAAATACTTACACAGTGACATTTGATAGTAATGGCGGAAATACCTTACGGGATATATCTGTTACATATGATGAGGAATACACGTTTGCCGTACCTGAAAAAACCGGTTATACTTTTATTGAATGGTACTATATCGATAACGAAAAAGTGTCTTTGACCGATGCCACAGGCGCGAGTATCACCGTATGGAATGTCGACAAAGATATCAATGCGATTGCTCTTTGGGAAGCAACGATTTATACCATTACGTATGAAAACACCAAAAATGCCGACAACAGTAATCCGACCGCTTATACAATTGAAGACGCAGTATCATTTATTCCGATCAAACAGGGCGGATATGAATTTGTAAAATGGATTGATGAAAAAGAAAATGAAATCAAAGCAATAGAAAAAGGTTCTTTGGGCGACCGGATTATAACTGCCGATTGGATACTCGAATCTTTTACAGCGACTTTCAAAATAAACGGAGAAATCGTTTCTGAAGAAAAATATAATATGGATTATGCGAGCATTCCCGAACCGGATATTCCTGAAAAAATCGGTTATTCTTCCGCTTGGGAAACATACTCTTTGTTGCCTCATGATATTGTGATCAATGCCGTATATACGCCTATCGTATATACAATAACATACGAAAACGTAGCGGGACAATATGATATCGACACGCCTGTCAACAGTAACGTAACGACGTATACGATCGAGTCTCCCGTTATCACTTTAAACAATGCAAGTAAAACGGCTTATAATTTTGACGGTTGGACGGAAAACGACGTCTCGATTACGCAAATAGCCGCAGGCAGTACCGGAGACAAAACGATTGTCGCGCATTGGACGGCAATTGAATATTCGATTGAATATACGGGCCTTGTCGGTGGTTTCGACGTGGATACGCCTATAAACGAAAACGCGACGTCCTATACGGTGGAATCCGAAACGATAGTTTTATCCGACGCTTCAAAATTAGGGTACACGTTTAACGGATGGGAATTAAACGGCGCGTCTATTAAGCAAATCCCGGCGAAGAGCTATGGAAACAAAACTTTGACTGCGACTTGGACAGCTATTACGTACACGATAACATACGAAAACGTAGCGGGACAATATGATATCGACACGCCTGTCAATAGCAACGTAACGACGTATACGATCGAGTCTCCCGTTATCACTTTAAACAATGCAAGTAAAACGGCTTATAATTTTGACGGTTGGACGGAAAACGACGTCCCGATTACGCAAATAGCCGAAAAGAGCCACGGCAACAAAACGATAACCGCTAATTGGACTGCCGTTTCTTATAATATCTATTTTATTATGGAAAACGGACAAGGGGGATATGAAGGACATTATGCGGAAGAAAGCAATCCGACGACTTATACGATAGAAGATTCTTTTGCATTTATCGAACCTGTCTCCGATATTCGCGGACATACATTTAAGGGTTGGTATACCACGAAGAACGAAGCCGGAGTAAAAGTTGAGAGGCTTGATCATGCCATCGGACAAAAGACCTATTATGCGCAATGGGTAAGAGAGGAATACACCATTACCTATTATGGTATTGACAGCGCTACGAATAGCAACCCGAACAGTTATAATGTAGAAACACCAACCTTTACATTGGCAAATCCGAGTAAAATCGGATGTACTTTCTTGGGGTGGTTTACCACGGCAGAGATGAATCAGGAAGCAAATTCGACTGTCGAACAAGGCAGTGTCGGTAATCTTGTTTTTTATGCGAAATGGGAAATAACCGGCTATGCTATCACTTATATATTATATGACGGAATAAACGACGAAAATAATCCTGTCTCTTATACTATGCAAGACGAAGTTGTATTCCGTGATCCTACACGCGAAAACTATACTTTCGGCGGGTGGTATACAAATAGCGATTTTAAGACGCAGATTACTCAAATAAACGTCGGTTCCAGCGGCGAAATTTCTTTATATGCAAAATGGTATTGGATAGCGACGGTAACATTCGATAGTAACGGCGGTTCCGCTGTGACGTCGAAAAAACAGGCTTATGGCACAACGTTGACCGCACCTGCCGCACCTACGCGTGATTATTATACTTTTGTCGGTTGGTTTGCCGATTTGTCGGATAAAAACGCCTATTCGTTCGGAACAATGCCCGACGAGGACTTCACACTTATTGCAAAATGGACGCCGATAACATATACGATTACATATCACTTGAATAACGGAACGAATGGCATAAACCCGGCTACATATACGACAGAAGACGTCGTTGTCCTTGCGGACGCGACAAAAAAAGGATACACTTTCGTCGCATGGTATCGTAATGCCGAATTCAGCTCCGATCCTGTTGCTAAAATACCGGCGGGTTCGCATGGAAATATCGACTTATATGCGAATTATAAGCTGAATCAATACACGATATCTTTTGACAGTAACGGCGGTAGCGAGGTCACAGCTATTACGCAGGACTATGATACCTTTGTGGACGAACCGGCAAATCCCGCCAAGACGGGCTACAAATTCGTCGGATGGTATCTAAATAACGCAAAATACACGTTCAGCCGTATGACGGCAAACGATATTACTCTGATCGCTCATTGGGAGACGATATCTTATACCGTTTCTTACGGACTCGACGGCGGAACAAACGGGAATAATCCGACTCATTATACCATCGAAAGCAGTACGATTACTTTTGCCGCGGCAACAAAACGCGGTTATACTTTCGTCGGTTGGTTCAATGGTGACGATCAAGTAACGCAGATTCCGCACGGTAGTTATGGTGCGGTTGAAGTACAGGCGCGATTCCAAGTTATCAGTTATACAATAACATATAATTATGCCGACGAAAGCAATACCAATCCCGCTACGTACACCGTCGAAGACGCGGTTTTGTTCAGCAATATTGAAAAACCCGGTCATACTTATTATGGTTTATATAACGAAAGTACGTTCGGCACGCAAAGAACGGGTATCGAGCAAGGCACAATCGGAGATATCGTTCTTTATGCAAAATATACAGCTAATACCTATACGTTATGGATGGATGGGAAAGAAAATCCCGAATATACCGTTTCGTTTAACACCGTAGACGGTAAAGAAACGTATCAAACGCAAACCGTCACATCAGCAAACGGACTCAGATATCCCGGTTCTCCGACTAAGGACGGTTATATCTTTGCAGGATGGTATGATAATGACGAATATAGTGGCAATACATTCGCTTTCGATCGGATCGTCAATCACAATTTGACTCTGTACGCTAAGTGGGTGTCCTGCGAAAATAATGTTATTTCCGTCAACGATAACGTTTCGATAACGATAAACGGTAAAACCGAACTTTTGTATTCGTTTATTCCTCTTATCAGCGGCGATATCAGCGTTACCACGACAGGTTCCGTGGATACTTACGGTGCTTTGTACGAAGACTCTTCTTTGGTAAGACAGGACGACGATAACGGCAGCAGCGGCAACTTCCTTATTAAATATAATGCGACTGCCGGAAAGGTCTATACGATCTCCGTACGCGGTTATTCCGTCAGCACAAGCGGAAGCGCAACTCTTTCCGTTTCCGGTAACGGAACAATAGCGGACGGCGGAAAAGCACAGGAAGCCGGTAATAAAATTTCCGTCACGTACGGTGAGGCGTTTACCTTATCCGTACCGACAAAAGACGGCTTCGTCTTCCGCGGATGGGCGGACGAAAACGACGTAATGTATACCGGAGACGACGGAAAGAGCGTCAAGAACTTCGACAAGGTCTCCGAGACCGTCTTCTATTCACAATGGGATATCGACGGATTTACCGTTTCTTTCGTCACCAACGGCGGTTCTGCCGTCGCGGACGATGTCCTTGCCAGCGGCGCGCGTCTCGATATCAATAAATACGTCACCACGAGAGACAATTATTCCTTCCTCGGTTGGTATTTGTCGGTCAGTGACGCAGAAAGTTATAATGCGTCCGTTATGCCCGACCACAATGTGACTTTGTATGCCCGTTGGACTTCTTATGCGATTAATGCGGTTAAGTACGACGAAGCGATAACGTACGTTTCGCAATATAAAGAAATAACAGCCGACGATTTCGGCGCGACCTGCTTTGATAACGGTGGCGAACTCGTCCCGCTGACGGTAGCGATCAGCGGTGCACAAACAGCCGGTAATACCATTACCGTCCGTTTCACCGCGACAAAGAACGGTAAAACAAAAACGGCTACCATCACCGGTGTGAAAGTGTACGGCTACCCGACTTTGACGATCGGCGACAGTAAAGACTACTTCAATCTGAAAGACGGATTGAAAGCGAGCTGGTTCTCTGCGACGGCACAAGACACTTACGGCGTGTCCGTCACGCCTGTGGCGAGTGTCGACGGCGAATATAAAGCAGGCGATACCGTAACCGTTACGATCAAGGTGACCGATATCGCCGGCAACGTGACCGAACAAACCGTATCAGACGTCAAAGTCTACGGCGCGCCCGTTATTTCGAGCGGAACCGTCACGGCGATAAAAGTAAGCGACGCTCTCTCGCCCGAATTGCTTGCCGTCACGGCAACAGACAGTTTCGGCGTCAGCCTTACGCCCACGACCACTTTGTACAGCGGTACGCAAAGCGCGGGGAATACGATAAAAGTCAAACTGTACGCAATAGACAGCAAAGGGAACGCGACTACCGAATACATCGACGTAAAAGTCTACGGCTTACCGACGATCTATACGCAGACGACTTTCGATTTTAAGGTGGAAGACGTCATCACGCCTTCTTTACTCGGACTTACCGCGAAGGATAGCCACGGCGGCGAAGCGGTAGTGGTGATCGAATTGACGAGCGGCACCCAAACGGCGGGACAGACCTTGACCTTTGCCGTCACGGCAACAGACGTCGTCGGAAACGTGTCTACGTCTACCGCTACGGCAAAGATTTACGGTGCGCCTACGGTGACCTATGACAGGAATAACGTCTTGGTCAATGAAAATATCCTGAACACATTCATTCGCGGTGCGACTCTTTCTTTTGATTTGAACGGCGGTACAAGCGGAAAACCGGCGGATCAAAAGATTACGCAGTCTCAAGGTATGGTATATCCGACGACCGTCCCCACGCGCAGCGGATACGTCTTCAGAGGTTGGTATACGACTTCGGCGTGTACGACGCTCTTTGATTTTACGAAAAATTTGACGGGAGATACGACTGTTTACGCCGGATGGCAAGCGATGGCTACAAGCAATTATTACACCCGTCAATATATCGACGCGAGAAGTTATAATAGTAGTTCCAATCCCCAATCTATATCAATGTCCGGCACTTCGAGTTCGGCTTACTATTATACCTATTTTACTGCATTTACTGCCGGGACGTACTATATCTATTACAAGAATAGCTCTTCTTCCAATAGTTACTATACCTACGCTTATATTTACAATGTGACGAAAGGCAGTACGATAAAATCGAACGGGACCGTATCGTCGACAAGTTACTCGTCCGTTTCGTTTACGGCAAATGCCGGAGATGTAATATATATCCGTAATTACAGATACAATACGAGCTATTCTCCCACGTTCTATTTCTATATTACCGGCGCGGGGACGCCTTCTGCCGGAGGGAAAATCGAAACAACCATAACGGAAGGAGAAAATGATAATACCTTACACGCGGACGCTGTTGACAGCTTCGGCAAGACTTTGGAAGTGTCGATTGCATTAAAGACAGGCGATATTTCGCAAAAAGCCACGTACGTGACCTATGATGTCACCGCGATCGATCACCTCGGCAATACGACCACGATTACCACTTCCGCCCTGGGTGTATACGATATCGAAGACGTAAGAAGCAGTCTTACTTATAATGCCTTCAATACCGACAAAATCAAGTTGATCAGCAAGGGCGAAGAGTTCGAAGCCGCCGCGACAGACAGTTTCGGCAGTCCTTGTACGATTACTTTAAAACAAGCGGGCGGAAGCGCTATCGTCGCAGGTAAAACGCAGAATATCGTCGTCATAGCCACAGACGTCGCCGGAAACGAAGTGATAAGCGACATGATTACCGGCATCGGCGTATACGATATTCCTACGATTGTGCTCGATAGTAAGCACGTGAAAGGCGATATCAACTTTATCGAGAAGGATGAGGAATACGAGTTCTTGTTTACAGGCTATGATAGTTTTGGCGAAGAATTATTCGTATCGCTTGCGACGATCGAAGATACCGACTATTACTTAAAAGTCACCGCCTCGGTAAACGATGACGCGGGAAATCACTATGCGCAGGACTATACCCTTGTGTATCCCACTACTGTTTCCACTACGACAAATATATCGGCAGGCGGAACATACACGACGTTCAGTAACGAATCGACTTATTCGAATACGAAAATAACGCTGTCAGCCGAGACCAACATCGGCTATACTTGGCTTGGTTGGTTCGACGGAGACGTCAAGGTCAGCGACGGGGCAAGTCAGGATTACACGTTTGTGACTCCTTATTATCCAAAGACCTTTACCGCTAAATGGGAAGTTAAAGAAGAGATGCTTCCTTTTACCTTTTCGTCGACAAAAACCGTTTGTACGATTACCGGTGTTATCGATAAGGCCGTTCTCAGTTTGGTCATCCCCGACAGCGTGACGAGTATCGGCTCTTCTGCGTTTATCGGGTGTAGCGGACTTACTTCCATTACAGTGGCAGATGGTAATACAAAATATCATTCGAAAGATAATTGTCTCATAGAAACGGAAAGCAAAATATTGATTTTAGGTTGTAAAAACAGCACTATTCCTACAGACGGAAGCGTGACGAGTATCGGCAATTATGCGTTCTATGGATGCACAGGACTTACTTCTATCGTCATCCCCGACAGCGTGACGAGTATCGGCGCTTATGCGTTCAGTGGGTGTAGCGGACTTACTTCCGTCACCATCGGTAACAGCGTGACGAGTATCGGCTCTTATGCGTTCTACTATTGCACAGGACTTACTTCCGTCACCATCGGTAACAGCGTGACGAGTATCGGCGATTATGCGTTCTATAATTGTAGCGGACTTACTTCTATCGTCATCCCCGGCAGCGTGACGAGTATCGGCTCTTGGGCGTTCGACGATTGTTATAAATTAGTCGAAGTCTATAATCTGTCGTCCTTGAAAATAACAAAGGGAAGTAGCGGTTATGGATACGTCGGTTATTATGCATTAGACATTTATACGGATATAAATGCGCCGAGTAAACTGAGCACCGACGAGAACGGATATGTGATCCATACCGACGGAGAAGAAAGAATATTGGTCGGTTATACCGTACAGAATACGGCATTGACTTTGCCGAGCGGTATTACCGGAATAAATCAATATGCATTCTGTGATAACGATAGAATAACGTCCGTCGTCATCCCCGACAGCGTGACGAGTATCGGCAAATATGCGTTCAAAGGGTGTGTGGCTACAATAAAATGGGGTACTCAACCTACCATAACAGCGATAGGAAACTATGCTTTTTCCGAATATAAAGGAACCGATATAATCATCCCCGACAGCGTGACGAGTATCGGCGATTATGCGTTCTATCAATGTAGCAAACTTACTTCTATCACTATCGGGAAGAACGTGACGAGTATTGGCAAAAGTGCGTTCAGCGAATGCACGGGACTTACTTCTGTTACCATCGGGAACAGCGTGACGAGTATCGGCTCTTATGCGTTCAGGCGTTGTAGCGGACTTACTTCTATCGTCATTCCCAACAGCGTGACGAGTATCGGCTCTTCTGCGTTCTATGAATGCAAAGGACTTACTTCTATAACAATACCTTTTGTGGGAGCAACTAAAAACGGAACAAGCAATACTCATTTTGGTTATATCTTCGGAGCAAGTTCATACTCTGACAACTCAGATTATGTGCCTTCCTCATTAAAATCGGTAATGATTACCGGAGGAACGAGTATCGACTGGCGTGCGTTCAGTAGATGCACAGGACTTACTTCTATCGTCATCCCCGACAGCGTGAAGAGTATCGACAATTATACGTTCAGCGGATGTAGCGGACTTACTTCCGTCACTATCGGGAAGAGCGTGACGAGTATCGGCTCTTCTGCGTTCTCCGGTTGTAGCGGACTTACTTCTATTACTGTGGCGGACGGAAATACAAAATATCATTCAAAAGATAATTGCGTTATACAGACGGAAAGTAAAACATTGATCTTAGGCTGTAAAAACAGTATTATTCCTACGGACGGAAGCGTGACGAGTATCGGCTCTTATGCGTTCTATAATTGTAGCGGACTTACTTCTATCGTCATTCCCGACAGCGTGACGAGTATCGGCTCTTATGCGTTCTATAATTGTAGCGGACTTACTTCTATCGTCATTCCCGACAGCGTGACGAGTATCGGCGGTTATGCGTTCGATGGTTGTTTCGGACTTAACTACAACGAATATGATAACGGTTATTACTTGGGTAATGGAAATAATCCTTATGTCGTATTGATAAAAGCAAAGTCTACGTCGATTACTTCCTGTACGATTCATTTGAATACAAAAGTAATATCTGATTATACGTTCTCTAATTGCAGCAGACTTACTTCTATCGTCATCCCCGACAGCGTGACGAGTATCGGCAATTATGCGTTCTATGGATGCACAGGACTTACTTCTATCGTCATACCCGATAGCGTGACGAGTATCGGCTATCAGGCGTTCGAAGATTGTAGCGGACTTACTTCTATCGTCATACCCGACAGCGTGACGAGTATCGGCGATTATGCGTTCTATGGATGCACAGGACTTACTTCTATCGTCATCCCCGACAGCGTGACGAGTATCGGCTGGGGTGCGTTCAAGAATTGCAGCGGACTTACTTCTATCGTCATCCCCGACAGCGTGACGAGTATCGGCTGGGGTGCGTTCCAGAATTGCAGCGGACTTACTTCTATCGTCATCCCCGACAGCGTGACGAGTATCGGCGAATCTGCGTTTAGCGGTTGTTCGTCCTTAATAAGTATCACTTTGCCTTTTGTAGGGGACAAAGCGGGTGTAACGAGTAGTGATACCTATCAATATCCTTTTGGATATATCTTCGGTACAAGCAGTTATACGGGAGGAGTGAAGACAACACAATATTATTACGGTTATTCCACGTCAGATACGTATGATTCTTTTTATATCCCGTCATCATTAAAGAGCGTTACGATAACGGGTGGGAATATCTTATACGGTGCGTTCTACGGATGTAGCGGACTTACTTCTATCGTCATCCCCGACAGCGTGACGAGTATTGGCGAAGATGCGTTCTATGGATGCAAAGGACTTACTTCTATCGTCATCCCCGACAAAGTGACGAGTATCGGCAATTATGCGTTCTCCGGATGCACAGGACTTACTTCTATCGTCATCCCCGACAGCGTGACGAGTATTGGCGAAGATGCGTTCTATGGATGCAAAGGACTTACTTCTATCGTCATCCCCTCCGGCGTGAAGAGTATCGGCTCTTCTGCGTTCCGGAATTGTAGCGGACTTACTTCCGTTACCATTCCGGGCAGCGTGACGTGGATCGGCTCTTGGGCGTTCGACGATTGTTATAAATTAGTCGAAGTCTATAATCTGTCGTCCTTAAAAATAACGAAAGGAAGTAGCAATAATGGATACGTCGGTTATTATGCAAAAGATATATATACGGATATAAGTGCGCCGAGTAAACTGAGCACCGACGAGAACGGATATATTATCTATACCGACGGAGAAGAAAGAATATTGATCGGTTATACCGGACAGGATACGGCATTGACTTTGCCGAGCGGTATTACCGGAATATATCAATATGCATTCTGTGATAACGATAGAATAACGTCCGTCGTCATCCCCGACAGCGTGACGAGTATCGGCGAATATGCGTTCAAAGGGTGTGTGGCTACAATAAAATGGGGTACTCAACCTACCATAACAGCGATAGGAAACGATGCTTTTTCCGGATATAAAGGAACCGATATAATCATCCCCGACAGCGTGACGAGTATCGGCCATGATGCGTTCGCATATTGTAGCGGACTTACTTCTATCGTCATTCCCGACAGCGTGACGAGTATCGACTATTATGCGTTCTACTATTGTAGCGGACTTACTTCTATCGTCATCCCCTCCGGCGTGAAGAGTATCGGCTCTTATGCGTTCTCTGATTGTAGCGGACTTACTTCCGTCACCATCGGCAACAGCGTGACGAGTATCGGCTCTTATGCGTTCGCCTATTGTAGCGGACTTACTTCGGTGACGTTCAAGAATACGAGCGGATGGTATGTCTCCACGTCTTCTTCGGCATCAAGCGGAACGAACGTGACGGTTACAAGTCCGTCTCAGAACGCGACCTATCTGAAGTCCACCTATCGTAACTATTATTGGAAGCGGAAATAATCCGTTGCTTTATACGACAAATCGGTAAGCAAAAAGACTGAAAAAGAAAAAAAGCATATGGGAGAAAGGTTTAATATGCAAGAAGAACAAATGCGGGACCGTAAAGAAGAACAAGAGCGGGATACCGTACAAAAAACGGTTTCTGACGGCGGTGCGGGCGAAAGCGCAGTACGGAAAGAAACCGCTGTGCACGTAAAAAAGCCGAAGAAAAAGAAGATCATAGCCTTCATTGCGGTCTTTTTGATTCTTGCCATATGCGCAGGCGTAGGTGGGTACTTTCTTGCGACAAGCAAGGGGCAAGAGCCCGAAAAAGAGACGGAAACAATCCTGTCGACTCCCACCAACGTCAATTTGGACGATTCGACGATAAAATGGGACGACGTCGCGGGAGCGGCGGGCTTTGTCGTGCTGATTGACGATATGCAGTATCAGACGAGTCTGCCCGTCCTGAATCTGCTGGAAATCGGACTCGAATCGGGGACGTATTCTTGTCGGGTGAAGGCAATTTCCGCAAAAGACAATCAACAGGACTCCGGGTTTTCCGTCGAGGTGCCTTTTACATGGGTAAGACCTGTTATCATATATACTTTGCAGGTCATATCGGAAGACGGCGGATCGACCAATATTACAAAAAAAGACTATGCGGCAAACAGCGTCGTCGACCTTATTGCGTATCCGAAAGAGAAATATCACTTTGACGGGTGGTATTCCGACAAATATTACAAAATCGGTTCGGACACGTCTTTTTCTTTTGTCATGAACTCCGATACGGTGATATTCGCAAACTTTTCTCCGAATGCGGAGACGATATCGAAGAGCGCTACGGACGATTCGGAAATCATGAACTGTCCGCAGGACTTTGCGGTGGTTGCTCTCTGCACGGAGGAATCGGGAGAAGAATACATCCGGGAGCACTTTGCAATATACGACGACTATTTCCTCGGCGACGACGGCAAAGTCGTATCGGGATATGAGAGCTATTCTACGAGAACCATCGGCGCTATCGAAAGCAAAGGCAATAATCTGTACGTCATCTATCCGGCAAGCGATTACGAAAAAAGCGGCGCGTACGTCGCCAAAGCGACCGGGAACGTGTCGATACTGAAGGAATATTCCCGTTTTATGAACAATACCGGCGCGCTGAACGCCGCGGGGAATTTTATTGACGATTCGATAGAGACTCTGGCGGACGACGAAGGCATCGAGAATCTGACTTTTTCCATTGACAACACGCCGCACGAAGATATCAGTCTGCGCGACGACGTATATATTTATTCTTACAAAGACAACGACCAAGCGACCGCGACCAACGTGGACGGGTGGATTCTGGAGAGAATCGGGACGGGTATTACGGACGACGATACGGGCGTTTTGGGCGGATTTATTACAGAATCCGTTATCGTCCGCAACAACTACCGTTTACAGCCGGGCGACATCGTCGGCTTTGGCGGGTACATAACGAAAAACATTACGGTCGATCAGATCACGGACGGGACGGTATTCGGCAAGATAAAAACAATCGGATATTTCTATACCTGTGACTGCGGCGTCAATAATCACGAGAAAGAAACCTGCGAAGTATGCGGAAAAACGGCGATCGATCCGATTATTTTCGTCGAATTGGGACTGTGCGAAAGTCCGGACGAAGTTTTTGCGGTATTGGACGTTTATCGTGAGGGAGACGTCGATATCGAGGAATACGTCGAAGCCAACAATGCGGCGATAACGGAAGAAATCACAGAACAGTTCTATCGGGAAGAGGATTTTCAGAAGTTTTTAGCGGCGGTCGAAGTCGCGGCAGAGCGGTATACGGAAGAAAACGAACTGACGACGGGCGGACCCATGAATGCGTCGTCGTTTTTAGACAAAACCAATATAAACCCGAAAATAGAAACCAAAAATAACACGTTTGTTCTGACGCTGAAAGGCAATATCGACATAGGTTTTTGGAAAAAAGATAAATATTATGAAAAAGCCGGCGGAAAGTTATCCATATCGTTTGAATTCGTGGCGACGTTAAAATTCGAATACAATTTTGCGTGGATTATGAAAAAGGTGTGGTTCGTTTCGGTGGCGAAAGGCATCGATCTTAAGATAATCATGACGCAAGACACGTCGTTCACCTTTGACGTAGCCGTAAAATACACGGAAAATACGCAAAGCAAAGAATATCTTCTGAACGAGAATACAAAGTGGATTCATCTGCCTTCCTGTTGGCACGTAAAGCAAATGAACGAGGGTAACAAAAAAACCACCACCGACACGCTCAAAGAGCTGGAAGAGAAAGGGTATACGCCTTGCAAAGACTGTATCCGCTCTCGTTATACGATGAATACGAATACCATGTGCGTCCACAAAGCGGACTGCTGGCACGTAGGGAAGATGTTGCCTTCCAATAAAAAACCGTCAAACTTAGACTTGGATGATATCCTGGCAAAAGGGTATCATGCCTGTAAGACCTGTCTCGGGGGAGATATAGACGAAGGCGTCGACATGGAAGAAACGGAGGACTTCCGCGATAAAATCAGCAAAGCACTCAAATACGAAGACTGGGGCGATAAACTGAAAGAGATAAAAAACAGCGTATCGGGCGCGGAAGCCGCCACGGACGCAAATAAAGATTTGCTTATATGCGATATTCCTTTTTTCTGCGTCGTGACGATACACTTTAAGGCGTACCTCTCGTTGTCGTTTAATATCGAGGCATCGGTACACTACAAGCAAGAAGCCGGGACGAAAGTGACGATCGGCATACGTGCGGTAATAGGCGACGGTTTCCGAACGACGTATGCCAAAGAAGAAACGGCAAATTCGTTTGAGTTTACGGCGATCGGGAAAATGAGTACGAAAGCGGGCGTAAAACTGGAAATAGGCGTAAATGATCCTATCGGGCTCGTTTACATCGGGGTTTACGGTTCGGCAGGCGTCTATTCCGATCTTGCCGGCATCCTGCACTTGTCGACTAACGGAGAAAACTATACGGCTGCATATTTCGAACTCGGCTTCTACTATGATTTTGGCATGACGTACAAAATTTTTTATCTGATAAAAGGCTCTGTATCACTCAATAAGACTCTCGGTCTGAGCGGCAAGATACCGTTTTTGAAAATGGGATACGATAAGGCGATATACGCATACGAAAACGATATAGAAGAGGTGCTATTGCAGGCGTCGGAAGTCAAAAAAGAGTTTTCCTTAAAAGAATTACTCTTGCTGAATGTCAAAAATATTTCGTTGCCGTCGCTGAAAACCGGAACGGAAACATTGGATATTACTTCAGATGATTACAAAGTGAATTTGTCCTTGGCAAAAGGAGATTATTTTTATATAGACAGCGAAACGCATAACATAAAGGTTAAAGACGACGCACCGTTTGGGACGACTTTTGAAGACGAATTGGTTATTGCCATAGAATCAACGGGCAATTTCTGGACGGTCTATACAGGGACGAAACCGGTACTGTATTTGCCGACAATAACGGTAAGACTGATTTGCGCAAGCAAATGTGAAGAACATAGTTTGATTTATTTGCCCGAACAAGAGGCAACCTGCACCGAATCGGGGTTGGAAGAGTGTTTGCTTTGTACGCGTTGCAATAAGATGTTCAACGCCGAGCAGACAACGGAAATAACGGCAAGGGTAAAAATAGCCGCTTTGGGACATGATACGGTCATAATCGACGGAGTTGACGCGACCTGCGTAGAAAACGGTTTGACGGAGGGTAAATTCTGTTTGCGGTGTCAGGAATGGCTGATTCCGCAAGAAACGATAACCGCTTTGGGACATACTGAATCGGAGACATGGGAGACGGCGGAAGCGCCGACGTGTCAGTCTCAGGGGACGGAAAGTAATGCATGCGCAAGATGCGGGCTTATTCTTTCCTATCGCGTCGTTTTACCCGTAGGACATACGCCGAATACATACGATCCCGACTGCGGAGAAGAAGTCGTATGTATAACTTGCGAAAAAGTTTTGGCAAAAGCGCGGGAGCATAATTATATTGTCATCGATTCAAAAGATCCTTCTTGCGAAGCAATCGGGTACAAACAGTATCAATGTAATCACTGCTATCACACGTACAGAGAGGACATATCGGCGACAGGGCACAGTGCGGCGGAAGACGCGGAAGAAGGAGAAATCCGCGTATCGAAGCCCGTCTCTTGTACGGAAGACGGCGAGTATACCTATACGTGTTCGTATTGCCAAAAAGAAATCGCCGTGCCGATCAAGGCTTTGGGACATATATTATCCGATTTTTGGACGATAGATAAGGCGGCGACATGTGAAGAACAAGGACAGGAAAGTCGTCATTGCCTACGCGACGGGTGCTCATACTACACGGACGTCCGCTTACTACCCGTGTTGGAAGGCGGTCACTATTTCGGAGAATGGTCCGTTACCAAAGAGCCCGATTGCGAAAATGTCGGAGAAAAGTGCAGGATCTGTTCCCGTTGCGGTAAGATAGAAACGGAATCAATTGACGCAAAAGGACATAACTGGAGCATCTGGATAAAACTATCCGATTCCACTTGCGTGATTCGAGGAGTATCTTATCGGCAGTGCTTGCGTTGCGAAAAAACAGAATATCAATATGCCGACGCTTTGGGACATGACGCACCGGACGCTACTTGCGAAGAAGCGAGCGTATGCAAACGCTGCAAAGAAGAACTTGCTCCCGCTTTAGGACACGATTTTCAGATTTCCGCAACGGAGCCTGCCCAATGCGAAATCGCGGGCAAAATAACATACCTGTGTTCTCGTTGTCCGAAAGAAAAAGAAGAACCGATCAAAGCGACGGGCCACAAATGGATAGTCTCGTCTACGACTCAACCTACGTGTACCGAAAGAGGAATATTGCATTATTCCTGTGAAAATGACGGCTGCGGAAGTACAAAAGACGAAACGGATATGACGGAAAACGGAAATCCGACGGGACACAATTACAATTCGGAATACACCGTCGATAAAGTCGCGACATGTACGGAAAAAGGGAGTAAAAGTCGTCACTGTCTGAATGACGGTTGTACGGCGATAACCGATATTATCGAAATAGATCCGATTCCGCACAGTTGGGGCGAAGCAATTGCGTACGACTTTGAAACAAACGGGAAAAAGTGCGACGAGATAGGCAGCGGATATCGTGAATGTTCGGTATGCCATCAAAAAGAAGACGTGTCGTTATCGCACACGCCAAGCGGCGGCAGTTGTACTGTCGACGACGTTTGCACCCGATGCGGAGAAGTTTTGGAAGCGGCAGAAGGGCATGTGTTCCAAACACTGGTTTTCAGAAAAGATTCGACTTGTACAGAAAAAGGCTATGAAATGTACAAATGTTCGAAATGCGGAGAGCCAAATTCCGAATTAACCGAATTGCCGATAAAAGGTCACGACGAAATCGCTTTTGTTACGGAGCCGACTTGTACACAGCAGGGATATACGACTTATATCTGCAAAGTGTGCGAAGCAAAAAGAATCGACGACTATATAGACGCTCTCGATCACAATTATACCGCTACGGTGACGCACGAGACATGTACTACCGACGGATATACTACGCAAAAGTGTATAAGATGCGGTTCCGAGTATACCGACAGCAAAACGGTCGCACACGGACATAACTTCGTATTGACAGATCATAAAGACGCAACGTGTACGGAAGACGGATACGATCGGTACGACTGTCAATGTGTACATGAATACTGCGAATGTTCGGAGACAAAAACAGACATATTGCCGGCATTGGGACATATAGAAAAAGAACGCAATGCACAAGACGCAACGTGCGTTTCCGTCGGATACACTGCGGAAATATATTGCGAACGGTGCGGCGAAGTATTAATCAATCGAACGGAAACGCCGATCGACATAAGCAACCACAATTTGGTCGACGCGGCAGGACAAGAAGCGTCGTGCACCGAAGCGGGGTGGAATGCATATAAGTATTGTTCCAGAGAAGGTTGCACGTATTCGACGAAAGCGGAAAATATGATCGGTGCCAAAGGTCATACATCGTCCGGCGATGACGCCGTAGCCGCGACATGTGTTTCTATCGGGTTGACGGCAGGTTCACATTGTGGAACTTGCGGCGAGGTCCTTATAGAACAAAAAGAAATCCCGATAGATCCGAATAATCACGTCCATTTGACTACGCACGAGAGTAAAGACGCTACTTGCACCGAAGCAGGTTGGGCTCAATATATGGATTGCCCGATCGCAGAAGGTGGTTGCGGATATACGACTTATACGGAAAAAGAAGCGACGGGGCATCAGACGACGTATTATGCCAAAGTTGACGCGACGTGTACCGAAGACGGCAATGCGGAGTATTGGCATTGTTCAAGATGCGACAAGAATTTCTCGGATGAGTCTTGCGATACACTGCTTGCAAATATCGTTTTGGAAAAGACTGGACATTCTATCGAGATGATCCCGGAACATCTCTATTGCGAAAAAGAAGGAAACAAGGAGTACTGGTACTGCGCTCAATGCGATACTTGTTTTTCAGACGAAGCAGGAAAACAAATTATCATCAAAAAAGACGTCGTTTTACCTGCCCAAGGACATAATATGGTCGTAAGCGACTTTGTCCCCGGCGGATACGAAACAAAAACTTGTCAACGGGGAGAATGTACGTATTCCGAAACGACATATGTAGAACACACAATCACTTTGAAACCGAATTGCGGCGGTTTATTGCAAAAAACCGAAACATCCGCAGAATGGTCCGGGCACGACATTTCCATTTCTTATACGTCGGATACAGGCACTTATATTTTAACTACAAATTCCGTAAATGATCCTTATTGTTCTATCGATCAATGTGTGTATTTGGAAGCCGGTAAAACGTATTACGCACATATGAATGTGAACAGTACAAGAGCAAATGCAATTCAGATGTTTTATGCTATCGATTATTCTTATAACGAAGCGCAGTCTATGAGATTTTGGGGCGATAAAACCAATCAATTTTCGGTATCGACAACGGGCTTATATCGAATACGTATCGATGTTGATACCGGGTGCCCGCTTACCGTTACCGATTTTTACATAACCGATACCCTCTATATGGCGAAAGTGAAATATGACCACAATCTTCCCGATGTTTCGATTCCGGTAAAAGACGGATATAAATTTATAGGGTACTTCTATAATGACGAACAGTGGTACAATGCCAACGGACAAGGAATCGTCAATGATACTCAGAAAAAGTACGATCAAACGACTGATGTTACTTTAATAGCACAGTGGAGTGCCGAAGTATATACTATAATACTTGATTGGAACGACTCTACCGTACTTCCTTGTTTGATTGAAAATAAAACTACACTACCTTCTGAAGTTACTTTGGTTTTTGGATTACCTTTCTCATTCCCAAGTGCAAATTGCAATTATTGCGTTTTTAATGGATGGTTGATAAATGGCGAAATTTATTCTATTTCAGGCGCTTCATGGAATATCGATTTAGGAGAAATGGGCGATAAGTTTTCTGCAACTGCAAATTGGATTAAAAATTTTACTCCAATTAGTAATCAAAATGAATTAAGTAATATACGGAATAATCCAAATGGAACGTATGTCTTAATTGACAATATTGCATGTTTAGGAGAGTGGGATCCTATTTCAAATTTTTCTGGTATCATTGATGGCATGAATCATACAATATCGGATATTAGCATTACAACATGGTGCTCGTCAAATAATGATCTTGTAGTTGGGTTTTGTAGACAGAATTCAGGGACAATAAAGAATGTGTTTTTTGATGGGGCAAAAATATCAGTAACAAATACGAAGCAGCAACATCATTTTACATTTATGGGTGTTATTTGTGGCGAAAACTATGGAATAATCGAAAATATAAAAATATACAATAGTTTAGTGTATGTAAAATTAGGAAGTACAGATTATTCTATAAACTGTTACGTGTCGGTCGGTATTGTTGCTGGTGTCAACAATAATAATATTATTAATTGTCATGTTGACACATCAACAGCAAAAGGGGACACGCACACAAAAGATAAAAGCGCAAAGTCATATGTCGGTTCAATTGCTGGGTGGGCAAAAACTAACTCGATAATATCCGATTGTAGCGTTAATAATTCGGCTACTAAAGCTATTTGCTATGGCTCAAAAAGTTCAAATATATTTTCAGGTTTTTGGAGTGCACAGTTGGATTCATATGCTGGTGGAATTGTTGGTTACGCTATCGGTGCAACATTAGCTAATTGTTCGGTTACTACTGGAACCACGAGTATTGCCGAAGTGCACAATGCCGCAAGCGATTGTCAACGTTCTAATTCAGGAACAATCTGTGGTTTTAAAGATGCTGCCACCAGCATAATAAATTGCGTTTAATTATTTATACCGGATCAAAAATGCACCAATGTTTTACAACGTGAAGCGTATCAGACCGGCTTTTTGCCGAAACGTATAAAAAAGAATAAAGGAGGAGTTGATATGGATTGAAAAAAATAATTTAACGAAGAAAAAATGAAAGATTCGTCGAACGTGGCGCATCCCGGAGCATTATTTTTCGGAATACCCACACGTTGGAAAGAGATTTTAATAAAACAGGAAAGCAGGATTTACAAAACTTTTTATGGAGGAAAATTATGAAAAAAAGTAAGATTAAAATCAGCATCGTTTGCACAATGATATTTTCGGTTCTTTTATTGTTCAGTGCTTGTTCATCGTCCGGTTTATCCGATACTTATGTATTGAATAATCAGGTAAAGACCGTATATACGAACAGTATGGAGTGTTCCGTCCTGAACGGATATTCGAAAAAGAACTTTCAGGGAGATCTTTTTTACGGTACAAAACAAGTAGACAGCAAAGTGGACTACATCGTTTATAATATAAAGACGAAAAACGTGGTTTATGTGTCCAATAATGATAGGCATACGCAATCGATCAGTTTAAAAACAAAGACGATCGGAGGTGAGACGATCAGTTATTTTACCGTTCAGAAAAAAGAAAAATCATCAGGACAAACCGTTACCGTTTTTTACAATTATAGCGGACAACAAATAGCATATGCGGATAACGAAACTACGGCGGAAAACTGCTCGACGGATTTGATAAAATTCAATAAAAAATATTATCAAGTGCAAAGCGACGGGCACATATCTTTGAAATTTGGCAATTCGGATCTTAGTTATATTCCTGCGAGCCAATTTACATACTACAATAACGATTATTATTACTACAAATCGGGAACGAATATTTTTGTGTATAATCAGGACGGACATCTTGAAGCGACGTGTAGTTTGCCTACGTATGCCGAAAATATTTTGTGGGCACCGCTTTCAAGCGGAAAAGTTTTGATTCAATATGTTGTTTCTTTGGATGATAATAATTCCATATACGATTATATTGAAGAAGGGAAAAAATATACTCTTTATACCAAACTTTTTGTGCCGCAAAAAAACAAATTGAAGAATATCAGATGCGATGTCAAATATCTTGAGATTTATAATAATTCGGTAGCAGGCACTTCCATTAGCGAAATTTTCAATAGCGACATCAAAAATATCGGTTGGGGATATAAGATAAAAGATAAAAGGCTTAATAAAGACGATGAAATTTATGAGATAAAAGATAACGGAAAATGCAAAGAAATAAGCAAGTACATTGAAGGACAGGAAGGCGTCGCAGTCAGCCGGTATAACAAATATTTTGTTCAAACAAAAAGCGGCAATACTTATTTGTATGATTCCGTCGGCAATTTTATCGGAGATGTGACCGGGATGTATTCAATGAATTCTAAATTCATTGTTACAAGTTCGGCAATATACGATCATGACCTAAAAGAGTTATACGCGATTGGCGATAATTTCTCAATAAGCAGAATATACGAGTATGCCGTCGTTTTAAGAAAAACGGTAGACGAAGAAATAAAGTACTATATCTATGACGGGACGTTAAAAGAAATCAGCGGCTTCTCGGAAAAGGAATTGCTGACATTGGAACAACGGTATTTCGTCATCAATTCTGACGGTTATTATGTGGCTTATAATGAGAGCGGGGCCAGAATTGCCAGCTTCGCAAAAAGCGTGTCGACATGCGGTGTGTGCTCCGATCAGAGTTGTTCGTTAGTATACTCGGATAATACGTATTATATTTTTTCATAAATAATAATACATTATCAGCCTGAAAAGCCGATATTTACATCGGTATTTCTAATAACAAGTGTGTTATTTTCGTGCGATTGCATCAAAGCAATCGCACGAATAACTTTTCTCGGCAACGGCACCGAGAATCAATGCAACCAAAGATAAAAAGTGTAATCTATTCCACAACCGCCGCTCTATCCGGCACGTAGATACAGGTATCAACCTTAATTGCTTTGTAGTATACACCGTCCACTTCGTATGGTACGTAATGCGGTTTACCTTTCTGCGTTGCTCGAAGAATGACATTCTCTTTATCATATTCGGCTCGTTCCATATTCCCATCAAAGAAGTTACCGTCTTTCGACACTTCAAGGACAGTTATTCCTTTGTCCCGTACGTATACGCTGAACTGCCACAGCTTTTTAAACATTCCGTAGCAGTCGATAATGAAACAGAAGTCTTCCTTTGGGTAATACCCGGTAATTCTGAAATAATTGTTTTCCATAGTTTATATCTCCTTTGTTTTAAGCAATTTGTTTTAGTTGTTTCCCGGCATAGGGTAGCCATTTTTTATTGATAAACTCCATCGTCATATCGTCCGGTTTTTTATTCCGATCTCCGTGACATTGCAAGAGTTTCTTTTCTTTCGGAGAAT
>JAZRZM010000060.1:0-14516 GCA_045601385.1 Clostridia bacterium | reverse complement strand
ACTTGCACGCACAGTGAAAGCACAACGCTCGACGGGACGTATCAAAAAGAAAGCGACGCGAGTTGCACGGCGAAAGAAAAGGGCAAATACGTATTGACCGTGTCGGAAGGGATTTTCGCAGGGACGTACGAAAGCGAAATTTTTGAAACGGGCGAACTGCTTCCCGAACCCGAAAAGAACGACGAAAGCGTTTGGATTATTATCGGAATCACGGCAGCGTTGGTATTGACTATAATATGCTTGGCTGTTTCTTCTTGCGTCGTAAAGAAAAAAAAGAAGGCAGCAATCGAAAAGAAAATAAAGAAAACAGAGGAAAAGTAACATTTTGAATAACGAAGTGTGCTAAACGCACTACGCGGCGGCGGGGATTCTGCCGCCGCTTTTGTTTTGCAAAGGCGGTTGAAAAGTTCGTATAAATAAAGTAACGCCTTTATTATTTCCGAAATAAAAGCCGATATTGACTTTTCGGGGAAATTTGCTATAATGACTGTAACAATCAAAAAGGAGTGATTTATGAAAAAGTTTTTCGGAAAAATCGGCGCGTTTTGCAAAAAGCACAAAGTGTGGACGATTATCGTAAGTTGTTTTATTGGGGCGATTATTCTGGTTTTCCCCATACTTTTCTTTGCTTTTCAAGCCAAAGTACCCGCGTATGATGGGGCGGATCGGATGTCGGAAGGATATGTGCCGACGGCTGCGGACGTAGCGAACGTGCAAAAATACGAACACGTCGTTATTTTCGGCGTAGACGGCGCGGGCGCGTATTTCAAAGAAGGCGTTACGCCGCAATTCGACCGTATATTCGGCAGCGGCAGCAAGACTTTCGAGGGGATCAGTCAACGCCCGACAAGCAGCGGCGAAAACTGGGCGGCGATGTTTACCGGAAAACGCGTTCAGACGCACAAAATCAATAATTACGTTTCGTTCCTGTTCCCCAATACCCGTCACGACACCTTTTTTAAGGTCTACCACAAAAACCACAAAGACGCCACTTTCTTTTCCGCGTGCAATTGGATGAATATCAACTACGGCATTATCGAAAACGGTTGCAAAGTAAAGAAAGTAAACTGCAAACCCAAAGCCGGTGCCGGCGCGGAAAGAATCGAGGTGGACGAAGTCGTCAAAAACGAAGCGTTGAAACGCTTGCAAAAATACGATGACGCCATTTTTTATATGCATTTTGACGCGGTTGATCATGCGGGACACGAAGAAGGCGGATACGCTTCTCCCAAATATGTCGAGAGGCTGAAAACCGTCGACGGGTATATCGGCGAAGTGTACGACGCCTGTATCGCCAAAGGCTGGGGAGACAATACCCTGTTTATCTGCGTATCCGATCACGGACATACGTTTGAGGGCGGACACGGCGGCGAAACCGACGAAGAAAAAAATATCACGTTTGCCGTCGCCGGAGCGCACGATATCCAAAACGGAACAATGGGAAAAATGGTGACGCAGGACGTCGCTTCCGTCGTACTCTACGCCCTCGGAGAGGTGCAACCCGATTCGTACGAAAGCAAAGTGCCGAGCGGCATTTTTATTTCCCTTGCCAAGTACGAATAAGTCTCCGAGAAAAAAACGGTAATTTTGCGGATAAGAAAAGCCCGCCGTATTTCGCTTACATGCGAAGTGTGGCGGGCTGTTTTTTTGTTATAAACCGAGTTTTGCAACTCCTTAATCGTGATTTATCGTTATCGAAAGGGGATCCGACTCTTTCACGAAAGAACTGACGGCGACGATCTCGATGTCGTAGGGTTCTTTGATAAACTTGCCGTCGTAGGTGCGCGTAAACGAGGTGGGCGCGTCGATAAAGAAGGTGTCGGACAGGACGTATTCGGTATCGATAATCAGTCCCGATTTTTTGATGAGTATCTTATAGTGTTGGACGTTGTCCTTGCAATGGGCGGCGGGGAAAGTAAAGGTTACGCCGCTATCGGACCGCTCGGTAATCGTGATTTTTGCGCCGTCGTCAAAGTAGGGCTTTTCCGACGTTTTGTATCTTTCGTCGGTGTAGACGTAGGACGACGGATCGGCGGGCGTCCGCAAATTGTAGCGCACGATTTCTCTGTCGCCAATAAGGTCATAACCGATTATTCTCGTCGCGCCGGTTTGATCGACTTCGACGATATAGAATTCGCCCTGATCTTTCGTTATCGATTTTGTCGCATAGTGTCCGTTGTGATCGGTTGCGAAAATATGGTCGTCCTTGTATCCGACGAGCGCCATTTCGTAGTAAGAAAGCCCGCCGGTATTCAGCGACGTGAAATATTCCTGATGGATAGAACGCGGATCCGCCATGGGAAAATGCGAATGCCCCGAAAAATCGACGACTTGCGGGTACTTGTTCAGTACGTGGTTGAGCATCGGGACGGACCAACTTTCCGAGCCGTAGACCGTGTCGGCAAGGTGCGGATGTTGGAAGACGAAGACCGGTTTCGTTTTGTCCTCGGCGACCGCTTTGGCGAGTTCTTCGTCCAGCCACGTTTGCAGCGATTCGGAAAAGTTATTGGTGTTGCCCTTGTCCGGCGAAAGGTAAATAAAGTGGAAGCCGTTGATTACGACGTGCCCCGTCTCCTTGTTTTCGAACAGTGCGTTGTATTTTTTTATGAAGTCCTGACCGCCGTTCCGGTATTCGTGCGAACCGTACAGATAGATTTTTTGCGTTTCCGTTTTGATTTTTTCATCGACGATGGCGTTAAAATAACGCATTTGCATTTCGCTGCCGTCCGTCAGAATGTCGCCGACAAAAACGACCGCGTCGAGCGTGTTGTGCCAATCGGCGTTTATCGCGTAGTCGTAAGAGACGTCAAAAAACTTGCCCAGCCTTGTTTTTTCGACCTGAAAAAGTTCGTCGTTGATGTGAATGTCGCTTGCGACCGAAAAACGCAGGACGGGCTGAAAATTTTCGTCGGCGAAGTATTCTTCGTCGGGCATTTCCGACTTGGGAACGGGATTATCGACAACGGGCGGTTTGGCTTCGGTGCAGGCGCACAGCGTTACCGTGCAAATGATAAGCAGAATCAAAACGATTGCGGTACGTTTCATATTATTTCTCCTTAAAAAATTTTACCTTATTTTACCATATCTTCATCGCATATGCAACGGGGCGGATCCGTTTTTTTGACGGCGTTTTTACCGCCTTTTGACGTATTTGCACGCGAATGGCACAGAAAGGCCGTAAGTTGCAACAGGATATTTGTCACTCCCTGCATAATAAGGACGATCGACGCGGCGACGAACGGCTTTTTCGTGTCGAAGACGGGGTAGTTAAAAAGAAAACTCAAACCGAGTTGGATACCGAAATAGAGGACGAACGTAAGGACAAAAGCGATTATGCTTTGCTTTTTCGTTCTCTTTTTTGCTTTGATTTTTCCGCCGAGCAACATAGAGCGGACGGCAAACAGGATGGAAACGGCTATCGCCGACAGAAAATAGAAAATAAGATCGGACCATAAGAGGAAATAATACAGATACAGCAAGCAACCGACCAAAGTCAACGTGGTCATGGGCAGGGACAAAATCGAAGCGATATCCTTGCGGCGGATGCCCGATACCGTCAGAAAAACGCCGATAAGAAGGGCGACGGCAAAGACGATCAATCCGTAGTAAAACACGGGCGAACCCATGTCCTTTACCGACCACAGTTCGACCGGGAAAAACATCAGAAAAATGTCTTTCTTGCCTTCGACGCTCCCCTCGGACGTTTGAACGACGCCGAAACGGTTCAGCCTGTCCAACAGATCCTTGCGCGCGGCGTATTTCCTTTTCGTCCCGAATTCGCCTTTGTCGCAACATGCTTTCCAATAAATCCAACTCGTTTCGCTCCGCTCGATATGGCTTAATATGTTGACAGACGGCATGTCTTCGGCGTTTTTGTAGCAGTCCTTTGCCGCCGCCCACAGCGCGTCTATTGCGGCGATTTCTTCGTCGGAAAAATCGAGACTGTTTTTCATTCTTTCGTTAATGTGGACGTGACGACGTGACGCGTTTTCGATTGTCATATTCAAAAACTCTTTTATTTGAGGCGCACCAAGGCCGTAATAGGCTTGTAAAAACGCGTCCGTTTCTTTCTCGATGTCGCAGTAGGGGTTTTGCAAAAGGCAAGCGAGTAAATACGCTCGCAGTTCCCCAAATTCGCAGTTGCAGTTACCCATATAGTAGTTTCCCTCTACATAGACGCCTTTGACATTGTTTTCGTAAAGCACCTGCATATTTTTTTGCAGTACGCCGAAGTCGGGAAAAAAACCGCATGTGTAGGCGTAGTTTGTCGCGTAGTCCCAGATATAAAGTCTGTTACAGATGTTTTTCCAGTCGGACAGATCTTTCATAAGAAGACGGTTTTCTTCGCAGGTTTCGTCGTCGAGCGTATGGGAAAAACAGCATTCGATCGTACACAGGCGCACGATCACGTTCGGCAAGGGTTTTACCTCAGTCGGGCAGGCACGCGTGTATTGATAGGCAAAAGTGTCGATCGCCACGTTGTCATAGCCGCTGTCTGCGACGGCGCAGGCTATCTTGTTCGCAAAGGTGATCATCGTGCCGGCGTGAGAATGGTTTTTTTCGTCGAGTTTTTTGCAGTCCTCGCATTGGCAGTACTCTTGGTTATCGTTCTGCGTAATCGAGACGATTTGTAAAGGCGAGCAAGGGTCGTTTTCTTTTTGCAACAGTTCGAGTACTTCGTTTGTTACAAGCTCGGCTACGTCCGGATTTGTCAGACACAGTTGCGTCTTTTGCCGCTTTCCGTTGACAAGGGCAAAATACTCGGGGTGTTCGTCAAAGTAACGGTCCGCCGAGCAAAAATAGGTGGTCAGGCTGTGGCAGAACGATCCGAGATAAGGTACCGTTCCACCCTCGGTCAGCGATATGTCGCGGTATGTGCCGCCGTTCAGTCCGTGAGCGGCAGAGTACTCGTCGTCACGCGGACTCAGCCAGTCGGTGTCCGTGTATTCAAAGTAGGCGGTGTATTCCACGTCCGTCTCCCGCGGCATAGCGATATAGTCCGCGTTCGTCCGTAAAGAAGACGTGTACCATTCGCAACCGCCGAACATGCGCAAAAATTCGTACACGGCGTATACCGTACCCCGTCGTCCCTGTCCGATAAGTTCGATACCGCCCGGATATGTCTTTATGCGGTAGCTCCCGTCCGGTTTGCCGACGACAGCCGTCCCCGTCCTGTTCGTTTCGCCGATACATATTTCGTATGTATCCTGCGCGTCCGCGTCGCTCTTTATCGGTACCACCTTGCCGAAAATATCCCGTACAAGGTTCTGTAAGGTCAGCGCGCCGGCAAGGGCGTCGCCATAGATCTCTTCGGAAATGACGATGTGCGTATCGTCGGGCAATATTTCTTCCGCCGCAAAACATTCTTTTTCGTCCGTAAGCGTCCCGAACGCGAATAACGCGACAAAAATCGTCGCAACCAAAAACAACAAAACGGTTTTTTTCATATTTTTTCTCCGGTTTTTTTCTTCTATTAAAACAGACTTTAACTCTTTTGTCAAGACGGTGGACGGAACGTTTCGACTTGACGGGAGAGACGTTTCGTGGTAGAATTTTTTTACAAAGTAAAAAGAAGGTTTGATTATGAGTAAAAAGAAAAAAATCGCGGTTATCGTTTCTTCTTCGGTTGCCGCCGCGCTTATTATCGCGCTGGTGGTGTGTATCATCGTCGTGCCGGTGACGTATTCGATCGACGAGTCGCTGATAAAAAAGAACGAAGAGTATTCCGTGACCGTCGTGCCCGATCAAAAATATACAACGCTCACCAAGGCGTACAAAGGCGAAGACGACGAGTTTAAGATCGTCGCGTTTACCGATATACATCTGGATACCTATAAAAAAGACGGCGGAGATATGTCGATCAATATGATGATACGTTCGATCGTCGCCGAAAAACCCGACTTTGTGGTCTTTGCGGGCGACATTATTACGAGTTCTTTTAACGAAAGGCGGACAAAACAATTCGGTAAGGTAATGGAAAGCCTCGGCGTGTATTGGGCTTTGTGCCTGGGCAATCACGAACACGATAACAACTTTTCCATCACGAGAGAAAAAATGATCAAGATCCTTGCCGGATACGACCACTGTCTGATCGACGCGAGCAAAAAGCGCACCGCCGACGGGACCGAAGTATGGGGCAACGGAAACTTTGTTATCAATATTCTCGGCAAAGACAACAAAATTTCGCAGTCGCTGTATTTTATCGACAGCGGACAGGATATGACGAAAGAACAAATGGAAAAATATATAGGCGAGGTGTATCCTGCCGACGCCAAGCAGGACTATGCCGACGGCGGCGAAGAGCACGACTACTCGTACGACTATGTAAAAGAAAGTCAGATCCGGTGGTACAAAGAGACGGTGGACGACATCAATAAACTGAACGGAACCGCCGTGCGTTCGACGCTTTTTGCCCATATCCCCGTGCCCGAAGTGGAGCAGGCGTGGATGGAAATCACGGGCGAACGATACCGCGTGTTCGACGAATATCACGAAAAGACGTACGACTATACGGCTACGTCGGGCGATCGGATTTTGTACGGGGAAAGAAGAGAAACCGTCTGCCGTTCGGGACATAACACGGGCTTGTTCGACGCGTGTCTTGAAAAAGGTACGCAGGCGATGTTCTTCGGTCACGACCACACCAACGACTGCATTATGGAATACAAAGGAATGATACTTGGGTATATCAAACAGGGCGGTTTCAGTACCTATAATTCGATTTCACGCAAATATACCGCAAAGGACGGGACGAAAAAATCGGTGGAAGATCACCTTGTTTACGGCTATACCGCGCTGACCTATTCGCAAAGCGGAGACCTGTTGATATGCAGTAAAGAATACGAAAGCGTGTATCCCGAACTGAAAGACGAAATGTATAAATCTTTGAGGAAAAAATAATATGGCAAAGACAAAACTACGCGCGGAGATGTGGGACAAAATGCAGTTTTTGTTCCGTCGCTTTTACGATCGAATGATCCATATAAAATACACGTACGCGGGGAAAATCGATCCCGACGTTTTTCGGCGCGTAATCGAGGGCGTCTTCGAGCAGGCGCCGATTTTGCACAGCCGTTTTCACTATAACATACTGAAACCGTACTGGACGGTGGAGGAGTATTCGATCGGCGACGTCGTCGTGTATAAGCAGAACGTGGACGTGGAGTACGAAAGCGTGATGTTTTTCAAGAAAGCCATTCCGTATAAAAATAACGTGCAGATGAAAATAGGGCTTTTTTACGACGGGACCAAGACGGTCGTCGTCTTTTTGACCAACCACATGTGCATTGACGGCGGCGACCTTAAATACCTTCTCAAACTGATTTCGCATAATTACAACGCGATTGTGCGCGGCGAGGAAGACGACCTTTTGCCTGTCAAGCAGGGCTCGCGCAGTTATCGGGAGATTTATTCCAAACTCTCGCCCGAGGATTGCAAAAAAGCGCAGAACCTGTGGAAGTACGAGGAATTCGGCGGCAAAAAAGTGCCTTTTCCGTATGCGAAAAAGACGGTGAAAGACGAGAACAAAATCCTGATCCATACGCTGGGAAAAGATCTGTACGAAAAGGTGCTTACGTGTGCGCACGAGAACGGCGCCACGGTCAACGACGTCATGCTCGCCGCCATATCGATCGCCATCGGAAAATCGGTCGAAAAAGAGCCGACGCTTGCCGTTTCGTCCGCGATCGACCTCAGACGGCACATCGTGGATAACGCGAGCCATACGGGGCTGACCAACCATACGGCATGGATGAATCTGAAAATCGAAAACAAGTGTTTCGACTTGTCGGAAAAGGTAAAAACGATACATAATCTGACGGAAAAACTCAAAAACGACAAGTTTTTGGGTATGTATTCGTTGCCGCTGTTGCGGCTCGGATTCGAGGGTTTTCCGTACTTTCTTTCGGAAATACTGATCGGGATCGGCTACTCGAATCCGTATATTTCGGTCAGTAATCTCGGCGTGATAAAAAAAGAGGATTTTTCTTACGACGGTACCGAACTTATCGACGTCGATATGACCGGCACGACGAAGTACAAGCCGTATTTTATGCTGACGTTCTTTACTTTTAACGAGACGATAAAAATGGGCTTTGCGCTGAAAGGAAACGGCGAAGACGAACGGAAACTGAACGAGTTTTTCTCCACGGTTGACAGCGTCCTTTCGGCCTATTTCTCCAAAAAATCGGCGATCCCGGCATAAATTTCTTCCACGATTTCGGCTCGGTACGACGGGGTATTCAATAGTTTTTCGTCCTCGACGTTGCTTAAAAAACCGCATTCGACAATGACGGACGGTTTTTGGACGCAGTTCAGCATAAAGTATTCTCCGGCAAGCGCGGAAAAGGTTTTTCCGACGTATTTTTCATTCAGCCTGTTCAGTGCGTTTTGCAAAGAGACGGCAAGGACTTTTCCCTCTTCGGACGTTTTGTTATAAAAGACCTGTATGCCGCGTCGCGACGGATTTTGCGGAAACTTGTTCGCGTGGACGCTGATAACAAGGTCGGGATCGGCGTCGAGGATTATTTTTTTGCGGCAGGCAAAGTCTTTCGCCTTAAACCGTCCCGTGACGTCCCCGGAAGGAATGTCGGCGTTGTTTCTCGTCATGATTACGTCCATACCCGCTTCGGAAAGGACGTCTTGAAGAGCGACGGCGATATTCAGGTTCAGTTCGGCTTCGATCGTGCCGTCGACGCCGATGACGCCCGGATCGGGACCGCCGTGCCCTGCGTCCAGGACGACTTTGTAGGTCGCTTTTTTGAGGGCGAAGGTATAATCCGAACAGGTGAAGCCGACCGCCGCGACGGCGATTATTGCGATAACCGATAAAAAAGCGATCGCAGCGTTTTTTTTCCTGATGACGATAAACATTTTTTTTCTCCTTGCGATAAATCGGTTTTTGTTTGGGAAAAAACGCCCCGACATATTTTCCCGATGACTTGTTTAGGGCACCCGATCGGGCGCGGAAAAACGCTTTTCGATATTTTGTAACACCTGTTACCGCAGTTGTCCACAGAGTTATCCACATTTTCTATACGCGCAAAAACGCTTAATTATTTGCTCTTTTGAACAAAAAACATCAAAAGACGTCCTGTTGTTTTCCAAGCGGAGGAAAAACATTGTGGATAACCGACAGTTTCTTGCAAAAAATGTCGAAAAGTTTTCGTTTTGTTTTTTTCGCGCGCTTCCCTTTTTCAGAAAAGCAGATAAAAAGAGGCGAGAGCGAGGCAGGCGGTGTAGACGGAAAAGTAGGCGATTCTGCCTTTTTTCAAAATCGAAGAACACAGTCGCAAGGCGAAAAAACCGCTGATAAGGGCGACGGCAAAGCCGAGAAGCAGAGGAAAAGAAAAGGCGAAATCGGACGGTTTGGCGAAGATGAGTTCGACGGCGCCGCTGCCGAGAATGACGGGGACGGACAGCAGAAAGGAGTACTCGGCGACCGATTCGTCTTCGCACCCGACAAGGAGCAACGCCGAAGAGGTCGCGCCGCTTCTCGATATGCCGGCAAAGCACGCCACGCCCTGCATAAGGCCGACAAAAAGGGCTTTTGCGGTCGGTTTCTTTTCAATAAAAGTTGCGTTGCGCGGGAGAAGATAGGGAAGAAGCAAAAGCACGCTCGTCACGGCGAAAAAGGTGGGGAGCATATATGCCGATTCTTCGACAAAAAAGCGTATGAGCGCGGCGAATAAGGCGGTGGGGACGGTCGCCGTCCAAATAAACTTTGCTTGCGGACAGAGGGGATTTTTTATAAGAAACAGTATTTTTTTGCGATAGGCAAACAGAACGACAAGGAGCGTCGCCAGGTGGAGAAAAAGGTTGGTCGTAAGGTCGGGTTTGCCGACGCCGAGCGTTTCGAGAAGCAGGAGATGTCCGCTGCTGGATACGGGCAGGAACTCGGTCGCGCCTTGCACCAAGCCGAGGATTGCGTAAGAGAGGTATTCGTTCATAGTGTTTCCTTTGCTTTACAAAAATATGTTTATGCGGTATAATTTATTCACTTGTTTTTTGAGGTGAAAAAAAATGAAATTAGGTGTTGTGGGACTTCCGAACGTCGGAAAAAGCACTTTATTCAATGCGCTCACGAACGCAGGCGCGATGGCGGCAAACTATCCTTTCTGCACGATAGAGCCGAACGTGGGCGTCGTGCGCGTGCCCGATGAACGGGTGGATACGCTCGCAAAAATTTACAGTAGTAAAAGTATCGTCTACACGACGATAGAATTCGTCGATATAGCCGGGTTGGTTCGCGGCGCAAGCAAAGGGGAGGGACTGGGTAACAAGTTTCTTTCTCACATCCGCGAGGTGGACGCGATCGTGCACGTCGTGCGGTGCTTTGACGATCCGAACGTGACGCATACCGAAGACACCGTCGATCCCGTCCGAGACATCGAGACAATCAATACCGAACTTATTTTTGCCGATATGGACGTGCTTGAACGGCGTATCGACAAGACGAAGACGGCGATGAAAGGGGGCGACAAAAAGTACGCGGTCGAACTCGAATTGCAACAGCGCATTATGGCGGAACTGGAAAAAGGAAACCCCGTCCGCAGTATGACGTTCACGGACGAAGAAAAAGAGGCGGTCAAAGATATGTTCCTTTTGACGTCCAAAAAGGTCATTTATTGCGCCAACGTGGCGGAAGGTCAGGAAGAATGCGACTACGTCCGTCGCGTGCAAGAACTCGCCGCCAAAGAAGGGAGCGAAGTCGTCGCGCTTTGCGTCAAACTGGAAGAAGAACTCGCCGCGCTCGAAGAAGACGAACGCGCGATGTTTATGGAAGAACTCGGTCTGAAAGAAAGCGGCTTGACCAAACTTGTCGCAAAAAGTTATTCTTTGCTCGGACTGATCAGTTTCTTGACCGCGGGTGAAAAAGAAACGCGCGCCTGGACGATCGAAAAAGGTACGAAAGCGCCCCAAGCCGCCGGAAAAATCCACTCCGACTTTGAAAAAGGCTTTATCCGCGCCGAAGTCGTCGATTACGATACGCTGATCGAGTGCGGAACGTATAACGCCGCCAAAGAAAAAGGCAAAGTGCGGAGCGAGGGCAAAGACTATGTCTTTAAGGACGGGGACGTCGTTATTTTCCGATTCAACGTCTGAAAAAGGGAAAAAAGTATTTATGATAAACGGAGCGCGATTATTTTTTCGCGCTCTTTTTACGGGAACCGAATGCTCGCCGATTGTATTACGCTGTGCCGGATCGTCTTTTCGATCGCTCTTTTGTTTCTTCCGCACGATACCGCTTTTGCGGTATTGTATATTCTGTGCGGCGTAAGCGATATGCTGGACGGGTTTGTCGCGAGAAAAATGCATACCGAAAGCGAAAGGGGTGCGAAACTGGACAGTTTTGCCGATATGGTTTTCGCGGCGGTGTATGCCGTGCGCGTCCTGCCCCTTTTCTCGTTGTCGCTATGGGTGTACGGCTGGATCGTTTGTATCGCCGCCGTTCGCGCGATGGGTTTGATTGCGAAAGGGAAAAGAAAGAGCGACCTGTTTATCCGCCATTCGGCACTGAATAAACAAACGGGGCTTGCGATCTTTTTATTGCCGCTTTGCGTCGGAATGAACGGCGCCGTGTATGCCGCGGTATTTGTATGCGCCCTTGCTACGGTGGCGGGAGTGTCCGAAGTGTCTTGTTTTTTTTATGAAAAGAAATAATCTGTGTCGGGTTCGAGTTTTGTCGCTTTGCCGCCGAAATCGACTGCGACGGACGACATGCCGGCGTAGCGAATAAAGTAGACGGGCGCGCCGTTTTCGACGGTGTAACGAAGGCGCAAAGTAAGGTCGGGACGGGTGACGGTGCATTCGATTCTTTTGAGCCCGTCAGGAAGTGCGGGGGTGACGGTGACGTGGCGGAAGCCTGCGTCGTAGTCGATACCGGCGATCCCGGTGAATAGATATTTTACCGCCGAGCCGAACATCGGGTGGTTGCGCGACTTGTTTCCGTCCCAGTATTCCCAAAGAGTCGTCGCGCCGCGGTCCGACATATAGCCGAAACTTCCTTTCTTGCGCGAACGGAGAAGCCTTGTGCCTTCGTCGCGGAATCCGTGTTCGAAAAACGTTTTCAAAAGAATGTCCGTTCCGACGATTCCGGTATCGAAAAAGCCGAGTTCGGAATACCTTTTTATCGCTTTTTCAATTCCTTTTTGATCAAGAAGACCGATATCTGCCGCGAAGAAATCGGCTCCTTGCACGCCGCCGCAGAAAGTGTTTTTTTCGGCGTCGTAATATTTTGTTTTGATCGCTTGCATGCAGCCGTCTTTGACGGAGTCGTACCTAAACGGCTTATTTGCGACGGCGCAGAGTTCGGCGTAGACGTCGAGGATTTTTACGAAGAGACAGGTGTTGACGTACGGCTCGGGGAGGGCGATTTTTTGAAGGGTACACCAGTCGCCGAGGCACCAGCCGCCCTTTGCTTCGCGCACGATGAGGCTTTCGTTTTCGGCGAAATTATATTTGACCGTGTAGTCGATCCAGCGTTCCATATTCGGCAGGAATTTTGCGACGTAGTCCGCGTCGCCTACGACGCGGTAGTGCTTATAGGGAGCAAGCACGATCGCCCCACCCCAGGCGGCGGGACCGCCGCCCCCACCCATAAAGGGCGCGGTATGCTGGATGTGTCCGCTGCTTTTGTCCTGACAGTCGAGTATATCGTCGAACCACTTGCGGTAGAAGAGATCGGCGTCGAGGGTAAGAAGGGCGGTCTCCGTCGTCAGTTGTCCGTCGCCCGTGTAGCCGAGCCGCTCGCGGTGGGGACAGTCGGACGGCACGCCGGCGTGCATATTGTTCCGTTGCGTGCGGATATAATTGTCAAAAAGGGCGTTGAGGACGTCGTCGTCCGTTTCAAAAGTCGCCGTTTGCCGAAAAGGAATGCCGACGACCTCGACGACGGGATTTTTGAGTTTGCCGCGAACGTAGACGTAGCGAAAGGAGTTCCAACGGAACGTCGGACGAAGAGTTTGTCCCGTCGCGTGCATAAAGCGGTCGATTTGTTTTTGTCCCGCGCCGCCCGAGTGCTCGAAGTCGGGCAAAAAGCCTTTTTTCAGTTCTTCCGCGTATATCGCGGCGACGTTTCCGTAGCCTGTCCCCGCCAGCCACCCGGTCACGTTTTTCCCGACGTCGTACAGGGTAAAACCGAACGCCGATCCGATCTTTTTCGGGACGATTTTTTCGCAAACGCGGTCGCATGGGCAGGTTTGCAAAAAGTAAGGTATATCGGGAAAATCGCACGGCTTGCACGGTGCGTATCCGCCTTTATTTATACGGGAAAAATCGACTTTTTCGCCGTGATACATCTCGCTTTCGAGAATGTGCGACGGTTTGAAAAGAGTCGTTTCGTCCGAAAAAATTTCCTTTTCGACACCGTTTTCGGTCAGAACCAACCGATAAATGAGAAAAAGCGAGGACGAAAAAGAGACGTCGCCCTCGCCGCGGCGTTTCGTCTTGTTAAAAAAGCCGCTCCCGAGCAAAAACGAAAGGGTGTTTTCGCCGCCGAAAATCATGCTTGTGACGTCGTAACGGAGGACGTACACGCGGTGGGACGTCTTGTCGGGCAGGGGGTATAAAAGGTGGGTAAAGTCCCTGTCAAGCGTGTCCGAAAGGGCGGGTTTGAAGTAGTCCGTGCCGATTCTTTCCCCGTTCAGATACCCTTCAAAAAAGCCGAGACCGCATACCGTGAGGACGGCTTTTTCGACTTTTTCGGCGAAAAAGGTCTTTTCCGTTATCGGACAGGGGTGTTTTCTCGCGTCGGAAAATTCAAGCCATTTTGCGTTTTTCCCAAAGCATTCTTCTCGGTTCATTTTTCCTCCGAAAACGGTAATTTGCAAACCTTTTCATAAAAAATATCTTTCGTCAATATTTCCGTTTTTTGCTTGTTTTCCGCGCAAACCGCATAATACAAACCGTCGGTCGCGGAAACGTTCCAATACAGGTTTTTGACTGTTCTTTCGCCGTCGAAACAGTCGAATTCGGTGTCGGTCAGGTGGGCAAAAACGCCGTCTCCGAGCAACTTTCCGTAACTTTCTTTCATCACCCACAGACGGGAAAGATAGTCGCTTTTGTCTTCTGACATACGCTCTTCTTCGTACGGGGAGAATACGTTTTTGGCAAAAAGGCTGTCAAAATCGACTTTTTTTTGCACGTCGCACCCGATCGGACGGACATCGAGCGCAGCCATAACGCCCGCGCGGTCGTGCGCGAGGGAAAAGAACGCGCCCGGCACTTCGGCGCAGTACGGCTTTTCGTTTTTGTCGAAAGAAAAAGTCGGCGCGCCTTGATATAAGCCGCTTTCGTTTAGCAGTATCCGCAATAACAGGTATGCGTACGCCGACGAAATTTTATCGGCGAAAAAGCGGTATTTTTCGCTTTTTTCGAGACGTTGTTCGGACAGATATTTGCGAAAAAAGGCGTAGTCCGATTCGGTTTCGTTTTGTAAGTCGGGCAAAAGATAAACCATATAAAAAGTATATCATATTCCGCTTCGCAAGTAAACCGTTGTTTTTCGCCGAAAACAT
>JAZRZM010000059.1:0-1083 GCA_045601385.1 Clostridia bacterium | reverse complement strand
CGTGCCAGGAGCTGGATTTAAAAATACTTATACGACTTTAATAACCGATAGTATAACGGACGTAAACGTTTTCACTCCCTGCCAATGTTTCCCACGTTATTATTACGAACCGCTTGAAAATTCAACGCTTCTACCGACGGAAAAACAAGTAATAATCGACGGTTACGTCCAACGCGACGCAATCACGGACGGCATATTCGAAAAGGCGCAGGAACTTTACGGAGAAAAAGTCGACAAAGACGACGTTTTCTTTTACGTTTACGGCGCGTTGCATTCGACAAGTTATCGGGAACGTTACGCCAACGACCTGAAAAAAGAACTTGCGCGTCTTCCGTTGCCTTTGCCGGGCGTTTTTTGGCAATGTTCGGCGATAGGTCGAGAATTAGCGGACGTTCATTTGAATTACGAGTCGGGCAAGTCGACTATCGGGGATCGGGAGGGCAAGCCGTTTAAAAAATTGGCGCCCGTTCCTTTGCGCGTCGTATCGACGGAGCCGGAGGGCATAAGCGACGCGGCACTTTATCGGGTCGATAAAAAGATGAAATTGGGAACGAAGACGGAGCGTCAAGAGGACGGAACGACGCGCAAGGTTTTCAACGGTTCGTTAGAATACAACAAATATTTAACGATAATGGGGATTCCGCTTGAGTCGTTTAATTACGTTGTGAACGGTCGTTCGCCGGTTGAATGGTTGGTCGAAAGGTACTATTGCAAAGAGGACAAGGCGTCGGGGATAGTGGACGATCCGAACGAATGGAGCGACGATCCGCGTTATATTTTTGATTTGGTTCCGAGGTTGGTTGCTGTTTCGTTAAGGACGCTGGAACTGACGAGCCAGCTCCCGGATTTAGAATAGACGTTGGAGCGAAACCCCGCCGTAAGGCGGGCGTGGAAGCCGCCGATTACATATCGGCGGATGGCGTCATTACCAAAAAACTACGATTTTAAACGAACGCCGGAATAACGGATCGTCTCGTTTTTACCGCGTCGTTGAAACGTTTTTTATTTTTCCCTCGTCACGCGATCGACGTTTTGCGAACCGACGCCGTCCGCCGATATGTAATCGGCGGCTTCCACGCCCGC
>JAZRZM010000058.1:0-29494 GCA_045601385.1 Clostridia bacterium | reverse complement strand
GGCGGGCGGGGATTTGCGCGGGAGAAACTTCGGTCTTTATGCCCAAAAGTTTTTCTTTGATAAGATTGACCGAAAATTCCCCTTGGATACCGAATATGGATTTCCCTTCGACGTTCGGTATACCGTTCGCCTTCATCAGTCCTTCGATATGCCCTTCCAGTTCTTCCACAACGACGCATCTGTCCACGCTGCCGACAAACTCTTTCAACTTTTTATACGGCAAAGGATACACCATGCCGAGTTTGAACACGCTCGCTTCGGGAACCGCCTCTTTCACGTATTGATAAACGCCCCCGGCGCAGATAATACCGAGTTTTTTATCGCCCGGTTCGATACGGTTAATCGAAAAATCGTTGCTGTCGTCGGAAAGCGTTTTCAGCCGTTGTTCGACGACAACGTGACGTTTGATGGCGTTTGCCGGCATCATGACGTATTTGGGAATATCTTTTTCGTACGGTTTATTCGCTATTTCCTTTCTTTCGCCGAGTTCTACCAGACTTTGCGAATGCGCCACGCGCGTCGTCACGCGCAAAATAACGGGAGTATCGTATTTTTCGCTGATATCGAACGCAAGGGCGGTAAACTCTTTCGCTTCGCCGCTGTCGGCAGGTTCAATTACGGGCACGTTCGCCGCGCGCGCAATCAAGCGCGTATCCTGTTCGTTCTGCGAACTGAACATCGACGGATCGTCCGCTACGCATACGACAAGCCCCGCGTTGACGCCGGTATAAGCCGCCGTAAAAAGCGGATCGCTCGCCACGTTCAGACCGACGTGTTTCATACCGACAATGGTGCGCGCACCGTGCAAAGAACTGCCGATAGCGACTTCCATCGCCACTTTTTCATTCGGCGACCACTCCGCTTTGATTTCGGGATAGCGGGATAATTCTTCGGTGATTTCGGTACTCGGCGTGCCGGGATAAGCCGTGGAAACTTTGACGCCCGCTTCATACGCTCCGCGCGCCACCGCAAAATCACCCAAAAGCATCTTTTTCATACAATTTTTCTCCTTATCGAAAATTGATTTTTATTTTCCGAGAACGATTTGTTCTTTTTCTTTCTCTTTCGGAAGAGGCGGAATGCCGTTTTTGAAAAACACTTTCCGTCCTTTTTTCTTTGCGCATACGCACAAAACGACCATTAAAGCAATGCAAATCGCCACCGCCAAATAGCAGAAGAGGATCACGCTGTTAAATCCGAACGCTTTGTCGACGACGTTTTCGGGATCTCCCGCTCTGATAAATTCCAGACTGCCGCGGACGAGGCAATACCAGGCGGGATAGGAAAGCGTCCCGAAGCCCTTGACGTCAATGTGACGGATCAGGTAGCCCAGCACAAAAAAGCCGATGGTGTTGAGGACCATTTCATAGAAGAAGGTCGCCTGAAACCACGCGCCCTCGCGCGCGATATAAACGCCGAGCGGAAACCATTGATGCGCGACGTTCGTTATTTCCATGCCGTACAGTTCCTGGTTAAAAAAGTTTCCCCAGCGCCCGATGGCTTGCGCGATCAGTACGCTCGGCAAAATAAGATCGGCGCAACGGAAAAAGTCTTTTTTCCAGATTTTAGCCCAAATGACGCCGCCAAGCACTCCTCCGGGGACGCCCCACATAATCGTCAGACCGCCTTCCCAGATCGCGATGACTTTTTCGGGGTGCGCTTCGTAATACGTTATATTCGAGACGACATGCCCGAGCCGCGCGAAAATAACGGCGAGCGGAATACAAATAAGAAACAGCGTCAACACATCGTCGCTGGCGACGTTAATCCGCTTTAACCGATGAATACTGATCGCCAAAGCGACCAGCATGCCGCAGGTTATGACAATGCCGTACCAGGCTACGGACAAACTGCCGATCCGAAATGCGATAGGCTCAACCATTCCTGTCCAATGCATAAAAACCCCCAACGATTATATAGGTAAAAAAATTATACAATAAATATAGAAAAAAAGCAAATAAAACGATCAGGCGCGCGCCAAAGTCAAACCGACGACTTCCTTCGCGCCGTTTTTTAATAAAACGTCGGCGCATTCGTTCAGCGTAAAGCCTCCCGTGACCACGTCGTCAAGAAGCAAAACCGACTTTCCTTTGCAGTCGCCGCTTGCCATCGCAAAGCACCCCTTGACGTTCTTTTTCCGCTCTTCAAACGGAAGTTCGGCTTGGTCGGCATTCGATACGACGCGCACAAGCGCGGTGGATACGGGGTGTTGCCCGTCGAGTTCGGCAAAACGTCTTGCGACCAGTTCCATGTGATCGTATCCGCGCCGCTTGCGATTTTTCGCACCCGTCGGGACAAAAGCGATGACGTCGTACGAAAACCCGATTTCGACAACCAGGCGGTACAAAAAGATCGCCGCCGTTTTGCATAGATACGGCTTTTCGGAGTCTTTCAGATCGATAATAATCTGCCGCACCAAACCGTCGTAAATAAAGTAGGAATATACCTTTAATTCGTCGTAAAACCGAAAACTTTCTTTCGGGCGTTTTAATCTCTTTTGGCATCGGTTGCACAGTTCGGCACGGCGGTCGTCTCCCTTTTTCAACTCGCCTCCGCACCCGTTGCACGTGATCCCCTCGGGGAAAACGGCGTCCAGAATTCTTTTCCAAAAAAGTCTCATTTGCGTCCCCAAAGTATCGCGTATCGATCCCTATTCTGCAACAATAAGTGTTTTAACAAAGAATAGCGTTTCGCCGTATAAGCATTTTCGACCATCCGTTGCAAAAGCGTCTCTTCACCGACGATGACGACGGCAGTTTTCGCGCGTGTGACGGCGGTATAAAGAAGATTCCGCGTCAATAGCGTATACGAACCGCTTGTCAGAACCAACACGACAACCGGGAATTCGCTCCCCTGCGACTTATGCACGCTGACGCAATACGCAAGCATGATTTCGTCCGTATCCCCCGGGTACACGGCGCGTTTTCCGTCCTCAAACAGCACGGTAAAACCGTTCGGTTCGAGCGCGATTATCTGCCCGAGATCGCCGTTAAAAACGCCCGAGCCTTTTTCGCCGTTGTCTCGTTCCCATTCCATATTGTAATCGTTTGTCGTCTGCATAACGCGGTCGCCTACGCGAAAAACGTTCTCGCCGAATTGTTTTTCTTTCCCCGACGGATTCAATGCCGACTGCAACGCGCGATTCAGGTTTTCCACGCCCGTTATGCTCTTTTTCATCGGCGCGAGCACCTGTACGTCGCCGGGCGTCAAACGGAGGTATTCGGGCAAACGCTTTTTCACCAAGCCGACGACCTCGTTCACAATATCGTCGGCGTTCGAGCGACGAATAAAGAAAAAGTCTTTCGCGCCCTTCCACTCGGGCATCAGACCGCTGTTGATGCGGTGCGCATTGGTGACGATTCTGCTCCCCTCCGACTGTCGGTACACGTCCGTCAGACATACCGTCCTGACAAGTCCGCTCCCGATGACGTCGGCGAGGATATTGCCGCAAGACACGCTCGGCAGTTGATCTTTGTCCCCGACCAGCACAAGGCGCGTCCCCGTCTGTAACGCTTTCAAAAGGGTATTGAAAATATAAATATCCGCCATACTGATTTCGTCGACGATCAGAACGTCCACGGGGAGCGGATTATTTTCGTCGTAACAGGAGTGTTCGGTATAATCGATACCGAGCAAACGGTGTATGGTTTTCGCTTCCTCGCCCGTCGCTTCGTATATCCTTTTGCACGCTCTGCCCGTCGGAGCCGAAAGCATAATCCTTTTTCGCCTCTGACGAAGAATGCTGACCACACCTTTAATAATGGTCGTTTTTCCCGTTCCCGGTCCGCCCGTAATAACCGTGACGCCGTTGGAAAGGACGCAGGCTATCGCCTCTTTTTGTTTATCCGCAAGGACAATCCCGTTCATTCTTTCGTACGCTTCGATTTCGTCTCCGATAGAAATATCGATCGGCGTCACGCTCTCAACCAAGCGAATAATTTTGGCGGCAATGGCGTTTTCCGCGGCATAATTTATCCTATCGGCAGCGATCTGCACGCCGTCTACCATAAGCAAGCGGATATTCTCAATCGTCGGCAAAACCTCCCGACACTCCTCTTCGCTGACGCCGAGCAAGCGAGTCGCCTGTTCTATCAGCATATCGACGGGCAAACAGGTATGTCCGCCGCTGTGCGCCGCGTCCGAAAGCGCGTGCAAAATTCCGGCGCGCACGCGGAAAGGATTATGTTTATCAATACCCATTTTGGACGCGATTTTATCGGCGGTCAAAAAACCGACGCCGTCGATGTCTTCTACCAGAATATATGGATTATCGCGGACGATATTAACCGTCAGATTTTCGTATTTTTTATAAATTTTGATGGCAAGTCCCATCGAAATATCGTATTTTTGCAAGAAAAGAACCGCTTCTTTCATCGAGCGGGATTGCTTGTAGGACTGTATGATTTCCATACATTTTTTGACGCCGATACCGCGTACTTCGCACAGTCTTTCGGGGTGTTCGTCCAAAATTTCGAGCGTTTCCAAACCAAAATGGCGCACGATGTCGGCGGCTGTTTTTGCTCCGATTCCGCGGAAAAGTCCGCCCGACAAAAATTTTACGATCCCCTGTAAATCGTCCGGCTTGGAAAACTCCACCCGCTCGACGACGAACTGCTCGCCGAAACGGGAATTGACTTTGAATTCTCCGGTGATACGCAGCATTTCGCCCTCGGAAATAAGCGGAAAAATGCCGACGGCCGTAAAATATTGGTCGTCGGCACTGAAATTCAAAACGGTATACCCCGTTTCTTCGTTCAAATAAACAATATCTTCAACTTTTCCGTCGAAAGTAGTCATCAATAAAGACTCTTGATCGCTTCGGCTTTATCCGTTTTTTCCCACGAAAAATCGGGATTACCGAAGTGCCCGTACGCCGCGGTCGGCGCGTATTGCGGACGATCGAGGCGCAGGTTCCGAATAATGGCAAGAGGGCGGAAATCAAACACTTTTTTGACGATTTCCGCGATTTTTTCATCGGAAATCTTGCCCGTTCCCATCGTATTGACGTCAATACTGACGGGATTTGCTTTTCCGATCGCGTACGCTACCTGCAATTCGCAACGGTCGCAAATGCCGCTTGCGACGAGGTTTTTGGCGACGTAACGCGTATAATAAGTCGCGCTTCTGTCCACCTTGGTCGGATCTTTTCCGCTGAAACTGCCGCCGCCGTGCGGAATAAAACCGCCGTAGGTATCGACAATGATTTTTCGCCCGGTCAGACCGCTGTCGCCCGCCGGTCCGCCGATGACAAACCGACCGGTAGGATTGATATAAATCTTTGTGTTTTCGTCGATTTTATCGCCGAGGACAGGCTGAATAATGTGCTTTTTGATGTCTTCACGCAACTGTTCGGTCGTCACGCTTTCGTTATGTTGCGTGGACAAAACGACCGCGTCTATACGAGTGGGGATACCGTCGTCATATTCGACGGTCACCTGCGCTTTGCCGTCGGGACGAAGATAAGAAAGTTCTCCCGTCTTTCTCACTTCGGCAAGTTTTTTGCAAAGTTTGTGGGAAAGCGATATGGCAAGAGGCATTTTTTCTTCCGTTTCGTTGCCCGCATACCCAAACATAAGTCCCTGGTCGCCCGCACCGAAACGGTCGAATTCGTCGCTCGTGGAAGAAAACTCCATACTGCTGTTGACGCCCTGCGCGATGTCGGGGGACTGAACGTTCATTCTTACGTCGATTTTTACGGTATCGTATGAGAAACCGCAATTCGGCTCGGTATAGCCGATTTCTTTGATTTTTTCACGGGCAATCTTTTCGATATCGACGTTCGCTTTCGCCGTCACTTCGCCCATAATCATGAGATAATCGGTCGTACAGCAGCATTCGCACGCGACGTGCGCTGTGTGATCCTGCTCCAAAATAGCGTCCAGAACCGCGTCCGCGATTTGATCGCACACCTTATCCGGATGCCCTTCCGTTACGCTTTCCGATGTAAATAGTCTTTTCATTTTTCCTCTTTTCGTAAAAAAGGGGCTATCGTAAAAATAACCCCTTTTGATGCGTTTTTTTTGTAATCAGTCTTCCTTCGCTTCTTCAACGATGGTATCGGCTGTTTCGTAATCCATCTCGATTTCTCTGCCGCGGACAACCGGTTTCATGGCGTCGTCGGTCGATTCGATTTTGATATTGTTATACAGTTTCATACCCGTACCTGCGGGGATCAGTTTACCGATAATGACGTTTTCTTTCAAGCCTACGAGGTTATCGACTTTGCTCTTGATCGCCGCGTCGGTAAGCACTCTTGCCGTCTCTTGGAAACTTGCCGCGCTCAGGAAGGAATCGGTGGCGAGAGCCGCTTTACTGATACCGAGCAGGACTCTGACAGCCGTAGCCGGCATACCGCCGTTTTCGAGCGCGACTTCGTTCGCCTCTTCGAGCGTATTGATATCGACCATTTCGTTCAAAAGCAAATCGGTATCGTTCGGACTGCTGATTCTGACTTTACGGAGCATCTGACGAACGATGATTTCGATATGTTTATCGCAGATATGAACACCGTTGACGCGGTATGCGCTCTGAATTTCGCGAATCAGAAGTTCTTGCACGCCCGCGACGCCGCGTGTGCGGAGAATATCTTGCGGATCGATGCTACCCACATACAGCGGATCGCCCGCTTCGACCGTCTTGCCGGGTTCGACAAGAAGTTTGGCACCGAACGGAATTTTGTATTCTTTGGTAAGCGACTCGTCCGTCGCGCTACGCAACGAAACGGTAACGAGCGTCGCTTCTTCTTTGACCTCTTCTTTAACGTCGATGACGCCTTTGAAGTCGGCAATCTGACATACGCCCTTCGGACGACGCGCTTCGACCAATTCGGTAACACGCGGAAGACCTTGCGTAATATCGGCACTGGAAGCGACGCCGCCGGTGTGGAAGGTACGCATCGTAAGCTGGGTACCGGGTTCGCCGATGGACTGAGCGGCTATGATACCGACCGCCTCGCCAAGTTTGACCGTATTGCCGCTCGACATATTCGCGCCGTAGCACTTTGCGCATACGCCGCGTTTGCATTTACAGGAAAGCAGCGTCCTGATCGTGACTTCGGTAATGCCGGCTTTCTTGATTCTGTCGGCGTCTTCTTCGCTGATCATCGTATCGGGTTCGACAAGAATTTCGCCCGTAGTCGGATCGACGATGCCTTTGTCGGGCAACGTAAATCTGCCGACGATACGCTCCGCCATTTCTTCGACCAATCTGCCGTTGGTGTCGTACAAGTCCTTGACAACGGTACCTTTCGTATCATGGCAATCTTCGTCGTTGATGATAACGTCCTGGCTGACGTCTACGAGACGTCTGGTAAGGTAACCGGAGTCGGCCGTCTTCAAAGCGGTATCCGCGCCGCCCTTACGGGAGCCGTGCGAGGAAATAAAGTATTCCAAAACCGACAAGCCTTCACGGAAAGAGGACTTAACCGGGATTTCGATGACTTTACCGGTCGGGTCGTTCATAAGACCACGCATACCGGATAACTGTTTGATCTGCTGCATGCTACCACGGGCGCCCGAATCCGCCATCATCCAAATGGGGTTCATTTTGTCGAACTTTTTGAAATTGTTTTCAAGGTCGTTTGCGACGGCGTCGGTCGTCTTCGTCCAGATATCGACGACTTCGTTATAGCGTTCGTCTTCGGTAATGAAACCGCGACGGAAGTCCTTCTCTACTTTCAGGACGTCTTCTTCGGCTCTGGACAAAATCTCTTGTTTGTCGCCCGGTATCTTCATATCGAAGACGCTGGTGGTAATACCGCTGATGGTCGAATACTTATATCCGAGAGATTTGATTTTGTCAAGGACGACAGCCGTGCCGGTCGCACCCTCTTTACGGAAGCACTTATCGACGATTTGTCCGAGTTGCTTCTTCTTGATAACAAAGTCGATTTCCGGTTTCAGCATCGATTCGAGGTCTTCGGGAGATCTGGTCACAAAACCGAGATCCTGCGGAATGGCTTCGTTAAAGATGATACGTCCGACCGTCGTGACGACGATACCTTTATAGACGTGTCCGTCGACTTCTTTGGAAAGTCTGACGCGGATCCATTGCTGCAAAGTGATACTCTTGATTTGGTACGCCATCTTGGCTTCGTCGGCGTCCTTGAAGAGACGGAGAGAAGCGATTTCTTCGGCGGTTTCCGGCTTCGGAGATGTCTCCAAAGTGAGGTAATAGCTACCCAAAATCATATCCTGGGTAGGCGTAACGACCGGTTTTCCGTCGGACAGTTTCAGAATATTGTTGGTCGAAAGCATCAAAATACGCGCTTCTGCCTGCGCTTCGATACTGAGCGGGACATGGACAGCCATCTGGTCGCCGTCGAAGTCGGCGTTGAATGCCGTACAAGCGAGCGGGTGCAGTTTGATAGCTCTGCCTTCGACGAGGACGGGTTCAAAAGCCTGTATACCGAGTCTGTGCAACGTCGGAGCACGGTTCAGCAGAACGGGATGGTCTTTGATGACGTCTTCGAGGATATCCCACACTTCCGAACGTTGACGTTCGACGGCGCGCTTTGCGCTCTTTATGTTATGGCAGATGTCTTTTTCGACGAGTTTACGGAAGACAAAGGGCTTGAAAAGTTCAAGCGCCATTTCTTTGGGCAAACCGCATTGATACATTTTCAATTCCGGTCCTACGACGATAACCGAACGTCCGGAGTAGTCGACACGCTTGCCGAGCAGGTTCTGACGGAAACGTCCCGTTTTGCCGCGGAGCAATTCGCTCAGGCATTTCAACGTACGGTTGTTTGCGCCGGTGATCGGCTTGCCGTGACGGCCGTTATCCACGAGGGCGTCAACCGCTTCCTGCAACATACGCTTTTCGTTACGGATGACGATATCGGGCGCGCCCTGTTCGATCATCTTTTTGAGACGGTTGTTACGGTTGATTACGCGACGATACAATTCGTTCAGGTCGCTCGCGGCAAATCTGCCGCCGTCAAGTTGCACCATCGGGCGCAGATCGGGCGGAAGAACGGGGAGCACTTCCAGGATCATCCATTCGGGACGGTTACCCGACTTGCGGAAGGCTTCGACGATTTCGAGACGTTTGACGATTTTCAGTTGCTTATTCTTATTCTTTTCGGTTGTCGATTTTTCGAGTTCGGCGCGAAGTTCGGCGCTTTCTTTTTCCAAATCGATTTCTTCAAGCAGTTTGCGGAGGGTTTCCGCACCCATACCCGCTTCAAAACTGCCTTCGCCGTATTTTTCCACGAGCGCGAGGTATTCGTCGTCTTTAATAACCTGCTTTTTGGTCAGTTCCGGCACGCGTCCGGGATCCGTCACGACGAAAGCGGCAAAGTAAATGACTTCTTCCACTCTCTTCGGACTCATATCAAGCATGGTGCTGATACGGCTGGGTACGCCGCGGAAATACCAAATATGGGATACGGGCGCAGCCAGTTCGATATGTCCCATTCTTTCACGACGGACTTTGCTCTTGGTGACTTCTACGCCGCACTTGTCGCAGATAATGCCTTTGTACCGAACGCGCTTATACTTTCCGCAATGACACTCGAAGTCCTTGGTAGGTCCGAATATTTTTTCGCAGAACAAACCGTCTCTTTCGGGTTTTTGCGTGCGGTAGTTTATCGTTTCCGGTTTGGTTACTTCGCCATGCGACCACGAACGGATCTGATCCGGGGAAGCAATGCTGACTTGTATAGAATCAAAATTGTTAATTTCTACCATTTTTCACCTCTTTAGATATTATCGTCGTCGTCAAAGGTACCGCCGAGTTCGCTGTCGTCGACTTCGATTGCGCCAAGGTCCGCCAAAAGGTCTTTTGCCATGGCGTCTTCCGCGTCGGTATCCGCGCCGAGGTCGTCGCTTCCGAAACCGAGCAAGTCGTCGATGTCGTTGCCGTCCGCGGCCATACCCGGACCGCCGAGCATATCGCCGAATTCGCCGAGCAAACCGTCGTCGTCATCATAAAGCGTATCTTTCTCGACCGACATGCCTTTCTCTCCGAGGTCGGCAGCCGTGAGACCGAGTTCCTCAAGAGAAATCGTATCGCTGTTTTCTTTTTCCGGACGAATCGGACGCGCCGAGTCGCGCTCTTCGTCATACGTCTCGGGCAGAGTGATCTCTTCGTGGTCATCGGTATACAGTTTGAAGTTCAATCCGAGGGACTGGATTTCTTTCTTCAATACCTTGAAGGCTTCGGGTATGCCCGGTTCCGCGGCGACGGAAGAATTGACGATACTGTCGAACACTTTTTGACGTCCCATAATATCGTCGGACTTAACCGTCAGGATCTCCTGCAAAATGTGACTTGCACCGTATGCTTCGAGTGCCCAAACTTCCATTTCACCGAAACGCTGTCCGCCGAATTGCGCTTTACCGCCGAGAGGCTGTTGCGTAACCATACTGTACGGACCGACGCTTCTGGCGTGAATTTTATCGTCGACAAGGTGGTTCAGTTTGATCATGTACATGGTACCGACCGTAACGCGGTTTTCAAACGGTTCACCCGTTCTGCCGTCGAACATCTGTACTTTACCGTCGGCAGGCAGATTGTTCTTCTCGAACATTTCGCGAATGTCCGCTTCGTTTGCGCCGTCGAAAACAGGCGTAGCGAATTTATAACCGAACAGTCTCGCGATTAAGCCGAGGTGGACTTCCAAAACCTGTCCGATATTCATACGGGAAGGAACGCCGAGGGGGTTCAGAACGATTTGCAAAGGCGTTCCGTCCGCCATAAACGGCATATCTTCTCTCGGCAGAACGCGGGAAATAACACCCTTGTTACCGTGACGTCCCGCCATCTTGTCGCCGACCTGGATCTTACGTTTTTGCGCGATGTATACGCGAACGAGCATATTGACGCCCGGATCGAGTTCGTCTTTGTTTTCACGGGTAAACTTCTTGACGTCTACGACGATACCGCTTTCACCGTGATTGACTTTCAACGAAACGTCGCGGACTTCTCTCGATTTTTCACCGAAGATGGCGCGCAGCAGTCTTTCTTCGGGCGTCAGTTCGGTTTCGCCCTTCGGCGTCACTTTACCGACGAGGTAATCTCCGCTCCTTACTTCGGAGCCGATCATGACGATACCCTCTTCGTCGAGGTTTTTCAAAAGATCGTCGCTGACGTTGGGGATGTCGCGCGTAATCAGTTCTTTGCCGAGTTTGGTGTCCTTGGCTTCGATTTCGTATTCTATAATATGGATAGTGGTAAAGATGTCTTTCTTAACGAGGTCTTCGCTGATAAGAATAGCGTCTTCGTAGTTGTAGCCCTCCCACGTCATAAAGCCGATGAGGATGTTTCTGCCGAGCGCGAGTTCGCCGTCCTGCGTAGCCGGGCCGTCCGCAAGAACGGTACCGTCGCAAATGCGGTGCGAATTGCCGTCGGCGTCGATTTCTATCTTTTCGCCGACCACGCGGTCGCCTTTATTGACAATCGGTTTTTGGTTGACGCAGGTGCCTTGGTTGCTGCGTTTGAATTTCAGAAGTTCGTACACGTCGTCTTCTTCGCCGTCGTCGCGCGCTACGACAATCTGATCCGCCATGACGCTCTTGACCACACCGTCGTGTTTTGCGATGACGCACACGCCGCTGTCATACGCCACTTTGTATTCCATACCCGTACCGATAAGCGGATTTTCCGGGCGGAGAAGAGGCACTGCCTGACGCTGCATGTTGCTGCCCATAAGAGCACGGTTGGCGTCGTCGTTTTCCAAGAAAGGAATCAGACTTGCGGCGACCGAAACAAGTTGTTTGGGATCCACATCCATGTAATCGACGCGACTGATCGGGTATTCTTTGATGTCGTCGCGGAAACGGCAGGTAACGCGCGGATTGGCAAAGTGCCCGTCTTCGGTGAGCGGTTCGTTCGCCTGTGCCACGACGTACTTATCTTCGATATCCGCCGTCATGTATTCGACTTCGTCGGTGACCACGCCCGTTTCTTTATCGACTCTGCGATAGGGCGCTTCGATAAAGCCGTATTCATTGATACGCGCATAAGAACTCAACGAGGTAATCAAACCGATGTTCTGACCTTCCGGCGTCTCGATAGGACACATTCTCGAATAGTGCGAGTGGTGAACGTCACGAACTTCGAAGCCGGCTCTCTCTCTGTTCAGACCGCCGGGACCGAGGGCGCTGAGTTTACGCTTGTGCGTAAGTTCGGCAATCGGGTTGGGTTGATCCATAAATTGGGACAACTGACTGCTTCCGAAGAACTCGCGGATAGCACTCGATACGGGACGGGTATTGATAAGGGACTCCGGCGTGACTTCGGCGGGATCCTGCGCGATACTCATTCTTTCTTTGATCACTCTTTCGAGGCGGGCGATACCGATACGGAACTGGTTATAGAGCAGTTCTCCGACCGAACGCACACGACGGTTGCTGAGGTGATCGATGTCGTCGCAATAGTAAAAACCGTACTTCATGGAGAGGTTGTACGACACGATGGAGACGATATCGTCTACCGTGATATGTTTGATGACAAGTTCGTCTTTGTGTTCGACGACGGCTTGTTTCAGTCCGTCCATGTCGCCGGCGTATTGATCCAACAAGGGTTTCAATGCGGGATAGTAAACCTTTTGACGAATACCGAGCGTGCGCGGATCAACGTCGATGAACGCGCCGAGATCGACGGTATTGTTACCGATAACCTTAAACTCGTTTCTGTCGCTGCCGTCGGGCGTCTCGATATAGACGATATTGATACCGGCGTTCTGAACCGCATTGGCTTGTTCGCGGGTAAAGACTTCGCCTTTCGACGCCAAAATTTCGCCGTCTTCGCTGATGATATCGCGAGAAGAGGTCTTCCCTTCGATTTTGTCGGCGATACTGAGTTTTTTATTGAATTTATATCTGCCTACGTGACGGACGTCGTATTTGCGATCGTCGAAGAACAGGTTGTCGTTCAACGCGTCGATACCGTTTTGCGTCGGCACTTCGCCCGGCTTCATCTTGCGGAAGAAATCGGTCTTGGCGGCGTTCAGATCGAGCGCGGCGTCACCATCCTTTTCGGCGGTCTTGATTATCATCGGATCGCTGTCGAACAGTTCAAAAAGTTCGGCGTCGGTCGCAAAACCGAGAGCGCGCAAAAGGAGCGTCGCAGTCATCTTGTGGCTTCTGTCTACGCGTACGCCCAGCGTACCGAGAGAATCCTGTTCAAATTCGAGCCATGCGCCGCGATTGGGAATAACGGTGGTAAAATACCGCATTACGCCCAGTTTGTCGCGTTCGCCTTTGGTGTATACGCCCGGGCTACGGACAAGTTGCGATACGACGACGCGCTCGGCACCGTTGATAATAAAGGTGCCTTTATCGGTCATTTTGGGGAGTTCGCCCATAAAAATGGTCTTTTCTTTGATTTCTCCCGTATCTTTCAGCAAAAGCCGAACGGTCACTTTCAGCGGTGAAGTGTAGGTGACGTCCCTATCTTTGCATTCGTTGATATCATACTTGCATACGCCGTCGAGAGAGTGGTTTACGAATTCCAGCTCAAACTTGCCGCCGTAATCGGTAATGGGGGAGAAGTCCCTGAAAACCTCGCCGATTCCTTCTTTGATGAAGTTGTCGTACGACTTTTTCTGCACTTCAATCAGATAAGGCATATCGAGTATGGGTTTGATTTTACTGAAAGTCCATCTTTCGGTATTGCCGCACTTAATCTTGTGAGTTCTTGACATCGATTAACTCCTTATAAAAAAAATGTAAACGCAGGCGTTTTTGCGCGCCGTAATTTCCTTGGTCAAACCTTATAAAATGCGATAAAGCCCCCACCCGTAAAACCTCTCTCCGATTCCACAAGTCGAAACTACTCATACTATTTTATAATGTCAATGATTATACCTCCTTGGCAAATAAAAGTCAAACGTTTTTTCCTCTTTTTCCCTTTTAATTTGTAAAAAAATAAAAAAAATGCGCCGAAAATATTTTTTCTCGGCGTATTGACAAAAATTTCTTTTCCGAAAAAACTCGGATATCTTATGCGCTTCCCCGACATTTATTTACGGCGTATACCCTTTTTAGCGAATCGGACGCCCGCGGCAATTAACGCATACAGCAAAGAATACCCCATCGACAACAGCAACGCGGAAATAATAAAAGAGCCGCCTATATTGACATAATAAACGAACCGGCTGTAAACCGACTGACCTATTATACCCAAAACGATATTCACGACGGCAATAAAGGCAATCAACAGCGGAACCGCCTTTTTGGTATTGGCAATATCGGCTTTCGACAAATTCATATGAATGGATACGCAAAGAGCCACCGCCGTAAAAACCCACCACTGCCAGGAGTCGATACCGACAAACAGCGACGTAAGGATCTGCGCGAACGCTTCGCCCGAAATCCGCAGCGACTCCGTCGACACGTTCGTAACGGCACAAGCGGATAAAACCTTTACGGAATCTCTCATAAGTCGGAAACTGTCGGGCATCAACAAAGCAAAACAAACAAACAAGAGCGCACTGCCGCACATAATCGGCGCAACTCCGATAAAATAATTCCCTACTTGCTGATAAAGTTTTTTTTCGTTATACGTATGTTTCACATATCCCAAAACACCCGTTTCCTTGTCGATCTGAAATAATTTGACAGCCACTATTTTATGTCTGAAAAGCAGACACATCAAAGCGTGGGACAATTCATGTATCGGAGTACCTATAAATCCGGTCAAATATACAACGGCATAAACGTGATCGAACGACGCGTAAAAAAAACCGTTTATCTTGGAAATGATAAAACCGACAAGATATACTATCCCGATAAAATAAAACACCTGTGCTACGATATTGATAAATATATTAAGAATCATTCTGCTCCCGTACACAATACGGCGTCGCAAAGCAGGTCGCGACGCCGTATTGAAAAGACTTTTTTCAGCTATTGGTATTCGTCCACGTCCATTCTATCCAGTCGGACGAGACTATGTTGACGCCGTTGCCTTTCGCACTTAATTTTATCGTAATCGTCTTATAGGACTTAAAATCGGCTATCACGTCGCTATAAGTCGTACTGACATGAACAAATTCAGTCGAGTACTCACCGTTATTATACGAAATATAGTAATCGAACCCGCTTGCGTTTGTTATCGCGCCCCATGATATGCGCCCGTTGGCTTGCATACCGAAAGTGGAAAGGGACGGCATAGACAGAATATTGATACTGCCTTCGGCTTTTTCGGAAGCCATATAATAAATATTCACACCGTCGACGGTTTCCATCTTTCCGCCCCTGGCAGAAACGTATATCTTTTTCAGTCCCGGCGTATCGGGCGAATACTCGTCGTAAATCAAAGTATCTTTTTCGACTTGTTTTACACCGGAGATTTCAAACGTATATCCCAGTGCTTTTTCTATCGCTTCGTTTACGGCGATGTTGACCGTTTCGTTTGCGGCGAACCGATCGGCAGAATAAGAAACGGTTATCGACGGCGTCGCAAGTTTCCGAACGGTTTGTATCAAAACAAAAGCGTCGCTGTTTATCGTATTGACTCCGTCGCCTACAGCGACGAGAGACACCTGATATCCTTCCGTTTTTTTAATACTGCTAAACGTGGGCTTATAGCTGTATACGTTTTCGATATTGGTTATTCCGTCGGAGACCTTCACACCGTCGATAGAAAGGCTGTACGATGTCGGAGTCTTGGCAAAAGTAGCAAAATCCCACGTGTAGGCATTATCCACGATTGTTATTTCCGGCGTTTTCAGTTTGCTTATTTTCTTAACTTCGGTAAACTCGCTGTCGATATATTTGACGCCGTTTCCGACGGCTTTTATCCGAAACGAATATTCTCTGTCACCGACGAGATTTTTCAAGGAATAGTTCGTAGAACTGCAAGTATCGTCGACACCGCTTTCTCTGACTATATATATAGGCGTATATTCCGACGCGTTCACGTTGTTGGGGGCATTCCAGACCATTTGCGTGCTGTTGGCAAAAGCCTCGTCGGTTACGGTCGGCGTAGCAAGTTTTATAAACAGCTTGCTTTCGGAACTCTTCGACGTCATATAGTAGGTTTTGTCCTTGTCGTCGTTCAGGTATGCGTTATATACAGCCACAACCCTGATAATGGTGCCGGAAGTCTGAATATTTTTATTCATACCTCTGTTTTCGGTCGCTTCCAGGCTCGACTCGGTAGTACCGCAGTAGACCTGATAACTTTGTGCGGCTACGGACGGAGCGCTGAACACAACCACGCCTTCGTCCTTATTGGAATCGATTCTGATATTGGTCGGCGCATCCAGGCGATAGAGGGACAGTATCGGCGAATAAGCCGAAGCAAGAACATCGTGTCCGTTACCCTTTGCGCATACGCTGATATTGTGACTGCCTGCTTCTATCGTCGAAATATCGCATCTGTCCGAAGAACTGTTCTGAATCACGCCGTCGATTGACACGGCATAACCGCTCGCACCGTCAATAATATCGTATTGCAGGGTATATCCGTCCATTTGCGGCTTGTCCGGCGCCGCAAGAACGGTAATATCGAAAGTCAGATCGCCGCCTTCGGAGAGCGACGGGAGTTTGACGTCGATATACGTATCGTATTGCTTGTACGCCCCTTGTGATTTTATACGATAGTTTATTTTCTTTTCTACTTTCGTATTGTCCGTCACGACCTCTTTATCCGACAAGCGCAATGACATCGTGGTCGCGGATTCTACAAGATTCCCGTCTTTGTAGAGTTGATACCCCGTAGCGTACGGAGCCGCATTATACGATACGGTAAAGCCGCCGGCAAGACTGTCGCTTTTGCTTACGATAAAATCACTGCTTGCTTCGGTCGGTCCCGCAAGACGTCTTATCCTGATTTCTTTCGAAAACTTCGAATCGGAATAGCCCATCGTGGCGTCCCCGACTGCCTTTATCTTCATTACGTAAGAGCCGACTTCCTTAAAGTCGTAATTAAACCCGACGCTCGTCGTGGAGTACAGCGTGACGTCGCCTTCGAATTCCAGGCTGATTGTGTAAGACGTCGCCACGGAATCGTACGTCCAGCTTAAAGCATTGTTCTTTTCTCCGTCAAAGTTTATTTCTTTATTCCATGACACGTCCGGTGTATTCAGAATAAACACCGACTCTTCGTTCGACCAATAAGAGAAATAGTTTTCCTTTTCTCTGACAGGCAAAATGCTTATACTCATCGATCTGCCGCTTTTCAGCCCATCGTACTTCGTATCGGACAGCAGCGCACTCTGAACGACGCCGTTTATTTTGAGTTTGTACGCGGTAGCGTTTTCAATGCTGTCCCATTTCAGGACGCCGTCTTCGACGGTGACGGAAGTAATCTGATTCAGATAATAGTATTTCGCCGACGTCGTAGCGGAATCATAGTATCTGACGTGGTCGCCTATCGCCTTTACGCTTATCTCCACGTCCCTGCCGTCCGACGTATATTCGCAACTTGCCGATTTAACCTCCCGCGTCTCACCGTTGATCGTCAGGCTGTATCCGGAGCAATTATTGACGCCGTTCCACGTTATTACGGTGCCGTCGTACTTGATATTGCTCGCCGATACGGCTTTGAGTATGTTTACCTGTACGGCATTACTCCAATAGGAATAGTACGAATTGTTGCCGGTGACGACGGGACGGATCTTTACGGTGTGATTACCCTCCGACAGCCCTCCGTACGTGTTTACGGCGACGGCATTTTTTGTGCTTGTACCGTCGATCGTAAGAAGATACCCGGTAGCGTCTCCCACCTCATTCCAATACAGCACGCCGTCATCGTCGACGCTTATCGTCTCTATCGTCGGCAAAGGCTTGAATCGGGCACTGCTCGACGAATCGATTTTTCCTTTCACGCCATAAATCACAAATTCCACTTCTTCGCCTTTTGCGTCGTACGTGTACACGTTCGAATTGGATTTGCGTTTTTCTCCGCCGTTTACGGAGACGTAATAATACTCCGCCAGCATCGATTTGTCCCACGTCAGCGTTTTGCCGTCATAACTTATATTACTCGGCTTTAACAAAGACGCGTCTTCGCCGCCCTCGTCGTCGTTACATCCGACCGCAAGGACCGAAACGCACATTACCAGTATGATCAAGCATACTACGGTAAAAATCTTTCTGTGTTTCTTCATTGTTTTCTTCTCCTTTTTGTATCGTATTTAACCGCTATTTCGTAACGGTTATTTTCAAATAAACGTTTTTGATATAAAACGAGTTTTTTTGGCCGTTGAAAAACGAAGCAAAAAACTCGACTGTGGCTTTACCCGCTTTTATATCATCTAAGGTATATTGAGTTGCGCTGAAAGAAAAATCACTATAATCGGAACCCGTGTCAAACTTAAATTTTACGTCGGTTTTATTGTTTATTGTTATACTAAAGCTTGGACCATCTTTTTTAGCCGAGAAGTACGCCGTTACGATAACCTGGCTGTATCCCTGCGCCGCCAGCCAATCAATATCGAACGAATCAATAGAAAAATCCCGACTTTGGTCCCCGTAGTATTCGGCATAATCTATTGGAGTAGTATAAGAAACCCTTTTCCAGATTGCTTTTACGGTTATATCCTTATCGGGCATTGTTTCTTGGTAGCCGTCCCAACCGGCAAACACGTAATCGCTTTTTGTTACGTCATTGTTATAAGCAATCCTGTCGCCGCTTTTATATTGTTTTGATTCGTTACTCACGCTTCCGCCGTCATAGTCGTAATAGACCGTATGATACATTTCTTCCCAAACGGCATAAAGCGTTACGTCATAATCGGGCATTTGGGACAGCGTGATTTTTTCTCCGTTTCCGTTTGCCCAATAAAGGAACTTCTGTAACGTCTCGTCCGGCAATACGGGCAGTTCGACGGTATCGCCCGATTTTGCGGTAATCGTTTTATAAAGTGTGCTTCTGCTTGAATATAATTTAAGCGTATAATACTGTTCCCAAACGGCATAGAGCGTCATGTCATGATCGGGCATTTGGGACAGCGTGATTTTTTCTCCGTTTCCGTTTGCCCAATAAAGGAACTTCTTTAACGTCTCGTCCGGCAATACGGGCAGTTCGACGGTATCGCCCACTTTTGCGGTAATCGTACCATGCCTAATTTTGCTATTATAATATAGAGTGATACACGCGCCGTAATCACAAGCATATAGCGAGCAATCGTGTTGTATTGCCTCGGTAAATACCTTGTCGGACATACTATCGGTTTTCCAGGTAAGCACCCGTTTGTCACCGTCGTATAATACGATCCCCGATTCTTCTATCGTCGTCCCGTACTCTATCTGCTTTTCGACGTATGAAGTATAATCGGATTGATCACAATAGAATTTTACCGTATATTTTTTCTTGGAAAACTTCGCGTATAATTCGATAATATCCGAATCGAATACTTCTTTCGCGTAGTTTTTTTCGTTCAGATAGGCATATCCCGAAACAAAACCATTTTCGTCGGCGACAAGAACGGCGTCCTTATCGGTGCCGAGATAGTAACCTTCGAAGTCATAATACTCTTTGCTGACCGCAGGTACGGCGCAACCGATTTCTTCGTCGTACAGCACGCTGCACCGCGTCCCGTTATTGTAGCCGAAAACGCCGCCGTTGGCATTAAAGACTATTTTGTATTCTTTGGGAATCCAACGCGCGTAATAAATGGTCGTGGTCAAATCGGAAGCAAACGGATTAATGCTCGCGCCGTCGGCTCCGACCATCTTCGTTCCGTCCGTCTCCCTGTCATATAAACCGTCAAAAATATACCCGAATTTGGTAGGAATCGACGGTAAAATATAATTATCGTCGGGCGTCACCGAGATCTCGCACCACTCTTCTTCGACCTTATATTTAATAACCTGTTGCGATTTCGTAACCGATTTTGAATTAGCGTCTTGGGGTATATTATTCGTTTCCCCCTTATCGATAGCCCCCTTTACGACACAAACGATAACAGCCGCCACGATCAACGCCGTCAGAACGGATCCGACTATCCATAGTACCTTCTTTTTCATTCTTCCTCCCCGTTTGGCTTCAAAAAAAGTGCCAAAAAAAGTTTTGTCTGAATCTTTCAAATTATCTCCTTAGAGATATTTTTTTTCAGTGTATCACCTTGGAGATAAAATGTCAATAGTATGAAAATAACTTTTTCTGAAAACTTAAAACAGCTTATGCGATACGAAAACATGACGCAACAGCAGTTATCGATCAAAATCGGCGTGGCTCAAAGCGCCATCAGCGCATGGCTCTCGGAGAAAAAGGAGCCGAGTATTACCAGCTTATGGAAGCTCGCCGATTTCTTTCAATGTTCGGTCGATGAACTAATCGGAAGAAAAATTTTTTAATCAAAAATACCGGAATTACATTACCAAGGAAAAAAACAAACTCAATCGTACAGCCTGCCACGAGCAGAAAAAAGATAGCCGATAAATAGCGTATCTTTCTTTCGTTATGTCTTATTTATCCGCAATAGTCCGATACTGTTTTACCTATCCACGCGAAAAAAGGCACGCTTATGCCATTCCGGAACGAAACGCATGTGCATTTGTAAATGATGTGAGACCAACTTATTAAAAAAATTTTGTTTGTCTCGTTATAGATTATTCCCAAACGACTGATATCTGAGTGCAATGTGTGACGGAGCGTAGCAGAGTCACGCTTGAAGCGAAGATATCTGTCGCGGCGGGCAGTTGCGGGAGCAATTCTTTCCGTACTTCTATCGTAGTTTTCCAACCCAAAAATCGCTACCTGAATATTGTTTGAACGCTTAAAGTGCGGATGCCTTTTGTGAACCTATAAGTTTCGACAGAATGCATTTTTGTATTGATTTCGTGTGGACAATATCTTTTAGTTGTGTTATACTCCATTTGAGTGATTCGACCTCCTTGAATTGTTTTTGCCGATTCTATTCTAACACGAGGCAATCACTCTTCTTTTATTTTTTTCAGTCTCACATCAATTGTTACTCTACAGAGGAAAAGGGATTTTTTGCGAGCGGCGATTGAAAAATTCGTAAGAACCTGTTATAATGAATTTGGCGCGAGGAATGCCGTTTGAGCGCGAAAAAAGACGCATTTTGCGGAGGCGACGAATAATAGAAATCGACCGTTTGGCGGCATTTTTAGGGCAAGGACTTTCTTTGCTATGCGAGGGGTGGAAAGCGCCGATCGCCGCGATAACAATGCGCAGGGAGAGTATGCCGGGAGCGGCTCGCGCATGGCAGGGCTGCCGACGGTAAAAATATCGGAAATAAAACAGAATCATTGGAAAGGGAGAAAGACTATGACGGACTATAAGAATCTTGTTGTGTATCAAATCTGGCCACGGAGTTTTTGCGACGGAAACGGCGACGGAATCGGCGACCTTACGGGGATTTATTCAAAACTCGAATATATCAGGGACCTCGGCTGTAATGCGATATGGTTTTCGCCGCTGTATGTCAGTCCGCAAGCCGACTACGGATACGACATCGCCGACTACAAAAATATCAACCCCGATTATGGGACGATGGATGACTTCGAGAGAGTCCTTAAAAAGGCGCACGAACTTGGTTTGAAAGTCATTATGGACTTGGTAATCAACCACACAAGCAATCAAAATAAATGGTTTTTAGAGAGCCGAAAAGGCGGAGAAGGGAACCCATACAAAGATTATTATATATGGCGAAAAGGAAAAGGCAAGGACGGGAAAAAGTTTCCGAATAACTGGACGGCGACTTTCCCCGGCGACGCATGGGAGTATGACGAAACGCGTGGCGAGTACTATTTGCACCTGTTCGCCAAAGAACAGCCCGACCTCAATATGGATAATCCCGCCGTGCGAGAAGAAGTCAAAAGCGTCATGCGGTTCTGGCTCGAAAAAGGCGTGGACGGCTTCCGCGAAGACGTCATCACGTTTATCAGCAAAAGAGAGGGCTTGCCGAACGGTAACCCGATTATGCCGGCGGCGCGGGGTATGGAACACTACAAAAACGGTCCGCGCATTCACGAATTTTTGAAGGAGTTTAAGCAGGTGTGGTCGGAATACGGGGCGATAACGGTGGGCGAAGCACCGATGATGACTCCGAAAGGCGCGCTCGATTATATCGCGTACGACAAACAAGAACTTAATATGATGTTCCACTTTCAGCACATGGAGGCGGACTGCTTTTTGTACAGTTGGTTCCGTACGCCGTTTAACCTCGTAAAATTAAAGCGCGTCTACAAGAATTGGCAGACAAAATTGTACGGTAAGGCGTGGAACACGCTGTATATAGAAAATCACGATCAGCCGCGCGTTATTTCGCGCTACGGGAGCGAAAAGTATCGCGTCGAAAGCGGCAAGTGTCTGGCGACGATGTATTTGTGTCAAAGCGGTACGCCCTTTATCTATCAAGGACAGGAAATCGGCATGACGAACTGTCCGCTCGAAAAACTCGACGACTACCCCGACGTCAATACGCACGCGTGCTATGTGCTTTTGAAAAAATTCGGCTTCCGCGACAAGTCGCTTATGAAAATCGCCCGTTATGCGGCGCGTGACAATGCGCGGACGTGTATGCAGTGGTCGGACGAAAAGAACGCCGGCTTTACGACCGCCGAAAAACCGTGGTTTGTCGTCAACCCCAATTATACCGAAATAAACGTTAAAAACGCGCTCGACGACAAGCAAAGTATTTTGTACTACTACAAGAAACTGTTGCAACTGCGGAAGGAAAACGAAATCTTTACCAAAGGCGACTTCAAACTGTATTATCCCATGCACGGGCGCCTTTTTGTATACGAACGCAATTTTGATGGGAAGCAATTGTTTGTAATACTGAATATATCAAAAAAGGATACCAAACTGCGCGTTCCGAAAGGAGTTGACTTGTCGAAAGGACAACTTCTTATCGGCAATTATTCCGATTTTGACCTCGCAAGGAAGTCTCTTCGCCCCTACGAATGCGCGGTATATCTGATAGGATAAACCGCCTGCTACAAAAAACAAAACGTAAAAAAACTGCCGCGCTCTTTTGCTTGCGCGGCAGTTTTTTTGTTTGCGGATAAAGAAAACTTTACAGTTGCGGACCTGCGGTGACGAGGGCTTTGCCGGCTGCGTTGGTTTCGTATTTGGCGAAGTTCTTGACGAATCTTCCGGCGAGGTCTTTTGCTTTTTCGTCCCATACGGACTTGTCGGCGTAGGTGTCGCGAGGATCGAGGATCTTCGTATCGACGCCGCCCAGTTCGGTCGGTACTTCGAGGTTGAAGTAAGGAATCTTTTTGGTCGGGGCGTTGTTGATATTGCCGTTCAGAATCGCGTCGATGATGCCGCGGGTATCCTTAATGGAGATACGCTTGCCCGTGCCGTTCCAACCGGTGTTGACAAGGTAGGCTTTCGCACCGCTCTTTTGCATTTTCTTGACGAGTTCTTCGGCATATTTGGTCGGATGCAGTTCGAGGAAAGCCTGACCGAAGCAAGCCGAGAAAGTCGGGGTGGGCTCGGTGATTCCGCGTTCGGTACCGGCGAGTTTGGCGGTAAAACCGGACAGGAAGTAGTATTGCGTCTGCTCGGGCGTCAGAATGGAGACGGGGGGCAGAACGCCGAACGCGTCAGCCGACAGGAAGATGACGTTCTTCGCGGCGGGTGCGCTGGATACGGGCTTGACGATATTGTTGATGTGATCGATCGGATAAGAAACGCGGGTATTTTCGGTGACGGACTTATCGGCAAAGTCGATTTTTCCGTTTTCGTCGAGCGTTACGTTTTCGAGAAGAGCGTTACGTTTGATCGCGTTATAGATGTCGGGTTCGCTGTCTTTGTCGAGGTTGATGACCTTGGCGTAGCAGCCGCCTTCGAAGTTGAAGACGCCGTTGTCGTCCCAGCCGTGTTCGTCGTCGCCGACAAGCAGACGCTTCGGATCGGTCGAAAGAGTGGTTTTGCCGGTGCCGGACAAGCCGAAGAAGATAGCGGTGTTTTTGCCGTCCATATCGGTGTTTGCCGAGCAGTGCATCGCGGCGATGCCTTTGAGGGGCAAATAGTAGTTCATCATCGAGAACATACCTTTCTTCATTTCGCCGCCGTACCAGGTGTTGATGATGACCTGTTCACGCGAGGTGATATTGAAAGCGACGCAGGTTTCCGAATTGAGCCCGAGTTCTTTGTAGTCGTCGACTTTGGCTTTGGACGCGTTGTAGACGATGAAGTCGGGTTGGAAGTTTTTGAGTTCTTCTTCGGAGGGTTGGATGAACATATTTTTGATAAAATGTGCTTGCCAGGCGACTTCGACGATGAATCTGACAGCCATACGGGTGTCCTTGTTGGCTCCGCAGAAAGCGTCTACGACAAAGAGATCCTTGTTCGACAACTCTTTCAAAGCGATGTCTTTGACCTTTGCCCAGACTTCTTCGCTCATCGGGTGGTTATCGTTTTTGTAGCCGTCGCTCGTCCACCAAACGGTGTCTTTGGAGTTGTTGTCCATGACGATGTATTTATCTTTGGGCGAACGTCCGGTATAAATACCCGTCATGACGTTGACCGCGCCCAGTTCGCTCACTTTACCGACTTCGTATCCGGTAAGATCTTTTTTTGTTTCTTCTTCGAAAAGAACCTCATAAGAGGGGTTGCAAACGACTTGATTTACGTTTTTAATGCCGTATTTTGCCAAATCTTCTTTAACCATATATAAAAAAACTCCTTTTATTTTTTCTATATTCTATCACAAACACATCAAGAATGCACCTGTTTTTCGGTATTTTTTTTCGATGAAAACGAATTTTTCCGACAAAATAAAAAAACGCGACTCTTTGCCCGGTTTTTTGTAACCGTAGGTCGCGTTTTTTTCTGTCGTATGTTGCGTTTTTATGTTAATGTTTCAAAAAATAATCGAACAAAAGTTCGTCGCTGTACGTCGTTTGCCCTGTGAGTTTCAACGTCAGTTGCTGTACGTATTCGTACGAGCATTTTTCCATAATGCGGATGATTTCAAACGCTTCGTCCATGTCCTTCCCCGCGCAAAACACGCCGTGGTTTGCCATAAAGCAGGCGTTGCGCCCTTCCATGGCGGCGACGGTGCCGTTTTTCAAACCCTTTGTGCCGGGCAATCCGTATTTGCCGACGCGCGCTTCACCTCCGACGAGACGTTGCATTTCGTCGCAAATGACGGGGAGAGGTACTCTTGCCGAAGCAAGCATCGAACAGTAGACGGGGTGGGAGTGAATCGTCGCGTTGATTTCGGGACGGCTCGCCATGACCGCGGCGTGTATTTTACGTTCGCTCGTCGGCTTTTTGCCGTCGCTCCATACCGAAGGATCGCTTATCTGTACGACAGGCATGTCTTCGGGTTGCAAAGCGATATAGTCGAGCCCGGTCGGCGTGACGAGCATGTGGTCTTCGTCCAGTCTTGCCGCCGTGTTGCCCCAGGTGCCTTGCACAAGATTTTCTTTCAGAAGAGCGACGCCGCTGTTTTTGATTACTTCACGCAAGCGGTTTTCCGTTTCTTTCGTCCAAGCCATTTTTTATTCCTCCCTTTCATGCAGGTTCTGTTGATTGACCTTGCTGTATTTTTTCTTGTAAATGATTTGCATCAGTTTTGCTTCGGCAAACGGAATGATTTTGTTGCCGCCGAGAACCGAGCCTGCGACGAAACACCGCGAAGCCTTGTCGAGGACGAGTACGCAGGTGTGGGCTTCGTCCATCGTTCTTCCCGTCGTGACGCAACCGTCTCCTTTCAGCAAGCAGGAGTTTCTGCCTTTGAGCACTTTCAGGACTTCTTTTTCGTTTTTCGCTATCTTGCACGTGGGGCCGACTATTTGCGCCATGTCGTCCAAAACAGCCGGTATCGGGCATCCTTTTTCCGATACTGCGGATACCCATTTCGGGTGAACGGCACATATAGCATTAACGTCGGCTTTCATGCCGTATATCGATAAAAACAGTTCGTAGTCTTTTTTGTTTTCGTCGTTTACTTCGATGACATCGTCGTCCGTTATCGTTGAAAAATCAACGCCCTTTCTCGTAGCGTAGATTTTTCCGCCTTTTTTCATGCTGATGACGTCGCCGCCGCCGCAGAGATTTTCTTCCGCGATTTTTTTTGCGTATTCGGTAATAACGTTCATTTTTTTATTCTCCTTCAAAGCGTTTTGAATTGGCGTCTTTGTATGTTTTTGCCAAAGACTTGTAGATTTTTTTATAGGTTTTGAAAAGTTCGGTGTAGACTGCTTTGTTGGCGTGGTTGGGATAATACTGTTTTTCTTCTTTGACGTATTTCCCTGCCGAAGAAAAGCCGTCTATTTGCCCAAGCCCGACGAAAGCGATAATCGCCGCGCCGATCGCGCCTGCCATACGCGGATTTTTGACGACGGCAAACTCCCTCTCGGTGATGTCGGCGATGATCTGCATCCAGGCTTCGTCCAGCGCGCCTCCGCCGATGATCCTGAACCTGCGGCAGCGGAAGCCGTAGTCTTTTTCGTAGTTTTCCAGTATCCATCTGAGGTTATAGCCGATACCTTCGTAGACGGCGCGCATGAGATGTTCTCTCGTGTGCGTGGGATCCATATTGAAAAGGGTGGCTCTCGTCGTCGTCGAGCTGACCGGGCACCGCTCTCCGAGCATCCATGGCGTGCAGATAAGCCCGTCGCTCCCCGGCGGAACGGTCTTGATGACGTCGTCCATATAGGCGTAAATGCCGTCGCCGTATTCCTTTTGCTCGGTACGGAAGAACTGGTCGCAAATCCACTGTATGTTACTGCCTGCCGCTTCGGTGATACCGGCTATCAGGTTCATTTCCGGATCGGCGGACTGAATCGCCGCCGCGCCGTGTCTGAACTTTGTTTGCGTGCGCGACGTCGCGCCTACCCATGCGCTTGTGCCTAAATAAATATGAATGTCGCCGTCTCCGTTCATGCCCGATCCGATCGCCGCGGCCTGCGTGTCGTCGCATCCGCCGAAAACGGGCGTCCCTTGCGGCAAACCCATTGCTTCCGCCGCTTCTTTCGTCAAGCCGTTTCCGATACGGTCGGTGCTTTTGACAAGCGGAGGCAGTTTTGACATGTCGATGCCGACGAGTTTCAGCGCGCTCATCCACGTTTTCTTTTTCAGGTCGAGTCCATAACTGGACGCGCCGGACAATTCGGCGACCATTTCGCCGGTGCACTTAAATTTCAGATAGCCGTTGACGTCGAGAAAATACTTCGTTTTGTTATAAACGTCCGGGCGTTCTTCCCGTAGCCATTGGATTTTTGCAATGACGTCTTTCCCCATGATTGGCGTCCCCGATACGAGGGTAAAGATACCTTTTCCGCCGACTTTTCGCATCAACTCTTGCGCCTGTTTTTCCGCTCTGCCGTCCACCCACGTGATATTGGGATACAGGACGTCTCCGTCGGCGTTGACGGGAATGATACCCATCGCCTGCGTCGAAAAGACGATACCGGCTACGTCGCTTGGCTCGACAGCGGCCTTTTGAAGGACTTCTTTTGACGCTTTACAGGCGGCGAGCCAATAGTCTTCGGGATTCTGCTCGGCAAAAGACGGCGCCGGATAGTAAGTCGGGTAGGGTTCGGCTTTGGAAGCGATGATTTCGCCGTCGAAAGAAATCAGTACGGCTTTGACCGAACTTGTCCCCACGTCATGTGATATTACGTATTTCATAGTTTGCCCCTTATTATGAAAGGGCTGTTAAAAAAATATATTTTTCTAACAGCCTTTCTTTGTTTTTTCCCGATACTTTGTTTCAGCGATAAGACTTATTTCTTCTGCGCTTCTTTTTCGGCTTTATGTTTGGCATTGTATTCGGCGACTTGGTCGGCGAGCGGAATTTCGCGTTCTTTGACCAGTTTGAAGACGTCTTCGAAGCGGTTGAGGGCTTCGTCGATGATGTCGTCGGTATCCGCCATGGAGGTGTACAGTCTCGATCCGGCGAGGGTGACGATGCCGTTTGCCATATAGGTCGCGCCCATTTGTTCCATCGCTTCTTTACGAACCATCATCATGCTCTTCTTCGAGAGGACGTTGACGATTTTGAGAATGTTCATCGACGAGAAGTCAAAACTCATCGGCGCGGTGCATTCAAGGTGGCAGATGGAGCCTTGGTTGTACGCGACGTACGGCAGGTTGTATTGTTCGATCAGTTTGACCAAGCCGTCGGTGAGGCGGTTACCCGCTTTACCGGCTTTCAGGCATGCGTCGTTTTTGGCGATTTCTTTGATCGCGGCGTATCCTGCCATAGCGGACAGGGGGTTCGCCGCGAGAGTGCCGCCGACGTACGCTTTTTTCATCATGCCGCCTACGCCTGCCGCCATTAAGTCAACGTAGAGTTTCTTTCCGCCTACGCCGCCTGCCGCGGGGTATCCGCCGGCAACGATTTTGCCGAATACGGTCAAATCGGGATGTACGTCGAACAGACCTTGCGCACCGCCGAGACCGACGCGGAAGCCGGTGACGACTTCGTCGAAGATAAGAAGCGCGCCGTATTTGTCGCAGAGTTCTCTTACTTTCTTATTATAATCCCAAGCGACGGGACGGGTGCCCGATTCGGGACCGACAGGTTCGATCAAGACGGCTGCGGTACCGCCGCGGAGTTGGTTGAGTTTGAAGTACGCTTCCATCATCTTGATGTCGTCCGGACGGACTTCGTCAATCAGAGTGAAGATTTTGCCGGGAATGCCGTGCGATTCGAGGAAGTTTCTCGTGCCGGGGATTTTCAGCCCGTAGACGAGTTGATCGGACCAGCCGTGGTATGCGCCGCCGACTTTGATGATGCGCTTTTTTCTCGTGGCACAGCGCGCGATACGGATAGCCGCCATATCGGCTTCGGTACCGCTGCCCAGCATACGGAACTTTTCTACCCAAGGCATGTTCTTATTGATTTCTTTTGCGATGAGAAGTTCGGCTTCGTGAAACAGACCGGTGACGGGACCGCAGTCCTTGATCAGTTTGATCGCTTCTTCCTGCACTTCCGGATAGTTGCTGCCGAGGATCGTCGGACCGCCCGCTTGCAAAAAGTCGAAGTACTTGTTGCCGTCTTTGTCGTACAGGTACGCGCCTTCGGCTTTTACCATGCACATCGGAAACGGCTTATTGAAAGCGAGGTTGTGTTGAACGCCGCCGGGGATATAATTCTTTGCTTCCGCGGTGATTTTTTTGCTTTCGGCACATTTCTTTTCATAATAGCCGTCGACGATTTCTTCTTGATAATAGTCTTTCGGCACGGCGAAAATATTCTGATTGGTCAGTTCGGTCAGACTGTCGCGTATTTCCTGCGAGTTTGCCCAACGCGTTACGCCGTAGCCCTGTTGTTCTTTTTCAAGTAAAGGTTGATAAGTAACTTTCATACTAATCCTCCAAAGGTTTTATATTTCATTAAATTATAATACTTATATTCCTTTTTGTCAATACAAAACGGTTTTAATTATTTTTTTGCCTGTGCATTTGTAAATGATGTGAGACCAACTTATTAAAAAAATTTTGTTTGTCTCGTTATAGATTATATTCCAAAACGACTGATATCTGAGTGCAATGAGTGACGGAGCGTAGCGAAGTCACGAATGAAGCGAAGATATCAGTCGCGGCGGGCATTGGGGGAGCAATTCTTCCCTTACTTCTATCGGCGTTTTCCAACCCAAAGTCG
>JAZRZM010000057.1:0-6155 GCA_045601385.1 Clostridia bacterium | reverse complement strand
CGGAATGACGGACTTGCTTTACACCCTTTCACAAAAGGGGGCTTGATTTTTTGGAGTATGCGACAAAAAATGGGGGTTTTTTAACGAGAGAAAAGTTTGCTTTATGCGATAAATATCATACCGTTTGGCACAGTTTTATCGCGTGGAAAACCCTCTCCCTCGCTTCGCTCCGGACGCTCTCCCTTTTGACAAAGGGCGCAAGTTTGCCCCAAAAAGCGCAAGCCGCTTTTCGGGGGCCCCGGGGGCTTATCTTTGGGCACAGTCGTCATCCCGAGCGTAGCCGAGGGATCCCCCGTACTTTATGGGATTCCTCCGCTTCACAGCCTATCGGTTGTTTCGGTCGGAATGACGGAACGGAAAAAAGGTCGGAATGACGGAATAAAAAAGGGATTCCTCCGCTTCGGTCGGAATGACGGACGGGGAAGGAAGGTCGGAATGACGGAACGGAAAAAAGGTCGGAATGACAATCCTATGCTTTGCGCCCGAAAAGACATAGTTTTTTTGGGGCAAAAATTTGTTTTTTCGGATTCGGAACCGACTTTTGTTTTTCGGCGACAAAGAGTACCGGTTGCGTTGACAAAAAAGAATGGAAAAAGTATTATAGAAGTATACTTTATTTATAAAGGAAGGGAATCGCTATGTGTATTATGTATAACAAACTCGTCACCCTGCGCAGCAGAGTGGAAAACAGTTGGGCGCAAATCGACGTGCAACTGAAAAAAAGATATGACCTGATTCCGAATTTGGTCGAGACGGTCAAGGGCTACGCCAAGCACGAAGACGAAGTGCTGACCAAAGTCACGCGTGCGCGCGCCTCGGTCGGCTCGGCAAAGACGGCGGAAGAGGCTGTCAAAGCGAATAACGAACTGTCGGGGGCGCTTTCTCGCTTGCTTGTCGTGACCGAAAACTACCCGACGTTAAAAGCGGACGCACATTTTCTCGATTTGCAGTCGCAACTGAAAGATATCGAATCGAAAATCGCGTTTGCGCGGCAATTTTATAACGACACCGTGATGAACTATAACCAAAAACAGGACCTTTTCCCGTCCAATATCGTGGCGAAACTGTTTAAGTTCAAAAAAGCGCCGTATTTCCAAGCCGAAGCCGAAGCGCAGGTCGCGCCGAAAGTTTCGTTCTGAGTTTCGCTATGAAAAAAATAATCGTATCCGTATTACTTGCCGCGCTTATCGTGGCAAGTTTGTGCTGTTTTTCATCGTGCGATATTTTGGTTGACCGAGGCGACCTGTGGCTGGACGAATGCGTCATACAAGCCGTCGTGACCGAAAAAGGCGACCTTACCGTGAGCGAAACGTGGCGCGTTTCCACATCTTCGACGGAAGGGTATCGAAACGTTTATAAAACGTTCGGCGTGAAGGACGAAAAATTCGGTCGGGCGGACGAATTGGAGATTTTGTCGGTGAAAAAAGACGGCGTGGAATACGCCTATAATTCCGCCGTCACGAGGGAGAGTCAACTAAACGACAGAACGCTGTCGACTTGCCAAGGGACGTATTACAAAATCGGTACGTCGTCAAACGAATACGAAGTCGGGTTGATTATGCCCGTTTTGTCGATCGGCGAAAGCACGACGATTACGCTGGAATACGCTTTGAGAGGTTTTGTCGGCGCGTATGCCGATACGGCGGAATTCGACTGGGAGATTTTTTCCGAAGCATTCGAGATGTATATCGATAAAATGACGGTGACGGTCGTCATGCCGTCGTCGGTGGACTTCGGGGACGAAAAAAACACCTTTTTCTGGCTTCATTGCACGTCGGAAAGCAATATCGGCGGCATGGGGAACATTCTGACCGCTACCGCAGAGAAAACAGACGCGGGAACGCAGGTAGGGATTCATGCTCTCGTGCCGACTTCTTCTTTCGCAGGTCTTGTCAAGACGAAAGCGGAAGACGGGAAGTCCGCGCTGATACGGCAGGAAGACGACTGGCAGAACGCCTATCTCGAAGAGCAAAAGAGGGCGGCAAAAATAGCCGTCGTCGATATTGTGCTGGCGATCGTCTTTGCTTTGGGCGGCGTCGTCGGCGCGATACTTTCGCACGTATTCGGACCGTACAAAATCAAGGAAAAACGCTATTTAAGAGAGATACCCGACGACTGGGCGGTAGGGAGTATGAGTTATTTTTACTACCACTACAAAAAAGGCGGTGTGGCGAAGAAGCAGGGAGCCGTTTTTTCGGCGGTTATGCTCGAACTTGCCCGTCGCAATATATTGGATATATTGCCCGACGAAAAGGAAGACTATCTTATCGACGTTAATCCCATTTCGGAAAAAGAAAGCGCCGATATGCGCCCGTACGAACGGGAAGCTTTTAATTTATTGAAAGAAGTGTGGGAAAATAACGGCAGTAAGCCGTTTTCCATGAAGTATTTTGAGAAATTCGCGCAAAAGAACCCGTCTCTTGTGTCGGCGCGCATGATAGCGTTTCACAAAAAAACGGGGGACAAGTTTCGGGCGGGGCAGTACGTCGGTAAGGCGTCAAGCGGCATATCGAAGTACGTCGTAATCGGCGGACTGATGATCATTCTCGCGTTCGTGTCGATGGCTTTTTCCGAGTTGTTTTACCTGTTTTTCGGGTTGGCTTTCGGCGGTGTTATTTTGGTTTTCGCAAGTTACAAAACGCCGCGTATGAAGAAAGAGGGCAACATGCTGTATGCCGATACGGTCGCGCTTTATAACTATCTGACCGATTTTTCCAACCTGAAAGACTACGACGTGCCGCAACTTGTTTTGTGGGAAGAATACCTCGTGTACGCGACGATGATGGGCATAAGCGACAAGGTCGTGGAGAACCTGAAAGCGGCTTATCCCGAACTGTCGGAAAGAGGCGCGGATTCCGCTTATTATCGGAGAGGCTATCTGTATACGTATATGTATTTATGGTCGCGCCCGCATACTTTCGGGACGGGTGCGCCGTTCGATTTGGGCGGCAGACTGCAACAGGCTGTCAAAAACGCCGATAACTTCTCCCATGCGAGCAAAATCCTCTCGCAAAGCGGAAGTTCGTTCGGAAGCGGCGGACACGGCGGAGGTGGCTTCGGCGGCGGAGGAGGCCACGGCGGCGGCGGTGGCGGCGGTCGCCATTAAAGGTTCCGAAAAAAAATATCGAAAAAGGGGTAAAAAAAATATGAGAGCGGATTTTTTGCAAAAAACGGACGGCGTCGAACTGTACGAACTGGAAAACGACAACGGTATGCGCGTGCAACTGATTACCTACGGGGCGCGTATTTTCAAACTGCTGGTACCGGGTAAAGACGGCAAAGAGCGGGACGTCGTCGCGGGCTTTCCCACGCCCGACGGGTTTTTCGGAGACAATCCGTATATGAACGCCGTCATCGGCAGGGTGGCAAACCGCATCGGCGGAGCCGCTTTTGAACTGAACGGGAAAAAATACGCCTTGTATAAAAACGACGGGGACAACAGCCTGCACGGCGGCAAAGAGGGCTTTGACCGCAAGATATGGCGCGCTTCTATCGTCGGACCGTGCGCGGTACGAATGGAGTACGTTTCCGTAGGCGGCGAAGAGGGGTATCCGGGGACGCTGACCGTAGCGGTGACGTATCGACTCACAAACGATAACGAACTGATTTTGTCTTACGAGGGGACGAGCGACGACGACACCGTTTGTTCGCTAACCAACCACGCTTATTTTAACCTCGACGGCGACTTTGTGACCGCCCTCGATCACGAAGTTTTTATCCGCTCGGAAAAAATAACGCTCATTGACGAAAATCTGATTCCGCACGGAGAAATCAAAGATATAAAAGGGACGTGCTACGACTTTTCCGTGCCGAAAAAAATCGGGCGCGATATAAAGACGGACGACTTCATGATGAACGTCGCTCGCGGGTACGACTTCAATTACGTCTTGCAAAACGACGGCTCCTCGCCCGTCGCTTCCGCCTATTCCGAAAAGAGCGGTATTTTGATGGAAGTATACACCGACAGACCGTGCATGCAGCTGTACACGGGGAACTTTTTAGACGGTTTGAAAGGTAAAAAAACGTACGGCTACCAGTCGGCTTTTTGCATGGAAACGCAGGGCTATCCGAACGCTTGCAACGTGCCTTCTTTCCCGACGATGATCTTAAAAAAAGGCGACAAGTACGTCTCGCGGACGGTGTACGCTTTTTCGGTTAAGAAATGAACGGAAAAAACTATCTTCGCACAAAATATGCGTGTTACATAACCAGTCTTTCTACGGCGATAACGTGCAACCTGTCGCCGATTCTTTTTTTGACTTTCCGCGAGTTATACGGTATTTCGTATACCTTACTTGGGCTTTTGGTAGTCATAAACTTCGGAACGCAACTTATTTTTGACTTGATTTTTTCTTTCTTTTCCGAAAAGATCAACATAAACCTATCGACAAAACTGACCTCGGTTCTGATTACGGTCGGGCTTATCGTATATGCCCTTGCGCCGATGTTTTTGCCCGACAATGTGTATATCGGGATCGTCATCGGCACGGTCGCTTTTTCGACGGGCTCGGGCTTATCCGAGGTCTTGACCAGTCCGTGTATCGCCGCTCTTCCCGGTAAAAACAAACAAAAGGACATGAGCCTTTTGCACTCCTTTTATGCTTGGGGCGTCGTCTTTGTCGTGACCGTATCGACGTTGTTTTTGCACTTTTGCGGTCAACAAAACTGGCAGTATCTGACGCTGATTCTTGCGGTTATTCCGCTGCTTGCTTCCGTCCTTTATATCGGCGCGCCGATGCCCGAAATGAAGAGCGAAAAAAGGGGCGAAAAACTGAAAATCGACAAGACGATGCTGATTTTGGTACTTGCCATTTTTCTCGGCGGCGCGTCGGAATGCACGATGTCGCAGTGGTGCTCGGGCTATCTCGAACAGGCATTCGGGATCGAAAAGATTTGGGGCGACTTGTTTGGCGTCGCGCTGTTCGGCGTCATGCTCGGACTCGGTCGCACGCTGTATGCTTCGTTCGGTAAAAACATAAAAAAAGTGCTGATTATCGGCTCCGCAGGGGCGACTGTCTGTTACATAACGGCGGTCGTTTCGTTGCAGCCGATTATCGGATTGATCGCGTGCGCGTTGACGGGTTTTTGCGTTTCTATGCTTTGGCCGGGGACTTTGCTTGTGGCGGCGGAGACGATTCCCGACGGCGGCGTGTCGATGTACGCTCTTCTTGCCGCGGGCGGCGATATGGGCGCGTCGATTTGTCCGCAGATCGTCGGCGTGATTACCGACGCCGTTCTCGCCGGTTCTTTCTTCGTTCCGCTCGCCGATCGTCTCGGTATCGGTATGGAACAACTCAGTCTGAAAGTCGGTATGGCTTTCGGCGCTCTTTTGCCTCTCCTGTCCACCGTCGTCTTCCTCGTGATCGAAAAGAAAATCAAACCTTTGCCCCGAAAAATCGCATATTTTTTGGAGTAAATTATCGGGGCTCCCCGAAAAACGGCTTGCGTTTTTTGGGGGATAAATTACACCCTTTCTCAAAAGGGGGCTTGATTGCCAAAACGTCTACGTTTTGGGAATGGGGGTTTTTAACGAGAAAGAAGTCAGATTTATGCTGTAAATATCATACCGTTTGGCACAGTTTTATCGCGTGGAAAACCCTCTCCCTCGCTCCGCTCCGGACGCTCTCCCTTTTGACAAAGGGCGCAAAAGCACGGGGTCCCGAAAAACGGCTTGCATTTTTTGGGGCAAACGGAGGAATCCCTTTTCTCGTTCCGTCATTCCGACTGAAGCGGAGGAATCCCTTTTTCTCCGTTCCGTCATTCCGACCGAAGCGGAGGAATCCCTTTTTCTCCGTTCCGTCATTCCGACCGAAACAGCCGATAGGCTGTGAAGCGGAGGAATCCCATAAAGTATGGGGGATCCCTCGGCTACGCTCGGGATGACGACTGTGCCCAAAGATAAGCCCCCGGGGCTCCCCGAAAAATGCAAGCCGTTTTTTGGGGGATAAATTTGCGCCCTTTGTCAAAAGGGAGAGCGTCCGGAGCGGAGCGAGGGAGAGGGTTTTCCAAGGAACGAAGCCGTTACAAACGGTATATTTATCCGTAGCATAAAGCAGACTTTATTCTCGTTAAAAACCCCCATTCCCAAAACGCGAGCGTTTTGGCAATCAAGCCCCCTTTTGAGAAAGGGTGTAATTTATTCCCGAAAAATGCGT
>JAZRZM010000056.1:0-5778 GCA_045601385.1 Clostridia bacterium | reverse complement strand
ATTATGTGCCGGGTGCCCGCACCGCGGCGTATTCTATACGCTCAGCAAAATGAAAGTGTCGGTTATGGGCGATATCGGTTGTTATACGCTCGGCGCGATTCCGCCCCTTTGCTCGATCGAAGCGACGGTTTGCATGGGCGCAAGTATCGGCATGGCAGTCGGCGCCGAAAAAGCCGATCCGTCTTTTGCCAAAAACACGGTGGCGGTTATCGGAGACTCGACCTTTATTCACAGCGGAATAACGGGCGTCGTCGAAGCCGTCTATAATCACTCGAACGCGACGATTATTATTCTCGATAACCGCACGACCGGTATGACGGGACATCAGAACAACCCGGCGAACGGAAAGGATATTTACGGCGAAGCGACGTATGAAATCGATCTTGAAAAACTTTGTTTAAGTCTCGGCGTTCCGTCCGTTACCGTCGTCGATCCGTACGATCTGGAAAGGTTCGAGGCGGTCGTCAGAGAAGAACTGAACAAAGACGGCGTTTCCGTCATCATCAGCAAGCGTCCGTGTGTTCTCTTGACCAAAGCCCTTTATAAAGGGTTTGTCGTGACCGATAAATGCAAAAAATGCAAGGCGTGTATGAAATTAGGTTGCCCTGCGATCCGCTTTACCGAAACGGGCGCAAAAATCGATACGTCGCTTTGTACCGAATGCGGACTGTGCCAAAAGGTCTGCAAGTTCGGCGCGATTGAGAAATAAGAAGGGGGTTTGTTATGGATATATTGATTACAGGCGTAGGCGGTCAAGGAACGCTTCTTGCGAGCAGAGTACTCGGAAAGTACGCCCTCGATAACGGGCTCGATTGCAAATTGAGCGAAGTCCACGGCATGTCGCAAAGAGGCGGAAGCGTCATTACGTTCGTGCGGATCGGCGAAAATATCCGTTCGCCCCTAATAGAAGCGGGCGGCGCGGATATTATTCTTGCCTTTGAAAAACTGGAAGCGCTGCGCTATGCGCATTATCTGAAAAAAGGCGGAATGATTCTGTATTCTACGCAAGAAATCATGCCGATGCCCGTCGTGACGGGCGCATGCGCTTATCCGGACGATATCGAAGAGAGGCTCCCGACAGGTTCCGTCCCGATCGACGCACTCGGACTTGCCGAAAAAGCCGGAAACGCGAAAGCGGCAAATTCCGTCATCATCGGCGCCTTCACAAAAATCATGAACATGTCGTACGATAAAATGAAAGCGGCTCTTCTCGGTTCGATTCCGGCAAAACTGACCGAAATCAACGAAAAGGCGTTCGATCTCGGTTATAACGCTTTATAAAATTGCCCATAATAAAAACAAAATATTACCGGATACGGAGTTTTTATTATGGAGAAAGAAGTCGGCGTTACCGTTTACGACGTGCTTAACGTCGTAAAAAAAAGAATAATATGGATTGTTTCGGTGGCGACGGCGATATTCATCGCGGCTACTTTGGTGACCGTTTTTGTCTATAACAGGAACGGCGTGGAGTATACTTACGGGTTTGAAATCGTTTCATCCGATCTTGCCGGCGGCAAGTATCCGGACGGAACGATTTTTTACTACGGCGACCTGGTCAGTGAGACGGCTCTTCTTAAAGTGCGCGATTCGGACGAGCGTTTTTCCTCGATCGACGTTGAAAAAATGGCGCGACAAGGCGATATTTATCTATCGTACCACCAGCCCGATTCCACCAAAGAGACGCTTGCTCCGAACGGCGACGACGTCAACGAGGATAAGTGGTATCGCACGGTAACGGTAAAGGGAAAGTACTTTGAAAGTAAGGCGCAGGCGGCGGCTTTTTTGCGCGCCGCGTTAGAACTGCCTGTAAAACAGTCCCTTTCTCTTGCGGAAAACGTCAACTACGAAACCGATCTCGACGCCTTCGACGCTTGCCGTACGACCTATGCCGAAAAGATAGGATATCTTCGGTCGCAGGCAAACGCAAACGTCGCCGTTTATGATAGCCTTATCGATTTATACGGACCGGATTATTACGTTTCGGGTTTCCGTGACACGCTCGCAGGGTGCCGATTGTCGGCAAAAAGCGTTTTTACAGCAGCCGACTACAACCATCTTGTCGGCGACGCGGACGCCAATTATTTCGTACCGCGCTCAACCGAAGACTATAACCGCTTTTTTTACGACGCGCAAAACGCCGTCAAAATCAAGAAGAGACAAAAAGAGGATAATCTGCGCCTGATAGAAGAACTGGAAAAGAACGTCGCGGTCGTCACGCTCGCGGGCGAAGACATTCCTTCGGACGCATACAGCCGAAAAATCGCCGAATTGAAAACGGAAAATGCCGCTATCGACGTCGAGATCGGACGCTTGCTCGGGCAGACGGGACAACTGCTTTGCGAAAAAAGAACGGACGTGCGATCCGAGGTGTGGCAGGAAGAATTCGCTTTATATAACGCGCTCAGAATGGACTGTTACGGCAAGCAAATAACGGAGGCGGAACTTGTTTTGCTGTATGGCAAAGACCGGACGACGTTCCGTGAAAATCTCGCTTATTTCAGGGACGTTTTGCACAAAGAAGCCGAAAAAGCCAAGTCGATTAAAGTAAGTGTCGACAGCAAAGAAACGTTTGTCCGTTTTAAGTCCGCCGAGCCGGTCGTGAGCGGTGTTGTTAATTCTTATCTTGTCATGGCTTTGTCGTTTTTCGGCGGCTTCTTGCTGGCTTCGGTCGTATTTTGTTGTATCGATTTGCCGAAAGTGATGCGAAAGCGCGCCGCGGAAAAATCCGTTTTGTCCGAAAACGGCGAGGTGGGGACGGTTATTAACGCCGTGGTAAATTTCCGCGACGGGCATACGACGGGATCCGATAGCGAAAAATAGATTTTTTTGTCGGAATATTGGACAAAAGCGCGTTGAATCAAGTATAATGAGTAGCAGGACGGAAAGGAGAAAAAAAGATGTTTATTTATCTTGGAATCGATCTTGAGACGTATGAGAAGACGAAAGGCTTTGACCTAAGCGATCTTGCGCAAAGGGAAAAGGCGCAGAATACCGTCAGGCTCGCGATGATCGAAAAGCATATGAAAAACGGCGTCATTTTTCGGGAATTTGACAATATTTATATCGACGACAATGTAAAAATCGGTTCGGGAACATTGATTCGCGCCGATCAGCACCTGCGCGGCAATACCGTCATTGGGCAGAATTGCAAACTCGAAGCCGGCAACATACTCGACAATGCGACGATCGGTAACGAGGTCACGATCACCAAAAGTGTTCTGACGGACTGCCGAATCGGCGCAAAAACCACGGTCGGACCGTTTGCGCACGTTCATACGGGCAGTAAAATCGAAAGGGAATGCCGTATCGGGAATTTTGTCGAAATCAAGAATGCGACTGCCGGAGTCAATACGAAAATGGCGCATCTCGCTTATGTCGGCGACGTCGATATCGGCAATCAGTGTAATGTCGGTTGCGGCAGTATTTTTGTCAATTACGACGGAAAGAACAAGCACCGAAGCACGGTCGGAGACAGCGTTTTTATCGGTAGCAACTCCAACGTCGTCGCGCCCGTACGCATCGAAGATAACGCTTATATCGCCGCCGGTACGACGGTTACGGTCGATTTGCCGCGCAACTGTATGTGCATCGGCAGAAGCCGCGAAACGGTTAAGGAAAACCGCAGTAAATACCATAAAAACATTTTCAATAAGCGTTATTTCGGGACGGACGGTATCCGCGGCGTTTACGGAGAGGGCTTGACGGACGAAATCGCCTACATGGTGGGTAACTTCCTCGGATATTCTTCTATCGGCGGAAAAATCGTCATCGGCAGGGATACGAGAGTGAGCGGCGGTGCCATCAGTGCCGAATTGATTCGCGGTGCGACTGACGCCGGGGCGACGGTCGTGGATTTGGCAATAACGAGTACGCCTTCGGTCGCGTATGTGACCTCTCATATCGGGGCGAATTACGGTATTGTCGTCAGCGCGTCGCACAACCCGGCAAAGTATAACGGTATCAAGATTTTTAACTACGACGGGCGCAAATTGACGGACATCGAAGAAGTGGAGATCGAGACGCATATCGACGGAAAAACGCCCGTTTATGCCGAAACGAAAGGTGCCGTGTCGGACGGAAAGAAATATCTTGAACTGTATCAAAACGAAATCAAAACGCTGATCGGCAGTTTGGCAGGATTAAAAGTCGTGCTCGATTGCAGTAACGGAGCCGTTTCCGACTACGCGCCCCGACTTTTCCGCGAACTGGGTGCCGAAGTGTTTTCTTATAACGACGCAGGCGACGGCGCGCATATCAATGAGAATTGCGGCGCGGTTTATCCCTCTTTCGCCGCGCAAAAGGTCCTCGAAGACAAGGCGGACGTCGGGTTTTCTTTCGACGGAGACGCGGACAGAGTCATTGCCGTCAATAAGAAAGGTCAGGTCGTGGACGGCGACAGTATCATTTACGTCGTGGCAAAATGCCTCAAAGCCGAAAATCGTCTGACGGGCGATCGCGTCGTCGGGACGGTCATGAGCAACCTCGGCGTGGAAGAATGCCTTAAAAAAATGGGCGTCTCTATGGTTCGCACCGACGTGGGCGATCACTACGTCATGGAAGAGATGCTTCGGGACGGCGCGCTTGTCGGCGGAGAAAATTCGGGACATATTATCTTGCGCGAGTTCTCCAATACCGGCGACGGGGTGCTTGCAGGACTGTATCTATGCAAACTGATGTGTTCGACGGGAAAAGACCTGTCCAAACTCGACGACAGCCTCCACTTCCCGCAGGTTCTTCTCAATATCGTGACCGAGAAGAAAAAAGAAATCATGACCGACGCCGATCTGAAAAAGTTTATCGAAGCGAAAGAACAGGAACTCGCCATGCAAGGTCGCATTCTCCTCCGTGCCAGCGGTACCGAACCGAAAATCCGTATTATGGCGGAGTGCTTCGACCGCGACCTCGCCGAACAAACGGCAAACGAAATCAAATCCTATATCGAAGAGCATTTTTCTCTCTGAATTTTTTGGGGGACTTGACAAGCCTGCGGCTTGCGCCCTTTTGACAAAGGGCACAGATTTGCCCCAAAAAATCAGACGATTCCCAGGACGCGTGCGACGAAAAATGGGGGTTTTTAACGGGAAAACGCCCCTTGCATTTGCACCCTTTTCAAAAGGGGGCTTGATTTTTCGGAGTTTGCGACGAAAAATGGGGGTTTTTAACGGAGAAACACCTTTTTTTATGCAAGGAAAAATCATTCGTACCGCTTGCCGTAGCTTTATCTCGTGGAAAACCCTCTCCGCACCGTCGCTTACGCTTTGGGTGCGGACGCTCTCCCTTTTGACAAAGGGCGCAAATTTGCCCCAAAAAATCTGACGTTTTTTCGGGGAGCCCCGATAATAAGCCCCACAAAATGCGGTGCATTTTGTGGGGACTCCCTTTTTCTCGTTTCGTCATTCCGACCGAAACAGCCAATAGGCTGTGAAGCGGAGGAATCCCTTTTTCTCGTTTCGTCATTCCGACCTTTCTTTCCCGTCCGTCATTCCGACCGAAGCGGAGGAATCCCTTTTTCTCGTTTCGTCATTCCGACCGAAACAGCCGATAGGTTGTGAAGCGGAGGAATCCCATAAAGTATGGGAGATCCCTCGGTTTGCGCTCGGGATGACGACCGCACCCAAAGATAAGCCCCCGGGGTCCCCGAAAAACGGCTTGCGTTTTTTGGGGATAAATTTGCGCCCTTTGTCAAAAGGGAGAGCGTCCGGAGCGGAGCGAGGGAGAGGGTTTTCCACGCGATAAAACTGTGCCAAGCGGTATATTTATCCGTAGCATAAAGCA
>JAZRZM010000055.1:0-2616 GCA_045601385.1 Clostridia bacterium | reverse complement strand
TTCTCTGCGCCGAAAGTACTTGGCTGGACACGGCCCGGGAGGATAGGACGCCGCCGAATTTTTATTCCTCCTTAGCTCAGTCGGTAGAGCCCGCGGCTGTTAACCGCGTTGTCGTTGGTTCGAGTCCAACAGGGGGAGCCACATAAGAACCAGTCCCACTTTGTGAATAACAAAGAAATCGTGCTGGTTCTTTTCTTTTAGTCAAGAAAACACTGATGAAATATATGCTGAATGCCTATCGTGTTCTTCTTACACGCGCCAGAGCCGGTATGGTAATCTGCGTTCCGTCCGGCAACGCCAACAAAACGGCTACGGGCTTCTGGGAAGATAGCACCCGTTTGCCGGAATACTACGACGGGACGTATCAGTATTTGAAAAGTTTAGGAATTGAAGAAATTTAAAACAGCAACAACAGCAGCGAACACACAATTGCTTTGTGCAAAATGCAATTTAAAGAAACAAGATAGCCAATGTCTTCGGGGCGTATAAATATAACGTCGTTTCGTTTACGCACTGGGCGGACATGCCGGACGATTACGGCTTTTTTGACAACGTCGTCATCAGGAATATTCACGCTTCTTGCGCTCTGAAACAGGGGAACGGTCACGGCGGAATGATTTGGTTTCAAGACAATGTCAAGCACGTCGGGACGGTCATTATAGACGGGTTTTTCCGTTCGGAGAGCGAGGACTACCATAATTCGACGCATTTGGTGGAAATAGGCTCTGCGGCGAATATCGAAAACCTGATTATGGATCATATTTATCAGTCTATACCCGACCACAAAGAAATACTGACAATGGGAGACGGTATACATGTCGGTCACCTCGCCTTGAACGGAGAGGATATCCGATAAATCGTTATTCGCGGAGGATAAACCGATGGACAAGGTTATTGTTTATATACACGGGCAAGGCGGAAGTCATGAAGAAGCGGCGCATTATCGTCCGCTCTTCGAGGATTGCGACGTGATTGGTTTCGATTACGCTTCACAGTCTCCATGGGAAGCGAAAGACGAATTTTCGGAGTTTTTCAATTCTCTTTGCGTGCGCTACAAAACCGTATCGGTAATCGCAAACAGCGTCGGAGCCTACTTCGTTATGAGTGCGCTGTCGGATCATCGGATAGAAAAAGCGTATTTTATTTCGCCCGTTGCGGATATGGAAAAGTTGATTGCAAAAATGATGACGTGGGCAAATGTGAGCGAGGAGGAATTGCGAGAAAAAGGCGTAATCGAAACGTCCTTTGGACAAAATTTATCGTGGGAATACCTTTCTTATGTGAGGCGGCACCCTATCGATTGGAAAGTCCCGACGCATATTTTGTACGGCAGTAAAGATAATCTCACTTCGCTTGCAACGATTTCCGAATTTGCCGTGCAAACGGGAGCGACGCTTACCGTTATGGAGAATGGCGAACATTGGTTCCATACGACAGAGCAAATGAGGTTTCTTGATCGTTGGATTGAATCGGTGCGGTAACAAATTCCGACTCGTCGAAAAAACAACGTTTGATCGCTCTTTCACAAACCGACGAATTTATCATACCTTACTTTTTTAACCGTTTTTGATATAATTTTTTAGGCAAAAGAGGAGCGATCTACTTGAACGAATTAGAATTTAATTTTTTATTAAAAACGACACATATAAGCGTCCGCTCACTTGAGATACTTTATAATTTCTATTTTCCCAAAATTAAGACACGAACCGAGAAAAAGTACGGAAGAACCTTGATCGAGGACGTCGCACCGGGAATCAGCCCTGCTTTTTGAGTTTTTCTTTATTGCAAATGATGATTTTGCCGCGTTCGCAACGGAGAATGCCTTGGTTGCGGAAGTCGGCGAGTTTTCGCGTGACGGCTTCCCGAGCGGAGCCGATCGAGGAAGCGAGTTCGGCGTGCGTGATTCGGATGACGTTGGTTTTTTGGCGCGTCGATTCTTTGATAAGGAAGGCGCAAATCCTTTTTTCGAGGGGAAAATAATCGCGCTGTCCGATGGCATTTATTAAGTTCGGATAGGTCGCAAGGCAAAGCCTGCCGATAAACAATTCAAAGAGGGGACTGCTCTCCAAAAGGAGCCTCGTTTGCAAGCTCGGCAGGGCGTATACGTCCGAGCCGGAGGCGATGATATAGGCAAGATCGGGCGTTTCTTTTTTGCATATTTCTTGCAGACACATCGGGACGTATTCGTCTTTTCCGTATCTGAAAATCTCCGTTTCCGTATCCTTTTCTCCCGGTATGAGAACCCTAACGGAGCCTTTTTTGATATACAGGCATCCGAATTCGCTATTATAAGAATAGACGCGCGTCTGCGACGTGTACGTCAGGTGTTTGATCTCGGAAAGCAGAAGGTCTTTTTGCTTTTTGGAAAGTTTGTCTCGAAAGGGAAACAGATTGCCAAGTTCGTTTTCGGTCATGATTTGCGTCCGGTGCCTCCGCTTTTATTATAGGTCCTTTGGGGATAAAAATCAATGGATTTTAGTGATTTGTCAAACTAAGTGCAACACTTTTTAAGTTCAAGTTCAAACAATTCTGCAGCAGATTTGTAGTTGAGAACTTTCCTGGGTCTGGCGTTAATTAACGCCAGATTCTTTTTCAAGGTCTTCTCTCCCACGTGGG
>JAZRZM010000054.1:0-8577 GCA_045601385.1 Clostridia bacterium | reverse complement strand
CGCGTTTTGGGAATGGGGGTTTTTACGAGAATAAAGTCTGCTTTATGCTACGGATAAATATACCGTTTGTAACGGCTTTATTCCTTGGAAAACCCTCTCCCTCGCTCCGCTCCGGACGCTCTCCCTTTTGACAAAGGGCGCAAGTTTGTCCCAAAAAATGCACGCATTTTTCGGGGGCGGCGCGGGAGGTTTGCATTCGGGAAAAAACCGTGTTATACTAAACGTAAAAACAAAGCGGAATAAAAAAACGGGAAAAGGAGCGAAGCAATATGAAAATCATCATTGCAGGCGCGGGAATCGGCGGCTTGTTCGTCGCAGGTCTTCTCGCAAAAAAAGGACATACCGTAACGGTGTACGAAAAAGAAAAAGACGTGCAAAGTCTCTCTTACGACTGGCACGACGACGTAAACCCGGGCGTAATAAAAAGCCTTTCTCTGCCCCTGCCACAAGGCAGTTTTCCCAAAAAGAACTGGACCTTTCTGCCGCCTTTTTCCGAGAAAGGAATGCGCCTGAACCAGCGCGAAGATCTGATCGATTTTTCCGTTTCGCGCAAAGGACTCGCCAAAACACTGTTCGACCTGGCGTCGCCTGCGAAAGTGATGTTTGGGTATACGGTATGCGGCGTTTCGGTTGCCGAAAATAAAGTAAATGGAATATATCTTCGTGACGGATCAGGCGAAGAGCGGCAAGAAAAAGCCGACCTTGTCATCGATTCGTGCGGCGTGTTTTCCCCTTTGAAAAAAGGGGTATACGCTTTGGGCATAGCGGAGACGAAAGCCGCTTCCGTCTTCTTTGTCGAGCGGTCTTTTTATAAAGCAAAAAGCGGCGCGACCTTGCCTTATGACACCAACAAGGCGTACCTCAAACACATCGGCGAAAAAGGAATCAGTTGGTGCATAGCCCGCGACGACGAAACGGTGGACATTCTTATCGGGCGTATCGGTTCGCTCGACAAAGAAAGCATCGAAAAGGCGAAAAAAGACTTATTTTATAATAACCCCATTTTGTCCGAAGAAGTCGTAAAAAGCGGACGGATCTGCACCATTCCGGTACGCCGTCCTTTATCGAAATTCGTCTGCGACGGCTACGCGGCGATCGGAGACAGCGCGTGCATGACCGTCCCCATGATCGGGAGCGGAATCGCCACAAGTTTGATTGCGGCGCGCGTTCTTGCCGACGTCATCGAAAAGAAGAATTCGGCAAAAGCGGCCGATTTATGGGAATATCAAACCGAAGTTTATAGGCTGTTCGGTGCCGAACACTATGCGGTGGAGACGATGAAGAACTGGCTTCTCGACCTGAAAGACGAGGACATCCGCTGGTTTATTACGTCCGGCATACTGTCAAACGAGGACATGCAAAACGCGAGCGTCGGCAAAATGATTCGCCTGCGTTTTCCCGACGTATTGCATAAAGGTTGGATCGGCATAAAAAAACCGCGCCTTTTGGCGGACACGTTAAAAATGCTCGTCCGCGCAAACAAAGCGAAGTCGCTCGCAAAACGCATTCCGAAAGAATATAATGAACGGGAAATAGCCGCGTGGCAGAAAAAAACGGACGGACTTTTTCAATGATTTACGACCTTGTGATAATCGGAGGGGGTGCGAGCGGACTTGCCGCGGCGATCACCGCCTCGCGCCGACAAAAAAGCGTTCTTCTTCTCGAAAAAGAAGACAAACTCTGCACCAAACTGCTGATGACGGGCAACGGCAAATGCAACGTCGATAACGCTTTCGTCACACCCGACCGCTACAACCGACCGGCGTTCGTCGAGCCGATTTTGAAAAAAACGGACGTTTCTTCCTTCCTTGCCTCCGTCGGCTTGCTGACGCGACGGATCGACGACCGCATTTATCCGTACAGCGAATCGGCGCTGACCGTCGCCAACATGCTCCGTTACGCTTTACAAAACGTGGACGTACGCACGGAAACGGTAACGAAAATCGAAAAAAAGGACTGTTTTGTCCTCAACGGTCAATACTATGGAAATAACATAGCCCTTTGCACGGGAAGCGCGGCGACGAAAGGGACGAACTCGCACTGTCTTTACGCCCCGTTCGGTCATACTTCGACCGCCCTCACGCCGTCCCTTACGGCGTTAAAAACGGACCTTACTTTCATAAAAGGATTAAGCGGTTTACGCGCAAAAGTCTCCCTGACGCTGACGGAGGGCGGTTCGTGCCGATACACCGAACGGGGCGAACTCCTTTTCCGCGACAACGGGTTAAGCGGCATCGTCGCCATGGCGCTTTCGACGTACATCGCGCGACGGGGCGGAAAATACGACGTTTCGATCGACTTTACACCCGACTTTACCGAGGAAGAAATCGAACGTTTTTTGCAAAACGGACGACTCGAAGGGATACTGCCGAAAGCCGTCGCGCAAGCCGTATCCGTCTTTGCCCGCAAGACGAACGTCACGCAAGCGCACGCCGTAAAACACTTTATCGTCAAAGACGCCGCGCTCGGCTCCAATCCGCAAGTTATGCACGGCGGACTGAAAACGACCGACTTCGACTGCGTCAGCCTCGAAAGCAAATTGCAAAAAGGCTTGTTCGCGTGCGGAGAAGTTCTCGACGTTGACGGCGAATGCGGCGGATTTAACCTGCATTGGGCGTTTGCCTCGGGTATAACCGTCGGCGAAAGCATATAGGAGACTGTTTTTTTGGAAGATAAAAAGAAAAAACTGCGTAAAAAGATTCTGACCGGGGTGCTGTTCCTCGTCGTGAACGTCCTCGTTCTGACCGTACTGATTTTGGTCGAAGACAAGGACGGCAATATCGCTTTGGCCGGAAAAACCGCCGACCTTGCCCGCGACAATATCGGTTTTACCCTGCTTGCTTTTTCGATGTTTTTTGTCATTGTCGCAGGAGACGTTGCCGTTTTTTCGGCGCTTCTTTCAAAAATGGGCAAAAAAAACAACCTCGGTTTGAGCCTGACCGTCTCTTTTCTCGGTCGGTATTACGATCGGATCACGCCGTGGTCAATGGGCGGAGAGCCCTTTCAGATGGCGCATCTTGCCACGCACGGCGTCGGTACGGGCGACGGCTGCGCCGTGACGATGAGTCGGCATATCATTCGCTTTTTTACGACGGCGATCGCGGTTATTCTCATCCTCGCCCTGTCGGGTATCGCGGCGACGCCGTGGGTTATGATCGTGGCGATCCTCAGCCTGCTCGGCGGTCTTGTCGTCCCCTCTTTTATGCTGCTGTGCGCCTTCCGTCCCGCCCTCGGGCAGAAAATAACCGACGGACTGATTCGCCTCGGAACCAAACTGAAACTGATTAAAAATCCCGAAAAAACATCGGAAAAAGTACAAGGCGACGTCAAAAATTTTCTTTCCGGCATTCGCTTTTTATCCGTCAATAAGCCCTTGATCGCCCTGATCGGTTTTTGCGCGATCGTCGAGATGCTCGCCTACAATTCCGCGCCCTACTTCGTCATCCGCGCCTTGGGGATAACAAGCGCGTCTTATTGGGACGTACTCGTCCTGTGCCTATATGTAAACTACTCGTCGAGTTTTGCCCCCACGCCCGGCGGCAGCGGTATCGCCGAACTCAGTTTTTACGCCATTTTTGCCGCGTATATCGGGGACGGATACCTCTTTTGGGCGGTTCTTTTCTGGCGAATCGCCGTCTTCTATATGCCCGTATTTATCGGCTTTGTTATGCAGGTTTGTTCCACCGTCCGCGGCATCGTCCGTACGAAAAAATCACTCGGTTGACGTTCCGCTTAATATCTCCGCGACCTTTTGACTCGAATAGGACGACTCACGGTTAAACCGCTTTAATTGCAACACAGACTCTTTGTCGCCGCGCTTTATTTTGCTGATTCCTTCTTCGCAGGTAAGCGTCATCGCGTATCCGCACGAAACGAGCGCCGTTTTCGCCACCTTGTTGTACCGACCGAAAGGATAAGCGTATACACGCGGTTTTCGGCACCCACATTGCTCGATTTTGCACTCCAAACGCTTTGTATCGGACAGGAATTTTTCGCGATACACTTCGTCCGATTCGCCCTTTATACGTCCGATACCGTAGCGCGGCGAAAACTCGTGCATGTCGTACGAATGATTTCCGATTTCAAAAAAACCGCTCTTTTCCAGCAAAGATATATCGTCCCAGGTAAGGTATGAATAACTTTCTTTATGGCTTTCGCCGATATGCGTCGAGGCGTACTCCGTATACTTGCCGATGACGCACACGACGCCGCACGCGCCATATTTTTCAAAAAGGGGCAGGACGTTTTTCAATACGTTATAGTGTCCGTCGTCAAAGGTCAGCAAAACGGGTTTTTCGGGCAAAGTCCCTTCCCCCGCCGCATAGGCGATAACCTCGCTCGCAAAGACGGGCGTAAAAGAGGCGTCGAGGATCGCGACAAGGTCTTGTTCCATTTGCTCGGGCGTGACGATATACCGACTTTTTCCGCTCGTCGTTACCGAGTGGTACATAAGGACGGGCAGTTCGACCGACTCTTCCTCTTCCGCCGCATACGCCTCGCCTTTATGAAACAAACCGCCGAAAAAAGCCATAAAAAAACACACGCCGCAAGTAAGAATTCTCATCGTCTTCATACTTGATAGCGTGCGTTATTTTTGGGGTAACTATACCTTTTTTATTCTTCCGAGCCCGACTGCGGAGAGGGGAAAGAAAATTCGTTATCGCTCGGCGCGATGTCCCACACAAGTCCCACGCCCGCGCTTTCGGCAAGGCAGTCTACCACGTTTCCGATACAAAGATAGGTTTTATTTTCCGTTTCGTAGTCGGAAAAGTCAATATAGTCTGTTATCGTCTTTCCGTCGTACAAAACGAGATCGACGATGTCGCGATAATCGGCAAGCAAGCCGAACAAAACGTTCATAAGTTGTTCATTTTCGAGCAGCGTTTTGACGTTGCCGGCAAGTACGACGCCGTCGTCGGCAATAATATTGTCAAACGGGGACGGAATTTTTCCGAGCAGTTTTTTCAGTTTGGGTATATCGGTCACGAAACCGAGCAGGTCGTTTGCCGACACTTCGAGTTTTCCCTCGCAAAACAGGTCGCCGAGCGCCGGACCGATATCGATCGAGCGTATGTCGGGACGGATAGCGTGCAGGCTTGCGATGATTTCGTTTTCATGCAGCCACGCCACCGCCGCGCACACCGAATAGCGGAGCATCTTGATCTGCGGCGAATCCGGCTTGGTATTCTCGTCTCCGGCGAAGTTATTCTTGACGAAATAAACGAACAGGTCTCCGAGGACGTCTATATCGAGCCCTTGCGGAAAGTCCTTGACGCCGTATCTGACGCAGATATTTTCGATGCTTTCGCCCGCGCCGCCTTTATACATCGGCAGTGACAAAAAGGCTTCCACCGCACCGTACAGTTTCTGGGCAAAGGCTTTTCCCTCTTTCGTCGAAAGGTCGGCTCCGAGCAGGGAAGCGATGTTATCCCAATCAAGTTTACCGTACATATAGGTAGCGAAACACTTGTCTTCGTATTCCCAAACGTACGATTTAAGGTCGGCAAGTATTTTTGCCTTTTCTTCCTCGGAATAAAAAGCGGGGATATATTCTTCTTTGACGGCGGTTACGTTTTTCGTCTTGATTTCCACCGTCTGTCCGTTATCTTCAAAAGTACGGACAGGCAAAGTCGTAAAGGACAGGCTGCCCGTTTCTATCTCGTAGTACTTTTTGTCGCCGAAGGTGTACTCCATGATATCCTGCTGATGGACGTGTCCGCAAAAACTGAAAGCCACGTCGCCGTAATCGAGCGCTTCGAGCACGTCGTCGCGGCGGTTGACAAAGGACATCGGTCCGGCTATCGGTCCTACGTGCGAAAGAATGGGGAAGTGCGTGATAAGAAACGGCACTTTGCCGTCCCTGTCGCATTCGTCAAGACGGTCGTACAGCCAATCCAGTTTTTCATCCGTCACGTCGGGCGAGTGCCTGTCGTCCACCGTGTATTTATCTTCGCCCGTCAGCGTATAATGGCAAACGTCGAACGCGATAAGACGGTACTTGTCGTTGAGTTCGGCGGTATAAGAAAGACTGTTTTCGTCGCGGCAGAGCGCTTCGGCGTAGCCGAAATCGTTAAAGATCGTCGCGAAAAGTTCGGGCGTGACGTTCTCGATCAAGGTCGTTTCGTCGTTTTTGTACGACTTCGAGCGGTTGTTGATATCGTGGTTCCCGTTGATGACGTAGCAGCGTTTTCCGGCGGCTTCGGCACGTTTCAGTTCTTTTGCGACCTTTTCGTGCGCGACTCTCGCCCCGTCGTCGGTCAGGTCGCCCGTCAGAATCAGTATCGGGCTGTCACTCGCGATAAAGTCGTCGATCGCCGAGCAAAAAATCGCTTCCGAAAGTCCGATTATTTTTTCGTTGCTTTCCAGAATACGGGACAGACTTTTCGTAGCGACGCCGGCGTGTTGCTCGGAAGCAAGAATATGCAGGTCGCTCATGATCGTGATGACGTTCGACTCTTCCTCGGGTTCGTCGCCTTTTTCACACGAAATCAGCGAAAAAACGCTCACTGCGACAAGCAAAACGGTTAAAATTGACATAATAGCCTTTTTTCTCATAATTTCACTCCTTGTTTTGTCAAATTATACCATATTTTCAAAGAAAAAACAACCTGTTTTCCGAAAAAATGTATTGACTTTTCACGCCGCCAATTTATAATATAAGTATAAAACTCTTACGGAGGTATCATTATGAAAAAAACGGTAAAAGTACTCCTCGTCCTCGCAAGCGCGGTTCTTTGTCTATGCCTTGCGACGGCGTGTTCCCTGTTTGGCGGCGGCGACAAAGGCGCTACGGAAAAAGCCGACCTGATCGTCGAAATGGTGTCTTTGCCCTCGTCAAAACCCGTCTACACCGGCTCGGCGTTCACGTTCAACGAAAAAGAAATCATCGTCCGCGTGGGCGGCAAAACAGCCGACTATACGCAGTTTGATTACGATTACGCCAACAATACCGAAGTCGGCACGGCGACTTTGACCGTCACGGCAAAAGAAAGCAATACCCTCGTCAAAGGCTCCGTCTTCGTTCCTTTCGACATCGTCAAAGGTGCTGCGCGCGTCTCCGACGAAGCCGGACTGAAAAACGCTCTCGCCGATAAAAACTACGAAAGCGTCACCGTATCGGACAACATCGCCCTGACAAGCGACGTCACCGTCCCCGTCGGCGCGAAACTGATTCTTCTCAACGCGCCCGACATCGAAGTAAACGGCACGCTGACCAACAACGGCGTGATCGAACTTGGCGACGACACCCTCGACGCGCGTCTCAACATTCTCGGCGGATTTGTCAACAACGGCGTTCTGTCCATTCTGTCCAAAGGCAAACTGTATATCGGCGGCACCCTTGAAAACAGCGGCACCGTAGAAAACGCCGGCGTCGTCATCGCCGACGGCGTCTTCCTCCGGAACGTGACGACCAAGGGCAACGGAAAATCCTATACCCGTCGGCAAATCGAAGAAGCGGACGTAACGCTCGAATACACTTCCGCCGCCTACGACGAAGCGATCGGATACTTTACGCCCGAATATGAAACCCCCGCGGATATCGCCGCCGAAGAATTCGAGAACAACAATAAAGCCGGCACCGCTCGCGTCACCCTGACCGTCAGCAAAGACGACCTTGCTTTCTTCGGCTCCGTCACGCTCGAATTTACCATTGAAAAGGCTCTTTACAGCGCAAACGACATCACTTTGGACGATTTGCAAGCAAAAATCGACTCGGGCAACTATTACGCCTACAATATCGGCGGCACCTTTACCGTACCCGAAAACAAAACGCTTACCGTCGCCGACGGAGAGATTTTCGCATTCCAAAATCTGAATATCAACGGCACGCTGACCAACAACGGCTCCGTTTCCTACTCCGACAATGTGATCATATCCGCAACCGGCGCGCTGAATAACAACGCCGCCTTCCTTGCGACCTCTACGACGTGCGGCTTGGAAACAAAAGGCGCTTTGACAAACAGCGGCAAACTGACCACGGCGAATTTCTGGTTCGTCAGCGGAACGTTTGTCAACAGCGGTAAAATCGGTATGACCGACGCGCAACAGTTCGCCGACGGTTGCGACAACGCAAACGGCGTCATCATCGCAAATAACGCTATCGCCGGATTCGACGTCAACGTAACCGTGCGTAAATCGTTCTCGGCGCAGGACGTCGTCCTTGACCAAACCGAATTTACCTATGACGGCCGGGCGCACAAACCGACCTTCACCGTAAACGGCGTTACGCTCGACGAAGACGACTATATCCTTACCTATTACTACACCACCGTCGAAACCCCCGAAGAACCGACGAGAGCGGGCACGGTAAAACTTGAAATCAAAATCAAGAATACGGCATACGCCTGCCCCGTGCAAGGCACCGTCGTCGTCACCTATTCCATCGCGGAATAATACGCCTGCATTTAACGGTTACACCCCCGAAAATCGCCTGATTTTCGGGGGATTTTCTTTTAGAGTCCCCGAAAAATTGATTTACACCCTTTCTCAAAAGGGGGCAGATTTGCCCCAAAAAATGCGGTGCATTTTTCGGGGAGCCCGTCTTTCCTTTGGGCGCAGTCGTCATCCCGAGCGTAG
>JAZRZM010000053.1:0-165155 GCA_045601385.1 Clostridia bacterium | reverse complement strand
CATGCCGCCAGCGTTCGTCCTGAGCCAGGATCAAACCCTTGAGTTCAATCTAAGCTCCCAAACTTGTTCTGACATTTTTCGTAAATGTACGTAACTCGTTTAAGTTTTCTTTCTCAAAAAAATTAACTTGGTTCTTTTTTTTCTTGTACTTTTCTTCTTAAACCTTTCCGTTCAGTTTTTAAGGTACGTTTGCTATACGAGATAGCCTATATAGAATAAGACAAAATTCTTTTTTTGTCAATCGTTTTTTACATGTTTTTTCAAATTTTTTTCGGAAAATTTTCGCGTCGGGCAAAGGCGGCGACTTTTTGGTAAAAATGTAAAATATCGAATCTTGTTGTATTATTTTCGCTACTATGATATACTAAAAACAGTAAATAGTGGGGGATAAAAATATGGATATATACGGCTGGATATTTTTGGGCGGGCTCGCAATCACGTTTTTGCTCGGTTTTTTATTCGGTTTCGGAAAGATTTTTAAGTTCTGTACGAGCGGCGTCGTCGGTTGGATTATCGGTATATGGTTTTGCATCACCTTTGGCGGCGCGGTCGCTTCGATACCGTTTGTCAACGACCTGATCGTGAGAGGAAACGCCTTTTTCGGCGGATATGCCGCCATTCTCGAAAAAATGAATGTGGCGAGTTGGATTTTTTACGTCGCGCTGTTCCTTTTTATTCTGATCGTCAAAAAAATCATCGTTTTGCTGATCAAACGCGTTTTTGAACCGAAAAACAAAAAGAGCGTCATCGGCAAGTTCCGCAGTCTCATCAACCGCGGCGTGGGCGCCGTCTTTTTCGCGGCGTTCTGGCTCGTCGTCGTGTGGGCTTTGCTTGCCGCCGTCGAATTGTTCAACGACGTGCCGACGGTCATAGACTGGGTGCAGACGATTTCCACGTCGTCCGCGTCAAAACTGATATGGGGCTTGTACCGCTATAATCCTATCGATTTTATGGTGCTGTTTGCCTGAAAATGGACGGGAAAAATCGCCTTGCCCGAAGCAAAATGCTTTTGGGCGAAGGGTGCGAAGAAAAACTTTCCGCGGCGAAGGTTCTCCTTTTCGGCACGGGCGGCGTCGGCAGTTTCGTTTTGGAAACGCTCGCGCGCGTGGGCGTGGGCAAAATCGGCGTCGTTGACGGCGACTCGGTGGACGAACCCGATCTCAACCGTCAACTGATCGCGCTCGAAAAAAATATCGGCGAAACGAAGTGCTCCGCCGCCAAAAAGCGCGTGGCGGACGTGCATTCGGGCGTTCGTGTGGAGGAGTACCCTTTTTTTTATACGCCCGACACAAAAGACGACGTGCCCGTGGAAGAGTACGACTACGTCGTGGACGCGATCGACGACGTGTGGGCAAAAACGGACATTATTCGGCGCGCGCAAGCGGCGGGAGTGCCGGTCGTCAGCGTAATGGGCATGGGTAACAAACTGGACGCGACGAAAATCGAAGTCGCCGACATCTCAAAAACGGAAGTCTGTCCGCTGGCAAAGGCGGTGCGGACTTCTTTGCGAAAAATAGGTATAAAATCGGGCGTAAAGACGGTTTTCAGCCGAGAAACGCCCGTAATCAGCGGACAAAAGACGGTCGGAAGCGTGCCTTTCGTACCGTCGGCAGCCGGGCTTATCGCCGCGGGCGAAGTAATAAAGGATTTGGTATTATGCGTGAAAAAATGAAGTTTTCTTTGGAAATTTTTCCGCCGAAAGTCAGCGACGGAATCGAAAAAATCTACGACTGTCTCGACGGAATGGCAAAACTTTCGCCCGAGTTTATCAGCGTGACGTACAGTGCCGGCGTGGCAAAAAAGGGCTTGACGGTGGAAGTGTGCGAGTGCTTGCAAAAGAGGTATTCCATACCCGCGGTCGCCCACCTTACCTGCGCCGGGGAGACGAAAGAGACGATTCGCGCCGGGCTCGAAACCATGAGAAAAGCCGGCGTGAAGACCGTGCTTGCTTTGCGCGGCGACATCACCGAAGACAAGACCCTGACCGATTTTACCCACGCGACCGAACTGATGGCGGAGATAAACGCTTTCGGCGGTTTTACTTTGATGGGCGCGTGCTATCCCGAGGGACATACCGAAAGCAAGAGTTTTTCGCAGGACATCAACGTGATGAAACTGAAAGCCGACCTTGGCGTGAAAGAGTTTTTAAGTCAACTTTTCTTGGATAACGCCGACTTTTTACATATGCGCGACGAAGCGCAAAAGCGCGGTATAAACGCCGTTTTGTCGGCGGGAATCATGCCCGTCACGAACGCGAAACAGATCGTCCGCATGGTAAAATTGTCGGGGGCGAAAATCCCCGAGAACGTGGCAAAAATGATTTCCCGCTACGAAAACGACGAACAGGGACTCCTTAAAGCCGGACTTGATTTTGCCGTCGGGCAGATACGCGACTTGTACCGCGAGGGCGTCGTTTCGTCCCATCTTTACGCGATGAATAATCCGCAGAACGCCGCCTATATCTACAACGGAATTTCCGATTTGTTATGAAAAAGAATTTGAAAAAAAACTTACAAGGCAGGTTTTATCTCGACGGTGGAACGGGTTCGTCTTTGATCGCCGCCGGGCTGAACGATCCGCATACCGAACTGTATAATATCACGCGTCCCGACGTCATCGAAAAATTGCAGACGGCGTATTTTAAAGCCGGCAGCAACGCCGTCACGACCAACACGTTCGGGTGTAACAGTCTGAAAGCCGATCTTACGGAGCATTCTTTGCGCGAAATCATTACCGCCGCGACAAACCTGTCAAGAAAGGTCGCCGACTGCTTCGGCGGGTACGTTCTGTATGACTGCGGTCCGTCGGGCGCTCTTTTGCAACCGAATGGAAATATGACGTTCGACGAAGCGTACGAATTGTTTGCCGAGCAAGCGCGTATTGTGCGCGACTGCGACGTGGACGGCGTGATCATCGAGACGTTCGGCGACTTGCAGGAGATGCGCGCGGCTTTTCTCGCCTTTTCCGAAAACACCGATTTGCCCATTTTGTGCAGTATGACTTTTGAAAAAACGGGCAGGACTTTTACCGGGACAAGTGTGGAAAGTTTTGCTTTGACAATGACTTCTCTCGGTGCGTCCGCCGTGGGTATTAACTGCGGAACCGGCGCAAAAGATATGATTGAGAATGCCAAACGGCTTGTAAAGTGTACTCAAACACCTGTTTTTGTGCAACCGAATGCCGGCTTGCCGCGGTTTGAAAACGGGAAGACGGTTTACGATACCGACGCTGACACGTTCGCTGCTCAGATGCGCGAGATATGCCGAAGCGGCGTGGATATACTCGGCGGTTGTTGCGGAACGACTCCCGATTTTATCGTAAAGACGGTCGCCGCAACCGAGGCTATACGGGCGGCAAAGCGGACGCATGATACCGACGGCGTATGCTCTTTTTCGCGCGTGACGGAATTCGGCAAGAAGAGTATCGTCATCGGCGAGCGCGTCAATCCGACGGGAAAGCCGCGCTTGAAGCAGGCGATTCTGGAAAAAGACTATGACTATATTTTGTCCGTTTGCCTTGCCGAAATGCAGGAAGGCGCGGACGTGCTGGACATAAATCTCGGTACGCCGGGGTGTGACGAAGAGGAAGAACTGGCCAAAGCGGTCGCTTTTTTGCAAGGGGTAGCCGATTTGCCTCTTTGTATCGACACGGCGAAGCCCGCCGCGCTGGAAAAAGCCGTACGCGTCGCCTGCGGCAGGGTGATTATCAATTCGGTCAACGGCAGTGAAGATTCGATGAATAAGGTCTTCCCGATCGCGAAAAAATACGGTTCGTACGTCGTCGCGCTTTGCTTGGATGAAAACGGCATTCCCGAAACAACGAACGAAAGGATCGCCGTCGCCAAGCGCATTCTTGCCCGCGGCAAAGAGTACGGAATCGATCAAGACAGGTTCCTTTTCGATCCCCTTACGATGGCGGTGAGCGTGCGGAAAGACAATGCGCTCGTTACGCTGGAAACGCTGAAAAGACTTCGCGTTGACCTTGGCGTAAAGACGACTTTGGGACTCTCCAACGTTAGTTTTGGTTTACCAAACAGGCAAATTTTGAACGGCGTATTTTATCAAATGGCATTGGAAGCGGACACGTCGAGCGCAATTATCAATCCGACGTTGAGACCGCTTTCGGATGAAGTGTGCCGCGACCTGCTGACGGGAAAAGACGACGGTTGCGAAAAGTATCTCGAAAAATTCGGTTTGCAGGAAGAGACGAAAGCGGAAGAAGAAAAAGAACTGAAAGCATGTATCGTAAAGGGGCTTGTCGGCAAGGCGCGCGAGATAGCCGAAAGGACCGTCACGGCGGATAACTATGCGGTGGCGATCGAAGAAGACGTCATCGGCGGACTGAATGAACTCGGAAAACGCTTTTCGGACGGCAGAGTCTTTTTGCCGCAACTGATCGCCGGCAGTGAGGCGGCGAAAGCGGCGCTCGATTTTATCAAAAACAAATTTATTCCCGAGGGTGCGTCAAGCAAAGCGACGGTGGTGCTTGCGACGGTGCGAGGCGACGTGCATGACATCGGAAAGAATATCGTCAAGGCGGTCGTATCCAACTACGGTTATCGGATAATCGACCTCGGCAAGGACGTGCCGGAAGAGACGATACTGGACGCCGTCGAACGGGAAAAACCGCAGGTAGTCGGACTCAGCGCGCTGATGACGACCACCCTTGACAGTATGGAAAAAACGGCGAAACTTCTTGCCGAAAAACACCCCGAAGTCCTCGTCATGGTCGGCGGCGCCGTCGTCACGGAAGAATTTGCCGACAAAATCGGCGCGTTGTACACAAAAGACGCGCAGGAAATGGCTGCGGTTTTGCAAAAACGCTTTTCCTGATTTTTTTGTACGGAACGACGAAAAAAAGGCAGGCGCCTTTTCATAGAAATTTTTTGATACATAATAAAATGATAGCGAAAACTTTCCCTATCATTTTAATTTTATCTTTATAGTACACGCTTCTTTGGCGGTCTGTGGTTCAAAGCCATATTTGCAAAAATTATTTCTTTTGTTTGAAAATTTCTTTTAAGTCGTCAATGGCAATTTCGGCATCCATCGTATGAAACATCAGATAATTAACGTTCATCGTTTCAAAAGGTGCTTGTTTATAGATTTTATTGCTTTCTTCTCCCGTGTAAAAGTGCCAATAACGGTAAACGTAGCCGATCCAAAACAAGACGTCTTTTGAAACATTTTCACGTTTAGCGGTAAGTTTATCTTTACAGGTAGCAATGACTTCATCTAAAAGATATTCTTCTCCCGCCCATTGCATACGGTTATATTCGGAGTCGAGATTTCTTGCTATCTCACTGTTCATAAACGCTTTTACAAGGCTTTCCGCATCGTATTCGGTTCCGACAAAAAGTTCAAATAGCCGACCTTGTATATCGCATAATTTTAATTTAAGAGCGTTCATCAGTTATCTCCTTTTACTGCGTCGTCCAAAATTTCGTCAAAGAATTTTCCTTCCCGACGATGGGCTTTGCATATTCCGTTTGCAAGATCTATACCTTTTTGGCGGTTGCTTTCGCTGACTTTTCTTAATACTTTCTTTTCAAAGAAAGAAAGTTCGATTTCTTTTTCAATTTTTATCGTCCTGCAAGCCTTTTTAGTAAGGGCAACGTATTGTTTTCCAAGTTGCAGTGCCGATAAACTGTTTATAAGCGCAACGTCCGTAATGTTTTCCAAAAAGAAATTATCCAAAACGAAAAACATTCTGTCGTTTGCAATGCTACCGATAGCCAAATCTTTACCACCCGTTATCGTGCTATATTTATCGTAAAACTTGCTACCTTTAATTTTTTCCATTTTACCACGATTATAAGCGACCGTCATAGCCCAATCGATATCCGCCGGGATTTCAATAGTCGCAAGTTCTTTCACATCAATGGAAACAATGTAAAATTTCGATTCTTCAAAGTCACATATAAGCGTAAGCGGTTGTTCGGGAGTCGTTCCCATATAAAATCCTTTTCCAAAATCGCATTTATCTCGACTGATGGGAGCAATATCCCCAACCAAACCTTTTTTTGAGCCGTGATAAAGCACAATTCGTCCTTCTTTTATTGAAAGTGCAGATACTTCACGTTTGATATTCTCTATAATCATGCCGTAAACGGGAACATTTAACTCTTCGCATAAAGCAAAAAGACCTTCTTCAGCAAGACGAGTAGGTTTAGAATGGCCGTTTTCCCAACGATTAATTGTGGCAAATTGAACACCTATTTTCTTCGCCATTTCCGTTTGGCTTAATCCCGTATATTCTCTTATTTGTTTTATAAGCTCTCGCATATACACCGCCTATAACATTTATTATATGCAATATTATACTGATTGTTATATCTTTTGTCAAAATATTTGAGCGATTATTTTTGCAAAAGACTTGAAAGTTTGGTTGAAAATTGTAAAAAGAAAAGTAACAGGACTTATAAATCCAATTAAAAGTGCAGTTTCTTGTAAATTTTTACGTTTCAAAAAAACTTATGGGAAGAGCGACTATCGCCCTTTTTTATTTATATCGGATTACCGTTTTCGTCTTCGATGCCCACCAAATAATCGGTGCTGACATGAAAGAAATGCGCGAGCTTTACCAGCATGATGAGCGTCGGTTCGGTTTTACCCAATTCCCACTTCGCGATCGACGACTGGCTGATTTGAAGTGCCTCGGCAAGTTCCATTTGACTTAATCCTTCTTCCGAGCGCAATTCCGTAACAATTTTTTGAAATTTTCCCATAATCAAATAATACCCTTTTCAAGTCCAAAAGTACTTAATGAGTCGGAAAAGACTTAAAAAACAACGAAAAAAGCACGTTTTATACCGAAAATGGCGTTTGAGAAAAAAATTTTATTTCAGACAGATTTAATAATAGCGGGCGGTTTTTGGTTATAAAAAAAAGAACCTCTTACAAAAAGAGATTCTGTTTTTTGGCAGGAGTAGTAAGAATCGAACTTACGCCGAAGGAGTCAGAGGCCTTCGTGCTGCCATTACACCATACTCCAGTACGGTCACTATTATAGTACATCTTTTCGGGAAATGCAACTATTTATCGATGGTTTCGTCAAGATAAGTCGTCTGAATGTCGGCGATGTGGAAAAGAAGTGCGGACGGATATTTGTAAAAAGCGTCGCTTAAAGCATAACTGCCGCCGAGTACGCGCTGGTCGAAGCCGCCCATGTGCCAGTTAATCGCTATCGCTTCTTCGCGCGTGAGGCGCATAAAACCGCCGATCATATAGACCGATTTTTCGCCGTGCCCGTAGGGCAGATCGTCTTCGGTCGTGTAGTAGGGCTTTTTGATCCAACTGCCCGTTTCGTCTTTGACGTTCCGATAGTCGATTTTGTAGGTGTTGACTTTGCAGAGGTCGTGCAATAGGGCAATAATCGTCGCGCTCTCGGCAGAAATGATGTTTTCCCATTCGTCTTCGTATTCCGTTTCCAGGTTTTGGATAAAGCGGTAGTAGGCTTTGACCGAGTGTTCGCACAGTCCGCCCGTGCGGTTGGAGTGAAAACGCGTCGAAGCCGGGGCGGTGAAAAAGTCGCTCTTGTTGGTCAACCAGTCGAGTAGTTTGTCCGCGCCGTCGCGCCCGATGTTCTCTTTGTATATCCGAATAAATTCGCTTTTATAGTCGCCGATGTGCCAGTCCATTACTTCTTGTCGCTCCTTTTTATGTAGGTTTGTAAAAATAAAATTTGATTTTCGCGCGTAAGAAATCTGCTTCCGCATGCCGAACAGGCTTTCAGCAGTTCTTTCATCGCTTCGCCGCGCTTTGCGGCGGGTAAAACGTCCGTCGGGGGAAAATCCTTGCCCGTAACGAGCAAGTCTTTGACCGAAAACGGCACGCCCTCTCTTTTCATCTCGAAAAGCGTCTTTTGCAAACGGTCGGCAGAAGCGGATTCGCCCGAAAAGGAGTAGCCGCATCCGCATGCGTCGGCGCGTTTAAGCAGGCACAGCCGATCGATGATGTCGGCGTTCTGCTGTACAAACAGTCTTATCTTATTTTCTCGCATATCGCCGCTCATGTCAAGCATATGCCACCGTACCAGACGTTTTGTCGTCAGAATTTCGCTTTTGGAGTAGCGTAGCCGCGTCATTACCGCTTCGCACAGGCTTTCGCCCTCGACGTCATGTCCGTAAAAGTTTCCCCGCTTTTCGTAAACGAACGGCTTGCCTATGTCGTGAAAAAACGCGGCGGTGCGTACCGAATCGTCGGCATAATCGACGGTGGTAAGGGTGTGCCCGAATACGTCGAACTTGTGATAGTCGCTTCGCTGCGGCATGCCGTCGCCCTTGCTTATTTCCGGCAAAATCCGTTCCAGAACGCCCGTTTGTTGCAGAATGTTCAGACCGCGCGAAGGCGCGCCGAAAAGTCCTCTTTTTTTGTCTGCGTGCAAAATTTTTCCCAACTCGACGCGAATCCTATCGGGCGCGATTTCGTCGATGCGAAAGGCGTTTTTCTTCGCCGCGTCCATTGCCTCTTCGTCGGGTTCGTAGCCCGTTTCGGCGGCTATTCTGGCAAGGCGCATCAGCCGCAGTCCGTCCTCGCCGAAAACCTCTTCGGGTGGGCGGGTGGCAGATAAAACTTTGTTTTCGATGTCCGTAACGCCGCCGACAAGGTCGCATATCTCGTCTTTTTTGATGTCGTAATAGACGGCGTTCGCTTTGAAGTCACGACGAAAAGCGTCCTCTTCCATGCTTGCCGGTATCGTCTCGACAGGCGTATGCCCTTTGCCGTATACGTCTTTGCGGAACGCGGTATATTGCCATATCTCGTCCCCGTGACGGATACATACCGTGCCTGTGTCTTTTTTAATAAGGTCGATAAAAAAGTCTTCTCCTACCAGGGCTTCCACTTCGCTTACGGAAAGGCTCGACGTAATATCGACGTCGTCGCTGGCGATGCCGTCCAAGCCGTCGCGGACGTATCCGCCCACAATGTATAGCGGCACCGGAAAGCGCTCGGCAAATCGTCGTATGGGCTCCGAAACAAATAGTTTTGTCATACTCTTTCCGTAATAATGTGATATGTTTTTTTGCCCGTTTCCGCTTTGACGAGATCGGCTGTTTCTATGCCGAGTACGGCAAGAACGACCGAGTCCGAAGCGAGGACGAGCAGGCGTTCTTTTTCAAAGGCAGTTAGTTTTTTCTCGTTGAGAAAGTCGCTGAGAAGTTTGTTTTTCCCGTTGACGCGGCAAAATACGTCGCCGTCTTTTCTTTGGCGCACGACGGCGTTTTCGGGTATTTTTTCGGCGCATATGGTCGCGCCTTTTTTGACGCCTTCGCCTGTTTCGAAGGTGTATTTTTTGCCGCAGAAGACGTATGCGCGGTCGGGGGAGAACGACGTTTTTTCAAAGGTCTCCGCATTTTCGTCGGTCAGATACAGGTCTTTGCCGAGGCGTAGCATGCGGTAGCCGAAGGGCAGTCCCGTGACGGTGTTGTTCGGCTTTTTATCCAAGCCCGTCACGGCGTCGTAGTGCGATTTTTCGACGTCCTGAAAGACGCCGATCGATTCAAAGAAGCGTTTGAGCGCGTATTTTTGCAAAATTTTCGGACGGTCAAAGCAGCTTTTCACGACGTATCCGAAGTCGGTTTTTTCGGCGTCGGGGGCGCAGGAGGACAGGTATTCGTCCACTTCCGCCGCGTTGTCCGAAAGCCTCGTAAATGCCTCTGTTACGCTCGGATAGGCGACCTTTATCCGTGGCAAAATCTCGTGTCGTATGTAGTTGCGCGTGCATTCGTCGGTCAGGTTGGTGCTGTCGGTGACGTAGGGTACGCCGTATTTTTCGGCGTATTCTTCGATTGCCTTGTGCGGCGTGCCGATAAGGGGGCGGATATACCCTTTCCGCTCGCCCATGCCGACAAGCCCCCGTATGCCCGTGCCGCGAAAAATGCGCATAAGTATCGTCTCCGCGTTGTCGTCGGCGTGGTGGGCAAGTGCGATTGCGTCCACCTTTTTTTCGGCGAGCAGACGGTCGAAGACCTCGTAGCGGAGCCGCCTCGCGGCAAGTTCGACGCTTTCGCCCTGTTTCATATTGTGTAGGGTATCGACCGAAAAACGCATACACTCCACACCGCAAAGGGCGCAGTAGGTTGAGACGAATTCGCTGTCGGAGAGCGATTCCTCTCCCCGTATGCCGTGTTCGATATTGATGACGACGAGGTCTTTTTGCACCGCGCGGAGCAGGTGAAAAAGGACCATGCTGTCCATGCCGCCACTGACGGCGACGCCGAGTTTTCCCGCGTACGGTTTGATCGTCGGTTTCATAAAGCCTCCTCCGTTGATAAAAAAACGGCTGTCAAAAAAAGATTTTTTTCAGCCGTGTGCGTTGTTTTTTGCGTCGCCAATTTATCCGTTCTTTTTATCGGATAAAGATTTTTGTTCTCGGGACAGTCCCGTTTATGATATCGTCGATACGGTACTTGCTGTTTGCGATGAAGACTGTCGTGCCGTTTTTGACCGGCTCTTTGACGTATTCGAGTTTTGCACGCGCTCCGTGCGCGCCCGTGCGGCTTGCGCCGTCGCAAAAGTTCTGATAGTATTCGACCGCTTCGATCGTCTCGTAGACGTCCTTGCCGCAAATCTCTTCTATCAGCGTGTTTTTGTCGTTTTTGTCGCGATAAATGCCGTCCACGCCCGTCATAATCAACAGGTTTTTCGGCTTGACGAGACAGGCTATCTGACTTGCCGTTTCGTCGTTATCGACGCATTCGACCGCTTTGCCGCGCGACAGGCGCAGAGAGCGTATCTCCAATTTGCGGATTTCTTCTTCGTTGATCGGATCGTTATAATTGACGATCGGGATCGCGCTTTGCATAGGACAACGCAGGAAAAACCGTTTTAGGTGCTCTCTCTTGGCGTCGTCGTTGAAGTGGACGTGTTCGACCAGAATCTGTCGCAGGTTGTAGCGGCTGTCCGAAAACTGTCTGTACTGCGTCATCAGCACGCTTTGCCCTTGCGCCGAGTAGTCGGCTTTGACCTCTTCGGGGTTGCCTTCGAGTTCTTTGCCGGTCCGCTTGATGTAGTCGAGTCGCCCGATTTCCGCCGCGCCGCTCGTTACCCAAATCATACCGGGACGGAGAGAACGGCTGATACGCGCGATAATATTGTAGTCTATGTCGTCGTGATCGGGATTGACCAAAGCCATGCTCCCGACCTTGCCGACGAGTTCGATATCAAACGTCATTTTTTCTTATTTCTTTTCGGTCAGTTCCTTGACGAGTTTGTCATACGCCTTTTGATCGGTCGTGGATTTTTCCTTGATCTTTTCTTCGGTGAAGTCGGCTTTCCATTCGTTGTAGGCGTTCGCGATAGCGTCGCTGCGGAGATCTTTTCCGATTTCGTCGTAGTGCGTGTCGCCGTCAAGATTCAGTTTCGCGTCCTGTTTGAGCGCAAAGACGCCCTCTTCCACTTCTTCGAGTTGTACTCTGTACAAAGGCGCAAAAGCGACGAATTCGTAGTGCATGCCGTACACCGTGTAGGCTCTTTTGAACATGTCTTCCGTTGCGCTTTCATAAGCGTTCGGAGCGACGCCGTCGTTGAGCATTCCGTAATAAAGCGCGCGAGCCGTTTCGGTAAAGTCTTGCATAAATCCGGTGTCAACGTCGGCGATAAGATAGCCCGAACCGTTGATCGCGCCGCTGTCGTCGTTGTACTGTTTCATGTAGTCAAGGAAACCTTTCAACACCGTTTCGTAATCCTTTCCGACAAGTTCCGCGTTAATCGCTGTGATTACGTCTTCGACGTTTTCCATGATAAGATTACCTTCTTCGTCAACTGCGAAGACGTCTTCGAGCGCGTCGCCGCCCTCTTCGGTGTAGGAGAGGTTCTGACGGTTGGTTTTCAGGTAGTCGACAAGGAGACGGAACGCGTTGAGTTGTTTTTCGTACGGCATGTCGGTAAGGTTATAGATGTCGATAGCCGTCGTCGTGCCGTCGCCTACGAGATAGGACGAGATGTCTTCGCTGTTGTCGAAACTGAATAGGATGTGTCCGACGAAGAACGCGTTGATCGTGTACGTGCCGTCGCCGTTGTCATAGATGTATTTCATTTCGTAGTCGTCGCCGTTCTTGGTGACGTAGGTTTCGTTGTAGGTTTCTACGTTGCCCTCGCCGTCAAAGGTAAACAGCGGTGCGTAGGACTTGTTCTTCGGATCGACGGTAAAGGTCGTCTGCAAGGCTTCGACGGGGACGTAATAAATGCCGGTAAGGTCGCTTATCGCTTTGTCGCTGTCTTTGAAGAACTCGGTCACCTGCGCTTCGAGACCTTTGTTTTCGTACTTGACTTTGTCTTGCAAAACTTTCGCTTTGTACATGGCGGAGATATTGCCGTTGAGGATCTGAACCTTTTCGCCGAGTTCGAATTTGACGGCGGAGAGGACGTTACTCATAAACTGTTCGTCATAGTAGGAGATAAGCCCGTGATAGTATTTGTCTTCTTCGTCCGACTTGCCGTCCTTGTAGCCGATGTTCGCCGAAGAAAGGGTGCTTCTTAATTGACGATAACCTTCCTTGCTCGCCGCGTCGGTGCCGTTATAAACGGTGTCGAACGCTTTGCCGTACAAAGATTTCAGTGCGTCGAACATGTTGTCGCAGATTTCGTCAATGTTCTTCGTTTCGGCGTTCGCCGTTCTGATCGTTTCGACGTAGGCGTCAAATGTTTCGGTTTTGACAAAATCGTTTTCTTTCGCGTCAAAGGTCGCTTTGAACGCGTCCCAGGTTTGTTTGCTTGCATAGCGGTACAGACTTACTTGCAGATAGTCCTTTTCTTCTTCTTCGGGTTCGGAATAAGCCGAACGGGCGGTGACCGCTTTGTATTCGACCGCGTCGGATGTTTTCTCTTCCATTTCGTAGCCTTTGTCGTTTTCTTCCGTCTTTTCGGCGAAAACTCTGCCGATATAGGAGACTTTCGCCTCTTTGGTCGAGACGTATTTTCCGATAAAGTCGGCGTCTTCGACCGCGGACAAAGTCAGGTTGGTGTCGGAAACGGGACGATAAACGACAATATCTTCTTCGCCCGATTTGGTCAGAGTGATTTCGGCGTAAACTTTATTATAATCGATTTCTTTCGTCGCGGTTTCGCTGTCGGAAGACGGAACGACGATAAAACTGTCTTGATAAAGACCTTTTTCAAACTTGCCTTCGTCGTTCTTGCGCGCTACGGCGACGGAGGAGAAGAAGTAGCCTTTTTCGTACGCTTCGGAGATCTTGTCGTCGGCGTCGCTGATTTCTTCGTTACGGGTGTCCGTCTGCTCGTTCTTGACGTAGCCGTCGAGCATCGATTGGAGCGACTTATTGACGGTCGAGAAAGAATTGTACCATTCCGAAAGCGTCAGCACGCCCTCGGTCGTGATTTTGTGACCGAACTTGGCGAGGTATTCGTCCTTTTCGCAGACCATATACATGCACGAAAGACGGTCGGAATCGGCGTTGTTGAGCAGGTTCTCGATGCCGCGGATGATGTAGTATTTTTCGGAAAGCATCGCTTCGAGCGTGTCGTCGAGCACGTCGTCGAGTTCGTAACTGTATTGCATGCCGTACGCCGAATACAACTGCGAATAGTAGTTTATGGTGTAGTTGGCGTTGGACAAAAGTTCGCGACGGGTGATGTCGATCGTGACGGTGTAGTCGGAAATCCCGAGTTCGTCAAGAGCGGCTTTCGCCTTTTCGTTCGTGATCCCGATCGTGTCCGAGACGGTCGCTATTATGCGGTTTGCCTGCCGTTCTTCGTTCAGCTCGACGAGCGAGCAACCGGTCAAAGCTATCGACGCGACGATCGCGACCAGTAAAAGCAGAGTAACAAATAAACCTTTCTTTTTCATCAATGAATATCTCCTTTGATTCAGCGGATTTTTGATTGATTTTTTGCGATACGCCCTTTTCGAGGCAATATCTCATAAGATTATACAACAAACGCCGCCCGAAAGCAAGCGTTTCGGCAACAAATAAAAGGAATACTTTTGCATATTATATTCTTTTTATAGTACTCCCATACGGGCGCCCGTAAACCTATCCGCAAAAAAAGAGATTCCTCCCGAAAAAAATAATCGCCAAAAAGTGATTATGTATGCGCATTTCGTTCGGAAAAGTGATTATGTACGGCACTTTTTCGGTGCGGCGACGAAGAAATGCGGTATTGACAAAAAAATAATAACGTTTATAATATAATAAATATTTTTGCGCACCTGCGCGCAAATCTGCGCGCGCATGACATAAAAGCAAAAAGTATCCGGAGGTTTCTTGGCTGCTATGAAAAACAAAAAGACGATTCGCTTTCTGACGACGGTAATTCTGTGTTTGTTTTTGATTTTGTCCCTTATTGCCTGCAACGACGAACAAACGGCGGGTACGCCGGACCAAAGCGGCACGCATACGCAAAGCGGGACGGACGAGCCTGTTTCGGAGTCAAAGACGTTTACCGTAGCCGTTCATAACGGGTTTTCTTCTACGATCGAAACGTACGACAAGGACGCCTCGATCGCCGTCAAAGCCGACGAGGTCGCGGACAAGACTTTCGTTTGCTGGAAGAGGAACAACGAAGTATGGACGTACGAAAAGGACTTTTTGTATACGGTCGCCGAGAACAGCGTGTTCAGAGCCGTTTATGCCGGGACGGGCTCGCTGTACCTTTCGGGCGGGGAAGGGAATATTTCCGTTTCGTCCACGGTCAAGATCGTCAAGGAGACCAACCGCAAAGACAACGCCGGGAGCGTCTGGCATATCGGCGGCACGCCCGAGATCGTGGGTATTTTTGCCGTCGGCGATACGCTGCGCGTCAATCTGAAACCGCTGACGGGCAACAGTTCTAACTTCTCCTATTTGTGGGAGCGGTCGGACAGTGAAGACGGGGAATACGAACCCGTTTTCGTCGGGGGAAAAGAGGCGAAAGAGGAGACTTTGACGCTGACGGGAGACGATCTGAACATGTACGTGCGCGTCCGCGTTTTCGGCGAGGACGGGTACGGCGGAGAGGTTTGTTCTCTGCCGTCGCCCCGTATCGTATCGGCGGCTTCGAGAAACACGGCGGAAGAGCGGCTTCCGTCCGACTCTGTCGGGGACAAGACGATCGCGAAGTCGATGGAGACGACGCTGCTTACCGGCTACATGTACGTTTTGCCCGTTCCCGTCCTGCCGCACTGGTCGTTCGTCGGGTGGTATGACGAAAACGACGTCGCGTATACCGATAACAAGGGCGCGTCGAAAGAGCCGTTCGACGGCGTATATCGTCGCCTGTACGCGCAGTTTGAGAAAAACAAGACGGTTACGATGATCGTCTGTACTCAAATCGGGGAAGAGATTTCCGAAGTGGACAGAGCCGTCTGCTATATCGAAGACGGGGTGTTTACATACACCGCCGCCACCGTCGCCGACCACGAGTGTATCGGCTGGACGGACGAAGAGGGACGGGACAAAGACGCCGCCGGCGCGGCGTACTACGTAAACGGCGCGGCGTCCTATCTGACGGTCGTGCTGACCGATATGAAGAGCGACGAAGTGCATACCTATACGGCAAAATACAAAGAGGCGTACAGTTTTTACGTCTCGGGCGGCACGGGGACGGGCTACTACGAGGGAGACGACGGGCTGAATCTGACCGCCCTTGTCCCGACGGGCAAAGCCTTTGATCACTGGGCGATCGAGAAAAACGGCGTTTCTTACTCCTTTATCGAAAGCGACGAAGGCGAATTCGGCATAGTCGTTTCGGACGGAAACGTTCGGTACGCAATGTACGAAAACGACGGCGTTGTGAAAAAATCGACATTCTTTGTGCCCAACTTGTCGCGGGACTTTGACGACGGCGACAAATATACGGCGACGTTTGTTCTTTTGGAAGAACAACCCGTTCGGTGGGAGACGGAATACGCGTTCTATTACACAAAGGACGACGACCGCTACCGCCCGAACGAAGACGCGGCTTTTGTGCCCGGCGTTTTTTACCGGATCGGAGACGTGACGCTTTTGCAGGACGAACCGTCCGACTGGGCGGACAAATACGGCGACTACTACGTGACGACGGCGACCTATCTTATCTCGGTCCTTGCGTCGGAGGAAGCAAAAACCCTGACGCCGAACGATCTGAAAAAAATGGGCGTGCCGATTGCCGGCGGTTGTAACGTGTCCGCCGTTTTCCGTCAGACCGATTATATTCTTACATACGAACTCGACTTGTCGTTTTTGACGGAGACGGAAGCTGCCGCCGCGCTCGAAACGACGCAAAAGGCGGGGTATGTTTTCACGTCGGGTGGGGACGGCGTCTACAAGTGCGACGTCGTGATGCACTATAACGATCCCCTTTCGACCGCGCTCGGCTCGGTGCCCGAACTCGCGCACTATAACTTCGACGGCTGGCAGATGTCCACGGGCGGCAGGATCCCTTCGACGATGCCCAAACTCGGGGAGGGAGAAAAAATCACGCTGATCGGGACGTATTCGCCCGAGCGGTTTACCATACGTCTGTTCTATGACGAAAGATACGGCTACGCGCGTATCGGTTCTCCGAAAGGCGGTTCGAGCGGCTCGTACGACTATGGCACGACGGTCAACGTGTACGTTACGGCGCGGCAGGGGTATCAGTTCTCCAACTGGACGTACGGCGAAAATAAGGAATTTAATCTCTCGGATCCGAATTGTATTCTGCAAAAAACGGACGAGCCGATGGCGTACGGCGACGACACGATCGTGTATTATTTCAGTTATTTTGTCACCGGCAATTCGGCAAACGACGAAGATAAGAGCATTAAAGTCAATTTTGAAGCGCGCGCATACAAACTCGTCTATCAGATTCGTCTGTCCTACGACGGCGAGAACGTGACGGGCGACGAACGCTTTATGTCGGGATATACGCCGACGGACGGGTTTGAACTGGAAGAGACGACGACGTACTACTATTATGTACTGTACGCGCTGACGAATACGACGCTGACCTACGGCGAAGCGAACGCGCTGATGGCGTACTACGGTCTCGATTACGTGGTTTCGGGCGATTACGACGACGGAGAAGGACTGAACGCGGCGTATCTGACCGCCGTTTCGGTGCCGGTCGCCGACGAAGCCGGCGTGCTTTCGCCGATCGGTTATTACAAAATCCCCGTGCGGAGCCAAAACGGAGACACGGGGAAATATTTGTTGTTTTATCCCTATTCCGACCGAACGACGGTCGAAAAAATAACGACGATCACGAGCCCGTCCAACCCTGCGGACAAAGAACTGATCGGCAAACCCGATATGGTCCTGACCAAGACGGAGAGCCACACCTACGGAGAAACGGGCTTGACGATGGCCTCGGCTCCGACCGCCGCCGCGATGAACGTGAAGTATTCCAAACAGATGTTCAACGGCGCGCCCGTCAGTTATTGGACGTGGCAAAACGGCAACGTAGCGCAGAACGACTGGACGGTCAACTTTTCGTACGGCAGCGGCGAAACGTGCGACTTCTTCTCGATGCCGTCCAAGGACGTGACGGCGACAGGGACGATTTCGATCCGCAATTACACGTTAAAGACGGTCGCCGGCTCCGACGGCCTGACAGAACTGTCTATCGTGTCGGTCAACGGCAAGGATCCAAGTAACTACGTCGCCACCGACGCCGGGATCAGTATCCCCTACGGCTCGGTCGTCCTTACCGACGTAAGTATGGCTGTCGGATACAGTTTCCGCAACGTCAATTACAGCGTCTACATCGCCGGCGAATACACGGTGATGACGGCGGAGCCCGAAGTCGAAAAAGAGTCTTTGTATCACCACTATATTACGTTCACGTTTTTGAGCGGTCAGTCCACGACCTATTCGTATCTGACGACGCGAAACGTCTATACGATCGAACTGTACGTCCGTATGGATAAGGAAAACGACGCGACGAGCGAAAAACTCGTCGGCAAAGACGGCCTCGACCTCGGCAAAAACGGTCGCGCTCCGTACGTCGCGGACGGGCAGGAATACGCCTATTACAAACAGGCGGCGTCCCTTTATTACGGCGATTCGGTGCAAATAGAAAACCTTTCTTATGCAGTCGATCCCAATAAGGCGGGGACGAGACTCCTCGACAACTGCTTCTACACGTTCACAAACTGGGTTTATCGGAAAGAAAACGACGCGGCGACCTTTACTTCGATGCCGACGATGCCCGACAGCAACGTGGTCGCGTTTACGACGTTGAAATTAAAAATGTTTGAAACGGGACTGCTGCCGATCTCCAACGAGGACAAGCGGTTTGAGGACGAATACGACAAAGACGGCGTAAAAGTCACCCTCGAAAACGCGACTTCGGCAGCCGAAGGCAACCGCTACGACTACTATACCGAACTGACGTATTCGTACGTCACGCCCAAGGGGCATACTTTTGTCGGTTGGAATTTGCAGGTCGACGGAGCATCGGAGAAAAACGGACTGTACGAGACGGCGTACGCGTATGCCGAATATGTGCCGATTTCGACCAAACCGAGCGACTTCGACTCCAACTATATCGCCTACGTCTACCGCAAGAGCGACGGGGAGGAATACACGCGTATTCCGGCGACCGATTCGATCTGGACTCCGTCCTATTCGTACGCCTATCTGCGCTATGTTTCGGTGCGCGAACCGACGGACGGCCGCAATTACGAACTACGTTCGTACCGCCCGAGCGGAACGGACTGGGTGGCAGGCTATTCGTATGCGACGGCGATATATACCGCTTTGGATACCAAGCCGACCGACTGGGAAACGGCGTATCCGAACTATTTTGTCTATCAATACGTCCGCAACGCTTCGCCCGTATGGGAGAGCGGCAAAAAATACGCGTCCTATGACGGCGTAAACTATTCCGTTCTGCCGGCGAAACCGCTCGACTGGGACGACGAATACCTGTCTTATTACCGCGTCGACTATATCGAAAACGACATTGCCGACTGGGACGAAGCGAAAGCAAACGGCGTGGCGTATCGCACTTTTGTGCAGACCGCGCCGATGTCGGCGCGCCCCGCCGACTGGGAATACGCCCATTCGTCCTATTTTATCATTTCGTCTACTCCTTTCGTCTATTCGATACGGCGTGCGGTCGGCGCGCGTAACGAGTACGTCTATACCCTCCGTCTGCGCCTCACGGCGCGCATGGTCGTCTCGGCGGACTTCGGCGTCAAGACCTATGCGGCGACGGTCGTCAGTCTCCTTGACGAAGAGGACGGTTACGTCACGATGTCTTCCACCGGTTCGATCCGGGCAGGCGCGTACGCCGACGGAGAAGTCTTTGACGGATACGTCGATTCTCCCGAAAAAGTGTCTTTCGATTATAACGACCGCCTGTGCTTTGCAATCGACATAGACGATTTGCTTCTGGAATCGGACAGAGGAAAAAGAATCGAAAAAATCACCGTTTATTATGCCCATAACGACCACAGACGGTTTAATCCGTCAGACTATGCGGCGGACGAACCGGCGGCGGAATTTTTGCCCGAACTGACAGGCGACTTCGGCTATGAAGTCGAAGAGTACCTTTCCGAAGCCATGACGCAAGACGTCTTCGTCGTCGTTCTGCTCGGCTATATCGAATACGACATTTCGTACGATATTTATACCGGAATCTCCGATATCGGGCGGATCGCTTTGCCCGGATACGACGCGGAAAACGGCGTGATTACTGTGACGGCGAGCGATATCCCCGTCGGTATGGAAGACGAACTTCTGCCGAAGTTCCGCGTGCGCTATGACAGCGACAAGATCGGCATGGAATACTTTTTGACGGCGGAAGAACTGAAAACGATACTCGTTTCGTCGGGCAGGATCGCTTCGATCGGCGCGGGAACGGCAGATTCCGTTCTGCTTGCCGGCTGGTTTGCCGAGGGGACGGAAGAAGCCATGGCGGAACCGTACGCCTATACCATGTACAGACACACGCAGGCGGATCGGAACGCCGTCTTCTACGGCGCGCTCATCGACCTGTTCCTTTTTGAAGAGGTCATCACCACGCAGGAGGAAGACTACGCCGTCGCGTTTAATCCCTATATCGAAAGCGAATTTCCCGAGACGTACGACAGGCAGTTCCCGTCCCTGACCGTACCCGACCGCTACCGCGAAGCGCCCGTCGTCCGCTACGGCTTTGTCCGCAGTGAAACGGTGTACGGCGAGTTGACCGATCGGGTGTATAACTTTGCCGGCAACGACAAGGTGTTCGCTTTGATGATTCCTTCCACGGTCGTTTCCGTCGAGAAAGGGGCGTTTGAAAACTGCCCGAACCTTGCGACGGTCGCTTTGAATAACGGGATAGAAAGAATCGGCGAAAACGCTTTTTACGGGTGTTCGGCACTGACGGACATCGTTTATCCCGTCTTTGACGAAAACAACCGATACGATAACGGACTGACGACTCTGACCGAAATCGGCAAAAAAGCCTTTGCCGCGACCGCGCTGACCACCGTCGTTCTGCCCTCCTATCTCCGCTCGGTCGGCGAACAGGCGTTTGCCGATATCTCCACCCTCGAAAACGTCTATTTCGACTGCGTTTCCGCTTACACTTCTTTGCAATTGTCGGCAACGGGCAACGCGATCTTCTATAATTCGGGCAGCGCGAGCAAAGGATTCGTCCTCAACCGCTCGAAGTTGCTCGATACGGCGGCGTATCAGTACTACGAAAATCCGAACGCCTTTGCGACGACGGTGGCGGACGGCGGCAACAAACCCGCCGACTTCGACCGACTGTACGATACTTATCGGTACCGCCTTGACGGCGAGTACGAACAAAACCTTTCTTCCGTATGGAAGGACGGCGCGATTTATCGCTATGTTTCGTACACCGAAACGACGGACGAAAACTATTTTGACTATTATCTCGGCTACACGCCGAACACGTCTTCCGTATGGCGCGAAAACGTCTATTATGCCTCGGGTTCGCTCCAAAGACTGACCGAAAAACCGTCCGACTGGGAGACGGCGTACGCGACGTATATCACGAAAGGGTACGTTCTGAACACCTCTTCGGTGTGGACGAAGAACGCGGTTTATTCGTTCGACGGCGTACGGTATATCCTGACCGAAACGCAACCTGACGACTGGGCGACCGGGTACGCCTCGTACTATCGGGAGAATCGGACGACGGGTGGCGTGTCGCCTCTGTGGGACGAGCGTATCAACGAGTACTACGCGTTTGCCGACGGGTACGTTCTCCTTTCGTCCCGTCCCGACGACTGGGTGACCGGGTACGGGCGGTATTATCAAACCGCATATCTTCCTTTCGACGGCGGCGATACCGCGTCCAAGCGATTCTTCCGCGCGCCGCACTATGAACTCGTTTTGTCCCGTCCCGACGACTGGGATGACGTTTTCGGGACGTATTTTGTCGAAAAATATGTGCAAAACGCCTCTTCCGAGTGGCAAATCGGGCGCACCTACGTCCGCGAAAAACAATTCGTCAAGAGGACGCCTTCGGCTTTGATGTGGGAAGAAAACTACGGGACGTATTATATCTCGGGCGTGACCTTGCACGTCGGCGAAAACGCCACGGTGCTTTCTTCGACGCTGTTCGGAAACGCGTCTTCGTACGAAGTGAGCGGCAACGGTCGCTACCTTGTCGCCGTCGATATCGAAGAAAGCGCCAAGGTGCTGACCATCGGCGAAGGCGCGTTCGGATTCAGCGGCTTGCAGTCGATTGTTTTGCCGAAGCGTATTACTTCTTTGGCGAACAAAACTTTCTATAATTGTAATAAACTGTCCACGGTGTCCTTTGCCGATGATTCGGTGATGACCATACTGCCGCAGCAGTGTTTCTACGGTTGCGTTTCCCTCGGCGAAGTTACCTTGCCGCAGTCGATCGTATCGATAGCCTCGGCGGCTTTTGCCGGGACGCAGAACCTGGAATCGGTTTATTATTACGCAAACGGAGAGGGAGAATCGAACCTTTCTTCGATCGGCGCGTCGGCGTTTGCCACGGCAGGCGGCAAGCACAGCGGCGTCGTCCGTTTTGCGCCCGTCGGAACGACGGAAGCGGCTCTCGTGATGCCCGACAGTCTGACTTCGATCGGCGAAAAGGCTTTCTTCGAGTGCTATTCTTATACAAAAGTCGTCTTCAATGCCGTCGGCGCATACACCGTCGGCGCGTCGGCTTTCGCTTTCGGCAGAAACCTTGCGGAAATCGTCTATAACGCGACCGCTCCGAGCGCCGTTTTCCCGTCCTCCGTTTTTGTCAAGGACGGCGGAGATTACGACGAATCGGTGACCGTCCTTGTCACGGACGAAGTCACGGCGATACCGGCGAACTTCCTTATGGGCGCGAACTGCGTAACCGAACTGACGATCGGGAAAAACGTCTCTTCGATCGGGAACGCCGCGTTCGGCAGGATGGGCAAACTGAACGCGATAGCGTACAACGCCGAAAACGTCCTCGGCACGACGAACGGCGGCGAGTACTTCTATTTGTCGGGTAGCAACGCGACCGTCACGTTCGGCGCAAACGTCAGACGCGTACCCGATTATCTTTTCTATAATATGAGCGCGCTGAAAACCGCCGACTTCTCCTCGCTCGGCGACGAAAGCGACCTGACCGTCGGCATGTACGCCTTTTACGCTACGTCGCTTGCGAGCCTGTCTTATCCCACGCTGAACGGTCTGACGATCGAAGCGAACGCCTTTAACGCGGCGGCTTCGTCTTCCCTGCAAGCCGTTTCCGTCGGGGACGGCACGAAAGTAATTTCGATCGGCGCGTCGGCGTTTTTTGCCAAGACTTATCAGACTTTGCGCCTGGCGTCGTTTGACCTTACCAACAGCACGATGCCTTTTTCCGTCGCGACGGGCAGTTTTGTGTTCAGTCTGAACGAGACGACGGACAAATACGACTGCGCGGTGCCGCAAGGCGCGACCGTGACGGTCGCCACGACAAAAATGCAAATCGAGCGGGGCGTCACGATGACGGTGCGCGGAACGCTCAACTTTAACGCCGACATGACCGTATACGGCGCGGTCGAAAAAGAGACGGGCGGCGTAATCAATCTCAATTCTCACATGCTGACGGGCGCGGTCGCCGACATGGCGGAGTACTACGCGAAGAGCGATTCGGCTACGGCGTACAGCGCGATCGAGTTTTATTGCGACGCAGAGACGGGCGGACATATCGGTACGATCGATATAGACACCGCAAAGACGGTCGTTTCGATCCGCGAAGGCGTCACGCTGACGGTTACGGACGGCGATACTCTCCGTCTGAAACAAAGGGTAGAGAACCGCGGTTCGATCGTCGTCGAAGGCGGTCTGACCGTCGATTCTTCGGCACTCGGCAACGTTTACCTTACGGCAAGCGCGCTGATTACGGTGCTTTCGGGCGGAACGTTTACCGCCGGGGCGTATACCTATATCAATACCGACGGCGGCACGCAGGGTATCGCGCTCGACGACGGCGCGTCTATGGCGGTGACGGCGAGTTCGGCTTCGGCGCTGACTTCTCTGTCCACGCAGATGCACTTCGTTTTGTTACAGGGTGCGGCGCGGACGCTTACCGAGATGGACGAGGACTTCTCCCGCATACTCTTTACCGTGCAGGCGGGCACGACGTTGACAGCCGATTATAATCTGAAAGGAAAAATGACGGTCGCGGGTAACCTGATCGTCAACGCGCGCGCTATTCTCGACAAAAAGGCGAACGGCGACGATACGAAGATTTCGGCGGACGCCCGTATCGAACGGACGGGGAATCTGACTTCGTATTATAAGACGATCAACCTCGCGGTGGCGGATTCGGTGCAGAACGAAACGGTCGTCGTGCGCAGAAACTGTTCTGCCGTCGGCATAACGGTCACCCGCTCGTTGATTATCGATTTTAACGGAAAAACCGTCGAATTTGACGTAGAAACGGCAAATACGCCTATCTTTAACGTGACGGAAAAGAGTACGCTCACGCTCGGCGGCGGCGGAACGGCAAAGACGGCGGCGACTTCTTCGGAGACGGCTTTTGTGAGCGTGTCCGCGGAATCGACGGCAAAGATAAACGACCAAGCGACTTTCGGGACGAAAGTCACGATCTTCGACCAGTCCAAAGGGACGGCGACGGACGAAAGATACCTCTTTGAGGTAAAGCCTACTGCGAACCTCTATATAAACGGCGACAGCGAGAACGCCAAGACGGCGTTTGTCGGCGCATGGGCGTTCCTGTCCACGTCGGGGCAGACTATTTTGAAACAATGCCGCGCGACCTTCGGGACGGGTATGTACGTAGGCGGCGGCAGTCTGACGGCGACGGACGTCACCGTTGTGGCGACAAGCGGTTACGCTTTGTATACCGACAGCCAAACCGAAACCGCGGCGATGAGCGTAACGGCGGAGTTTTACGCAAGCAGGCTCGAGTCTCCCACGACGGCGATCCGGATCGGAAGCGCCGCGGACAACGACAAAGTCTCTTTGAATCTGACGGGCGCAAGTTCGACGAAAGCCCTTTCCGTCGTCGGCGGAACCGTCAGCGGTATCAGTGCGTACGGCGGCGGCGTATCGATCGGCGCGCACGTGCGCGTTTCCGCGGCAGCCGAACGCGCTTCGGGAATCGGTACGCAAAAGGGCGCTATCGTCCTTTGCGAGGGGGCGCAAACGGCGGGTAAAGCGACAAAAGTGCAATTCGGCGGTGCCGGCACGTACGTCGAAAACACCCTCGGAGACGCGATCCTGATCGACTCTTCGGACAAGACGGGCACGAGGGCGATTCTTGTTTCCTCCACCGCACCGACCGTAACGGGCGCGATTGCCGAACTGTCCTATTATGAAGACGGCGAAGCGAGAATGCGCGACCTTTATACCGCTTTTGACGCGAACAAGAACGTGTACCGTATGGAATCCGTCGTGGGTACGGCGGCATACGGCACCTATCACGAATCGCTGAACGCCGCGCTTGCGCCGACCTACACGAAAAACGCCGATCCGACATGGGATCCGTACGGCAAAGCGTACGCAAAGAAAGTCGGTAATAATTATAACGGCGTGTTCGCCGTGGAAAAACCCTCCGACTGGGACACGGCGTACGGCGACTACTATACGCTGGATCCTTTCGACGTGACGATCGTCATAACGGGCGCGTTGACGTTGACCGAAAACGTCGCCGTGCCGCAAGCTTGCGTGTTGTCGGCAAGAAGCGACTTTAACGCGACGGCAAATCTTCTCCTTTTGGGGACGCTCGACGCGCGCGGACAGTTCTATCAGCAGAGCGGCACGATGATTTTCGGCAGGCAGTGCGACGTTGTGTTCGGACGGGAAAACCGCTTCGGCAGGCAAGGCTATTCGTCAAAGGTTTACCTTGCCGGCGAAATCGGGCTCACCTCTCTTTCGTCTCTGACCGATTCTGCGTTTGTCATCTGCGACGGCGGCGTGCTGAATATAAACGGTAACGTCGCGCTCGGCGGAACAACGTCGGTGCATTCTTACGGACGGACGGTCGTAGACGCCGCGGCAAAACTGACTTTGTCGGGTGGCGAATGGACGGACGAAGGGACGATAGACGTCCAAGGCACTCTCTCGATCGCGGACGGCGTCGATATGACGGTTTCGGGCGAAATGGTGTGCGACGGCAATGTGACCGACGGCGGCGACTTTACGATCGGCGACGGCGGTACGGTAACAAACGGCGGATGCTTTATCAGCAGTGGCAGAGGCACGTTTACGATCGCCGCAAACGGGCGGTTTGAAAGCGTGGGCGAAAGCGAATTCGTCACCCATTCGGTAACGGACGTGTACGGGACGTTTATCGGCGGACAGCAGACGACGGTCATGACCGACGGCGCGCTTTCACTGTATACGGGCGGCTTTTTGACTTTGACGAACGGTATCGTTTCGCACGGCAGACTCTCTTTGTTCGCTTCGGCGGAGAACGTGGACGTGACGGGCGCAATCGAACTGGACGCAAGCTCGGAAAACGCCGTTTTCGTCGCGTACGAACCGGAAAGATACACGTCGGTCACGTACGACAACGTAAACGATAAGCGGTACTTCGCGCCGCTGGAAGAAGAGCCGTACGACTGGAATACGAATTGGACTTCGTATTACGTCGCGCCCGGCGTAAAAGTAAGCGGTGCGGTCGCGCCCGTATGGACGGAACCGAGGACGTATTACAAAGCGGAGACGGTACAGACGAGACCGGACGACTGGTACAAGAACTACTCGACCTATTTTGTCGGCGCGGGCGACGTCTATGAAAAGAACGACGGCAGGACGTATCGGAGCGACGCGTCGTACGCGACCTTCGAGACGCTGCAAACAAAACCGGGCGACTGGGCGAGCGAATACGCGACGTATTACTACTACGACGCGACCGTAAGAGGACTGAAAAAGAACGCCTCCCCGACCTGGGACGACGGCTTGTCCTATGCCAAAAAGACCGAAGCCGTCGGCAAACCGACCGACTGGGCGACGCAATATAACGCTTATTATATCGGTATAAACGACGTTTATTATCAAAATAACGGTATGATTTTCGTCGCGGAGCGTTCTTATGCGGTTCTCACGCCCGTCAGCGTGTGCCCCGACGACTGGACGACGTCTTATACCGATTATTACACCTACGACCTTGGGACAAAGACCTTTGAAAAGAACGATTCTTCCTTGTGGGCATACTCCTATTACAATATCCGCACGGTGGAAACCCCCGTCGAAAGCACGAAGTATCTTACCCTTTTGACCGAAGAACCGAGCGACTGGCTGAACGTATATCCGACTACTATGAACGCTCTCGGCGTGAAAAACTTCTTTACGACGAGGATTTTCGACGAAGATCCCGACGACGGGACGTGGGCGGCGGAAAAAGACGGACTGTGCATTTACGACGCGTCGAGCGGCAAATATCTGCCCGCAGGCGACGTCTACGACGGATCGCTTATCTACTACACCGTGCCGACCTTTGCGCCCGATACCTATTATCGGTACGGACTCAAAGCGCTGACTTTCTATAATATCAAGTCGAACTATACCGTCGTCAGCGAAGACGGCTCCTGCCAAGAAAGAGCGGTCTCGTATAAGAAGTCGGCTTTTGCCAAACAAATAACGGTATCCGACGACGAAGACGACTACGTTATTTTCGTCTCCGACGAAGGAAAACTCCACTGGGATATCGTCATAGGCGACTTTACCGAACACGCCTACTATGCCGAACTGTCGGGCGAAACCACCCGTACGTCCATGCATAAGCGCGCGTGCGAATTGTGCGACTACGAAGAGGAAGAAGAGGCGCACACCTTTGCAAAAGACTTCTCCGTCTTGCAAAAGGAAGTCGGCGGTCAGAACGCGTACTTCCTGACGCAAAAATGCGAAGTATGCGGACAGTATATCCCCGTCGTCTATACCGCGCGGGCAACCGAAAAACTGTCCGACATCAACGCCTATATCGCGGCGAGCGGTTATACGTGCAGTACTTCCGCGACGCAGTACGTCTACGAGGCGGTCGGGACGGGAACGTCGGACGTTTTTGACGGAACGGCTTACTATTCGATCGAATTGAAGAAAACCGGTTCTTCGACAAAGGTTTATATCCTTATCAACTGTACCAAGCCTACCGAGGAAGAAACGGTGGTAAACAGCGACGTCCATTACAGTTATACCGAAACGACCTGGGAGAACGGCTACGTTATTCACGGCGACGTCACGCCGCATAAGTTTACCCTTTCGACGAGAACGTATGTCAGCGGAAAATATTTGTGGAAAGGTTATTGCGCGACGTGCGAAACGAGCGCGACAAGCGAATACGTCGTGCTTTATCTGAAAAACGGAGTGACGAAGAACGATCTCAAACAATACTTTACCACCGTTTATAATATGAGCGGCACGACGGCGATCAACTGGAACAGTCAGTCGAAAATGACCGTCGAGGACGAGGAATACTACATTTATCAGGTACAGACGAAATCGGGAACGAGCAATACGGCGTACGTCCTTGTCAAACTGATTCACGAAAGCGTCATCGACTATGTTGACGCCACCGAAGAAGCTCATGTTTCGCACTGCATTATCTGCGGCGAAGAGACGGCAAGCGAAGCGCATACCTTGCGCGCCGAGAGCGAATGCCTGTTTACCTGCAATGTTGCGCCGCAGGGGCAGGAACGCCTTGCGGACATTTTGTGCGGCGTATGCGACGTGTGCGGACACAAATATGTTTTGTACAAAGAATGCGCCGACGGAGACACCGTTGTCGATGTCGACGGCGGTATTTTGTCGGGCACGGGCTACGTCGTGGCGACTTCGGCGTACGCAAACCCGAGCGACCATATCGTGACGGTTGCGGACGGGCTCAATTCCTTTGTCCACGGCGACAAGACCTATCTGCTGCTGCCGATCGCGCTTGTCGGCGCGCCCGATACGACGGTCGGATACGCGGCGGTTCATCTTACGCACAATTTCGTGTACGAATACAGGAACGAAGACGTACACAGCGTCGTGTGCGAGTTCTGCCACGAACGGACCGAAGTCGCGCACACGCCGACGGAAAGGACGACGAGAATGGTGGGCGGCATGCCGGTGTACGGCTATATCTGCGCCGACTGCGGAGAGTTTGTGCCGTACCTTATGACCGTCGATCACGATACCGAAGTCGCAGACTTCAACGACGCGCTTTCGGCGTACGGATTGCACTATGAGACAAGCAGTCGCTTTATTTGGCAAGTAGCCCTTACACTGGGCGATTCGGCGCCCGTATACGCGGGCGAAAACGGCGTCGTCTATGCGGTATGGACGTGTGGCGACGGCGTGGGCAGCGCGGGCGTGCTCGTCGTATTCGAGGGACACGGCGACAAACTCTCCTATTCGGTAGAGGGCGACGGCGACGAAAAATATTTCAGCGACGAACACATCGTCACCTGCGACGGAGAGAACTGCGGTTCGTATGTGGAATACGCGCCGCACCGCTTCGACGACGAATACCTGTGGGATGTCCGCTCGGTGGGCGGCAAGACGTACAGTTATCTTGCGCGGCGTTGTCTCGACTGCGGACAGATCGTATACGTTTCGTATCTGTTCAACGAATCGATGACGTATGGCGACCTCGCTTCCGTTTTGCCGACGGGCTATCTGTACTTCAACAGCGGCTATCGGGACGGCGACTACTTGTCGTGCGGCACGTTCGAGGGCAAAGACGTCTCCGACTATCTGTCTATGTGTAACGGCTACTATCCCGTACCCCTTTGCACCAATGAAAGCGCGACCTGCTGCGGCTACGTCCTCGTCAAGTTCCTGCACGATATGATGTGGGAAAGAACGGACGGCGAAATCGATTATACGGTGTGCGACAAGTGCGGTTATATCGAAGAGGCGGCGCACGAATATCTGCATAAACGGTGGCAAGTCGGACCGTATCGGTATGAAGAACTGGTTTCTCTCCCCGAACAGGGATTGGTAACGAACGGCACTTTTACCTACCGTCCGACGAGCGGGGATGCCGACTATCCCGTTTACTTCCTCTACGGCGACCAAACGACGATAGGGGATATCAATAAACAAATGATGGAATTTGCTTTCGGACTTTCGATCCAAGACGGCGGGTTTGACTACTTCGGCGCGTTCAAGAACGGCGAAATGACGGTAAGCGACATTCTGCGCGGATACTTTATCGAGACTCTCTCGTGGTACGTGGAGGACGAGGACGGCTATACCGACCAAGAGATTTCGATTCTCGATCTGATTCGTTCGGGAAGAGTGACCGAATACGCTTATGACGGCAAAAGAATCGCTGCGCTTTCGGCGTACTACTTTACCTATTGCGTCAATGTCCTCGACGAAGGTCGCCGGGTGGACGATCAGATCTATTTGGGCAGAGACGGACAGGGTATTGCGCAGGAAGAAGCCGTCGTGTGCGCCGCCGTCCGGAGCAATGCCTATCCGCACGGACAGTTCGCGTACCTCTTGCCGAACGGCACCTTTGTTCCGATCGCCGTCCCCGAAAATGCAAAAGTTTCTTCCGCGCTTACGGGCGAATATCACGACGCGTTTGAATATTTGCACGCGGCGATCGACTACCTTATCGAACGCGATCAGGCGGCAGACACGACGTTCGACCGCTATAAAGACGCGACCGAGCCGTTCGGGATCTGCAATGAAATTATGCTTGAAGACATCGACTGCTCGTTCTTTACCGGTTTGATTCCGGACAGCGACAAATTCGAGACCTTCGGCGACATTGACAAATATCTAAAACCGTACGGAATCACATATTATCACGATGGAGAAATCACCGACGACACGCCCGTACTGGAATACCTTGCGTATTATTGCTACGAGCCGGCGTTGCCGTTTGCCACGGTCAAAGAACCGACGAGGTATCGCGGAAGTATTCCGCTGAAAACGAACGTTTGCAGCAGTCCGATCGAGGGCTACTATACCGATTATACGACCGGTATCGGAGAAGTCACGGAAATCCTGCTGCTATCCTTGTCCTGCGATCGGTGCGACCTGTCTACGCCGTGGCTGTACACGCTCGGAAAGGCTAAATTCGCCGATCTTGCGTTCCTGCCCGAGTATCTCGCCCGTTACGGCGTTATCGCGCAAAGAGCTGACTGGGAGAGCGAATATTATCATAACGGCGTGACGGAAAACAGCCTTGTCACCGCCGAACGAGTGAACGGCAGTCTCCTTGTAGGCGGTGTCAACAATATGCCGATACTGTATCTCGGCGATCAGATAACGCAGGAAGAAGGAAAAGAAGAGGTACGGACGAAAGTCTACCTGCTGCTCAATAGCAACGAGTAAAAAAATACGTTTTGGGCGCCCGTCGTACTAGGTTTGGGGTGACGGGCGCGTAAAAAACAAGAGAAGGTGAAAAAAAATGAACGAAAACGAAAAAAGTATGCTGTACGCCGAAAAACTGTCCGAGATGGTCAGATTCGAAACGATCTCCGAATACGGCGAACGGGACAAAAGCAAGTTTTATGCCTTTCGGGAAATTCTCAAAAAACTTTTTCCGAACGTTTTTGCCGCGACCGAACTTGAAGACTTCGACGGGACTTTTTTATTGAAGTGGAAAGGTAAAAGCGACAAAAATCCCTTTCTTTTTATGAACCATCACGACGTCGTGGAAGGGACGGGCAAGTGGTCGCACGAGCCGTTCGGCGGAGAAATCGACGACGGCAAAATATGGGGCAGAGGCACGCTGGATACCAAAGGCGGACTTTTTTGCATGCTCCAAAGCGCGGAAGAGTTGATTTGCGACGGTTTCGTCCCCGAAAGAGACATTTATTTTGAGTCGTCCTGCAACGAAGAGACGGACGGGTCGGGGTGCCAAAGCGTGGCGGCGGCGCTTCTTGGCCGCGGTATCCGCTTCGACCTCGTTTTGGACGAGGGCGGCATGATCGTGGACGAACCGATCGCAGGCGCGAAAGGCAAGTTTGCCATGATCGGCGTGGGCGAAAAAGGCTGCGCGGACGTGAAGTTTATCGCGCGTTCGGCAGGCGGTCACGCCTCCACGCCGCCCAAGAACACCCCTCTTGTCCGTTTGGGGAAGTTTATGTGCAAAGTGGAAAAATCGAACCTCTTTACCGTCAAGGTCAGCGACGTGGTACGGGAGATGTTTGTCCGTTTGTCTCCGCACATTCCGGGCGCCTTAAAATATGTGCTTGGGCACCCGAAGTTCTTTGATTTATTGATACGGAAAGTAATGCCGGCGGTATCTCCCACGGCGGCGGCTATGCTTCGGACGACGGTCGCTTTTACGACGGCAAAGGGCTCGGAGGGGCTGAACGTCATACCGCAGGAAGCGTATGTGACGGGCAATATCCGTTTTTCTCATCATCAAGGCGGCATGAGCAGTCTCGACGCATTGAGAAAGGTCGCAAAAAAATACGACGTCGAGACGGAGATTATCGATCCGGGCGTGGAGTCGAGAATAAGCGATTTTCGTCGGGAGGCATTCCGACTTGTCGAAAGCGCGACGCAGTCGGTTTATCCCGACGTGCCGTGCGTTCCGTATGTGATGACAGGGGCGAGTGACGCGCGGTATTTGGACGTTGTGAGCGACGACTGTATCCGTTTTGTGCCGTTCCCCATATCGGACAAACAACTGGAAAGCATCCACGGCGTTGACGAATGCGTCGATATCGGGTGCCTGCCCAAAGCGGTTGATTTTTACAAGTTTATAATGAAAAACGCATAAAAGAGGGAAAAATGAAAAAGAGAGAAGTAACACAGCAAAAAACGATAGATTCTTTCCGCAGAATCGACGACCGCGTATGGTCGCTTGTGTACGAAAACGACTACAAACTGGACAAACTGCTCCAAAAAGGCGTTTCGTCCACGCCCGGCTTGCTCCGCTTTATGGTAAAGGAAATGAGCGCGGCGGCTTCGTTGCCGAAAAAAGGCGACTTCGCCTGCTCGTCTTTTAACGCCTTTACGCCAAGCGGCGAGCAGATACTCGGGCGGAACTTCGACTATATGGACGCGCCGCTTATCGTCGTATGGACGGCACCCGAAGGCAAGTACAGGAGTCTGTCGGTCGCCAACTGCACCTTTATGCTGTACGGCAAGAAGTCGATTGCCGCCCTGAAACCGCGCGCGAAGTCGCGCCTGCTTTTCGCTCCCTATTGCGCTATGGACGGCGTCAACGAAACGGGACTTGCCATCGCCGTGTTGGAGATCAAGACGAAAGCGACCAAGCAGAAGACGGGCAAAGTACCGCTGACGACGACGACCGTCATTCGTACGGTGCTGGACACCTGTCGGACGTGCGAAGAAGCGATCGAGGTGTTCCGCACGCACGACATGAACGACGCTATTTTCTGCAATTATCACTTTCACATCATGGACGGCACGGGCAATAACGTCATTATCGAATACGTCGATAACGAAATGAAAGTCGTCCGTCCCGACGAAAGCGGTCTGCTTCGCCTCGCCAATTTCTTTTTGAGCGAGGGCGGCGATAACCGAAAAGGCTTCGGTCACGAACGCTACGACTATATCGGAAAAACCTTATCCGAAAAAGGCGGCGTTATCACCGAATCGGACGGTATGAAAATGCTCGAAAACTGCCACCTTGATTACAAACACAAGCGCGGCTACCAAATCATCACCCTTTGGAGCGCGGTTTATAACGCCGAAAAAAAGACGATGAAACTCTGCGCCGGTCTCAACTACGACGTAGTCTACACGTTCGACTTGTTCAAGCCGGGCGAAGTCGTCTGCGAAGGGCGCGAGGAAGCCGCCGTTCCCGAATTTATGTTTAGGCATAAAGACAAAGAGATGGTCTGAAAAAGCGGACATAGTACGTTTCTTTTTTGTGAAAACGTCGACTAACGTACTTCGGTACGTCGACGCTCCGTTTTCGCAAGAAATAAACGTACTCTGTCCGTTTTTTTATTCTTTTAATACTTTTTTTCCGTGAAAATATTGATTGCCGTTTGGGCGGTTTGCGCTCCGCTTTTTGTTCTTATGACAAGTCTTTCCGTGAAAACGTCGACTAACGTACTTCGGTACGTCGACGCTCCGTTTTCGCAAAAACAAGCGATCGGTTTGTCCTTATTTTGAGAACAAAAAAACCGAAACGAGGTGTTTCGGTTTTTTTGTCAAATATGGAAAGAATTTTTTATTATTCGGCTTTTTCGCCCGAAGAGACGATGTCGATCAGTTTTTGACCGTCGATTTTACCGAGGACTTTGCCGGTAAAGTCGTCTACGTCGGTCGTGCGGTCGATAAGGGCATAGTGCGCGACGTCGCCGGCGTTGCTGTTCAGATAGAATATCGCTTCGTGCGTTTCGGTACCGTTTGCGCCGTAGTAGTATACGGGAGTGATTTCATACGTGGTATAGGTCGAATTGTACACGCCGTAGAAGAAGGTAACTTTGTTTTCGCAGGCGATGGCGTATTGACTTTCCACTTTGTTGAACAGTTTGATATAGTTGAACGCGGTGCAGGTTACGTCGTTTACTTTCTTGTCGGCGACGGTGTAGTAGGCGTAAACTTCGGTATCCGTTTCGTAAACGTCGATGACGCTGTTGATGCCGTCGATCGTTGTAAACGCGCTTTCCTTATTTTTATCGTATTCGTTTTTGGCGATGCGTACGCCGTTTTGGAAAACGGTAAAGGTGCCGCTGTTATAGGCGAGGACATAACCGTTATTTTTCAGCACGTAAAAATCGGTATAGGTCGTCGTGGACGTTTCGTTGCTGAGGCGCGTTTCTTTTGCGACCGCCGCGATATTGCTTTTGGCGAGGTTCAGATAGTAGTAGCCGGCGTACAAACCGTCCACGTTATCTTCCTTGCTGTAAAACACATACAAACCGTCGGACGTCTCCGCGACGTCTTTTATCGTCAGCGTGTACAAAGTCTTGACGCGGCTTTCGTTCGCGTTGGTGATCGCGGAAGAAAGAACGACGGTGTTCGCGCCTTTCGCAAGGTCGTAGACGTACATCAGATAATCGGAAGAATAGTTGGTCACGTTATCATAATTGTAGGTCGTGTAGACGACATAACCGCCGACAAACTTATATTCTTTCGCCACTTTTTCCTTGCTTGTCAAAGCCGTCTCTTTCATGGACGAAAGGTCGATTACGGTCAGGACGTCGTCTCTTTCGTAGACGAGTTTTCCCGCGGCGACGTAGAACACGGTGGTGTTGTCGTCAAATTCTTTGATGACTTCCGTTTTGGTTCCGTCAACCTTGGTGCGCATCAGCACGCCTTCGTCCGACTTGTATTCGCCTTTGCTGTCCTTGTCTACGCTGGTCGTGTGATAGTAGACGTAGCCGTTATCAATATAGATACCGGGGTACGTGGTGTCCGAACCGTACACGTTCTTGGGGACGATGACTTCAAAGGTGTTATAGTCGTATTCGATTTTGTCTTCTTTCTTGACCATCTCGACGCGGCAAATCGCACCGGTCTTGACGCTGCCGAACGTGTTGATCGCCGAACTGCCGGCATAACCGTTGACAAAGTAGAGATAATTGCCGTACTGAACGGCAACGCCGCCGTTTGAGGACACGGTCTCGTTGACGGGATTGGTCTTGACAGAGTCTTGTTTGGTGTTTTCGCTGCAAGCGGTCATAAGTCCTGCCAGCATCAGAACGGAAACAAGCAAAATAAGAACTTTCGTAAACTTCTTCATAGAACACTCCATTTTCATAGGATAATACGTAATGTATTATAAACTATTTTTATAGGAAAATCAATTACTTTTTAGCGAAAAAAAGGAAATCGGAAATAAACTCGATCCGCATAGCCCGTAAAAAAAAGAAAAAGCGGTGGAAGTATCCCGTCCACCGCCTGTGTTTTTCAAAAAAACAAACCCGTATTATTTTGCCGCTTGCAGTTTTTTTATGACTTCGTCGATACGGTGCGCCGTCTCGATAAACTGTTCGCAGGTAAAGCCTTTCGTCGTCATGGCCGCCGTGCCGATACGCACGCCGCTTGTTTGCATGGGAGAGCGCGTTTCGTTGGGAACGCAGTTTTTGTTCAGAGTGATACCGACCTCGTCGCAGGCGTCCTGCACTTCTTTGCCCGATACGTTTTTGTCGGTCAGATCAACCAAGAAAAGGTGATTATCGGTACCGTTAGTGACCACTTTGTACCCCATTTTTATGAATTCGTCGCACATAGCCTTGCAGTTTTTCACGACGTTTCCGATATAGGTTTTGTATTCGGGGAGCAGGGCTTCTTCGGCGGTGACGGCTTTGCCGGCGATGACGTGTTGAAGCGGTCCGCCTTGCGTGCCGGGGAAGATGGCGCTGTCGACTTTCCTGGCGAGGTCTTGCTTGCAGAAGATAAGCCCGCCGCGCGTACCGCGCAAGGTCTTGTGCGTGGTGGTGGTAATGATGTCGGCGATCCCGAAAGGCGACGGATGATACCCCGTGGCGATCAGACCGGCGATGTGCGCCATATCGACCATAAAGTACGCGCCCACTTCGTCGGCGACTTTACGGAACTTTTCAAAGTCGATGATCCTCGGATAGGCGCTCGCGCCGGCAAGAATCAGTTTCGGCTTGTGTTCGAGGGCTTTATTGCGCAAGTCCTCGTAGTCGATATAGCCTCTTTCGTCAACGCCGTAGAAGACGAAGTTGAAGATTTTTCCGCTGAGGTTGACGGGGGAGCCGTGCGTCAGGTGTCCGCCGTTATTGAGTTCGAGGCTGAGGACGGTGTCTCCCGGTTGAAGTACGGCAAGATACGCGCCGAAGTTCGCGCCCGAACCGCTGTGCGGTTGCACGTTGACGTGATAGTCGGTCTTAAAAACCTTTTGCCAAGTCTCTTTGCAATACTCTTCGAGTTCGTCCACGTGGACGCAACCGCCGTAGTAGCGTTTGCCCGGATAGCCTTCGCTGTACTTGTTGGTCAGAGGACTGCCGACGGCTCTCATGACGTTTTCACTGCAAAAGTTTTCGCTGGCGATCAGTTCGATCGTCTCGCGTTGACGATTGGCTTCTTTTTCGATAATCTCAAATACTTTACTGTCCATTTCGGTTCACTTTTTCCTTTTTAATACGTTTTTGACGGCGGCGACGACATCGCATTCGTCGAGGTGGAGGGCTTTTTTCAGATAGGGCACTTTGCCGACTTCGCCGAACTGCTCTTTCACACCGACGCTTTCGACGGGAGCGGGGTAGTTTTCGCAAAGGATTTCGCATACCGCGCTTCGGAGCGCGCCCATGACGTTATGGTTTTCGCACGTGACGACGGCGTTCGTCTTCCGGACGGAAGCAAGAACGGTCTCGGCGTCGATGGGCTTGACGGTGTGTACGGTCACGACTTCGCAGTCGATACCCTCTTCCGCAAGCGATTTTGCCGCCTGCAAAGCGGTGTCTACCATAATGCCGCTTGCTACGACGGTGACGTCTTTACCGTGTCTGACAACGTCGGCTTTGGTCAGGTCAAACGCTCTGTTTTCTTCTTCGCTATACACGAGCGGCGGATTTTTGCGGTGCAAACGGACGTACACGACGCCGTCTTTTTTCATGATCTGAGGCATCATCGCGGCGAGTTCGACCGCGTCGGTCGGTTCGTAAATCGTGACGTTCGGGATCGAGCGGAGCATGCCGATATCTTCGAGCGGCATGTGCGTACCGCCGTTGAGTTCGGCGCAGATACCGGGATCGGTGCCGACAATAACGACGTTCTGCTTGGCATAAGCAAGGCTGATCATAATCTGATCGGCGCATCTGCGCGTGGCAAAGGGCGCAAACGAGGTAATCACCGGTCTGAACCCGTACGCCGACAAACCGGCGGCGACGCTCGCCATGTTGGCTTCCGCTATGCCTACGTCGAACGTTCTGTCGGGAAACTCTTTCCACAGTTTGTTGGTCCCGAGACACTTGGCAAGGTCTGCGTCAAGCACGACGACTCTTTCGTCTATGCGCATTGCTTCGGCAAGATATTCGGTAAATACGTCTTTCATCATGGTTTCTTGGGTAATCATTTTTTATTCCCCCTTGATATCTTTGAGTGCCTGTTCGCACCTGTCGGCAGGCATGGGCATCGAGTGGTTTGCCGGCGCGGCTTCTTCGACAAAGCGTATCCCTTTCCCTTTGACGGTGTTCAGGACGATCATGTGCGGCTTGCCCTTTACGGTCTTTGCCTGCGCGATCGCCTTGTCGATCTCGTCGACGTCGTTTCCGTCGGCGACTTCGGTTACGTCCCAATTAAAGGCTCTCCATTTGTCTCCGAGCGGATCGAGTCCGTTTATGTCGGCGGTAAAACCGTCGAGTTGGCACTTGTTATAATCGGTAAAGGCGATCAAATGATCGAGTTTTTGACTGCCGGCGTACATCGCCGCTTCCCAAATCTGCCCCTCGTCGCTTTCGCCGTCGCCTACGATGGCATAAATCGTCGCACCGTCCTTTTTCAGACGGGAACCGATCGCAAGCCCGACTGCGCAACTGAGTCCCTGCCCGAGAGAACCGGCGGTCATATCGACGCCCGGCGTCTTGTTCATGTCGCAGTGACTGGGCAGGATCGTGCCGCCTTTGTTCATCGTAAGAAGGAGCGACTTGTCAAAGTACCCCATCTCGGCAAGCACGGCATAAATCGCCGGACCGGCGTGCCCTTTGCTGCAAACGAGCCTGTCCCTGCCCTCTTTTTTCGGGTTTTTCGGATCGATGTTTTGCATGTGCTTCCCGTACAAAACGGCAAGTAAGTCGGCTATCGACATGCTTCCGCCGATATGCCCTTGCCCCACGCCGCCGATACACGTCACGATGTTGACGCGAATGTTTGCGGCGAATTTTTTGAGTTGTTCGCTATTCATAAAACGCCTCCACGTTTTTTTTGCTTTTATCTATTATAAGTCTTCAAAATAAATAAGTCAAATAAGGTCGTGCACCTTTTTGAAGAATAGTCTTTCTCGTCCGTTATTCCGACCGAAGCGGAGGAATCCTTTTTTCTTGTTTCGTCATTCCGACCGAAGCAGCCAATAGGCTGTGAAGCGGAGGAATCCCATAAACCGCAGGGGGATCCCTCGGCTACGCTCGGGATGACGACCGCACCCAAAGATGAGCCCCGGGGTCCCCGAAAAACGGCTTGCGTTTTTTGGGGATAAATTGCGCCCTTTGTCAAAAGGGAGAGCGTCTGCGCCCAAAGCGTAAGCGACGGCGCGGAGAGGGTTTTCCCGAGACAAAACTATGGCGAACGGTATATTTATCCGTAGCATAAAGCAGACTTCTTTCTCGTTAAAAACCCCCATTTTCAGAAAGGGTGTAAATGCTTGTACGACAAAGAGAACCATTATAACGGTAACGCGCTTGCCCGACATGTGCGCCAAGCCTTAGGTTTGTCATTCCGACCGAAGCGGAGGAATCCCATAAACCGCAGGGGGATCCCTCGGCTACGCTCGGGATGACGACCGCACCCAAAGATAAGCCCCGGGGTCCCCGAAAAACGGCTTGCGTTTTTTGGGGATAAATTGCACTCGGGATGACGAGTAAGCGACGAAGACAGTATGTTTTACGGTGTTACTTATTACGACATGTGCGCCAAGCCTCAGACTTGCCCTTTTGAGAAAGGGCGCAAATGCTTGCGCGGACGAAAAACGATTCGTTTTCAAAAAAATTTCCCCCCGAAAAAACACCGCCCCTTTTCATTTGCAATAATTATAAAAAAAGTGGTATGATATAAGCCGTTACCACAAGTTTACGAACGAAAGCCGTTCAAAGGAGCAAAAATGTATCTTCAAGAATTAAAACTTGCTTTACACAAGTATTGGAGCGAGCAGCAGGGCTGCGCCATTCTCGAACCGCACGATGTGGAAAAAGGTGCCGGGACGATGAATCCGCTCACTTTTTTTGCCGCGCTCGGGACCAAACCGTACCGCAGAGCCTATATCGAACCGTCGCGTCGTCCCGCAGACGGCAGATACGGCGATAACCCCAACCGCCTTTATATGCACACGCAGTATCAGGTCATTATTAAGCCGAGCCCGATCGACATCGTGGATATCTATATCGGCAGTTTGGAAGCGATCGGCTTTAAGCGCACCGAACACGATATCCGTTTCATCGAAGATAACTGGGAGTCGCCCACCCTCGGTGCGTTCGGAAAAGGCTGGGAGGTCTGGCTCGACGGTATGGAAATCACGCAGTTTACTTTCTTCCAGGTCGTCGGCGGCATGGATTGCAAACCCGTCACCGTGGAAATCACCTACGGTCTGGAACGTATCGCCATGTATCTCCAAAACGTCGATAACGTCTACGACCTCAAATACAGCCCCAACGAAACCTACGGCGACATCTATTGGAGAAGAGAGTACGACAACTCCAAGTATAGTTTTGAAGATTGCAACGTGCCGCAACTGTTTACCGACTTCGACAATTATGAAAAAGAGTGCAAACGCCTCATCGAAGACTGCAAGAACATTTTTTCCTCTTACGACTTCGCTTTGAAGTGCTCGCACACGTTCAACGTCCTCGACGCCGCCGGAGCCATCAGCAAAACGGCGCGTAACCACTATATACAACGGATTCAGAGCCTGTTCCGTATGCTTGCGAAAATCTATCGCACCATCGAAGACTGAAAGGGGGAAAAGACTTTATGAAAAAAGAGAAGTTCATATTTGAAATCGGCGTGGAAGAAATCCCGTCGCAATACGTGTCCACCATGGCGCAAAGTTATTTGCAAAACGCCGAAAAAGCGTTTGGCGCAAACAACCTTTCGTACGAATCCGCCAAGGTCTATTATACCCCCCGACGTCTGATTCTCGCCGTGGACGGACTGAACGAAAAACAAAACGACTCGGCGGTGAGCGTCAAAGGCCCGACGAAAAAAATCGCTTATAACGAGGACGGCACGCCTTCGCGCGCTCTGCTCGGTTTTTTGGCGAAAAACAACTGCACCGAAAAGGACATTTCGTTTGTTTCGGACGCCAAAGGCGACTATGTGGTATATGAAACGGTCTTAAAAGGGGAACAAACGACGGACGTGCTGAAAAAGATTCTTGCCGACGTCGTCCTCTCGGTCTATAACCCCAACCCCATGCGCTGGAACGAATACAAAATCAAATTTATCCGTCCGATACGCTGGCTTCTCGCTTTGTACGGCGCCGAAAAAATCGACGTCGAACTGGAATGCGCCGTCGCCGGCAAGGTCACCTACGGTCATCGCACGCTGGCGAACAGAGCCGTCGAAGTAAAGAGCGCGGACGAGTTTTTCTCCGTGCTGAAAAACAATTTCGTCATCGCCGATCAAGCCGAGCGCAAGCAGGCGATTTTGGCGCAACTGAAACAAATCGAAGAGGAAAACGGCTTTGTCGTCGAACGGGACGACGACCTTTTGGACGAAATCAGTAATATCGTCGAGTATCCCACCTGCGCGGTCGGACACTTTGAGGAAAAATATCTCGCCTTGCCCGCGTGCGTCATCAAAACGCCGATGAAGACGCAGCAACGCTACTTTCCCGTTTATAACAAGGACGGCAAAATCACCAACGCGTTTGTCTTTGTTCGTAACGGGGATAAAAACTTTATCGAAAACGTCATTCGCGGAAACGAGCGCGTACTGCGCCCCCGCCTTGCCGACGCCGAGTTCTTCTATGCCGGCGACGCAAAAACCACGCTTGCCGAAAAAGCCGACTTGCTCGGTAACGTCGTCTTTGTCGAGAAAGCCGGTTCTTACCTTGACAAAAACGCCCGCGTGACAGCCATTGCCGAAAAATTGGCTTCCAAAGTCGGGTTTACGGATACCGAAAGTATCAAAACAGCCGTCCGCTTGATGAAAGCCGATCTCGTATCCAACGTCGTGCGCGAGTACACCGAGATACAGGGCGTCGTCGGCGGAGAGTTTGCCGCGGCGGACGGATACGGCGTAGACGTCTGCAAAGCGATCAGCGAACAGTACTTGCCCAATTTTGCCGGAGACAAACTGCCGTCCTGCACGCTGTCCGCCATCGTCGCCATCGCCGACAAACTTGACACGATCATGAGCCTTTGCTCGGTCGGGCTGAAACCGTCGAGTTCTTCCGATCCGTACGGTACGCGCCGTCAGACGCTGGGCATACTTCTGACCGCCCTTGACCGCGGTTTTGACGTCGATATGGACAAATTCATTGAAGAGTGCGCGCCCGCATACGAAAAGTTCTTTGCGGCGGAAGGCGATACGAAAGAAAGTTTTGTCGCCTTTATTCGCGCTTTCTTTGCGCAACGGCTGAAAGTCTTTTTGCAAGAAGAAAAAGGCTTCACCGTGGAAGAGTTGTCGCGCGTTTCGTTGGGAGATCTGAACATCTTCAAAGCGGTCAAGAAAGTCAACCTTATCCGTGAAATCGCCGACACCGACTGGTACAAAGACTTTATGCAAATCTTTAACCGCGTCGGCAAACTGCTGAAAAGCAACACCGCCGACTGCTCCGACATCGAAAAAGAAGTCGTCGACGACGAAGCAAGCGCCATGTTCGCTTCCTACCGCGCCGTGCGGAAAGACATCGTCGCTCATATCGACGGCGAACGCTACGAAGACGCCATTCGTCTGATCGCCGAAGTCGGCAAGAGCATAAACGACTTTATGGAACATAACTTCGCCCTTTGCGAAGACGCCGATAAGCGCGCGCAAAGAATCCGTTTCTTTGCGGATTTTTGCTCCGTTTGCGGCAACATTATTTCCTTGGAATGAGGAATTCGGGCGATTTACGCGTTTGTCAAATCAAGCCTGAGGCTTGGCGCGCATGCCGGGCAAGCGTGTTACCGTTATAACAACTCTCTTCGACGTAAGTTCGTCATCCGAGCACATCTTGCCCCAAAAAACGCAAGCCGTTTTTCGGGGGTCCCATGTTTTTGCGCCCTTTGTCAAAAGGGAGAGTGTCTGCGCCTAAAAGCGCAAGCGACGGCGCGGAGAGGGTTTTCCCAAGACAAAACCATGCCAAGCGGTATGATATTTACAGCATAAAGCAGACTTCTTTCTCGTTAAAAACCCCCATTTTTCGTCGCTTACTCCGAAAAATCCAGCCCCCTTTTGAGAAAGGGTGTAAATTTGCCCCAAAAAATGCACGCATTTTTCGGGGGCTCCGTGGGCTTATCTTTGGGTGCGGTCGTCATCCCGAGCGCAGCCGAGGGATCTCCCGTACTTTATGGGATTCCTCCGCTTCGGTCGGAATGACGGACGGGAAAGAAAGGTCGGAATGACAAGCCTGAGGCTTGGCGCGCATGCCGGGCAAGTGCATTTTTCGTTATAAACTATCCATGGGATCCCCAAAAGACGGCTTGCGTTTTTTGGGGATAAATTTGCGCCCTTTGTCAAAAGGGAGATTGTCTGCCGACCTATGGTCGGGAGAGAGGGTTTTCCACGCGATAAAAATATGGCAAACGGTATGATTTTATTTTACAGTATAAAATTGACTTCTTTCTCGTCAAAAAACCCTATTCTCGTCGCTTGTTCCCCGGGCCCCCGAAAAATAGTCAGATTTTTTGGGGTAAATAGGTATAAAGGCGGCAGAGTTCGTTCGCGTTGAAAAACTTTCTGTTTTTGTCGGCTTTTTTGCCGAAGCGGCGTTCAAAGTCGGGGACGGCGGAAATGACGGAGGCGGTCCATTTGTCGCCGAGCAAGGCGTAGCGTTCGCCCAGGACTGTGGTCAGACGGCGCGCTTCGGTCAGGTCGAGGAGGCGTTTTCCGTAGGGCGGATCGCAGCAAAGGACGCCTTCGGAAAAGCGGCTGGACAGGTCGCAAACGTCGCGTACCTGAAAGTGAACTTTGTTTTCGACGCCGGCGTTTTTTGCGTGGCGGAAAGCGAGTTTTATCACGTCCGGATCGACGTCGTAGCCGCAGAAATGCAGGTCTATATTACGGTTTTCGCCGTCTTTTGCTTCTTCGCAGGCGAGGTCGAATTGTTTTTTTTCGTAAAAGCGCCAGTGGAGAAAATCGAAGTCGCGGTTTATGCCGGGGGCGATATTCATGGCGGATAAGGCGGCTTCGATGACGAAAGTACCGCAACCGCAGAAAGGATCGACAAAGGGCTTTTCGCCCGTCATACCGCTGAGCGTGACGACGGCGGAAGCGAGCGTTTCTTTCATTTGCGCGGGGGCGACGAGATCTCGGTATCCGCGCTTGTGCAAGCCGACGCCCGATGTGTCGAGAAGAATCGTCGCTTCGTTATCCGCGATGGAAAAGACGATACCGTACCGTGCGCCGCTTTCATCGAAGACGCGGACGCGCCGCTTTTCGGCAAGACGGGTGAGGACGGCTTTTTTGATGACGCTTTGGCAGGCGGACAAAGAAAAGAGCGCGCTTTTTTTCGATTTTCCGTTGACGATAAAGTTCCCGTCCGGGGCAAGATAGTTTTCCCACGGCAGGCTTTTCGTGCCGTCGAACAGGTCGTCAAAGGTCTCCGCGCGGAAAGAGCCGACTTTGATATAGACTCTCTCGGCGGTGCGCAAAAAAAGGTTGGCGCGGGCGACGTCTATGTCCGTACCCTGGACAAAAAAACTGCCTTCGATGGCTTTGGGATCCGAAAAGCCGAGTTTTCGCAACTCATTCTTCGCGACAGACTCCACACCGAAGGCGGTAGTAATAACCAGGTCGTATTTCATTTGTTATAGCGTAGCGAGGGCTTTGGTCACCGCGTCGCAGAGTTTAAGCGCGGCTTGATCGACGATTTGGGTAAAACTCAGTCCCGCGTCGCCGTCGGCTCCGTCCGAGATACAGCGGATGACGACGAAAGGCTTGTTCTGCATATAACAGACGTGTCCGATCGCGCCGCTCTCCATATCGCAAGCGACGGCGTCGAAGAGCGAGACTATTTTTTCGGCGCGCCGTTTGTCGGCGATAAACTGGTCTCCGCAGGCGACGACGCCTTGTTTTGCGTGCAGAATACGCGCGAATTTTTCGGAAAGGGCTTTGTCGGTCTCGAAGTAAATTTTGTTGACGGTGCTGACAAGTCCGACGGGATCGCCGAGGGGGGAAGTGTCGGAGTCGTGCTGGCAGGTCGCGGTCGCGACGACGGCTTCGAGGACTTTGCTTCTGCCCAGTCCGCCGCTGACGCCGGTGCTGATGACAAAGGTCGGATCGTAGCGGTAACAAAGCAGTGTGGTCGCATAGGCGGCGTTGACTTTGCCGATACCGCTGAACGTGACGACGACGTCTTTTTCGCCGACGCGCATGCGGTAGAACGTCTTTCCGCCGAACGTTTCCGAGGTGTACTCGCCGTTCGCGCGGTCGAGATACGGTTTCAGTTCGCTTTCCATGGCGATGACTATGCCGATAAGTTCAGTCGTTTTCATTTTTTAACTTAGCAGGATATCAATCCACATTTCGTTCAGGTCGTTGTTGTAGACGCCGAGGTCTTTCATGACGGCGCAACGGAGCAGAACGTCGTTGGAGGTATCGTCTCCTTCAATAATCGCGTCGGACGGGAAAAGCATCTCCAAATACATTTCTTTGAACCCGTCGTAAGTGTCTTCAAAAAAGCCGTCTTCGTCGTCGATGAGGTCGGCTTTATATTGGTCCGCCGCTTCTTGTACCGCGGTCGTCGTGCCGGTGTAGTCCATATTGGCATAGGCTACGTCGGGATCGCAGAGGTATTGCAAGAAGAGGTTGGCGGCTTTGGTGTTGGCGGCGTACTTCGAGATGGCGAAGCCGTCTATCCACACATTGCCGCCCTCTTTGGGGACGGTATAATAGAGGTTTTTGTTGGTGTCTTCGTCGCTGTCGCCCGTCATGATGTAACCGGCGTCGCAACTCCAAAACAAGCCGAACAGTCCCTTTTTGCCGTCAATGTCGCGGAGCAGTTCGTCCTTTGCCGAATCGACTTCGTAGTCGTAGACGTACTGCTTCTGATCCATTAGAGCGGCGTGGGCAAGCTCGACTTTTTCTTTGCTCGAACTGTCGAAAATTTCGTGCAGAACGGTTCTGTATTCGTCCGAATCGTAGCCGAAATTCTCATACGCGGCGGTCAGTTCGTCCCGCTTGGCATACAGCATCGCCACCGAATAGGCGTCGCGGACGCTGTCTTTCATGAAGATTTTGTTCTTGTTTTGTTCGCTCCAAAGCGCGTTCCAACTGTTCATGGTTTCCAGTTCGTTCTGAATGCCCTCTTCGCCGTCGCTGTTCGTGTTGAACATAATGCCGAGCGTACCCCACAGGTACGGCATCGAATAGGCGAATTCGGGATCATAGGACGACTTGGCAAGGTCGATGATAAACGGCGAAATCGTCTCTTCCAGAACGGCGATCGTCTCGTCGTCGAGCCGGAGCAAAAGTCCCTCGGTGCGCATCCGTTGCAACATGTAGTCGGACGGGCAAATGAGGTCGTAGTCTTCGTGCTTGCGCGCGATCCACGTGTAAAGGTTTTCGCAGGTGTCGAATTCTTTATACTCGACGGTCACTTCTTCGCCCGTTTGTTCAAAGTACCACTCCTCGAAAGCCTCGTACATCTCCGGATCCATGTATTCGCCTTGGTTGGCGATGCGGAGGACGTTTTCGCGGTTGGACGAACATGCCGTCAGCAGCGGCAAGAAAGAAAAAATGCTTGCCGAAAAAACGATAAGCAGGAGTAAGGATATCCGTTTTTTGTTCATTGGGCACCCCCAAGCGACTTTTCCATTTGTTGTTTTTTCTTCTCGTTTCTCGCCGTGAAGATATTGATGAAGACAAGGGCGATCATGACCGCCGCCATGATGACGACGGACAGGGCGCGCAGGACGGGCATGACGCCTTTTATTTTCAGTTTGTTATACAAATACCGCGGTATCGTCTCCACGCTGCTGCTGACGAAAGTGGAAATGGTGAAGTCGTCGAGGCTGATGGTAAAAGCGAGCGCAAAGCCCGAAATTATCGCCGGGACCAGTTGCGGCAAAAGTATGGTCAGAAGAGCGCGCAGGGGCGTCGCGCCGAGGTCGAGCCCGGCTTCGTAAACGTTCGGGTTCAGTTGCGACAAGCGCGGCAGAACGCTCATGACGACGTAGGGCGTACAAATGACCGTGTGCGCGATAATCAACGCGGCAAAGTCGTCGGGGATAACGATGACGAACAGAAACAGGAGCATAAACCCGATGGCGGTGACGATATCGGCGTTGACCATGGTGATCTGATTGATCGATTCCATAATCAGGCGGGAGCCTTTTTTCATGCTGTTGATTCCGATAGCCGCCAGCGTGCCGAGGACGACGGCGAGCGCCGAAGCCGACAAGCCGACGATGACGGTGTTTTTCAGTGCGTCCATGATCTCGCTGTCTTCAAACAGTTCTCGGTAGAGGTCGAAACTGAACCCGTTCCAAGTGCCGATCGTCTTGGAATCGGTAAAGGAATACACGGTCAGAATGGCGACGGGCAGGTAAGTAAGGATAATCATCAAAATCAAAAAGACGATACTGATTACGCGTATTTTTTTCTTGTTCATGCGATCGTACCTCCTTGGCGCATCGTTTTGCCTTTGGTCAGCACGTTGCTGATAAACGTGGACAAAAGGATCAGAATAAGGAGCAGCAGAGCGAGCGCGCTGCCGCTGTTGTAGATGCCTTTTTCGAAATAAATATAGATGACGTTGCCGAACAGTTTGCCATCCAAAAACGACGCGCTGCCGCCGTCATAGCCGAGTATGTCGGACACGGCGAAGGACGAGACCGACGGCATAAAGACCATCAATACGCCCGAAATGATCCCCGGCATGGACAAAGGAAGCCGAACGCGGAAAAAGGTCTCGACCGGTTTTGCGCCGAGGTCGGAAGACGCCTCGATCACGCCTTGATCCATGTCGGCGAGAATGGTATAAATGGGCAGAAGCATGAACGGGAAGAAGTCGTAGACCATACCGATCAAGGTCAGTAAAAAGCCCTTTTCCATGCCGAACACGTCTTCAAAAAGCAGTTTGACCGCGTAGATGCGCAAAAGGGAGTTGATCCACATCGGCATAATAAAGACCATCAAAAGAACCGTCCGCTTGCTCGCCTTGATTTTGGTCAGAGCCATCGCCGTCGGGTAGGACAGCACAAGACAGATAAGCGTGGTAAAAAAGGCGATAAGCAGGCTTCTTACGATGCTTTTCCACGACGACACCGCGCCGAGTCGAGAGAAGTTCTCGAATGTGAACGCCCCCGCCTCGTCGGTGAACGCGTATACGAATATAAGGATCAGCGGAATGATGACAAACAGCACGCTAACGGCAAAATAGGGAAACGCAAACGCACTTTTCGGGAGCCGCAATTTCATTTTTTTAGTTTTCATCGTCGCTCCTTGTTCCGATCGTGATTTTTGACTTGTCGAGTCTGATACCGACGCGGTCGTCTATGTCCCATTCTTCGTTCGTATCGGTAAAGAAGTCTTCGTCGGTGTCGGTATAGATCTGCACCTGATAGTAGGTGCCTTTATACAGCGTCTGGGAGACGTTGCCGCCGATGTCGCCGTCGCTTTCGTCGTCGGTCAGCGTGATCGCGTCAAAGGGTACTTCGACGACTACCTCTTCGCCTTTTCCGAAGCCGGTCGCTTTCGGCAGGGACAATTCTTTGCCGCAGATTTCGACGCTTTCTTCCGAAGTCATCACACCGAAGAAGCGGTTGGTGCTGCGGAGTTTTTTCATAATATGGATACCGTCCGGACGGACGCCGATTTTTACATCCGCGCCCTCCTTGCTTTCCGTCGTCGATTGCACGGTGAATTGGTAGTCGTTTGCCAATATTTCCATTTGGTAAAACGTCCCCTTGAAGATAGAAGACAGCACCTTGCCGCAAAGTTGACCTTGCGTGCTTTCGGCAGGATAGACGTCGATGTCTTCGGGACGGATGACAAGGTCCACTTTTTCGTTCTTGCCGAAGCCTTTGTCCACGCAGGCAAATTCCTGCCCGAGGAAAGAGACGGAGAAGTCGCGGAGCATCGTGCCGCTTATGATGTTACTTTCGCCAATGAAGTCGGCGACAAAAGCGTTTGCCGGTTCGTCGTAGACTTTTTTGGGCGTGCCGATCTGCTGAATCACGCCGTCGTTGATGACGACGACGGTGTCGCTCATCGTCAGGGCTTCTTCCTGATCGTGGGTGACGTAAATAAAGGTGATACCCAGTCTTTTGTGCATCGCCATGAGTTCTTCCTGCATCTCTTTGCGCATTTTCAGATCCAGCGCGCCGAGCGGCTCGTCGAGGAGAAGCACTTTCGGTTCGCATACGATGGCGCGGGCGATGGCGACGCGCTGTTGCTGTCCGCCCGAGAGCGAAGACACTTCGCGGTGTCCATAGCCTTCGAGGTTGACCATCTTCAAGGCGGCGTTTACCTTTTCGTCGATGACCTTTTTATCGAGTTTTTTGATTTTCAACCCGTAAGCGATGTTTTTGTAGACGTTCAGATGGGGGAATAATGCGTAGCGTTGAAATACCGTGTTGACGGGGCGGCGATAGGGCGGCACGTCCGTCACGTTGCCGTTTTCGATAAAAACCGTTCCGCTCGTCGGCGTTTCAAACCCGGCGATGATCCTTAAAAGAGTCGTTTTCCCGCAACCGGACGGACCGAGCAGGGTGACGAATTCGCCTCGCTTGATGGCAAGATTCATGTCGTCGATGACTGTCACGCCGTCAAACACCTTCGTTATGTTCTGTACTTCGATGATTCGGTCGGACTTTTTGATTGGGTGCGTTTCGACGGACGGTTCTATTTGCTTTTGCGCCGCCGCACGAACGCTTTTCTCTTTGCTTTTTTGACCAAAGATTGCGGAAAACGGGTTTTTCATCGGTTTTTTATTCTCCTTTATTTTCTAAAAGTTCGGAGGCGCGGAAATCCACAGGACGGTCGCGCCCATATCCGTATTATTGATAAGGTAGTGTTTTTTGTCGGCTTTGAAGTAAAACGTCTCGCCTTTTTTTACGACAAACTTCTTTTTGCCGAGGACGAGCCGTACTTTGCCCGACAGGACGTACCCGAACTCTTCGCCTTCGTGGGGCATGTCCGGCTGGGTTTCGCTCCGCGGGTTGATCGTGACGAGGATGGGCTCCATCTCGTTCTTCTGCGCCGACGGAACAAGCCAGGTGACGCTGTCTTCCGTCGATTTTTTGACGAAATAGTCGTCCTTGCCGAAAACTACCTGTTCGTCTTCGGTCTCTTCGAAGAACTCTCCGAAAGTCGAGCCGAGGACGACGATGATGTCTTTGAGCGTGTCGATGGACGGTGTGGTCAGATTGTTTTCCAGTTGGCTGATAAAACCCTTTGTCAATTCGCATCGGTCGCCCAGTTCTTTTTGAGTAAGGTTGTTTTTCAGCCGTAGTTCTTTGATTCTCGTGCCGATATTCATATCTTTCTCCAAGCGGTTGTCGCTTTTTTCTTTTCGCTCTATGCTCCGCCCCTTTTTATTTTCCGCCCGCGGCGGAAAGGTTCAGAGATTGTAAGCAAAAAGTTTATCATTGCTAAACCGATTCGTATTATATAAAACGTTGCGTGCGTTGTCAATTATTTTGAAATAAATTTCTGAAAAATTTTGGAAGAGTTTTTTCGTATGTTTTTCGCATAGCCGGCACACAATACATTCGGGAGGTGATACAAATGGCAAAAGGAACGAAACTTGCGAAAACGACCAAGGCTTGCTCGAAAAAGAGCGGTGCTTGCGCCGGTAGCGATATGAGTAATTATTCTACCAAAGATTGCGGTTGCGGTTGCGGCGAAAAGAAGTCCGGAACCAAGTCCAAAAAGGGCGAATAACGCGAAACGGTCGCGGCTCGTTACGTATGATTTACCTTTGCGAAAAAATATAAAAAGGAAAAATCATTTCGGAAAAGTCGCGTCGAGCGAAACAAAAAAAAGGGGGCTGCGCTTTTTTTGCACAGCCCCTTTGCTTATGGGAAAAAGGGTTTTTTACAGGTCGGAAAAGACGCCGTCGGGTACGACCGATTCGTAGACGTCGGGCTGTTTTTCTCCGAGGGCGTACAGGACGATCGAAGCGACGTCGAGGGTGGAAGCAACGCCGAAAGAACCTTTCTTTACGTTGCCCAAACCGCCCGAAACGGCTATCGTAACTTGCCGTTCGTGGATATTCCAGCCACCGTGTCCGCGCGTGAGTTTGTGTCCGTGGTCGCTTACTGTGATAAACAGCGTGTCGTCGCCCCAGCCGTTATTGACGTATGCGTCGTAGATTTTCCCGATGTATTCGTCCGACTTTTCGACGGCTTTTTTGTACTCGGGCGTGCCGTAGCCGTAGGCGTGTCCCGCTTCGTCCGGTCCGTCGAAGTGGAGATAGAGTATCTTCGGATCGTGGGCTTTGTCACGGACGTAGGCGACCGTTTCGTCGCAGACGATGCCGTCGATGATGTCGTCGTTCGAGTCGTCGCCGGTGTACATTTCGCGCCCGTTGAGTTTGCGCAGGTTGGACATATTCTCGACGATGCCTTTATTGATGGGATACCAGTTGACGAAAGAGGCGAATTTCCAGTCGGGGTGACGGTCGGCGCAGACTTTGAAGACGGACGGGTACTGCGTGCGCGTGAAGTTCTGCGAGGCGGCGCTTTCGTTGGTCACGCGGTGCGTCTGAAATTTGAGCCCGTGCAGGACGGAACACCAGTTCTGCGCGCTGATCGTGGGGAACTGCGATAAAGAGACGAAACTTGTCGCGCCGTTTTCGTACAGGCGTTTGAAGTTGGGTACGTCGCAGCAGCGGAAGTAGTCGCCCGCGCCGTCGACGCCGAAAATGACTACGCGGCTGTATTTTTTCGCCTTTTTAAGGTCGGCTTCGGTCGGGACTTTGCCCGCTCTCGCGCCGTTGTGGATTTTTGCTCCGATTACGTTAAAACACATGATTCTTTCTCCTTTTTTTGTTGTATTTTTTTGTGCCGTAAAAGAAAAAAGCAACGCGCTTGCGGCAGGTTGCTTTTTTTCGGTTTGGGTGTTATTCTTTCGGTTCGGTATTATCCTTTTTGTCGTCGCCCGGTGCATTGTTTTCGGTTTTCGGCGCACCGTTTTCGGTGTTCGGGGAATCCTTTTCCTTGTTTTCGGGGACGATAATCGTTTCCGCGGGCTCGAAGACGGGCTTTATAATCGGTTCGGGTTTTGTCGACATTTTTTTGTTTTCATCGGCGCGCCTCTTTGCTTTTTTCGCGATGTTTTCGTTGATTTCTTCGATGGTTTTACCGTTCATGAGCATGTCTACTTCTTCGGCGTAAATCGTCTCGTGTTCGTACAAAAGGCGGACCATATTGTCGATGACGGCGCGGTTTTGTTCGAGGCATTCGTAGGCGCGCTTGTAGTTGCTGTCGATGATCTTTTTGACTTCTTCGTCGATGATCGCCGCGCTCTTGTCACTGTAATTCAGTTGCGTTTGATAGTCCCTGCCGATGAAGACTTCTTGGTCGCCGCCGAAAAAGACGTTGGGGAAGTTTTCGCTCATGCCCCATTCGCAAATCATTTTGCGCGCGATGTCTCCGGCGCGTTTGATGTCGTTGCTTGCGCCGGTGGAGACGTCCTTGATTACGAGGGCTTCCGCCGCTCTTCCGCCGAGCATCATGGCGATGGTGTCGTTGAGTTTGCTTTGCGAGATATGGTTGTTGTCGTTTTTGGGTATGCTTAAAGTGTACCCTGCCGCCATGCCGCGCGGAATAATGCTGACTTCCTGCACTTCGTCGCAGTGTTTCATCATTTTGGCGACGATAGCGTGACCGGCTTCGTGATAGGCGGTGATGCGCTTATCCGATTCGGTGATGAGGCGCGACTTCTTTTGCGGTCCTGCGACGACTTTGTCGATACCTTCGGTGATGTCCTGCATCAGAATGATTTTTCGGTTGTCACGGGCGGCGAGAATAGCCGCTTCGTTGAGGATATTGGCGATGTCCGCGCCCGAAAAACCGCTCGTAAGGCGCGCAAGCGCACGAAAATCGACTTCGGAAGAAATCGGTTTGTTCCGCGCGTGAACCTTGAAGATGGCTTCTCTTCCTTTGACGTCGGGCACGTTGACGTAGATCTGACGGTCGAATCTGCCCGGACGAAGAAGGGCGGGATCGAGGATGTCGGCGCGGTTGGTTGCCGCCATGACGATGATGCCGTCGTTGGTTTCAAAACCGTCCATCTGGACGAGCAACTGGTTCAAAGTCTGCTCCCGTTCGTCGTTGCCGCCGCCGAGCCCTGCGCCGCGCTGACGACCGACGGCGTCTATTTCGTCGATAAAGATGATGCACGGCATGTTCTTCTTTGCCTGCGCAAAAAGGTCGCGGACTCTGCTCGCGCCTACGCCGACGAACATCTCCACGAAGTCGCTGCCCGAGATCGAGAAGAACGGTACGTCCGCTTCGCCGGCGACCGCCTTGGCAAACAGCGTCTTGCCCGTTCCCGGAGGACCGACCAAAAGAACGCCGCGCGGAATTTTGGCTCCGATGGCGGTAAATTTTTTCGGATTTTTCAGAAAATCGACGATTTCGCGCAGTTCGGCTTTTTCTTCTTCGGCACCGGCGACGTCGTTAAAGCGCACTTTGACGTTGGTGGCGATGCGTGTTTTTGTCTTGCCGAAGTTCATCGCGCTGCCCGCTCCGCCGCTCTTTTTGAAAGAAATGATCAAAAATACGGCGAGTCCTATCAGCATGACGAAACTTAAAATCGACGCGATGGTCGTCCAGGACGTGCCCGAGTTCGGATCGTTCATCATGACGGTGGGCATCAGACCGAGAACGGCGTCCCGCGTTTCGGGCGTTTCTTCCGCCGCCGCGCGTTCGGTGTAGTAGTTTAGGACGTCGTCGCCGAGCGTACGGCTGACGACAAGCACGGTGTATTCCGTATTCTTGCCCTTTTCGTTCTTTTCGCGCAAAGTAACGACCGCTTCGTAAGTGCTTTTGAACGTGATCGCTTCGACCTTGTCCGCCCGTATGTCTTCCCACAGTTCGGTGTAGGACTTCGTCTCCGTTTTGTTCAGTTGCGTATAAAGAATCACGCCGACCAAAATAGCGAGCACAATGGCGATCGCTACGAATATCACGGCTCTTTTATTTGATTTTCTTTCCACAAGCATTCCCCTTTATTGATGTGATAAATACAGTATACCAAAATTTACCGTGTTTTGCAAGAGAACGCCGGATATTTAAGGTTTGCTTTTGTCTTTCTTTGTTTTTCGGCAAACGCGCGACAAAACGGACGGTTCGGTCGGGACTTTGGGAAAAGCGGTTATGTAACGCATAATGCCGATACATAATCACTTTTTGACGGGCAAAAAAGCCGCGTCCGACTGTCCGGAGCGAATTTTCAGACAAAAAAGGAAGATTTTTTCGGCGATGACGGAAGCGATTTTGTCCACGTCTTTTTCGGCGGCTCGGGACAGAGAAAGGTAGTTATTTTCGCCGCTTTCGGCTACGATGCCCAAAAAAGAAACGCTTCCCACGACGCCGAGGTTTTTTTTCAGCGCGCTGCCGGCGCGGAGACCGTTTACGGTGCATTTTATCTTGCCGACGTCGTCTTTTTTGCCGAGACAGGCGTCCACGGCGATGACGGGGGAAGAGGGGTGAAAGGTCTCCAAATGGCGGACGTAAGAAGAAAAATTGACGCCGGTGACGGGGTGGGAAGAGGTACCGTAGACGTACGCGGGCACGTTGTAGCGAGACAGAAGCAGGTCGCCGACTTTGGGACCGAGACTGTCTCCTTTTACGCGCGGCGTACCGACGCAGAAGACGACGGGATAGCGATTCATAAAAAAAATTTTTGCCTCTTTTTGCGGCGGATATACGTTTTTTTCCGTCGGAACGTGCCGAACGGACGGGTAAAATAAACTTAATGTTTCGTTTCCTCTTGACATAGGCACGCGCTATATATATAATATATATAAAATTTTATGGGCATTATACCCGTGTGCCCGTCAAAAGATTTGTTGGAGAAAGCAAAATGAGTACGAAACGTTTGTTGAAAGGTATGTTGCTGTGCGTGGTTCTTGTGTTGGCGCTCGCCACCGTATTTACGGGGTGCGAACTGTCCGAACCGGTGGAAGAACCGACCTATTATATAGCGTCGGGCGACATCGAGGGAGAGCCGAACTACTACTACCGGGATCACACCACGACGAAAGAAAGAGTCGACGAGTTTACCGACTCGATCAATTCGTTGCGGACCTATCTGGACGGAGAATCTTTTGTCGACACGGGTTATTATATGGCGGTCAATTACGCTATCGACATTCTTGACCAGGAGAACAGGACGGCGGGCAACTTCGAACTCCGCGTCAACGCCTATCTGTACACCTATCCGTACGAAATCGAAAACGAAGACGGCAGCGTGACGCCGATTTACAAATATTATGAAAACGGGCGATACTACGACGAGAACAACGAGCAGGGCACGCGAAAACTCGTCAACGCGCTCGAAATCCACAACGAAGCGATCAAGAAGAGCGATATTTCCATAGAGTGGTACAACGGCGCGACCAACGAGGTAATGATCGGGCTTTATTTCGACGGGCTGAACAGTAACAGCGACAACCCGGGCAATATCCTGTACGTCGATATTCAGGGCGCGAGAAGAAGTTTCCCCGATTTCGGCGACACCGTTTTGTATCAACAGATGATCCGTCTGCTCGTTCACCTCTCGGTGGAAGGCTTGCTCGAATCCCTGGGCTTGCAGGACGACGCCGGTACGGGGACGATCAATACCTATATGACCAACCTTATCGGCGAGAACTCGCGCCGAGTTGTCAACGGCAATATCGTCAGCCTGTACTTCTACCAAGTCGTTCTGAACGTCATCGCCGGGAACGTGACCGAGATGCTGTACAATATGTTCGGCAGATTCGGCAGAAAATGGGACCCGCTGACTTACAAATACCTCGGCTTCCGCTTCTCGACGGTGGCAAACGCCTCGGTCAGCACGCTCGAAGTCGATATGCAGGGCGTCGTATCGCCCGACAAGGAGGGGAATACCGATGTTCTGACGGACGCGGTGTTCGATTTGCGCGGTTCGTTACGGGATCAAAAGGACGTGCCGTACAGTTATACCTCGCACATCACGTTCGACTACGGCTGGGTGTATCCCGACTCGGGGTTGCAGGTCGAGAACGTCGACTGGTACGAGGTCTTCGAATACGGTAATTACGAATTCCAGGGCATGCTGTACGTCCCGTCCTGGGACGCGCAGTTCGACGCGCTGATCCGTACCGACATGCAACCGTACGACAACCGCACCAACAACGTCTTCATGGAGTTCCGCGACATAGCCAACGGCGAACTGATGATGGGCGTCTACTATAAGAATGAACGCAGTTACCTCGATATTACCGGGTTGCAATACATGTACGGGTGGATCGACCTGGAAAGTCTCGGTTTCCCGCAGGTGTACGACGAGCATCTCGATCTTGCGTATACGTTGAAACAATTTTTCAAAATCCTAAATAATACCATCGTCAGCATCGTGGACAGTATTCTGAACCCGGCGTCGGAGGACAAGAAGAACCAGGCTCTCGACTATATCATCGCCAAGACGGAGATTACCGAAAAGATAGAGTTTACCACCGAAGACGAAGAAAAATACAGGCAGGCGCTTAATAGCGGCACCGAGGCGCTGATCACCGTGGACGACATCGAAGAACTGATGATCGACGCCGGATTCGGCAAGGACGTGGCGAAGATCATCGCCGAAAACCCCGACAGAGAAGAAGCGAGAAGATACCTTGCCGCCCTTTCCTATTTTGACACCAACACCGAAGAGGGGCTTGCCGGACTGGAAGAAGCCCTTTCGTGGCACGACAAGATCGGCTTGACGGTGGCGGAACTGACGCGGCAACTCGAAGCCGAGCAGAAGGACGAATCGTACGTCAATAAGGTAGTCAAGTCGTATATCGACGAAGCGGTGATGCGAAAGAAGAGGATCAGCCTCTTTTCGGCGAACACCGAGCAACTGACGGTCGATATCGAATTGGTCAAACAGATGCTCGAAGAGACGGGCGCGGGGACGTTTACCACAAGACAACTGATCAATATCGCCGACTCCGTTTTGCCGTACACACTCGACCAACTCGCCGTTATGCTCGGCGTAGCCAGTGCCGAACTGATGGTGGAGAAGACCTATTTCGACTTAAAACTCGATGTGGACACCAACGAGATGACGGTGATGATGAAGACGAACCTCGGCGTCGAGCCGGGCGATCCGTCGACGCTGATGTGGCAACTCGAATTGACGCCCGTCCGCTTCGGTAAAAAAGTGGCGATCGCCGACGTCGATTTCAGCAAGTTCAAGCCCCTCGGCGAGATTTATACCTATTCGGGCACGCTGAAAGGAAACTTTGTGTTCAGCGCGGCGGAATCGGTGGATTTAAGCAAACTTCTGAGCGCGACCATCGGCGAGAGTTCGGGTTTGAACACGCCGTACGTACTGCCGCATAACGTCGGCGTCTATATGGAAATGGTGTACGACCAGTTCGTCACCGACAATTATGTCAACGACGACGGTATCGCCGTGCCGGAGACCGACCCGAACGGGTATTGGAAACTGCAAGGGCGGAGCGCGTTCGACGTCACGATGAAAATCATGGGCGAAGACACCGTCATCATTCGACTTTGCACCGACGACGTGTGCTTCGATAACGACATTTATAAAATGCTCGGCGACGAACACACCAAGGAAGAAAACAGCGAAGCGGAAGATCTGCTCGGCTACATTTGGGTCAGTATCGAATGCGTGACCAAGAACGGCGAACAGGCGATACCGAAAGTGAAAATAAGAGAAGACATCTTTATGGCGTCCATGTCTGCGTACATGAACGGCGCCGAAGAGATCACCGACGACGTGACATCCTTTGCCGAAAACGACTTCAATATGAGTCTTACGAGTATGATTTCGGCTTTGTGCAAAGACGCGTACGTCGTTGCAGAACCCGAGCAGATGGAGATCACGTCGAGCAACGAGACCTTGCAGAGCCTCTTCCGCGTGGACGGCTTGATCGGCAACATCAAGGTGGACGCCGGCTTTACCTACCGCGTAAAAGGTTTGGAGAGTATCAAGCCGAATTATTATCTCCACCAAGTGGGCGAATTTACCGATCTCGAAGGCAACAGCCCGTACGATACGGCGTTGCATGAGATATTGGAGACCTACTTCTACACCGACCGCAGCGACGAATACGTTTTGCGCGACAGCACGAAGTACACAAACGACTACGAAAACTACGGAGAAGCGCACCGTCGTAACAAGACGGTCGTGACCGAATGCGACTATCACGTCTTCGCGCAGGATATTCTGCTTGACGACGGCACGCTGATCGAAGCGGGCACTCTCGTTCTGTTTGAACTGGGGGCGAAGAGGACGATCGCGCGCGAACACATAGAGACGAGCGCGAACAGTTTCTTCTCTGCCGAACCGGACGAGAACCAGGATATATCGAAAGTCAGATTCCTGCTCGGCTCGCTCGAAGGGCTTGTCAGCGAAGAGGGCGGCGGCTATTATTACCGCAACTTCTTCAATAATTACGTCCGTATCGACAGCGACTACGTCTTTGAAGACAACATCAACAAAGTCGTCTATATTTATTGGCAGGGCGTACGAGACGTCGTGTTCTACGAATCGGGTTCGACGTACTACTTCTTCGACATGAACAAGGCGATGTACTATCTGGAAGACACCGAGGATAACCGCCAAGGCGATCCGCTGTACATGTACCAAGCCGAAGACAGAAGACTGCTGTTCGAGTACGACGAAGAGTCGGTCGGCATCACGGCGGCGTGCAAGACGCAGTACTCGCCGCGCACCAAGGGCAGTTTTATGGGCGTCGTCCGCAGATACTACGTCGTGTTTACGACGATCGTCGACGAAGAACTGGGCTCGCTGTACGGCGTGTATTTCGACGAATTCGGTTCGAGCGGTATTCCGCAGTACTACACCGTCGCGCCCGAGGGCGACCAAACCTATTCGTACGACAACAACAACGCCGTCAAAGTCTTTGACGACGACGGAAAACTGATCGACTGGTATTACGATCCGATCGCTTTGTTCGTGATGGAACCGGCGGAGGCTCTGGCGACGTCCGCCGTCTTCAACGTGTGTACCGATCCCAACCGCAGAAGCGAATCCAACGAGACCAACTGGACGCCCGAGTCCACCGCGCCGCACGACAGAAGTATATGGCTTGCGACCGGTATTTACCGCTTTAATTGCGAATTCGTCATCGACTGGGACAGCGTGACGCTCGACGGTACGATGGTCGTCACCGAAATCGTCGTCGCGCGCGGCATGATGGGCGAGACCGTCTATCCGTGCCGTATCGTCGTCACCAACCGCCGTATCAAGACCAAAGAGACGGCTTCGGTGTTCGACGAAGAAGAATACCTCTACAAACCCGTCGAAGTCGAAGCGGGCGAAACGATCCCCGAAGGCACCTACTACGTCGTGGAAGAGGGCGCGTACGTACTCACTGGCGACGCGAAGTTTATCGATGGAACCGTTTATTACGTCAAAGAGTACCGCGCGTTGACCGTGCCGGTGGTCGATTCTTACGACGTCGATCCGTACGAATATCTGATGGCGAAATACGAGTATCTGTCCGAAATGAACAACTTCAATACGTCGAGCGTGCAGACGGCGGAGCAGTATAAGGCTTTGTACGACGTTTCGGAAAAGAACTTCATCAACTACTACTTCTCCAAAGTCGTTTTTGACATTCTGTTCGATTGGGAAAAGAGTCGCCTGTACGAAATGGGCGTTTTTGACGAGTATATCGCAAAGAGTTATACCAATATGGAGAAAGGCGCGATCGTCGTTTACAACTGGAACTTCGACTGTACCGATATGGGTAACAACCTCGAAAAACTGATCAATCCCGCCGGCGGCGTCGTCTATATCCACACCCGTTTTTACGGGCAGGCGATCGCTTTGAGGATAAACGTGGGCAAACGCGACTTTGCCTATCTGAAATTCAATACTGTCGACGGCAACGGCAACGTCATCGAAGATACCTATTCGTATCGGGATATGCAGAACAGCAAAACGACCTTCGGGCTGACCGTCAACGGCGTTTACGTTGCCAACTATTACGACGAAACGACATACAAAATCGGGACGCAACCGGTGTTCGTCTTCGTCGACGAAGACAATATCGAATACGAATACGTCTTCGATATGCGTATCATCACCGGCGTGACGGCTTCGGGCTATTCCGAAAACCTCTCGTACGAACTGTCGTGGAGCAACTCGGTTATTTCCAACGTGGGCAGCGAGGGTTCGTACTATCCCGAATACTACTACACCGACCTGTACGACGTCGATTTTGTCACGCCGATCAAAGAGGCGGAGACGCAGTACGACGGCACGGGAGAATTCGCGCTCGACGACGCGCAAAGGAACACCTACATCGACCGCTTCGTACCCGTGACCACGAGCGCGGGACTGCCCGTTTTGTACGAAGAACTTTCTTCCGAGCAGAAGACCGAAAGGGTGTACGTATACGGCGTGACGGCGCAGCAATATCTGTACAGCCAGGACGAAGACGGCTTTGCTCTTGTCCGCACGCCCCTTTACCGGAGCGAAAAGGGCGCGGCGCAGATTCTGTCTACCGAAGTGTACGCCGAGGAGAGCGAATATATCCGCACCTACCGCAACGAGCCGATTCCGTACGGCAGTCTCTCGCTCGAACAGAAGAGCAGGAACGTTCGGATTCATACCGCCGTCGGGACGATAACGACCGGGTATCTGTATACGCAGGACGGAGACGGGTACGCGATGATCCGCAAGTCGTACGAATTCGGCACCGTCTATCACGCGTACGCGAAATACGCCTTTTTGACGATGAAAGTCCTCGTCGGCAAAGAGGTCGCCTATACCGATCTGACGCCCGAACGGCAGGAGAAGTACGTCTTTATTGCCGATGACGAAGAGATGAAACTGTTTGTCAATGAGCACGGCGTGGCGAAGATCCTGAAAGGAAGACTGTATAAGCAAGACGAATTTTCGTACGTGACCTTATCGGACGGCGTGACGAAAGTGCCTTATCGCATACTTTCCGCCGACAAGAAAGCCGAACTCGTTACTGTGGACGGCATGACGGAAAAACTGCCTTTGTACCGCGCCGACGGCGACGGATACGCGCAGATACGCGACGTAAAATATTATTCCAAAGAGACCGACGTCTACTACGAATATGAGTTTACCGACGACACGCCGACGGTTGACGTCAGCCGTGCTGAAGGACAAAGAAAGGTCATTTTGTACAACGAAGGGCAGGAAAAAGACCTTTTCCGCGAGCAAAACGGCTCGGTGGAAATCAGAAAGGCGGACATATACACGCCGAAAGAACTGGTGGCGGCAAGCGTGCGTTACGACGGACTGCCGCAGACGATGAAAAACGAAATCGTCCTGACGGTTGGTGGCGATCTTATGCCTTTGTACCGTGACGACGGGACGGGCGCGACCGAGACGCTGAAAGTCGTGGCGTATCGGGACGAATATGCGCCGTTCGAGACGGTAAACGGCGACGCGGTCGAATACGAACTGCTTTCGGACGCGATGCGTTCGAGCGAAGTGAGCGTGACGGACAGAGCGACGCGTATGCCCCTGTTCCGCAAGAACGCTTCGGGTAATGCCGAGACGCTTCTGCCCGACGCGTTCGATACCGCATACCTACCGTATAGCGAATACGGGTTTAACGATTATTATCTCGTGATCGAAAACGCTTCGCACGAAAAATATTTGTACGCCAACCTCTCCGAAGAGGGACAACAAAAGACGGTCACGGTGGCGGGACGGGAAAAAGAAGAGACTTATTATATCAACGTCGGCGGCTACGTCGCCGTCCGTCTCGGCTACTGGTACACCGAAAACGAATGGGAAAGACTGGAAATACCGTATTCCGAACGTATGGGCGGAACGATTTCGTTCTCCGCGCTCGGCAGTCTGTCGGAGACGGTTCTTGCCAAGAAAGGGGTGGTTTTACGCAAGGATTACAGCGGCGAACTGTTCCGCGTCAGCCCCGTGACGGGCAAAATGGAAATCCGCAAGAAACTGCTTGACGGCGACGGCACGCTGCAACTGTACCTGAACGGGAACCCCGTCCGCTATGCCGATCTGACGATCGAAGAAGCGACGAGCGGCGTATTCGGAGCCAATCGGAGCGGCTATGCCGTGGTACTTATCGGAGAACTGTACGGAGAAGAATGGACAGAACTGACGATCGGAGGCGCGACTGTGGCGCCGTCCGGCTTGACCGAAGCCGTCCGCGGGCAGAAAGTAATCGTCCGTCCCGACGGGCTGGAAAGCAATCTGTACGAATTGAGCGAAGAAGACGGGTATGCGAGAAAGCGGCGGAATTATACCGATAATCCGTCCGCGTACATGCTGAACGAATACCGCGTCGTCGAATACGGCAGCAAGAAAGCCTATCTGTACGTCTTTGACGGCGAGGGCAACCTGTCGATGCGTTCGGACGAAACGCGGAACGTCAACCGTCCGTTCTACCGCTATTACTATATTGACGACGGCAACGAAGTGCTGGTTTACAAGGGGAGCGAATACGTCTATACGTACCGTCCGTATACGGTAAACGGCGCGACGGTGGCGTACTCGTCTCTGACGGACGAAGAAAAAGGCGACGCGATCACGGGCGGCGGCGGTACGGTGTATCCGACCTATCTTGCCGCGACGCAGGTGGACGTCGTGGGCGACACCGATTCTTATATTTATAACGGCAGTTCGGTCAAGTCGGGCGACGCGTACGTACGCGTGGATATTACGCTTGACTCCGAGAACACTTCGCAGGTGACGATGTCCACGCTGAACTTCTACTATCTGTTCCGTCTGTTTGCCGTCATCGACGGCGAAACGGTACCGATCAGTATCGTGACGGGCGACGTCATTCTCTCCGAAATCCCCGGCGAATCGAGCCGCACCGATTATCCGTCGGTGACCGCGCGTATCGTCGTGGAGTGTCCGAAACTCGAACCGGCTATCCTCGACGAAGAAGTCGAAGACTATTATCTCGATAGCGGATTCCGTCCCAACGACGTGGATATCGCCAACTATTCCGACCTTTTCCGCGTCGGTCCGACGACGGGACTTGCCGAAATCCGTATCGCCAAGAACTATGACGGCGAGGCGACGCAGATATACATCGACGGCGAGGCTGTTCATTACGACAACGCGCTGACGGGCAGCGAGAAAGAAGAAAACTATTTCGGCTACAACAAAGCCGGCTGGGTGACCTTGAAGACGGCTTCGACGTACACCGAACAGTGGAAAGTCTTCTCGATCGCGGGACGGACCTTTACGACGCTCCGTTCGCTGTCCGAAGAATTGCGAAACAAGAAAGTCGCCGTAGGCGAAAGCGTATCCGGCTATTACCGCGTCGATCCGCTGAAAGCGTCTACCGTATATCTGCCCGACACCGTCACGGTCTGGTTTGCCGGAGAGGGCGTCAGACAGGGACACGGCTTTTCCGATCTCGAATGGCACGCGTATTTTGACGAAACGACGGGCGAGGGCTTCGATCAGATCGATTACATAGACAGGGACGGCTTGCCGCAGAGGATCACGGTCGTCGAAAGAAACGCCGACGGCAGATACGAAGTCAAACTGCCCCTCGATACGCCTCTGACGACGAGAATCATGACCAGAATCGGCAACGAGACGAGCGGATACAAGTATCTGACGGTCGCTTTGCAAATACTCAGCAAGGATCCGACGCAGATACTGTTCTATCCCGATATGGCGAGCGCCGAAGCCGATAACGAACTGGAAGAGGGCGGCAGAGACCGCGTCTCGTACAATAAAAACATCGTGCAAAGAAGCGTCACGCTCAATGGGAAAGACGCTTCCGAAAAGAACACGACCGATACGCATATGTACTTTACCTACACGGTCAACACCTTTGACAAGGTAGAACTGCCCCCCGTCATCGTCGCCTGCTTCACGACGCACTACACCGCGTACGAAGTACGGTGGATGACGCTGGAAGGAAAGGACTTCGACTTCGCGTTGAAGCCGAATACGACCGTGCATCTCGTCTCGTACATAACGGCTGTCGAAAACGGCGTGGAGACGGTCGTCGATCTCAACGTTTATCTCGATATTATCGTACAAAACTATGTTTTGAAAGGGGAAGAATCGTTCGTGATGCCGTCCGATTCGGACGCCGAAGGGCGGAGTTATTTCGGGCAGTACGTTCAGGTTTCGTTCGGGACGGACACGAGAGAATATTGCAAACTGTCCGACCTTGTCCGACTCAAACCCGACAGCAGCGGGCTGTACGCCGAACTGGGGCTGTACGCGGTCAACGATCGCGGCGACTACGGCTATATCGTCATCAGCACGGGCAGCGGACTGGACGTGGACGGCAGCGAAGAACACGAAAAAGTGCCGGCGGGCAAAATCGGCTTGTTCAACGCGATTAAGGAAGACGGCGAAATCGCCTATTACGAACTCGCAAGTTACAAAGGTTTGTACGAATTTTTGCAAATCGTCTACAAAATGGCGGATATTACCGTCGAAATCGAGCGGCAGACGTACGCTATACCGTATACCGAAGCGATGTTCGTCGATCTTTCGGACGGGACGTCCACCACGTTCTCCAACCTTTCCAACATGACGATCACGTACCTTGCCGACGGCAGGTTCGGGGTGACGACTTATTACAGGAACGCGACGACGGGGCATACGTACAGTCTGAAAGTCGATAAGAACGCGAAAGGCGTGGACGTAGTCAACGTGCGCGACGCCGCTCAAAGCGTGTACACCGTGCCGCTGTACGAACTGATGACCGCGCTTATCGACGACGCTTTACGCGGCAGTGAAAACATAAACGCGGACGGTATCCTCGTCAGCGACGGCAGAGACATACGCGACTGGACGATCGGACAGGTGCAGATAAACGGCAGAGTGGCGACCGAGTTTGCCGGCAAGAGAGTAAGCGACGTCGTCCGTATGCAGGCGGGCGGTATTCAGAGCGACTTGGGCAACTTTACTTCGATCGCCTTGAAAAAAGGCGGCGATACGCTGGAAATGACCAAAGGCGAATTCGACTACCGTATCGGCTATCTGTACGACGTCATCGATCTGCCGACGGCGGAGTCGGACAGAAAGGTCAAACTGACCAAAGAGATACCGATCAATAATCTGTATACCATCCTTAACGTAAACGATCTTATTTCGTACGTCGAGACGAGCGGAGAGACGACCGTCATCCGTTCGCTCACCTACGACAAGTTCAGGACGGGCGACAAGTACGGCAAATACACCGTTTCGCTCGGAAAAGGCGTCGGCTCGTACGACCTTATCTGCGTACCCGTCTTCTACGGCGGCTACTATCTGCCGCAGTCGGCGCGCAGCGTGGATATCACGGCTTATTCCGAGACGGGCGAAGCGTTGTACGCGAACGGCTACGTCATGCAAAGAGAAGTGTATGTCACCGTGGAGAACGCGCTGTCTCTTAACGGCAATATCTACTCCAACGAGGTTTCGCCCTTCGTTTACGGCGGTACCGAATCGGGACTGACCGACTGGTACGTGGAGAGGACGACCAATATTCCTGCCGAACTGTTGCAGAAAGGCGACCTTGTCACCTACATCCCGGCAGGCGTGATTTATGCGACGGGCGACAACTCGGGCGGATACTTCACCGCGTCTTCGCTGACGCCCGAAGGGTTCAGAATATCGATGGACTTCATGACGGAGACTTTCCCCTATTCGACCGACCGTTTTGTCACGACGTCGTACGATAAGTCGTCGCCCTTTGTTATCACCGAAGATAACCCCGGTCTGATCATTATCGACAACCTGTACGACTACGAGAGCAAGAAGGACGTTTATTTCGGTTCGACCGCCTATCTGCCGACGACGCTCGACGTCACGATCGGCACGGGCAGAACGAACGAAAACGGCGAAGCGATCATGCAGGTGATCACCGTCCGCGACGTGGTTTGGACGCTCGAAGGCTCGTGGATGAGCCTTGTGGACACCCTCAGTTACAAAGGTACGGGCGGCGTGGTGCGTATGGCTACGGCAAAGGTGCTCGGTTGCACCGTCGTCGAAGACGGACGGCAGGTGCGTATCGGACAGATTACGCTCACCCTTTCCATTATTATCCGTTCGGCGGAAATCGAAATGCTGCCGTGGGAAAACACCGTCGGTTTGAAGACGGAGACGCTCGGAGAGGGCGCGTCGCGCAAATATGCCGTGTATGTCGATACCTTTAACGACGTCGGTTCTTCCGCGTTTACGTCCGCGGGCACGTTTACTTTGCCGACAGGTTTTGTGGCGCGGTTCGCTGCGGAAGAGGGCGGCATGGCGAACAGAACGGCGACGTTCAACGACGTGGTGTATATGCTCAACGGCAGAATCGTGACGAAGATTTATTACAACACCAAGGGGATCGACATCGAACGGATGGTCGGCCCGGGCGAAGAACTCAACGGCGTCGAACTCGGTCCGGATAACGTGCGTCGGCTTAACCTCAGCGTCAGTCTCGGGTTCGGGCAGACTCTTAATATGTTCTTCTGCTTCTACGACAAGTCGCAGCAGGTGACCGAACCGATCTATTCGATCACGGACGAAGCGATGCGCACGGCGATCAAGGACGTCCTCGTCGATTCTTTGACGGCGTATGAAGAAAGCCTGATCGGCTCGGTCAACGTCAAGAGAATCCGCTACAACCTCGAACAACTGCTTGCCGAGGCGCAGGAATTCTATAACCTGATCGTCACAAGGTATCTGCCTGCGGCGGGCGAAATTCAGGATCTGAAAACGGAGACGGCGATTCGGGACAAACTGCTCGAACAGGTCGTCGGACTGTATCAAAGCGATATGGAGACGGTCGCCCTCGGCGACGTAACGTCGGCGGGCGAAGCCTGGTCGGATAACGAATGCAACCTGTACGCGTCGTACTATATGCTGCGGACGGCGGAAACCGTCGCCGACGAATACGCGCCGCTTATTCTGGCGGTTATCGCGAAATCGACGGTCAGTACCAAGTTAAAATCGGTTGACGCGCAACTGACCGCGCTGAAAAACGATTTTGCGACGAAAGGCTATTCGCTGATTATCCAAAAGTATCTGGAAAAAGAATTTTCGGTGCTTTTTGCCGACTACTTCGACGGACTGAGTAAGAGCGACTTTTCCAAAGCGGTCGCCTACAAGAACGCGATCGAAGGGGGATTCGACGTCGAAAGCGTAATCGCGAAAGTGCGTTCGCTTCGCAACATGGTCGAAGCCGGGACGAATATCTCTTTGTGCGAGCGGCAACTGGATCTTACCTACGCCGCGCTGTACGGACATATCGGAGAGCCCGACCAAGCGAACCCGGCAAGACACCTTTACAGAGCCATTATTATCGACGAAATGTATCGGGCGATATTGCGCGCGGACGAACGCTTCGGGTTACGGTACAACGGACGTTTTGTCGTGGGCAGTAACGACTCCTTGCTCGCTATCCGCAACGCGACCGTCAATTCTCTCTTTATCCGCATGGGTATCGACGAGAACTATTATTACTACAAGAAAGACGACTTTGCGGCGATACGGGCAGGCGGCGGCACGGCGTGCGTCATCGACAGCAACGGTTTTTACGTGCCGACAGACGACTTTATCGGGCGCAAGGACGAAGATCGCTACGTCTATACGACGGCGGGATACGCTTTGCAAACGTTCGATCGCAACACCGGCTACCCGATCACGACGATGACGGTCGGCAAGGTGACGGCGGTTTATTCCTACTACGAACGCTCGGCTTTCGCGCGGACGGCAGGCAAGGCGACCGGACTTTACGGCGGCAGCGTCGCGGTGCCCGATGGCCTTACGGGCGTCGATATGGACGGTTTTATCGAGGCGGCGCAAAGCGCGCTTCCTTCGGGCGATATTCGTATGACGACGGAAGCGGTCGTGGAAAGATGGTTCGACTTTGCCGAAGCGAGCGCGTCCCTCGGCGAGTTCTTCGACTTGCAAAGCGACATCATCGAAGATAACTTTACGAGAATCAACAACTACGCTTCGTCGATCAATACCATTCGGAAGAACATCGTCAACGGCAGCGATCCGACTTCGCCGATTCAGACGTTGATACGGAAAGCGGTGGACAACTTCCTTACGGGCGTTTATATGGAACAGCGGTATGTCTCGGCGATTATCGAGGCGCGCGCGCTGAACGGCGAGAGAGAAAAAGTGTACGTTCTGCCGGCGGAAAAAGACTACGGCGCATACGTATCGTACTACCTGCCGACGCAGTTCAACACGGCGGGCGAAACCGTCACGCAAGCGGCGTTTTTGGGAGCGGAACTGTACGAAATGAACGAGAACGGCTATTTCTTCCGCACGAAAGACGAGACGTACGACGCGACGAAATACTACTACACCTTCGAGCCGTACACTTCGGATCGGCGGTATCTGCCCGTCACCGTACAGCAGAGTTCGCTCAACACGTCCATTCTGACGGTCGGCGCCGGTATGAGCGTGCCGACGGGCGGCAAATACTACGAGTACGACGCCGCTCTGAAAGACTACAAGCAGACGGAGGACGCGACGTTTATCTTCCGTAAACAGTATTACTACGACGGCGACGCGCAACAACTTCTGGCGGCGATGCCCACGGTCGAGGCGTACGGAACAAGCAGCGAGGCGCAGTTCTCGTCCGCGCCGTACTATATCTTCAACAGAATCGGCTCGATGCTCGCGGCGGACGAACAAAACGTCGTCGCGGCGGTCGGACAACCGCTTGCCGATTTGCACGAAGCGAGCGGAGCGCCGAGACGCTTCTTCCGATACAGCACCGAGCAAAAACGCTTCTACGAGGCGACGGATACCGTGTTCTCCGGATCGTACAACTATTTCACGCGCACGTCCATGACGGGCGAAAACGTGCCGATAGGCAGCAAGATTTCCGTTGAAAGCGACACAAATAACGCGCTTGTGGAGACGACTCCCGTTTCTTCGACGAGATACTACGTTTATATTCCGGTCATACTGAACGCGGACGCGGCGAGCGTGACGGTTAAGGCGGGCGAAAGAATCGGCGACGTGTCGTACGCGGCGAGAACGATCCGCTACACCTACGAACCGGTCGATCTTGTCGGGGAAACGTTCGACAGCAACCTTATTTATTATACCTATAACGAAATCACCCGTTCGTACGTGGCGCAGACAATGACGGCGTTCGTACACGGCACGACCTACTATACGATGTTCCGCCGCGTGGCGAGCGGAGAAGAATACGACCGCGAAAAGACGTACTATGTGTACAGCAACGCCGACGGAGAGATGAAACAGGTCACGATCACGGGCTTTGAAGCGGGGCAGACCTACTACGTCTCCAACGTCCGCTACGACAACGTCGTCCTCGGCGAACTGTTCGATCCGGAAGAGACCTATTATCTCTACAACGCCGCCCTCGGGACGTACGAAAAGCAGGTCGGCATGACGGGATTTACACAGGATCCGACTTCGTATCGCAAGTTGCGGTACGGCGAAATCGATCCGCGCGACTCGGTCAACGTACTGACGACGTATTATATCCGTCTCGGAGACGGCTCGTATCGCGCTCTCGATTCGATACACGAGTTTGCGAGCGGCGTCGAATATTATACGCGCAACGCCGATCTTACGTATGTCGGCGGCGTGACAAACGACTACTACGTTCTGCGTGCCGACGGCAGATACTACCCCGTCGAAGACGAGAAGTTTATGGCGGGGCACGTCTACTACACCCGTCAGGTCGCGCGCGCTTACGACCACGTCGGGCTGAACGAAGCGTACGAATACAAGATCGGCAACCTGCTTTCTACGGGTTCGGGGGCGTTTATGATCGCGCTCGATATGCCGAAACCGTATCGGTATACCGAACTGTACCGAATGGACAGTTATTACGACTACCGCGTCGTGCCGTCCGACTATATCGTGATTTTTGACGAAGAAGCGGGCGGCGGCAGTTATTCTGCGACGATCAAGTGGCGGAACGATACCGTCAGCGGCAAGGCGACCTACGAAGGAGGCAGTGCTTCTCTGTACGGAACGCTTACGGGCAACAGTTCGGGCGAGGCGCAACAGGTCGGTATCATGGCGGAGATCGTCGGACACAAAGACGACGGCGGCTCCCGTGAAATCACGAGCAAAGAAATCTATCTTGCCGAGTTGTATTTCACCGCGTACAGAAAGATTCTGGAACGGGCGAGCGCAGGCAATTATACCGCGGCGTACGTCGCCGAAATGAAAGAAATCGGCGAAAAACTGACGTCGGTGTACAGCGACTGCAAACTCGGCGGAACGGCGTTTGCGACGGCGGTGTACGACTACCTTACTTATCTCGTCGAACACACGGGAGAGTTTACGGGCGGCGGCAACGCGATGACGGCGGAAAAAGAAAACGCCGTATTGGACAAGATGAACAGTTTCGGCAAAGAGACGGGCTGTTTCGGAGCGACGACGGTTCTGTATACGAAAGCGGGCGAAAAAGGCGCGTATGTCGCCGTTTACGTCGAGACGGCGGGTTCGGTGTGGAAAGTGAGCACGTTTACCCGCTACGACGAAGAGGGCTACGCGGTGTACCGCGTGAAGAACAAATATTCGGCGGCGGGACTTAACAAGCAGTCGGTGTCCGTCTATAATCCGTTCGCTTTTGCCAAAGCGGATATGCCGTCCTACGTTATGATCGGCGGCAAACCGACTCCGGTCGTCTGGAAAGGGATCAGCGTCCTGCCCACCGGCAACCTCAACGCCGATTCGCATACCGTCTTCGGCAATATCATCAACGAGAACGGACAGGAAGTTTCGATCGAGTTGTACGTTGCTTCGTGGCAGTACAAAGGGATTTATCAACCGTCCGACAAGCCGACGCAGGACGTTTATGAAGGAGAGTACTACGCGTACATGAGCCCGCTGGCGTTCTATTTCAGCGCGTACAGTTCTTATTCGGCAAACGACAAGTATCTGGTTTCGTTCGTCGTATCGATCCGCGAAGACAACGCGACGACGGGCGTGTCGGAGGTAAAGGATGTCACTCTGTCGCCGTGGAAGTTCGAGTCGACGTACCACGACGGCGTGGAACAAAAACAGGGCGTCGTCCGCAAACTGTTCTATCCGTATACCGACAGTACGGCGTACGCGGCGAGCAGTGCCCTTCTCGAATACGGCACGTCGGACGACACGAGAGCGGAAGTTATGTTCCGTCAGCGTTATCTCCTCTATTGGGACGAAAACGCGCTGCTTGCGCTACTCACCGGCGACCACAGAATGCGCACGGGCGATATCGCGCTCGGCAACAAAGAGATCGGCTCGTACACGCTGACAGCCCTTTCGGGGCAGGCTACCGCCGTCAAAGGCTCGTACAACTACGAAAGAATGTCGATCGAGTCTATACAGATCGTGACCGAGAACACGCAGACCGGGACGGGGACGAATATCGCCGGAGAAGAAACGGTCGATATCACCTTCCCGTACGACGAAGTCGAGTGGCAAATCGCCGGCTACGGCAACAACCCCGACGCAGGACGTCTGACGGGCGGCGAAACGGTCGTCGTCGTAAACGGCAAGAAGTATATCTATAATATGGTATACGGGACGTATACGGACGGCGTCGCCGAGTATACGCAAACGGAAATGAGCGCGCTCGTGCGCGCGGCGGACAGAGACGTGACGGGCGAACTCAACCTCACCGTTTCCGGACACGACCTGACCTATTATATCGGCGTCGTCCGCCTGTCCGAACCGAAGTTCTACGACATGACCGGACAGGAAGTCGCAAGAGGAACGCTGTTTGACATTATCGCCGCGGCGGCTTCGATGACGGGCACGGTAACGACGACGTCGCACGGCACGACGACGAGGTATTCGGTCGCCGCTGCGGGCGGAGAGTTCGTCTTTGTCGGCGGCGGAGACACTTTAAGCGAAAGTCGCTTCTATGCCGAAGTCGCGGCAAACGCGGACGCGGTGCAGGGCGTCCTGAACGTCAAGTCGGGCGAAGAACTGTCGGTTTATACCGTTTCGTTCTTCGAACTGGGCTACTACGACGCTTCGGGCAACCCGCAGGACCTTGCAAGCGTACAGAACGATATTGCGTACAGCCAAGAAGAGTACACTTCGGGCGAAGCGGTCGTACTGACGGGCGGCAAAAAGACGACGTACACCGTCGGACGGGTGGCGCAGGGCAGTGAAATCCTGCAATACACCGACAGGGCGACGAGAGCGACGTATACGGCGAGCGAATTTTTGCAAATCGTTTCGCAAGCGGACAGCCGCGCGAAATACTATCGGTACAACGCCGACGCGGAGGGCTACGAAGAGAGCGAAACGGGCGATTGGTACGGCGTGACGACGGGACGTCAAACGACGTACTATACCGTCAATATCACGGCGTATCTGGACGAAAAAGGACGTTTTGTCGAGGCAAGCACCGTCGAAGCGCAGAAAGCCGAAGCCGATACCGAGGCGACGGGCGTATTTATCGTCACGCAGAACGGCACTTCCTACTCCTACTCCGTCATTGCCGTAAAAGACGGCGACGAAGTGCGCTTGAAGTACTTTGACAGTCTCGGGTTTGAAATGGAAGAAAGCACGCTGATGGCGATGGCGGATACTTCGGGACAGTACGGCTATATCACGTTGACGGCGAAAGGCATAGCGACCGAATACGCGATCAGACGCGTGGCGACGGGCTTAGGCATGGAGACGTTCTATTACGACGAAACCGATCCGTACTCGGCGGAAGAAATGGCGACGATGCTGAAAAACTCCGACAAGCGGATTTACCGTACCAACGTAAGCGGCATGCAGATAGGCGACAAATCCTATTATTATAATGCCGCAGGACAACTCTTTACCGACAAAAACAAGACTGTCCGTGCGAGCGGTATGTCGATAGATTCGCGCGAAAAGACGGCGTATATCGGCAATATGTGGTATATGTTCGACGAAGACGGCAAGGTCGTCCGACTGATTCAGAATATCTGTCTGTCCTGCCACAAGCGTCTTACCGTCACCGATTTGGGCGACATGCGCTACCGTATCGAGTGTACGACGGAAGGGTGCGCAGGGAGCGGACACTCGGTCGTGTACGACGCCTTGACGGGCGAAGCGCGGTGCAACTGCGACGACTGTCTGCTCTATGACGAAATCAAGTCCGGACTGGTCGGAAGAAGCGGCGAAGTGATTTTTGTCACCGACATCAACAGCACCTACCCGGTATCGCCGGCGGAACTGAATCTTCTGACCAACTACGTGGACTATCGACACGACTCCATGTCCGTCAGACTCTTGTGGAACAGCACGTACGACGACGTCATCAGAGGCATGAAAGCCTTTGTCGCGGCGTGTTATCCCGACGTGGACGCGACGGCGCAGGAACAGTATGCAAGGAACATCCTGATGAAGTGGCCCACGATGAGCGAAAGCGAACGGGAGGGCGTATTGTCCCTTGCGATGGGGTACATGAAAGACAAGAACGCGAAAGTCAAGGATTATTCCGACGTGGACGCGCGCGTGGACGCGTGCAAGATGCTGGCGATCGAAGAGAAATTCGATTTCTCATCGGACGCGCAGTGGCTGCGCGGCAGCGGTAACACGACCGTACCGGTCACGGTGCTGATCCTGGTGGACGGCAGTGCGACCGTATATCGGGAGACGATAAACGTCCGCCTCATTTTCGGCGACTACAATCCGCTCGGGTACTATCAATCCTCGGGCTTGACGGCGCAGACGAAGACCTTTAACGAGTACGAACTGTCCGCGACGACGCAGGATCAGAATTCGTCTTACGAAGCGGTCCGCGTCACGGCGTCGATGCGCGACAAGAATATACCGAAGAATACCTATTTTGAATACAGCGAAATCAAGAACGCGTACGCGCTTACCGCCGATAAAAAATTCGTCGCAGGCAAGACGTATTACCGCTTGAAGACCTCGTCCATGTATATCGGCGTGCGCACCGATTATTGGAAAGACGGGCAAAACGCGTATGAAGCCGAGGGGCTGACGCCGCCGTACGATAACATCGGCGACGCCGCGTACAAACTGTTGGAATTCGCCTCGCGCAAGCAAAGAAAAGGCTTCGAGCAAAAGGGCGACATCATCGTCGGGCAGTGTTATATGATTCAGGTACTGAACGTGTACTGGACGTATAACGCCGAGACAAACGAACTCACGTCGGAGAAGTTTTCCATACTGATCGACGACGTGGCGTACGAAGTGGAATCTACATTATTGTCAATGACGTTATCGAAATAAACGAAGAGACGTCGGAGGGTTATTGAGTATGAAAAAGAAGAAGTTTTTATTGTGTTTGCTTGTGCTGGCGGTGATTTTTGCGGTGGCGACGGGTATGGTCGCCTGCAACAAGAACCCGGCTGTGGATCCCGACGATGACGACGGCGGCGATACGCCTCCGCCGCATGACGATCCCGACATCGTAAACACGTGTCTGTCCGCGATCAACGACGGGCTTGTCAACAGTATATCTCTCTTTAACGACGAAAACGACCCTCTCGTCGAGTATTCCGTTGACAGCACTTACACGTTGTATACGCGCTATGCCAATTATACGATTACTTACCGGGCGATTTACGACAAAGATCCGTCGCAGAGCCGGTATTATATCAAGGTATTCGACAATATTATGCATATAACGCGGACGGAACTTTTTTATGACGCGACCGATTTGTATTTGTACACCGAAGGGGGCGACGACGGCAAAAAAGCGTACGTCGTCACCGGCTTTAACAGCATGCTTCTGTATAATATGTTCGATATGGCGGCGCACTATCTCGACCTGAAAGATTATCTTTTCAGTCAGACGATGGTCACCTATTTTGCCTATCGTTCGGTTTTGTACGGATTTATCAGCCCCGAGAACACGAAAAAACTCTCCGTCGGTTCGACGGGAATGGCGATTACTTTCTCCGATATAGACGCGTCGATGCTCGTCTCCACCGCCAACGCGGTCCTTTCTTCGCGTACCGACGGCATCGGGACGGGATTTGACGCCGTGACGAACCGTCTCCTCGGATTCAGATTGAGCAAACTGTGCGAATTTACCCTTAATTCCATTTCGCTCGAACATATCCGTTTCCTGTTCGAAGAGGGAGACGTATACGGTATCGACGGCAGAGTGGAAGGGCGCATGCTGGACGGCAGCGACTATTTTATCGACGTCAACTACAAGTACGACACGACGACGAAGACCTTGCCCGACGGGCAGACGCTGCGCAAGACGTACACCTTTGAAGACGTCTCCCTGTCCAAGGGTTCTTACGAAGGTACGGCTGTCTTCCCGACGATACGCGAGGAAGAATACAGAGTTTCCGCCGACTACGATCTCGATCCGAAAGTCAACGCCAATAACCGTTTTACCTTCCGTATCTATGATAAAATCACCGATGATCCGGGTAAATATGACGGAATCAACGAGTTTTTGAGCGCATATTACGATCACGAAACGCTGTATATCAACGCCGAAGGCTTATGCAACGCGATCGGATCGCCCATCGCGCTGGAAAGTCTCCACTTGCCCAAAGTGTACCTGACCGACGTCAACGTCAGTTCTTTCTTGCAGGTGATGTACAACTACGCCATACGCGTCGTTTCGGTGCTGTTCGACTTCGAGGCAAGGCAGGCGACGGAGAACAACAAACACCTCTATGCGTCGCTTATGGACGCGGTCGAATCGACGGACGACCTGTCCACCGTACGGTTTACCGTGACCGAGGCGCTTATTAAGGACATACGCGAAGACGACACCAATATGTCCGTTCTTTTGTGCCGCCTGATCGGCGTCGAAGACGACACGATCGAACGCTACTTCGGGACAAACCCGTTCCAATATATGACCGTCATCGCTTCGTATAACTTCGTTACCGGCAAACTGACGTTCGATAACTATTACGGAACGCAACTGTATGCGACGTTCGATCTTTACCGTACCGACTATAACGGTATCATTTTGCCGGACGACCTGAACGAACTGTACTATACCGCCTTTATTCAGCCCGACGTCGTCGCGCTCCAATACGACGTGACGATCGCGCCGTACGGGGTGCAGACGATCGACCTTAGCCGTTTCTTCGGCGTCTTTATTCAGGACTCCACCGGGAAAAACACGCCGTATCTGTTGGATTGGCAACACCGTCTGGCGATACGCGGACAGGTGAGCGAAAGAATGGCGACCGACGTCTCCGGCGCGCGCAAAGCGACTACCTCGGTCGATCTGAAATTCTATAAGCAAAAAGTCTCCGACGGCGGCGAAACGCTCCTGCTTTCTTTGGTTACCAACCCGTACGATCTGAACGAACTGCTGGTCGGGTTCTATATGCCTCTCGGCGGATACGGAAACGCGGATGGGCTGTTCTACCGCATCGACAAGGATACCGTTTCGGAAGAACTGAACCGTCTGACGGGCGAAAACAATATGTTTGCGTCCGAATCGAACCTTGCCATTCTGATGGGTTTGACCGCTTCTTTGGGCGGAAACGCGACGACGTATATCGAGAACAAGCAGTACTGTATCAACATCATGACCGACGAAAAGAACGATCCTGTCTATAATCTGACGGGCATTGCCGACACCTACACGCTGGCAAAAATCAAAGTCGGCTTCCGCGACGTCGATTTGAGCGGCGTCAGTCAGGCAAACTACGGCTATCCGACGGCGGAAAAGCCGGAAGATATGTCCGTACGCAGCGTTTATTCCGCCGGTAGCGCGTGGCGCAAAACGAACGTTTTCCGCGTGAACGGAAAAGAACTGTCGATGCAGATGACCTACACCGAAGACAGCACGGCCGTCGTATCGGGCAAGAACGAGTATCACCCCGAAGCGCGGCTCTTCGGTTTGACCGTGACGTACCGCGTCAATATCCTGCAACAGACGGGCACGTACGTCATTTTTGACATTCTCGCAAGCAAAGACAAGGTAAACGCCACCGACAAGTACACGATCGTCAAGACGGGGCTGCCCGATACCGAAGAGACGGCTCTGCCGCAGTATCTGATGGTCATCGATCCGTCTTACACCAAAAAACTGCCGACCGCGATCGAAGTCCGCTACGACAACTACGAGACGGGCGAAGCCGACTGTGCCGTTTCGGGCTTCTTTGAGAGCAACATCGTCCGCGACGGCTATAACCTCGCCCTCCTTGCCGGAGAATACGACGGTATGCCCTCGTATACGCTGAAAATAGGCGACGACAGTATCGCAAGCGTTTCGTTCGATATTTATATCGCCGTCGCTTGTCGTAGCGTCGTGCCTTTGCGCGTCGGAGAAAACGGCAAAGAACCCGAAAAACCCGACGACAATATTACCGCCGTCATCAACGGCGCGGTCGAATCGGAAAACGTCATGGGCGCGGAAACGCTCGTCGGCGAAAACGTCTATGCCGTCATTAACGGAATAACGACGCCCGTCATCGGCGTGATCAACGTCGATCCGTATACCTTTGCGATGACGCGGACGCTCGACGCCGGCTACGACCTGATCGCCGACGGTATTTCTTCTCAACAAATGCGCCTTACTTTCAACGCGTTCTACGGTACGATGACGGAAGTGGGCGAACACGACGAAAGAATAGAACGCAACAAGTACTATAATAAGGAAGGGTATAACTATTTTTACCTGGAAGACATCGCCTGCGATTGGACGTTCGACGCGACGAAAATTACTTGGCAGGGCGGCGTGTACTATGCGTACGGCTATTACGGCGACGTAAACGACGGATACGCCGTTCAACTTGCTATCCGCGTCGTCATTATGAAAAAGAAAGTCAACGAAGTGCGCATCGACGAAGAGGGGAACAGCACTTACACCATAGACTACCTGGTGGCGTCCACGTACGTCATACCGACGACGGGCGGCGACGGACACAAAATCACGATCGTGTTCGACGACGGCACCGAGCGGCAATTGATCCCGACAAGACTCGGTTCGATTTCCACCGAAGATTATTACACGAAATACCTCGTCGGCACTCTCGACTGGGCGGGCGCGAGCGAATTGAAAGACAAAATCACCCTCGCCGGGACTTCGTCCCTGTTCGGCACGGGCAAGGACGCCACGCAGGTCACGACGGCGGTTCTGGGCGGAGAGAGACTCTCGGTCGGCGATCAGACGATCGGTTTGACCGTTTTGCAACCGAGCCGCTATCAGTCGGGCAGTGAAGAAAAGACGAAATATCTCGTTACGTCCTACACGGTCGACGACGACGGCGGCAAAATCACGACGACGCCGACGTACGGACAGGTGGCGATCAGTTATGCGAAGTTTGCCAAGAGCGACGACGTAAGCGGCGACAACTACGCCGTTCTGGAAATGAACCCGTACGACTTTGCGGCGGCTCTTCCCGAGACGATTTGGCTCTACGTCTATACCGACAGCGTGCAAAGAGAATGGAAAGAATACAAGGTAAATTGGACGGAAACGGATAAAGACGGACAGTTTATCCATTTGATTCGGGAAAAGGACGGCAGATTCGTGCTTGCTTATCCGTCCACCGAAAAGCGCGACCTCGTCGTGTACGGCAAAGTCGGCGACGGAAACGGCTCCATTTGGGTGACCATGGTCGTCCGCAACCTCAACAGCGAATTGCAGTCGGCGGACTTCTTCTCCTATTCGTATCAGCCGCAAACGGTCAGATACGGTACGACTATCGGCGAAGAAGACTACTATGAATATATCGAAAACGGCTATGCTTTGACGCAGGATGAAGACTTTGTCGAGGGCAAAGACTACTATCTGAAAGACGGCAAGTCGTTCGTTTTGCAGACGGTCAAACCGTCCGACGACATCGGGCAGGCAATGTACTACGAAAAAGTCGTCCGTGGCTACGGCTTGACGGAAGACGAATTCTTCGAGAACGGCAAAACCTATTATACGTATGTCGAAACGAAAGTTACCAAAGAAAACACGATCAGCGTCGATCCGTACGCGCCGTACGACAGCGTCATTCCCACGCGGTTTGTCGCGGTGCTCGGCAGCGGCGCGGTCGTGACGAGCGAAGACGTGGACGAAGACGGCGTCAGGACCGGGCTTGTATGGTACGTCCTTTTGCCCGGCGACAGCAACGAGTATCCCCTTGTCTATTCGGACGAGTACTCCCACTTGAAGACCGTCCGCGTCTCGGGCGTCTACTATAACCGCTATGACGAAAACGGACGGTTTATCTTCCCCTACAACGCGGGCAGCGACTGCGCCTTGAAGTGTTACATAAGCGGCGTGGGCGGCACGATCGCAAACGAGGTGGTTTTACCCCTCGCAGTCCAGGGAAGAACGGTCAAGAGTTATTCCGACTCCACCCACGAGGGACTGTCGTACGTCGATATCTTTAACGACGACGAAGATATTTATACCGACGCGGACGACGAAAGGAGCCTGTTCGATAACGGTATCTACGGCGCGTATAAGGTCGAAGACGGCGAGCAGAAAGAAAAGGCGGCGCCCCTCGGCTATACGGCGATCGACCTTTATAAAAAGTTCAGCACCGCGGTCGTTAACCGCCTTGCGACCATGAGCCGTCTCGGCGCGTCGGGACGGGACGTCTTTGTCGGCGTGCAGTTCTCTTCTTCGACGCAACTGTACAGCCTGCCCGTCCGTTGGAACGACGCCTCTTTGCGCCACCTTATTTCCGTCCTGTCCGATCTGGAAACCCTGACGGAAGCCGAATTGCAGCAGGGCGGCGTTTCGCTGCGCGGCACGATATGTGCGGGAACAGTCAACGAACAGGCGATTACGGTATTCTTCTCCGTTCGTTCGGTATCCCTTTCTTCGGTTACGTTCGATAATTCGCTCGCCATGACCGGCGCGGGCGTCGTTGCCGTGCGAAACGACTCCGACGCGGAGCAAGACGCGGCGTGCACGCTGACGATCGCGGAAATGAACCATATCCGCGACGGCGCGTACAACTACGGCGAAGAGTACCTTACCTATCTTGCGAGCGACAATCCGTCGGAAAATTACACCGACTCCACCTACAAGTATATCATCGTGTTCGACCTTGAAAGAAGTTATGCTTTGAGCGACAACCGGAACGGCTACTTCTGCACGCCGTTCGAGTATATGACCTATTTGTTCTCCTCGCTCACGCTCGGCTTTACCGGCGGCGGAGACGGCGCGAAAGCGACGGCGGCGGGCAAAATCGGACTTCTGACGCCTCACAGCGGACTTTCTTCGACCATCGGCAGTCAGCGCGACAAACTGATTACTTATTTTAACGAGTCCGTTCTCGGCTTGCACCCGAACACGCTGATTTCCGACGCCGTCGGAAACGTCCTGCCCTTTACGTACAGTTTTCTTGAACTCGGCGGCTTCTCCGAGGGCTCGGCTGTTTGTAACGTCCTGCTGGTCGTGCGTGCGCGCAGAGCCGACAAACTGACCGAAGAGCAGACCGACGTGCCCGAAGTATTCAACGAAGACCTCAGCCAAGCGTACGGCGGCGGCGGTTATTCCTTGCCGTCCTACGTCGGTATCGAATACGAACCCGTCACGGGCGGATACGTCGCGGTCGAAGAAGGAACGGCTTTGGACGACGATAAATTCTACTTTGTCCACGCGGACGCAACCGGGTACGTTTACGATCCGTCCGCAACGGGTATAGCACCCCGTAATACCTATTTTGAGTACCGTAACGACGGCGAATTTGTCAGAAGCGACGACGTTACGTTCGTCGCGGGCAAGACCTATTATTTGTACGACTACGTATCCAAGCAGTACGTCGCGGCGGACTCGGTCGAGGGAGAAACGACGGAAGGAAACGTCTATTATACTTTCGCTGTCTATAACGGCGATCACTTAAAAACCGTCTATACCGCGAACTACGAAACGAAGATCTGGAACGTGTCGAACGACAAGAACACAACCGACGCGCTCGGTTCATCGCCTCTTACCTACATTCGTCAGGACAGACTGGACGTCATGAACGGCGCGCTTTACAAGTTCTATTATGTCCTGCCCTGCTCGAACGACAACTTCGCGTTGAACGTTCGGATTCCGCAAAAGCGCATCGGTTCGAGCGGATATTCGGCGGAGGGCGATTTGTATCCGATCGTCAACGGCGTCATCGAAATCGACAACCCGTTCCGTTTTGTCACCTACGACGCGAAGACGGCGCAGTTTGTCATCGACGAGACGCTGATACCGAGACGCATTACCGTCAACGCCGACAATCCGACGTACACGGAAACGATGATCAACAGTTATGAAATCGACTGGACGTTCCACTACACCTACGTTGACGAAACGACGGGCGAAACGAAGAACCGTCTGACGGCGAGCCTGTTCGAGACCGGAGCGGACTTTATATTCGGGACATTCTCTTTTTACGCTTATTCTACGCGCGACAGCGAGACGGGCAGTTACGTCGTTTGTTCGCCCGATCGGAATCCCGATTGCACGCTGGAATTGAGACTGAAAATCGCAAAACTCTCCTTCTACGGACTGGAAGCGGAGGGCTTGACCGTCATCGAAGAGGAACAGGCGGAAGCGGGACAAAACGTGAAGCAGAACACCGTCGAAATCGATCCGTACGGGGCCGACTCGAACGGCACGTTCAATTTGCCGACCGACGTGACGGTGCTTTTCAACAGCGAATTTACAGACGGCGCGACGGGCAAACGGGTTCTGTACTCTTTCACGAACGTCCGTTTTTCCACGACGACGACAAGGACGAGCGTAAGCACCGTTACTTATAACCAATTCGGTTTGAGCGAAACGTTCTGTCAAACGTACGGTATCGACAACGGCAACGTCGCGCCCCTGCTTATGAATATCCTGATCGGCAGCGGATCGGGGAACAATATCAAGTACTTCGGCGACGGCGTACCGGTCAACGTAGCCATTCGCTCCCGTATTATCGATACGGTGCAGGTGGAAAATACCGTTTACGACGACGGCAAATACGCTTCGTACGCCTTTAACGAGGTTTCCGTCGAAGGGGGCAAACCGGTGACGCCGGGCGTATACTACGAATACGCGGACGGGTACTATACGGTCACGTCGGATACGACGTTTATGCACGGCAAGACCTACTATCTCCATGCGAGCGTGTCCGTCTTCGAGAAAGACGAAACGGTCGAATCGAAGAAAGCGATCACGGGCGTGTACTACGAGTACGTCGGCAACCGCTTCGTGCGTACCGCGGACAGCAATTTTATCGCGGGCAAAACCTACTATTATCGCCGCGAAGCCGACGTCAACGACGCTTCGGGCAAGATTTATTACGTGGCGGTTTCGGCATACGAGAAAGCGAAAGGCAATTTTGAAAGCGGAACGGCTTATTACAAGGCGCAGAAAGCGAACGTGGAAGACGGCGCGCCGGTCAACGGGGAATACTTCCGCTATTACGAGGGATACGAGAACGGCACCTATGTGACGGGCGGAACGTACGCGCGCGTGAGCGTAAAAGGCGATATGTCCTCGACGTACACCCACGGCGTCAGCCACATCATGGGCGTGTATCGCTATATTCCGTCGATGATGATCTGGGTAGACGCGCAAGGCGAGATATACGACCGCAACGAGACATACGGGGAGATTTCGCCGATCATCGTCAGCAACAAGGAAGACGGCGACAAACTGGACGACGGTATCTGCCGCCTGGTGTATTATTATGCGTCCGTGGCGGCGACGGAAGACGGCTTTGTCGAAACGAACGACTCTTCGGCGCGGCAGGATAAAGAGTACTTTATCCGCACCGAGAAGACGGGCTTTGTCGTCGGCAAAGAGATCGTAGGCGAAGTGTACGAAGAAGTCGATTCGACTTTCGTGCGGGCGATAGGCTCGTACGTCGAGGGGCATCATTATTATACCTTTGCGCGCGGCGCGTACGGCATGGGCGTGTACGAACGGACGAAGATACAGCGGACCTTTGACGAGGGCGACTACTATATCAGCGTGCAGAAGACCGACTACGTCGTCGGCGACCTGATCGGGGACGGCGTGTTTGTCCGCAGCGGAAACCGCTACGAAAAAGCCGACCTCTCCGCCAAGTATGTGACGGGGCAGTCCTATTATACTTTCCGCTCGGTACGGGCGACGGTCGGGTACTATCTCGACGAAGAGTACTACGAGACGTCGGGCGACAGGTTTGTCCTGACCGAGGACGTCGTTTTCCGCAAGACGAAGACGTATTACGTCTTCCGTCCCATCACCGTTTCGCCGGCAGGCTCGACGAACGGCTACGCCGTCGGAAAACCGATACCCAAAGACGTGTACCTCTTCTTTGAAGGGTACGAAGCGACGGTGTTCTACGCGTACGCCACCCGTCCGATCGGCGAGGACGTCAGGTATCTGAACGACTCGAAGAACAGGCAGGAATACGAGATGCCCGTCTACTATATCGATCCGTACAACACGGCGTCTTTCCGCTTGCCGACCGAAGTCAACATTCACTTCACCTCGTTCGGCGACGGCGTTTATCAAAGATACAAAGTGCGCGGCTGGACGCTCTATAACGAAAGCGCGACGGTGGGCGCGAGATATACCGAACTGCCCGTATACGGCAGGGACTCGGTTGCTTCGTCCCGTTTTTACAGCGTTTTGTCGGCGGACGAACAGTATTATTACGCGTATTTCAACCCGAGCGAAGACGACTACAAGGGCGCGACGTACCTGCTTGCCGGGTATATCTCGGTGGGCACTTCCCGTCAGTACTTCTACGTCGTCGTCGTCGTACTGAACCGTTCGCTTACGATCGGGGAAGAACTCGACCGCTCGTACACCGTGACGTTCGACTTTGCCGATCCCGTCGGCGCGATGCTGACCGATATTCCCGTCGCGATGGAAGAGGATATGTTCGTCCTCTATAACAGTTATTACATCCGTTTTTCTCTCTACGGAAAAGAGTATTCGGTCAACGCGGCGTCGCTGTACAGTTACAACAACGGCAACAACCCGTACATACCGACCGTAATCTGGAAGGACGAATACAACGACGGGCAGACCGTCTATAACTTCGACGCACTGCTGACGACGGGATACAGCGGAAAACTGTACGGAAACGTCGCGGCGGAGGATCTGAACTTCCCCGACCTGTACGATATGTACTATTACGGCGTTTATACAAAGTATAAGACTTTGATAGAGTCGGGTATGTGGGATCGCTTCTTTACCGAAAGTTATGTCTCCAACACCAAAGACGCGCTTGCCGAACTGCAAACGCAACTCGACGACGAAGTCGTATTCTATGCGTACGAAATGCTGTGCAAGAACTACAAATACAACACCGACCAAACGGCTCAACAGTATTACGGATACATCACTGAGACCTATCTGAACGAAGCGACGCTGCGTATGGAAGACAGGACGATCGACCTGAAAAAGGACGAAGACCGCCGAAGAGCCATCGTCTTTATGTATTCGATTTTGCGCGAAGACGTGCGTGAATCGACAGGTAGCAGCGGCAGAAAGCAGATCTTTGACGACTGGACGCAAGCGATCGCGGATTTTCGGACGGAGCGTTATTCCGTCGGTTCGGACGCGGATTCCATTCGTTCGGATACGACCGAATATCAAAAACTGAAAGCGGCGTACTATGCGAAAATGGTAAACGGCAACAATTTCAGAACGGACGAACAGGAAAAGAACAACGCCCTCTACGTCAGGCTTTCGCGCTCGCTGACCGACTGTATCAACCGCGACGTGTGGGATCTTTTGGCAGAATACGAAGACAGTTCGATTCGCAACCTGATGACGAGCCTTTATGTCCCCGGAGAGTCGGAAACGAACGCAAAGAGCAACGCGCTCAGACGGCTTATCGCGGCGAAGAAACCGACGGCGAGAGGGGAAGAAACGGTCGCCGAAGTCAATATGCCGAAACTGACGTACAGTCAGATCGTGGACGACGACGGCGAAAAAGTGACGTCGATCGACTTTAACCTGTTCAGTTATGACAGTCTGGAAGAGAGTTTTAACGTGCAGTTTATCGTAAGTTATGCCGACTACTATCGCGTCAAAGAAAAAGAGGCGGAGGACGACATCACGGCGATGTACCGTCTGCAATACGCCGAAGTGACGCTGGAAGAACTCGTCAACATTCTGATGGAAGGCGAAATCGACGGCATCACGCCGTACGAGACAAGCGGCGTAACGAGCGAAGCGAAACTGTCGTTTATGTTCGGCACCGAGCGAAAAGTCTTCTCGTACGACACTTATATGGACGCGCTCCGCACCCTTGCGGCGCTTGCGGACACATCGGGCAACCTCGACACGACGGTCTGGACGAGGACGCGGCTGTACGAATACCTTGACGGCAAGGACGCCACCGTCGGCACGGGAGGCGAAAGAAACTATTACGCTGTCAATACCGCCCTTTGGGACGCTTTGGTCGCGTACTATGCCGACTATGCGATTAAACCCATTCCGAACGACTACACCGCCGAAAAATGGAACGGGCTGAAAGATTATTATTTCCGCGCTTCTCAAAGCGACGCGGTGACCTATCCGACCGTTTCTTTGCCGGGACGTACGGTGGAGTTTGCGCACGAAGTCGGCGGCAGGACCTATACCGAATATAACGCGCTCATGTACGCGCTTATGTCCGCCTACACCGAAGCGATCAACACGCAGCAAGCGTTCGAGACGGTGACCGGGTGGGCGCAGACGTACTACCCGGATTGCTGGGAGTTGCAACAGTACTACGACTATCAACAGTCGCAGGTATATTACCTCGTGGCGGACGGTTTGCTCGAAACGGGCAGAAGCGGCATTTATCGCAGCGTGCACGACGTGTACGACCGCACCAACGAGAATCGCGGCACGACGAACGTTTTCGTCGATATGTACACCTATTCTTCGGACGGGGACGGATTCGATTTTGCCCTCGGAGAAATGCTTTACAGATGGGAAAGTCTGAAAAACAATCGGGAAATCGCCCTGGAAACCGACTACTCCAAGGCTTTCAAAGAGATGATCGACCACTCTTCGGACGACAACGCCTCGACAGCTTATATGGCGCGGTATTATATCGCTACGGGTAACAATCTTACTTTGCAACGTGCTGCGACGGCCATGGCGGACTTTTTGACCGGCTACGTCGTCAATACCGGCGCGACGGCGTACGACAATATGATGACGTATCTTGGTTCCGTCTCCGATCGGGATAACGCGTATCCCTTTACCGCAAGCGAAATCGCTTCGATCGAAAACCTCGTTCGGGGCGGCGATACCGTCGTCGGCAGTTTGTACCGCGGCAGCGGCGACTTTAATTCTCTCGCGCCCTCTCTGTACGAATTATACGGCGAGTACGAAGAAATACTGAAAGGGCGGTTCGGGTTCGGATCGGCGGAAGAACTGATAGACGAACTTGTCCGCTTCCTTGTCTGCGACGGATTGAAAAAAGCATGGGAAGACGCGCTGTCGGTCGATGTCAACGACGCCGCCGCAAAGAGCGCGCTCGACCTTACCGACGTGTGGACGCGTGAAGCCGGCGTAGCCGTCAAGACCGCCGCCATCAACCGTCTGATGCGGAAAAACAGCGAAATAAGCGACCTGCTTTACGACTTCTTCCGCAACCCGAGTTCGACCTATCACACCTATACGGCGATGTATTGCGTGCCGTCGCTTGCTTTCTCGATGCTCCTCGAATCCAAGGAAAAACAAGGCGAAATCTATATCGAATCGCGCGACGCTTTCCGTGACGACTATATCGCGGATAATATCTACAACGAAGCGTATGGGATACTTGAAAATATGTATCGGGATATGGAAACCGAACTTTCGCTCATCGAAGAAGGCGGTTCGATCGGTACTTATACGAGTCGCTCGCACGCTTATTATTACTACTACAAAGCCTTTTTGCAGAGCGCGGGCAAGCAAAAAGCCTACGACGAATGGGTTTTGAAAAAGTCCACCGCGACGGGCGAAGAAGCGCTTGTTCCGGGCAAGTTTGTCGGGCAGAACACCGACAAACTCAACGTTGACGTTTACTTTGCCGGCAAAGCCGTCGGCGGCAAAACGGAAGAGTACCTGCGCGACTATCCCTTGCGCGCGATCCTTTATTATTACGAATCGATTGCAAACGATATCCGCAAAAACATCGTCAAAGAGGTGGCGCGGCTTTATATCGGCGAAATGAGTTTTACCGAAAGCAATCTCGTTTCCGCCGTCCGTAACGGCACGCTGGACGGACAGATTTTCTTTGCCGACCTACTTTGCCGTCCCGACCTCGGCTCGGACGGACAAGCCGATTTGCGCGCGGCGTACTACCACGTTTTCCTGACCGAAGGGATGAACATGATCGCTTTCTCGACGTCGAGAGCGGACGACCGCACTTCGCACTTCGACGCGTACAGGTCCTATCTGTCCCGCGTCATCGACTACGACCAGGCGACGCAGAGAGACTTTTTGGAGAGCGTGTCTTCGCGTAAGTACGCTATCGGGCTGCAAGCGGCGATCGAAAAGTGGTACGACTCATACGCCGCGGCGGCGACCGACGCGCTCGGCAAAGACTGCGTCGGGCTTTTGTACGACGTCTTCTACGCCGACAGTCGGTATCAAAGCATGATGGATTCCGTATTGGAATATATCGTCAAGACCGAGGATACGTCGGGCCCGAAATACAGCCGCGTATTGAACATTCTGCGCGAGTGCGGTTTCTCGGGATATCCGACGATCGGCAACTATTATTATCAACTGTTCGAGGTCATGCAGGATAACCTGATCGAAGAGGAGACCTCTCTGTTTACCGACGCCGTCCGCGCCGGTATCGAACGGCAGGCATACGGCGAAATCTACGATCGGATGCGGATCCTGACGATGACGAGTAGCGAGTTTGCGAAGACTGTCCTGACCTATCTCGGGCTGGAAAACTACGACGCAAGCCTGCTCCGCACGACGTCGGTGCGTGTTTTCCTCGCGACGATCGGATACGAAAGCAATACCGAACTGGTCTACCGCGTCGAGCAGGGCGAGTCGCACGTCTGGTGGGACGAACTCGGCTTCGGGTTGGACGAGGAAGAACGGCGCGTTCTGAAAGCGGTTTATCAGCAGCAGCGGTACGCTTCGTACACCGAAGACAACACCGATCTCGTCGCGTACGCCGCTTCGATTCTGCAAGTCTATAACTTCCTCTACCGCGTCGAAGAGTATCGGGACGCCTTTGGCGAATACGCCGGCAGGAAACCGCTCGAAAGGAGCTTTTTGACGACGGAAAACATTTTGAATAACGATTATTCCGAAGTGACGGTCGCATACAAATATTATCTTATCGACCTGATGATGCGCGACGAGACCTTTATGGCGGGCATAAACGGCGGCAATTCGATGACGCTGGCGCAGAGGGAACTGCAACGCTACTTCGGAGAATACATCACCGCGCGCAAAGACGCTTTTGCCGAAATCGCCGGTTTTGAAGAACGTCCGACCGAAACGGACGAAGAAAGCATAGCGGTTATTTGCGAAGCGCTTTTGTCGGGGGCTGTCCGGACGGACGTCGACATGACGGCGTGGCGGGGCGCGATCGAGTCGGCAATGGAAGTCATCTCTCATACCTCCGCTTACGTCCATATGTCCGTGGGCGCGGATAACCCGTTGAAGACGTATATCGACGGCGTCGTCAAGCGCATAGCGGACGGCACGGCAAGCGAAAGGGACACCGTTTTCGGCAAACTGTCTCTCGGCTATTACGTCGAAAAATGCACGACGGGATCGGTCGTCGATTATGAAAAACTTCTGCGGATTCTGCTCGACGAAGTGGGCGAAAACGAAACCGAACAACAAAAAGCGGCGCACCGCGTCGTGACGGAAACATTCTGGTCGGCGGATAAAGCGAACGTAACGGACGACGAACAAAAACTCCGCCACGTCGTCTTCTTCGACGCCGGCAGGACGGAATGGAAAGAGTTCGATTCCTCGTCGGCACAGAAAGTCACCTCCAACCTCGCCAACGCGCGTATCTATTTTACCAACGCCTTCAAGACGATCATGAACGTGGCGGCAAAAGGCGCCGTCGCCGATCTGTACGGCTACGCTTTCGTCACGCGGAATACGACCGCGGCGAGCGCGACGAAAATCACGTTCGATAACGCGTTTACGACGGGCAGTCTCGATTTCAGAACGGCGGGATACGATTCGATCGAAGTGCTGTTCGACGGCGAGACCGAGCGCAACACCCTGTCTATCGACGTATTGAATCCCGTTCTGCCCGACAGAGTTTACGTTTTCGGTAAGCAAGGAAACGCCGAAGTCGATCTCGGGTACATCGACGGCGTCGAATATAACGACATATTCAACCGCCTTTTGTATCGGATAACCGAACAGAACAAGGAAGACAGATACGGGCAAATCAAAGTGGACGACCTGTATACGATCACGCTCAGCGGCGACAACGGCTCGGTGTACAACGCGAAAATCAAGACGCAGTACTACAATCGCTACGTCGCCAAAATCTACACCGACACGTCCACCGACGTCTATTCGGGCGGAAAAGACGCCGTCAACATCGACGGAAAAGAATATTACAGCCTGGAAATCGACAATGCGACGTACGGGAACGGCGTTACGATCGACCCGCTGAACAGAGCGGTCATCGTCGATAATTCTTCGTACAAACTCCCGACGAACCTGATGATCGAGTTTAGCAACGGCGATCGGAAGACCTTTACCGAAATCGTGTGGGATACGACGGGTATTCCGTACGCTTTGACGGGTACGAGCGGCATGGGAACGAACGGCTTTGTTCCGACAAAACTGCTTTCTTGCAGAACGGACGAAGAGGACGGCACCCACCGCGTCATCGAGTACCGTTACGGCGCGAACCCGAGCGTGCGCATCACGACCTACGACAACTACGACGCCGTGCTTTCGGTCGATACGTTCACTCTTGACGGCGATATCGACTGGAACATCGCCGTGTGCGTAACGGACAGACACGCGCAGGAGATTACCGTCGAGGACGGCGGTATCACCAAGAGAATGGGTGAAAAGGAAGCCGAAAGTTATGTCATCGACGCGACCGCCGATCCGCAGTTCTGTATCAACCAATATTATCCCGAATTCCCGACCGACCTTTTCGTCACGTTCGGCAGTGAAAAAGTCGAGATAAAAGGACTGAGCCAAAGCGACTGGACATATGACAAAACGAAGATGAAATACATCGTCCAAGCCGGCACGCCCGGCACCGAAGGCAGAACGGTCGAGTACGATTTCATCGCTTCCCTCGACTATCTCGGCTATCGCTTGCAAGTGCGTTTTTCGGCGTTTAAGGATATCAAACTTGCCAATATAGGCACCATATACGGCGGCACGTTGTATCTGTGCCGCTCGGCGGAAGACGGCTCGGCGCAGAAGCAGATGCAACAGTTTTATTCGTACACCTATTTTAACTTCGGCTCGGCGAGCAGTCCGAATTGGAAGCGCGTGCCGATTTATTTCTCGGGTTCGGCATACGACAGTCTGTCGGCGAAGAACGAGAAGACGTACGAAGGAAACGAGGCGATCAAGGCGACGCTCGGCGCGACCGAGGGCAACATCCTCAACCAGAATATCGAGTTTACCGTCAAGGTGATTTCGCCGACGCTGTTCGCGGCAATCGGAAGCGGACGGAACGGGTTTGTGACATACGACTACTACGCTTATGCGCGCAACGTGCAGAACGAGCGGCAGACTTCGTCCTATGAAGAACCCGGATACGCCGGCGCGTACTTTACCGTGGGCGCGGAAGACGCGTTGCACTTTGACATCGTCGACACCGTGTACGACTTTATCAACGGCGTGGCGAAAGTGACGGTGGAGTACGACATCACGCGCACGATCGACGGCAGAGAAGACGTCTCGTCGCTGCTTATGAACGTGGACAGCCGACTTGGGAACGACAAGCGCGAAGCGAAGCGTTCGTTTGTGGTGAACGTTCCGCTCCGTTCGTATCTGTACACCGACGTGCCGACGGGACAAAGCGCGGTTCTGTTCAACAAGTCCGACAGCGGTAAAAAGTGGCAATGGGCGGGGACGAACGAAGAAGACGCCGTCTACTGGCCGCTCGGGATGTCGCTTACCGCGTCCGATATGCCCCTCTTGCGCGCGGTCGGAAAAGAAGAAATGTTCAGCGCGTATTGGGATCTGGGCGACGTCAACGTCAACCTCGCCACCGAAGACGGCTATCTTGTGCGCGCGTACTACTTTACCGAAGCCAACAAGTGGGAAGTCAAGCCCCTCGTTATCTATATCCGCAAGGAAGACATTACCGACGACGTGGTGGAACAAATCACGGGCAATAAAAAATCGACCGTCGTCACCAAGACGTACGACGGGCAGTTCTTTACTTTGCCGCTCGATATGTCGCGGCTCAGATACGTCCGCGAAGACGGCTCGAAGACGTCGCTTTCGTCCGACCTATTCACGGTGTCCTACTGTAAAGAGGGGGACGAAACGTGGAGCGAATCGTTCCGCCCGGTCAATGCCGGCAGGTACCTTATCAAGGTCGAACTGAACGACTATAACGTTTCCGTGTCGAGCGTTTCGGACGGCGTTTTGCAAGACTGCATTCTGCTGACGCTCGTGATCGAATCGAAAGCGATCGACATCGACAAACTCGTCTTTATCAATCAGGACGGCAACGTCATATCCTATTATTACAGCGGAAACCGCATTCCGCTCGCGTATACCGACTGGTTTACGTCGGCGGATGAAAAAGAGACGCTTTATGCGGCGGCATACCGGATTTACCGCAATGAAGAAGAGGCCAAAGCGTCGGTTTACGACGTCGTTTACGGACGTTCGGACGAGGCGGAAAAAGGCTATCTCTCCGCTTTGACCGAAAGCGCGGAAAAGGATCTGTCGGCGCGCTACGAAGGGTGGAACGAGAAGAACGACGATCTGTCCGACAAGGTGTCCGCGTCGAAGAAAGCGCTGCTCCGGAAGGCGTGGGTGTACGACAAACTCGAAGACTGCTGTCTGCCCGAAGTCGAAGTGGACGGCTGGTTCGCCACCGAAAGCGAAAAAGAGAGTCTCTACCGCGCTTACATGAACGGGAACGGCTCGGGCGTTTATGAGGGCGTGCTTCTTGACGAAACGGAAGCGAAAGCCGTCGCCTACACCGTCGTTTACAGCCGCGTCAACGACAGTATGAAAGCCGTCATGGCAGGCTGGTACAAAGAGATCGAAGCGCGTAATCCGCGCTTTACCGAAAGCGAAATCAGGGCGGCGGTTTATACCGAAAAAATGCCGGCGCAACGTATCTCGGTGTGCGAAGTGAACCTGCGCGTCGTGTACCTCGTGGGCGGTATTCCGCAGACGACTGCGCCCGTGGATGTGGGCACTTACGACGTCGTCGTTTCCGTCGAACCGGACGAGAACTACGGTAACTATTATTCTCTCGAACCGATCAGCCGCACCTATATGGTCGTAAAGGATACGTCGCTTTATTACGAAATCATGAATACCGACGTGGCGTACAACGGGACGACGTTCAACCCCGACCTGACGCATCTTGTGACCGGCGACGGCAACCTGCCGTACGGCGTGACCGTGACGTACGTTTATAACTTCGTGCGCGACGAAGTCCCCTATACGCTCGTGATTGTGCGCGACGCCGAAAAAGCCGTCATCGACCGTGCGAGAAGCACCGACGGACTGACGCAGAACGGCATACGCGACGTGGGCGAATACGAGGTGACTGTCTCGGTTGACGGCGGAAATAACTTTATCGGGACGACAAGCGAGGACTACACTTATCCGAAGACGTTTACCGTCCATATCCTGCCTGCCGACGTGTTTATCGAACTGGAAGACGTCGACGCGTACTACCTGTCCGAGGTCGCCGATCTGAACGACTATATCCGTATCCGCACCGCCGATATCGAACCCGTTTGTCCCGTTTGCGGCGCGGTTTGCACCGTGGAACAAAACGAGCAAAGCGGCGGTTTCTCGCTCGTTTGCTCGAACTGCGTCGTTACCGAAAACGGCGTTGACGGACCGCTGAAAATGCCGATACGGTTATCCAATCTCGCCGATTCAAAACAGGTTTACGGCGGCGGAAGCGAATTTGTATGCGCGTCTTGTCTCCGTCCTCTGGCGGTGATGCGGCACGGTTTGTATTATTGTATGGTATGTCCCGAATGCGACGTGGAGATGCGCGTGGAGTTCTCGCACGGTACGACGGTTTGTATGTGCGACGACTGCGTTACGCGCAGAGAAAACGGCGAGAAGGACTACTCCTTTGTCGAAGAAAGCGGCGACGCGGACGGGCTGAAAGAGTACACCGTATCGTGCGCGCAGACGGGCGTCAGGTACTTCGTCACCTTGAACGTGGCAAACCTGCTCGGGACGGAAACGATCGCAAACCTCGGCGAACCGATCGTCCATACCGACGTACAGAGTTATTATCCGGTCGGCACGTACGACACCGAGATAAGAGGTATCCGCCTCAAAGGCGCGACGGACGCGTACACCATGCTCACGTCCGAGACCTACGCGCAGGCGCATCCGGGCGAGGAGACCGCCGCCGTTTCGCAGTACGGCGATTTTGTAAAACTCGCGCTGCTGTCGTCCGATTATCCGGCGTCGCTTTATAACAATACCGCGAACTACGCGTCCATTCTGCAACTGTTCCGCAACTACAATATCTACGTCAAGCCGATGTCTTCGTACACGCTTTCGCCCGAGGAGGGAGCCATCGTCGTCACGGGCGACGAAGAACTGAAAGAGGTGCTGTACGGACTCGAAGACGGGGATGACGTCGTGATCTATCTCGCGCCCGGGACGTATGACAAGATCGAAATCGGCGTCGCCGCGCAAAAAGACTCGGACGGCAACTTCGTTTACGACAACGACCGCGTGCTGACCAAGACGATCGACGCAAACGTGACGCTCGTCGGCTACTATAACGAAGTGACCAAGGATATCGAGACGATTCTTCGCGGAATAACGGTAAGACGCGGCGCGTTGACGCTGAAAATCATCGCGCTCGAAAGCGAAGAAGAGGGCGGCTGCGGCCTCGACGTCAGAAAGGCGGCGAGCGCCGTCAAGGTGTACGAAACCCTCTTTGCCGGGAAAGACGACGTCGCCAAGACGACGGGTATCCGCACCGAATACGGCTATGCGGAAAAAGTCTATGTCGAGGGCTGCGACTTTATCGACCTCGGCACGGCGATCGTGCTCGAAGGCGGTAACTTGGAAATCAACGGTTCTTCCTTCCGTCGGAACGGCTGCGGCGTCAACATCACGAGCGGCGGCACCGATATCAATATCGCCGGGTGCGTCTTCGAGAATCATACTCTCCGCGCCGCCGTCCGTTCGACCAACAGCGGCGTCGTAATACTGAATAACGCGTTTAACTATAATAAAGTGGCGATTGAGATACCCAAAGTGACCAATTATGACACATACGTCCGCAACGCGTTTGCCGATGAAAAAGGCGTCAGGACAAACGGCACGGATATTCTGACCGCCGAATAAGAGGCGCGGAAAGCGGCAAAAAAATTTATCGGGCAAGTCGCGTCGGTTTTTACCGGCGCGATTTTTTTTGACGTATGGAAAAAAAAGGGTTTCGGCGAAGCCGTTTTTTTTCGTTTCCTGCCCGAAAAATCTTGCATATATTATAGAAATATGATATTATTTTGCTAAATATATCTGAATATAGGAGTATCAGTATGAAAGTTACGATTATCGGTGCCGGCGCGGTAGGCGCGACGACGGCGTACGCTCTTCTGAATTGCGGTTTGTTTTCGGAAATCGTCCTGATCGACGTCAACGAAAAGAAAGCGCAGGGCGAAGCGCTCGACATGGTCCAAGCCACGCCGTTTTTGTTTAACTGCAATATCCATTCGGGCAACTACGTCGATTCGATCGGTTCTGATATCGTCGTCATTACGTCGGGCGTGGGCAGGAAGCCGGGGCAAAGCCGTCTCGACCTTGCGCAGATCAATACCGACATTATGTGCGGCGTTGCGAAAGAAATAATCAAGTACGCGCCCAAGGCGTATTATATCATCGTGGCAAACCCGGTCGACATTCTGACGTACGTCTTTTTGCACGTGACGGGACTGCCGCGGCATCAGGTCATCGGGACGGGGACGATCCTCGATACCATTCGTCTAAGGACCTGTCTTGCCGACGTGTATGCGGTCAATCCCAAGCAGATTTATGCCAACGTCCTCGGCGAACACGGCGACAGTTCTTTCGTGGCGTGGTCGGCGGTGACGATAGAGGGTATCCCGATCGAAGAATACAAGGCGATGCAATTAAGGCTCAACCCGCGCGCGCGGTTTCATAACGTGGAAGAGGTCGAATCGTACGTGCATACCTCGGGCGGAAAAATCATCGCGTGCAAAGGCTGTACGGTGTACGGCATAGCGACGGCGGTCATGCACATCACGCAGTGTCTGCAAGGCGGCTTGAAGTCCCTTTTGCCCGTGTCCACCCTTTTGCAAGGGGAATACGGCATCGACAACGTGTGTTTAAGCACCCTCGCGCTGGTCGGCGAAAACGGCGTCGGAGCCGTTCTGCCGCAGCACCTTTCCGACGAAGAAGTGGCAAAACTCGTCCATTCGGCGGATATTTTGAAAGAAACAATCAAATCCATTCAATTCTGATATAAACAACGGAGGTTAATTTAATTATGGAGTATCGTATTGAAAAAGACACAATGGGCGAAATGAAAGTCCCTGCCGACAAATACTGGGCGGCGCAAACGGAAAGAAGCCACGAGAACTTTCAGATCGGCGGCGAAATCATGCCGCGCGAAATCACGTATGCTTTCGCTATTCTGAAAAAAGCGGCGGCGATCGCCAACTACAATCTCGGCAAACTGCCCAAAGAAAAACTCGACGTGATCGGCAAGGTTTGCGACGAAATCATGGAAGGCAAACTCTACGACCACTTCCCCCTCGTCGTATGGCAGACGGGCAGCGGCACGCAGTCGAACATGAACGCGAACGAAGTCATCGCCAACCGCGGTAACGAAATCTTCGGTTCCAAACTTTTGCACCCGAACGACGATATCAACAAGAGTCAGTCGAGCAACGATACTTTCCCGACCGCGATGCACATCGCCGCGGTCATCGCCATCGAAGACAAACTTTTCCCGGCGATGGACAAATTGATCGCCACTTTCAAACGGCTCGAAGAGGAGAACGAAGGGATCGTCAAGAGCGGCAGAACGCACTTGCAGGACGCCGTACCGATCGGTTTTTCGCAGGAAATCAGCGGCTGGCGCAATATGCTCGAAAAGACGAAAGGTCAAATCGAACTGACGCTCGACGGCTTGAAAGAACTCGCCCTCGGCGGCACCGCGGTCGGTACCGGTCTGAACGCGCCGATCGGTTTTGCCGAAGAGGTAGCCAAGCAGGTTTCCGTCATCTCGGGTAAAGAATTCAAGACGGCGGCAAACAAGTTCCACGCTCTTACGTCCAAAGACGAACTCGTTTTTGCGCACGGCGCGTTGAAAGCGCTCGCTTGCAACATGATGAAAATCGCCAACGATATCCGCTGGCTTGCGTCGGGACCGCGCGACGGTCTGGGCGAAATCTTCATTCCCGAGAACGAACCCGGCAGTTCGATTATGCCCGGCAAGGTCAACCCCACCCAGTGCGAATCGATGACGATGGTGGCGGTTCAGGTCATCAGCAACGACGTCGCGGTCGGTTTCGGCGCGTCGCAAGGCAACTTCGAACTCAACGTCTTTATGCCCGTCGTAATCTATAACTTCCTCCAATCGGTCCGTTTGCTTGCCGACGGCATCGTTTCGTTTGAGAAAAACTGCGTGACCGGTATCCGCGCCAATAAGGAAAAAATGGCGCATAACTTGCACAACTCGCTCATGCTCGTCACCGCGCTGAACCCCTATATCGGTTATGAAAACGCGGCGAAAACGGCGAAAAAAGCGTTCAAGGACAATATTTCTCTGAAAGAAGCGTGCGTCGAACTCGGTTTTCTTACCGCCGAAAAATTCGACGAAGTGTTCCATCCCGAACAGATGATTTATCAGAAGAAATAAAAAACGGACGGTAACAAAAAATAACGGCAACGGGGCGTAAAAGGACCGCGCGGTTTTTTTACCGCCCTTTTGTGTAAAAAAGAAAAGGAGACAAAAATGACGTTCAATTATTTCCCGGGTTGCACGTTGAAGACGCAGGCAAAAGACCTCGACATCTTTGCGAGAAAAGCCGCTCACGCGCTCGGCGCCGACCTGGAAGAAATCGAAGAGTGGCAGTGCTGCGGCGCGACGTATCCGCTTGTAAAAGACGAAATCGCCGTTAGACTGTCGTCGGTGCGCGCGCTCGACTATGCCAAGCATAACGGCGGCGTGCTCGTTACGCTCTGCTCGGCTTGTCATAACGTGATCAAACGCGTCAACAGCGATATGGCTTCGGACGCGGAGATCAACGCGAAGGTCAACGCGTATATGGCACTTGACGAAGGGTACAACGGCGAGACGAAAGTCGTGCACTATCTCGAACTATTGCGCGACTACGTCGGGTTCGAGAACATAAAGAAAGCGGTCAAAAAACCGCTCGGCAAAAAGATCGGAGCCTATTACGGCTGCCTGCTTCTCCGTCCGAGCGGCGTTATGGCGTTCGACAACCCCGAAAATCCGACGATTATCGAGGACTTTATCGAGGCGATCGGCGGCGAGGCGGTCAAGTATCCCTTCCGTAACGAGTGCTGCGGCGCGTACGTGCAGTTCCAAAATAAGGAATTGACGCAAAAAAAGAGTGACAAAATCATCGAAAACGCACTGGCATGCGGTGCCGAAATGTTGGTGACGGCTTGTCCTCTTTGCTATTATAATCTGAAAGAAAAAGCGAGCAAGGACATCGAAGTGGTCTATCTGACCGATCTTCTTTGCCGCGCTTTGGATATCGGATAAAGGAGGGGGAGATGAACGGAGATACCGAGAATATCAAGAGAATATCGGGCACAGACGTAGCGAAATGCATGAAGTGCGGCAAGTGCTCAGGCAGATGCCCCGCTTTTAACGAAATGGACATAAAACCGCATCAGTTCGTATCCTATCTTGCCGAGGGCAAGACCGAAAAACTGCTGGCGAGTAAGGCGATCTGGCAGTGCCTCGGCTGTATGGCGTGCGTCGAGCGCTGTCCCAGAGGCGTCGCCCCGGCGAACGTGATCGAAGCGGTGCGCGATACGGTGGCGAGAATGCAGGGCGGAGACGGAATATCCGCCGAGGACATTCCGACGATCGTGACGGAGACCGTTCCGCAACAACTGTTCGTCGCCGCGTTCCGTAAATATAAGAAGTAAAAAAGGAAAGAAAAAATGCAAAGAATAGGAGTATTTATTTGTCATTGCGGTTCCAACATCGCGGCGACGGTAGACGTGGAGCGCGTCACCGAAGCCGTCAAGAAAGAACCGGGCGTGGTGTTTGCGACAAACTATCAATATATGTGTTCGGAAAACGGACAGCAACTGATCAAAAACGCCATTGCCGAAAACAGACTGACGGGCGTCGTGGTTTGTTCCTGTTCGCCGAGAATGCACGAGGCGACTTTCCGTAAAACGGCGGAGAGCGCGGGACTGAACCCGTACATGGTGGAAATCGCCAATATCCGCGAGCAGTGCAGTTGGATTCATAAGGACGTGGACGAAGCGACCGAAAAAGCCGTCGTGCTTGCGCGCACGGCGATCGCGAAACTGACTCTGAACCGTCCTCTCGTCGCGGGCGAAACGGGCGTGACCAAACGCGCGCTTGTCATCGGCGGCGGCATCGCGGGCATTCAGGCGGCGCTCGATATAGCGGACGCCGGATACGAAGTCGATATCGTCGAAAAACGCCCGACGATCGGCGGCAGAATGGCGCAACTGGACAAGACCTTCCCCACCCTCGACTGCTCGGCGTGTATCCTGACGCCGAAGATGGTCGACTGCGCGCAAAGCGAAAAAATAAAGATTTTTTCGTACAGCGAAGTGGACGAAGTGAAAGGCTTTGTCGGGAATTTCCATGTAAAAATCAAAAAGAAAGCAAGATACGTAGACGAAACGAAATGTACCGGGTGCGGCGTTTGTATGGCGAACTGCCCGTCGAAAAAGGGTTTGAACGCGTTTAATATGGACCTCAACAACCGCCCGGCGATTTACATACCGTTCGCGCAGGCGATACCGAACGTGGCTGTCATCGATCCCGAACAGTGCCTGAAATTAAAGTCGGGTAAATGCGGACTGTGCAGTATGAAGTGCGGCGCGGGCGCGATCGACTACACGCAGAAAGACGAATACGTCGAAAGAGAGTACGGCGCGATCGTCGTTGCCACCGGGTTCCGCCCGATTAAACTAGACAACTTTAACGAGTTCGGCTATGCCGATAACAAAGACGTCATAACGAGTCTGGAATTGGAACGGCTTATGAACGCCGCCGGACCGACGAAAGGTATTCTGCTCCGTCCGAGCGACGGCACGCATCCGAAAGTCATCACCTTTATCCAATGCGTCGGCTCGCGTGACGTTTCCGGCTGCGGCAAACCGTATTGCAGTAAAATCTGCTGTATGTACACGGCGAAGCACGCGATGCTTATTCGTGAAAAATATCCCGATACCGAAGTACACGTCTTCTATATCGACATCCGCACGCCAGGGAAAAACTACGACGAGTTTTATCGCAGAGCGGTCGAGCAGTACCACGTCGATTATATCAAAGGTATGGTCGGCAAGGTCTATAACGAGAACGGCAAACTGATGGTGCAGGGAAGTAATCTTCTTGACAACGAACAGGTGATAATCCCGTCCGACCTTGTCGTTCTTGCGACGGCGATCGAACCCGATCCGTCGGTCAAGGACATCGCGACCAAACTGACGATCAGTATCGACACCAATAATTTCCTGACCGAAGCGCACGCAAAACTGCGTCCCGTCGAAAGTCCGACGGCAGGCGTCTTTCTCGCCGGCGTATGTCAGGGGCCGAAAGACGTACCCGAGACGGTCAGTCAGGCTTCGGCTTGCGCCGCCAAGGTCATCGGGCTCCTCGCCAAGGACAAACTGAAAGGAAACCCGTGCGTTTCGCACGCCGACGAGAACATGTGTACCGGGTGCAGTCAATGCGCCGAAGTGTGCCCGTACGGCGCGATTACGTATGAAAATAAAGAATTCCGTATCGGAGGGGGGAAGACCGAAACGCGCCGCGTTGCCTGCGTCAACCCCGCCGTCTGTCAAGGTTGCGGCGCGTGCACGGTAACGTGTCCGTCCGGCGCCATGGATCTGTACGGATTTTCTTCCGAACAAATCATGAAGGAGGTCGAAGCGATATGCAAGAGATAAAGAGCGAAGAATATAAACCGCTTATCGTTGCGTTTTGTTGTAATTGGTGCTCGTATGCCGGAGCCGACCTTGCCGGTTCGTCGCGGCTCAGTTACCCGGCGAACGTGAAGATCATCCGCGTACCGTGCAGTTGCCGCGTCAATCCGATGTTCGTGCTGAAAGCCTTTCAGCGCGGAGCGGACGGTGTGATTTTGTGCGGTTGCCACCCCGGCGACTGTCACTACTCGACGGGCAACTATCATACGCGCAGAAGAATGGGCGTCCTCTTTTCGATGCTCTCCTACTTCGGTATCGAAAAAGAACGCACCCGTATCGAATGGGTGTCGGCGGCGGAGGGCGCGAAGTTTTCGCAGGTCATGAACGACTTTGCCAAGACCGTCTGCGAACTCGGCGAGAATCGCCGTTTGGAGGATTTGAGATGCAAAAAATAAGAGAAGCGATGGTGGCTTTCGCGCGTCGGAAGTTGGAAGAAAAAGAGGTCGATCGCGTGATCGGCTGGAAGAAAGGGGAGTTCTTTTACGATAACTCTCCCGCTACCTTTACCCTTGAAAATATAGCCGAACTCGTCTACAATTCTTTCTGCGGCGCGAACCTTTCCAAGTACCTTGTCGACGAAAGCAAAAAGGACGGGAAGGTCCTCGTCTTCTTAAAGCCGTGCGACACGTACAGTTTTAACCAACTCGTAAGCGAACACAGAATCGATCGGGAAAAGGTCTTCGTTGTCGCCGTGCAATGTAACGGTATGTGCGACGAAAAGAAACTCGGCGAAGCGACCGATGTAAAAGAAGACGGCGAAAACTTTCTTGTCGGGACGCTTTACGGCGACAAAAAGATACCCAAAGACGATGTTCTTTCCATCAAGTGTGAAACGTGCAAGACGAAAGAGTTTGCCGCCTTCGACGAAAAAATAGTGCTTGGAGAGATGCCGGACAGAAGCGAAAAACGCTTTGAGGCGGTGGAAAAACTCGAACGGATGAGCGAGGCGGAGCGGTACGAATTTTGGCAAAACGAACTCAGTAAGTGTATCCGCTGTAACGCCTGTCGGAACGTGTGCCCGGCGTGCACTTGCACGAACTGCGTCTTCGATAATCCGAAGTCCGGTATCGCGGCGAAGTCGAACGCCGACTCTTTTGAAGAAAAACTCTTCCATATAATAAGAGCCTACCACGTCGCCGGCAGATGCACCGACTGCGGAGAGTGTTCGAGAGTGTGTCCCGAACAGATTCCGCTCCACCTTATCAATAGAAAAATAATAAAGGATCTCAACGAAAATTACGGCGAGTACCAAGCCGGTGCGGAAGTGACCGCGCTCAACCCGATCGTTGATTTTCGCAGTGACGACGTCGAAGCGGCGACGGTGGTCAAAGGGGGTAAAAAATGATCAGAATCAAAAAAACCGCGCTCCCCGATCTGTATCGGGCGATCGAAAAGGACTATCCGCTGTATTTGCCCGTAAAAAAGGCAAACTGCGTCGATTTTGACCGCTACGAAGAGGGAAAAGAAGTCTCCTTGGAGACGCTTCGGACGGTAAAATCGCCGAAAGACATGTTTTTTCCGCAGTCGGAAGACCTTGTGAAGTTCAGAGTCGACGGGCAGAATATCGAAGTTATCGACATCCGTACCGAGGCGAAGCCTTTTGTCGTCATGGGCGTGAAAGCCTGCGACATCCGCTCGTTCGACGTGCTGGATAAAGTCTTTCTGGCGGATCCGATCGACACCTACTACGAGACGAAGCGCAAAGCCGGCGTTATCGTCGGTATGGCTTGTTCCCGTCCCGACGAAGCGTGTTTCTGCACGGCATACGGTATCGATCCCACTCTCCCTGCCGGCGACGTGACGACCTATCTATGCGACGAATACCTCTATTGGCAGGCAAACACCGAAAAGGGAAAAGACCTGACAAGTAAGGTCGCCTACCTCTTTGAAGAGACGGACGGCAAAGAAACGGAAAAACAGCGTGAAGAAACCGCAAAGGTCTTAAAAAAGGTGCCCTTTGCGTCTTTGGACGTAAACGCTCTGAATAGACAGGAGATGCTTGATACGTTCCGCTCGGAAAAGTGGAAAGAACTGTCCGAAGCGTGTTTGGGGTGCGGAAGTTGTACTTTTGTATGCCCGACGTGCCAATGTTTCGACATACGCGAATTTAAGACGAAAGACGGCGTGAGCCGTTTCCGCTGCTGGGACAGTTGCATGTACAAGGACTTTACCAAGACGGCGGGCGGACAGCCGAGACCGACGCAGTGGCAGCGGTTTCGTCAGCGTTTTATGCACAAACTCGTCTATTTTGCCGAAAACAACGACGGCATGATCAGTTGCGTCGGGTGCGGCAGATGCGTCAAGAAGTGTCCGCAGCATCTGAATATCGTCAAAGTCATTAAGGCTTTCGGAGGTGAAAAGAAATGAATACGGAATCGCTTATTCCCGTCGTCGCCGTTGTCACCGACATACGGCAGGATACGGCGGATGTAAAAACTTTTCGGGTGGTGACGCCGGACGGCAAAAAGCCCTTTCTGCATAAACCGGGGCAGTGCGCGATGGTGTCGATTCCCGGCGTAGGCGAAGCCCTTTTTTCCATCACGAGTTCTCCCACGCAGGAAAAGTATATCGAGTTTTCCATCAAGAAATGCGGTTGCGTAACCGAGGTGCTGCATTCGATCGAAGTCGGACAGCAAATCACCGTGCGCGGACCGTACGGCAGGAATTTCCCCGTCGATACCGTCTTTAAGGGCAAAGATATGCTCTTTATTGCCGGCGGTATCGGGCTTGCGCCTCTTCGCAGCGTCATCAATTATATCCGCGACAAGCGCGCCGACTACGGCAAAGTGGCGATTGTGTACGGAGCAAGAAGCGCGGACGACCTTGTCGATTATAAAGAGATCATCGACGAATGGACGAAGGAAAAGGACTTTGACGTTTATCTGACCATCGACCGTCCGCAAGACGGGTGGGACGGTCACGTCGGGTTTGTCCCCAATTACGTCAAGGAAGTCAATGTGCCGTCCACGTATACCGCCGTTTTGTGCGGACCGCCGATCATGATCAAGTTTACGCTGGCGGGACTGCTCGAACTCGGCTACAAAAAAGAAAACATTTATACCACGCTCGAACTGCGCATGAAGTGCGGCGTCGGAAAATGCGGCAGATGCAACGTCGGCAACAAGTACGTTTGTAAAGACGGTCCCGTCTTTTGCATGACCGAACTGGACGAATTGCCCGACGAATATTGATAAAAACGAAAGGAGTTATTGAAAAATGAATACGGTAAATATATTTTTATTTGGTAAAAAGTACGAAGTGCCGGAAGAACTGACCATCATGAAAGCGATGGAGTACTGCGGCTATCGCCTCGTGCGCGGATGCGGCTGTCGGAACGGTTTTTGCGGTGCGTGCGCGACGATATACAGAATCAAGGGCAAAGCCGAATTGAAGACCTGCCTTGCCTGTCAGACGAAAGTCGAAAACGATATGTACATCGCGACGCTCCCATTCTTTCCTTTGGTGAAACAAGTGTACGACATCAACGAAGTCAAGCCCGAAACGCAGATTCTTATGCAACTGTATCCCGAGATTTATTCCTGCATCGGTTGTAACGCCTGCACGAAAGCCTGTCCGCAACAACTCAAAGTCATGCAATACATCGCGTATGCGCAACGCGGCGAGTTTGAAAAGTGCGCCGAAGAGTCGTTCGACTGCGTTATGTGCGGCATTTGTTCTTCGCGCTGCCCGGCAGGTATTTCGCACCCGCAGGTGGCGTTGCTCGCGCGGCGGCTGAACGGCAAATATCTCGCGCCCAAGACCGAACACCTCGAAGACCGAGTCCGCGAGATCAAGGACGGCAAGTTTGAAGATCTGATTTCCGCGTTGATGGCGAAACCGATTGAAGAACTGAAAGAACTCTATAACCACAGAGAAATCGAAAAGTAAGGAGGACGGTATGGAATACGGTTATACACAGGAACAGTTGGATTCCATCAAGAAAGTGGAAGCGACCAGAAAGGAGCGTATCGGGAAAGAACTCCGCAGAATGACTGCCGACGAAAAGGACGCGCTTCTGAAAAAATTTCATCCCGACTATATCGAAAACGCGTATGAAGAACTGAAAACGGGCGTCAATAAGGGTGATAAAGTCTTGCACGAACTTGCCGCTCTGTTGCAGGGAAAACCGAGAGTGCTCGGCATGGATATCGACTTGACGAAGCCCGACTACGACGTGGACGTTTTGGTCATCGGCGGCGGCGGAGCAGGCTGCTCGGCGGCGATCGAAGCCGACAACAAAGGCGCGAAAGTCCTTGTCGTGACCAAACTGCGTATGGGCGACGCCAATACGATGATGGCGGAAGGCGGCATTCAGGCGGCGGACAAACCCAACGATTCGCCCGCGATTCACTACCTCGACGCCCTCGGCGGCGGACACTTTGCCAACAAGCCCGAACTTTTGTACAAACTCGTCACCGAAGCGCCCGAAGCGATCAAGTGGCTTAACGACCTCGGCGTTATGTTCGACAAAATGCCCGACGGCACCATGGTCACCACGCATGGCGGCGGAACGAGCAGAAAGAGAATGCACGCTTGCCGCGACTACTCGGGTGCGGAAATCATGCGCGTACTGCGCGACGAAGTGCTGAACAGAAAGACAATAACGGTCGTCGATTTTGCACCGGCGATCGAAATCATCAAGGACGCGGACGGCAAAGCCGCCGGAGCGGTGCTGATGAACCTGGAAACGAACGAGATCCTCGTTGCCAAATCAAAGACCGTCGTCATCGCGACGGGCGGAGCGGGACGGCTCCATTACCAAGGTTTCCCGACGTCGAACCACTACGGCGCGACTGCGGACGGACTTGTCCTTGCGTACAGAGCGGGGGCGAAACTGCTGTATGCCGACACCCTGCAATATCACCCCACGGGCGCCGCATGTCCCACGCAAATCTTCGGCGCCCTCGTTACCGAAAAGGTTCGTTCTTTGGGGGCACAACTTGTCAATAAGGACGGCGAAGCCTTTATGAATCCGCTCGAAACGCGCGACGTATCGGCTTCGAGCATTATCCGCGAATGCAAAGAACGCGGCAAAGGCGTGCAGACGACGGACGGGCAGGGCGTATGGCTCGACACCCCGATGATCGATCTTATCGGCGGCGAAGGCACGATCGAAAAGCGTATCCCGGCAATGATGAGAATGTTCGGAAAATACGGTATTGATATCCGAAAAGAGCCTATTTTGGTATACCCGACGTTGCATTATCAGAACGGCGGTATCGAAATCGGCGCGAACGGAATGACCAATATCGAGAACCTATTCGTGGCCGGCGAAGCCGTCGGAGGAATCCACGGCAGAAACCGTCTGATGGGCAACAGCCTGCTTGACATCATCGTCTTCGGACGGAACGCGGGTAAAAACGCCGGCGAAAAATGCAAATCCGTCACGGTCAAAGAACTGACGCTGAAACACGTCGCCGAATTTGACGCGGAACGGAAAAAAGCGGGTATTACGAGCGAAGAACTCTCTCCGAGACTTTTGCCCGATTACAGAAGAAAGGATATGTAAAGAAGGCGTGATATGGAATATTTAAGTACGGTTACTTCCTCCCTTCTTACCACGCTGTTTTTCGTCTTTGCGATCGCGGCGATCGGGTATCTTATCGGTTCGGTTAAGATAAAAGGTATTTCTCTCGGCACGGCGGGCGTCCTTCTTATCGCCCTTCTTGTCGGCGTTCTTTTTTCAAAAATCCCCTCTTTTCAGGTCGGGGAAAAAACGATTACTCTTTGGAGCGATTCGGTCAAGTCTCTTTTCAGCATGGTCTCCAATATCGGGACGGCGATGTTCGTGACGGCGGTCGGTTTGATCGCCGGACCGAAGTTCTTTCGTTCGTTCAATAAAAGCATGCTGTCGTATCTTTTGATGGGCGTCATCGTCATCGCGTCGGGCGTACTTCTGAACGTTATTATCTGCCTTGCCGGCGGCATGGATTTTGCCATGGGCACGGGGCTTTTGACAGGCGCGCTGACTTCCACGCCCGGACTGTCCGCAGCCAAAGAAGCGGCGACGGCGGTCGGCGAAGACTACGCCAATGAGGTAACCGCAGGATACGGTATCGGGTACCTGTACGGCGTACTCGGCGTTGTCCTGTTCGTACAGATTATGCCGAAAATACTCAAAATCGACGTTGCGAAAGAACGCGAAAGTTTCATCGCCGCGTCGGCGGTTACGATTGCCGAAAGCAAGAAAAAGACATTCAGCGTGGACGGATTCGGCTTTTTCCCGTTCTGCCTGACCGTCATGATCGGCATTATTATCGGTTCGATCAAGATTCCGATTTCCGCGACGTCCTATTTTAGTTTCGGTTCTTCCGGCGGCACGCTGATAGCCGGACTTATCGTCGGACATTTCGGGCATTTCGGTAAAATGGATATGAGAGTATCCAAAACGACGCTCAACTTCTTCCGCGAACTTGGTCTGATGCTCTTTCTGATCGGAGCCGGCGTTCCCGGCGGCGTCAACTTCGTCAAGTACTTCAACTGGCTGTATCTTGTCTACGGTATCGTCTTCACGACCGTCCCGATGATTATCGGATTCGTCATGGCGAAGTACGTCTTCAAACTGTCTATCTTCAACAACCTCGGCTCGATCACGGGCGGCATGACGTCCACTCCCGCGCTCGGCTCTTTGATCTCGGTAGCGGGAACCGACGAAGTCGCGTCCGCCTATGCCGCAACCTATCCCGTTGCACTCGTGCTTATCGTCATCGCGTCCAACCTGATGGTAACGCTCGGTTTGTAAAACGGCGACAGGAGAGGCTACGCCACGATATGTTTGCTTTGCAAACGCGAAATAATGGCTGTGCAAATGCGAAATGTTTGCCGTCGGCAAACGTATCATTCACGCCGAAAGCACTTCACTCGCCGAGGCGAACTTCACACACAAGTGGGCACTTCACGCTCCGCTCATGCGGAACACTTCACCAAAAAAAGCGACGTTCCGCAAAGGACGCCGCTTTTTATTATTTCGTTATTTTTATTAGTATTTTCTGGCTTCGGCAAGGTTCTTGCGTTTGGTCTCCAAAGAGGCTTTGCCTTGTTCGGTGCGCGGGATATCGCTGCAACCGACGTTCCACCAGCCGCCGTAGCCGTCCGTCATTGTCTTGGGCAAGACTTTGACGTCGATCAAAGTCGGCTTTGTTTGCTTTTGCGCGTCAATCAAGGCTTTTTCGAGTTCTTCCATCGTCTTCGCCGTGTAGGTGACGTAGCCGTAGCCGCGCGCGCACATAGCGTAGTCGATGTTCATAAACGCGCCTTCGCGGATCGGTTTGTCGCCGTCGCGGTAGCGGACTTCGGTGCAAAGAGCGTCTACGCCCTGTCCCATTTGCAGGTTATTGATACAGCCGAAAGAGGCGTTGTCGAACAAAAGGACGTTAATTTTTACCCCTTCTTGCAAGGCGGTGATCATTTCCGAATGCATCATATTATAACTGCCGTCTCCGCAGAGGGCGTACACTTCTTTATCGGGGCAAGCGAGTTTGGAGCCGAACGCGCCGGCGATCTCGTAACCCATGCACGAATAGCCGTATTCCATATTATAAGAATACAGTTCGTCCGTCGTCCACATCCGTTGCATACAGCCGGGCAAAGAGCCTGCCGCCGCGACGACAACCGCGTTTTTCGGGATCAACTTGCGTACCAGCGCGAGCGCGGACGTTTGGCAGATTTCGCCGCCCGTCGCCTTGCGGAATTCTTCCAGACTGTCGGGCATGCGGATATTGTTTTCGGGCACGAAGTCCTTGCCGGTGTAGGCGATGGACGCAAGACGGGCGTATTCTTTATCCCAGTCGGCTTTGGCTTGCGCGATTTCGTTTGCGTAGGACGACTTGTAGTCGCCGAGGAGTTTGTCGAGCGCTTCGATACCGATTTTCGCGTCGCACACGAGGGGCGTGGAGTCGAGTTTTTCGGCATGGAAGTCGGATACGTTGATCGTGACGACTTTGCTCTTTGCGTACAGCCACTTGGACGAAGAGGTGAAGTCGGTAAAGCGCGTGCCGATACCGATGACGAGGTCGGCTTGCGCCGCGATACCGTTCGCCGCACCGTTACCCGTCACGCCGATACCGCCGAGATTTAAGGGGTGAGACGAAGGAATCGAACTCTTTCCCGCTTGCGTTTCGGCAAAAGGAATATTGTGTTTTTCGCAGAAAGCGGCAACCGATTTGCCCGCTTCGGAATACCGAACGCCACCGCCGACGATGACGAGCGGTTTTTTCGCCTTGGCGATTTCGTCCGCCGCAAAACCAAGTTGCGTTTGGTCGGGACAGGCGCGGCAGATGACGTGAACGCGCTTGCGGAAGAACTCGACCGGGTAGTCAAAACTTTCTCCCTGTACGTCCTGTGCGATGGCGATAGCGACCGCGCCGGCGGTTGCCGGGTTTGTCAGGACGCGCATAGCGTTGGTCAAAGACGACATAAGCATTTCGGGACGGGTGATTTTGTCGAAGTATCTCGTTACCGCGGCAAAGGCGTCGGCGGTGGTGATATTCGGGTTATGGAATTGTTCGACCTGTTGCAGGACGGGATCGGGTTGACGGGTGGCGAAAGTGTCGCCCATAAAAAGAAGGAGCGGCACGTTGTTGACCGTGGCGGTAGCCGCCGCCGTGACCATGTTTGCCGAGCCCGGGCCGATGCTGGATACGCAGGGCAGGATTTTGCGACGGTTGTGCATTTTGGAAAAAGCGGTCGCCGCTTGTGCCATGCCTTGTTCGTTCCGCCCCTGATAGACTTTCAGAGAGTGTTTCGCTTGCGAAAGGGCTTCGCCGATACCGAGCACGCAACCGTGTCCGAAAATGGTGTAAAAGCCGTCGACGAACTTGGTTTCTTCCTGTTTGCCGTCCTTTTCAAAGAGGACGTATTGATTGTCGAGATAGCGTACGACCGCTTCTCCCGCCGTTAAACGAATAGTTTCTGCCATAGTTTTATTTCTCCTCTATCGGTTTGAATTCGAGTTTTTTGTCGAGCCATTCGTACCTCGGATCGACGACGCGCGTCTTTTCCCACGGGTTGCCGTCGAGGTGTCTTATCATCCACACGTTATACATCGGGAAACCGGGCGCGGTAACCTGTACGTGCGTTTTGCCGCCGGGAAAACCGCCTACGCTCCCGTCCTTGACGGTGTGCGCCTCGTCGCCGATAAAGCATGCGCCGAAGCCCTCCGGGCGTTCAAATTCGTAATAATACACTTCGGGTTGCGGATGACTGTGCGGAACATAACTCCACCATCTGCCTTGGCGCGCGAGGACCTCGCCGATGACGAGATTGCTGTACGGCGCGTTGCTGTAATCGAATATGGTGTTGACGTCGCGCACGGCGGTGTTCTCCCACATTCCTTCGCAACTGACGGTACGGATGACGTCCTTTTTGCGGTAAATCTTTGCGGGGAAAACGCGGTTGTTCTCGGTCGATTGCCATATAAAACGGCAGTCTTCGATACATTCGACGGTGATTTTGACGCCCTTGCAGGCATGTACAGTCGTCGGATAGTCGTCGAACAGCCCGTGCCGCTCGGCTTCCTCGTCGATACCGTCGCTTGTAAAGCGCACTTTGCCGTCGATGAGCAGAACGACGTTCTCGCTCTTGTCTCCGACAAATTCTTTCTTTTCGCCTTTTTTGAGTTTGAAAACGGAAATGTCCTGCATAAGACAAGGTTGATCCTTGATCGTGCAAAGCACTTTTTCTCCGTTTTTGAATTCGGGATAAGCAAACATTTTTTTTGACTCCTTTTTACTTTATTGTTCCTCCGCCGCCGCTCTGCGTTCGGCGAGTTCTCTTTCCATTTTTTCTTTCTTCTCACCCGAGAGGTCGTAGAAGAAAATCGGTATGCTGCACAAAAGCAGGCATACGCCGGGGACGAGAGAGACAAGCAGGCTCATGCCGAATTGCTGTCCCGTCGTCAGTACGGTCGCCACGTCTTCGGCTTGCACTGTCGTGGAAACGTCCAGTCCGACGACCAGATACATAATGATGACGAAGCACGTCGCAAAACAGTTTCCGATTTTGTTGACGAAGCCTTGTACCGCACTGCCGAGCGCGTTGTCGCGGTAGCCCGTCGTGTATTCCATATAATCGAGGCAGTCGCCGATCATCGCGTAGGAAGTGACGTTCAGAACGCCCAGCGGAATGCTTTGCAAAATAAAGAAAGGAATACAAACGTAGAAAAGCCAACTGATGTGTTTATAGACGATCAGCGCGCAGAAGACCGTCGTAAGGACGCTCGAAGCAAAGCCGAGCAGGCAGGATACGATGATGATTTTTTTGTAATCGAATTTTTTGTACAGCGCCGGCAGGCAAAGCATCGAACCGAACATACCGATCGCCGCGCTCGCCACGACGACGGCGTTGACTATGGTTTTGCCCGGTATGGTGCTGCCGAAAAGGGACAGGTCGTCGATCAGAAACGCGTAGCGCGATACGTGTGGTGCCGCCGCTTGCATCAGATATCTGCCGAACGAAAGCACGCCCATAATAACGACCAGCATCAGCGGCTTGCAGGTAAAGAGACGCTTTAACATAGATTGCTTTTTGCCGCCGTTTTCAGCAACGGTTTTTTCTACTTTGGGTATCTTGACGCGCTCTTTTGTGGTAAAGTAAGAGATGCAATACAGCGCGCCGCCGACGACGGACATGATGATGGCTATCAACATATAACTCGTCTTGTCGCGTTCGAGATCGGTTGCGTCTTTCATGGTGTTTTTCAGGATAATGCCGAGAAGAAGATAGGCAAGGATAGGCAGCGCGCCGCCGATACCGTTCAGGGTGCGGGCGAGCGAGAACGTCTTGCCGCGCTCTTCGGGATTGGGCGTCATGACGTTGGGTAAACTCCAAAACGGCACGTCCGCCATGGTATACGTCATACCCCAGAATATGTAAATAAAGCCGCAGAAGACCATCAAAGACGTCTCGTTTTCGATGCCCGGATTATAGAACATAAAGAACGTCAGAATGGCGATCGGCACGACGGAAATCAGAATATAGGGCTTGTATTTGCTCTTTTTGAAAGAATATTTATCGGCGATGATGCCCATCAGAGGATCGTTGATGGCGTCCCACACGCGAGCGAACAACATCAGAAACAAAACGTACCACGGGCTGAGCAGAAGAACGTTCAGATAGTAGTCGGAGATATAATTCGACATGATGCCGTATATCATTGCCTGTCCGAGCGCAGAGACGGAAAAAAGCCACAGTTCCTTTTTGGGAATGTGGTTTTTGCTTTGCAACGCGGTCGGTTTTTGCGGTTCGCTGTTTTGCATGGTAACTACCTTCCTTATGTTAAAAATGTTAAAAATATTATACTATAATAATCTTTTTTTTACAAGGGGGTAATTTCGCAAAAAACTTTTTTTCGCCGCGCAGTCGCGCCGTTTTGCCTGCCTTTCGTTAAAGACCGTCGTACTCGGCGTATACGCCTTTCTGAATTTTTTTCAGCAGGCTTTGGGCTTTGCCGCCGACCGCTTTGCCGTCGACGACGTTTGCTTGCAGGCACGGAAAGCCGGCGCTCGTGACGATAACTTCGTCCGCCGAGAACAGTTCTTCCTGCGAAAATCGCCTTTCTTCGACGGCGACTCCCATGCCGCGACAGACGGCGACAAGATGTTTTCTGCCCAGTCCGCCGAGGGTGCAGGGTGACGGCGGAGGAGATATCAGCCTGTTTTTATGCAAAATCTGAATGTTGCTGTGGGCGCATTCGCATACTTCGCCGCCGCGGATAAAGACCGCTTCGTCGCAGTCGGCACGCGCCGCTTTTTGCGCGGCAAGGACGTTCGGCATCAGATTCAGCGTCTTTACGTTGCATAAGTCGTAGCGCGTATCCGGCACGGTGATCAGGCGAAGTATCCGCTCCGCGGGCGCGATTTTTTTCGGATAAATCATTATCCAAAGCGACGGAACAAGGTTCCTTTCCTCGTGTTTTCGGATACCGATACCGCAAGAAGCCTGAAAGTACACGAACAGGTCTTTTTCGTCGCAGAGTCCGACGCCGTGCATAAGAAGGTCGCGTAGGTTTTCTTTGCCGTACGTCAGGAGCATACCGACCGAAAGACAACCGCGCATAAAGCGGTCGATGTGCTCGTCCAAAGCGAAAACGGTGCCGCCGACCGCATAAGCCGCGTCGTAAACGCCGTCGCCGAAATAGCATGCCCTGTCACACATCGGGACGGTCATTTTTTCCAGATCGCCCCAGTTACCGTTATAATATCCGACTTGTTTCATTGCTTTATTACTGTATGACGGAAGCAGAGGAAAAATGCGCGCGAAGCAGAGCTTTTTTAGAAAGCGCGGAAAAAAACCTTTTTGCTATTGACACGCGCGTTTTATATTATTATAATATATTAAACTGAAAAATCATTATCAGTAGTGTTTTGTTAGGAGTGTTTATGAGAAAAGAAAAACATTTGCTCGGAAAAGTCCTTTTGGCGGCGTTCGTATGCGTCGCCGTTCTGTTCTCCGTCATCGCGTGTAATCCCGAAGGCGGAAACGAAACGACGGATGAATGCGAAACGCATTCGTACGGCACCTGGACGGTCGTCAGCGAGCCGTCCTGTACCGACTACGGATCGGAAAAAAGGACGTGTTCGGTCTGCGGTCACGTCGAGACGAGGAAGATCGATATTCTCGACCACGACTTTGAAGACGGACCGGTGACGGGACTTGTCTGCGGTGTGTCCGACGGCAAGATAAAGCGCGTCTGCAAGGAGTGCGGCGCGGAAGATACCGTCGTCGTGCCCAAAGCCAAGGCGCACAGTTTTACTTTCAGCGGCGGCAAGCCGGCTACTTGTACCGAAGAAGGTCGGACGGAAAGAAAGGAGTGTAAGACGTGCGGATTCGTCGAAGAAAGCAAAGCGATCGCTCCGCTCGGGCACGAACTTGCGCATACCGCCGAAAGGAAAGCGACCTGCACCGAAAAGGGCAATATCGAATACTGGTACTGCGCGGTCTGCAAAAAATATTTCTCCGACGAAAAGTGCGAACACGAAGTCGCTTCGACCGCTCTTGCCGTCGACGCGAAAGGGCACTCGGCGCAGTTTGTCGAAGCCGTGGAAAAGGATACGCCCTGCCACCCCGACAACGTCAAAGCGCATTATCACTGCTCGGCGTGCGGACTCGACTTTGAAGACGAAGCGTGCAGGGTGAAGATGAACGACGTTTCGGGCGCGACAGAAGATCACGTCCTTGTCAAACACGATACGACGATCAGTTGCCAAGCGGCCGGGTACAAAGACTATTGGGAATGCACCGTTTGCGGCTGTTTGTTTGCCGCAGAAGACGGGAAAGAAGCCGTTACGCTCGATTCGCTCGTGACGCCGATAGCCGATCACGAATACGTTTTGTTTGAAGAAAAAGCACCCTATTGCGGCGTGGACGAAGGGAAAGGTTGGATAAAACACTACGAATGTAAATATTGTCATCAATGTATACTCGACTTGGCGGAAAAAGAAGTCGTTCCGTCCGAATCGGTTCTTCTCGGTGCAAGTCATACCTACAAAGGTATCCCCGCCGAGGCGGCGACCTGTGAAAAAGACGGCGTTCTCGCGCACTATATCTGTACTGTCTGCGAAAAACTGTTCGATCTCGATAAAAACGAAGTCGAAGCAAAAGACATTCGCGGCGACGAAAAGATCGCGCACACGCCCTACCGTGTGGTCAGAACGGGCGCTTGCGCCTGCGACTATTATCTTTGCACCGCGTGCGGTCGCACTTTCTCCGACGACGAATGCAAGAACGAGCAAAACGATTTCAGCGTAAATCACCAAACGGCTCTGCTCGCTCATAAAGACGCCGTCGAGCCCACATGTATGAGCGTCGGGCAAAAGGCGGTATGGCACTGCGCTTCGTGCAGGACGTATTTCTTCGACGAACAGGGGCTCGTGCCCGCCATGTACGAAGATACGCCTATTACCGACGATACGGTCGGGACGTACGACGCTTTCGCTGTGCTCGCCAAGACCGAACACGCGTGGCAGTATGTGCCGGCGATCGCTCCTACCTGTACCGAAGACGGCAAAAAGGACTACTATCAATGCGCTTCGTGCGGACAGTTCCACTTCTCCGATGAGCCGACCGTGCTGTATTCGGGTATGGAAATCGAAGAAAGATGCCTTGTCGCGAAGACGGGGCACGACTTCAGACCGGTGGCGAAGATCGACGCGACCTGTACCGAAACGGGCTATGCCGCCGGCAGTCGGTGTTCGGTGTGCGACGAGTGGGAAGAAGAACGCGCCGTTCTGCCTTTGATCCCCCACAGTTACGACGCAAACGGCGTTTGCACCGAATGCGAACATAAATTGGCGTACGAAATCGCTTTCGACGCCGCGGACAAAATCACCGGGACGTATAGCGTCGTTTACGGCGAAGATTTTACTTTACCCGTACCGACGGACGGAAAAGGCACCTTTATCGGCTGGTCGGTGCTCGACGGAGAGACCGAAATACTGATTACGAACGGCTCGGGCAAGGGCATCCTGCCTTGGTCGGTTATCCGCGCATACACACTGAACGCGGAAACAAAAGAAAACCTGTCTTCCTACGTCATGACGTGGACGGAAGAGGGGGCTGTGGCGACTGCGATAAACGCGTTGACGGCGGGCACGGGCACTTTCGCGCAGGTCGTGCAGGCAAAACTCGACACGGCGTCCGTTGTTTATCTGGACGAAACCGCGGTCGCGGTCAAAGCCGTGTGGACGGAATCGCCCATCGAAATCTACTACAACCTCGACAAGACGCCCAAGGATATGGAGACGCCCGTCGTGACGAACCCGACCAAAGTCGCCGCCGACACGCGCTTTACGCTGGCGGGACTTGTCGCGGACAACCCCGGCTATTCGTTCGGCGGTTGGTATAGCGGCAACACCGGTATGACGAAGATAAACGGACTTATTTCCCGCGTGACGTTGAGCGCGACGTGGATAGCGAACGAGTTTAACGTTTCGTTCGTTTCGGCGCAGGGCGATCCGATCGGAGATATTCCCGTAAAATATAACGAGAAGCAGGTTTTGCCCACTCCGAGCGTCACAAAGAAAGTTTTCCTCGGTTGGTTCTTTGATAAAGAATTCAAGACTCCGTGCGAAAAAGAAATCGTTATGCCGGCAAAAGACGTCACTCTGTACGCAAAATGGGACAACTTCGCTATCAATAAAGAGACGTTTGTCTATAACGGAGCGACGGCGATTCGGCTTGCCGACGTCAACGAAGAGGGCAAAATCGTAAGCGAAGATTTCGTTCGCATTTTCGAGCCGTCCGTCAAGGACGCTTTGGGTAGAGACATTGCCGAAGAATGCACTTTTACCGCCATACTGACGGGCAGTATCGCCGCGAAAGAAAACGTCGCTGCCGAGGTCATCATATCCGGCAACGGTATCAGCGTGACCTGCGATATCGGCGAACTGTCCCTTTACGGCGTGCCTACGCTGACAAGATCGGGAGAAAATACCCTCGATTACTTCTCGTTCGGCGACGAACTTGTGGCGGATAAGTGGGGCTATGCGGACGTCAAAGACAGTTTTGACGAGGCTTTGGATATCGAGATATTCGTCGGTAGTCGGAACGCGGAAACGGGCTTATACGAAGAAGCCGAATACGAAGGCGGCGACAAAGTGACCGTCGTCGTGCGCGTCACCGACGTCGCCGGCAACGTGGCTGTCAATACGATCGCAGACGTCAAAGTCTACACCGCGCCCACCATTACCGTGGCTAACGACGTCAAAGCCGTAAAAGTCTCCGAAGTGGGCACTTTGTGGGAAATAAACGACGACGACGTCGATTTTGAAAAACTTTTGATCAAACTCGGAGCGGCTTGTTCCGATTTGTTCGACGCAAGTTCGATTGCGGTTTCGTGCGCGTTTGCCGAAGGTTCGGCGGATCCGACGAAAGGCGAAATCAAAGAGGGCGACAAAATCATCGTTACTTTGAGCGCGCAGGCAGAGCACGGCGACAAGGGGACGAAGACCGTCGAAATCAAGGTCCTCGGCACGCCCCGATACGTCGGCGCGGACAATTTGAGTTTTAACGTGGGCGACGCCGTGTCGACAGAGAGCGTCGGATTCCATATCGAAGACAGTTGCGGCGACGAAATCGAAGCGACGGACTTTGCTTTGAAGCAGGGCGAAACGGTCGTCGCGGGCAAAACGTCCGTCTATATCGTCAAGGCGAAAGACGCCGCGAATAACGAACTTGCGCACGAAGTTTACGTCCGTTTTTACAGCGAACCCGTCCTGAAAGTGTATGACGAAACCGCGAGCGGCGCGCTTGTCGAAAGCGGAGAATTCAAAGCCGTTTCGCTCGGAACCGATTTGACCAAAGCCGCCGAACTCGGCGTTGTCGCAAAAGACAGTTTCGGCATGGTATTGCAGGCGAACGCGGAGATCGTGAAGTGGTCGCGCAAGGTCGGCGAAGAATATAAAGAGTTTACTCCCGAAGAAGACGGCGAGTACGTCAAACAGGCGGGCGACATCGTGTGGTTCCGCTTCACCGCTTCGGACAGACTCTTTAACGAGGCGCAAAAAGAGCAGAAATATAAGATTTATTCGGCGGATTCCATTATCATCGCCGCCGCCGATATTCCCGACGGCAACCGCAGAATGAAGATCGGAAGCCACGGCGAAGAGTTTAAGTTCACGGCGATCGATTCGTTCGGTCAAGCGTGCGAAATCTCGGCTTGCAAGATAGAAAACGGCGTGGCGAAAGACCTCGTCGCAGGCGAAACGGCGTCCGTGCTTTTCCGCGCGACCGATGTCGCCGGGAACGTAAAAGACTTCGATACGGTTATCGACGACGTGCAGATTTACGATTTGCCCACCGTTACTTATAAGAAACACAATAACGGCGTTTATCTGATTGAGGGCGAGACGACGACGCAACTGTTCGACGTAAGAGACAGTTTCGGCAATATCGTCGATACCGAGTCTTGCGTTGTGACCGACGCAAGCGGAGCCGAACTGGGCCAACTTGCCGTAAACGGACTTGCCAAGGCGAAGAAAGCCGTCGTTACCACCAAGGAAGACAACGTGGGCGGCTTCGTCGTAAAGACCTTCTTTATCCCCGTGCTCGGCGAAGGGCAATCGATAATCGAACTTGCTTTCGGCGGAGAAGTCCTTGCAAAATACCTCGTCACCAACGGCGTCGAATACGACGGTATTCTGACAGAGATCGCCGGATACGCTTTGAAAGGCTGGAAACTCGGCGAAACGACGTATGACGCGGACAATACCGGAAAAATCACTTTCAAAGAATCAACCGACACTTCTTGCGGCGTGTACGTCTTCGAAGCCGTGACGGAAGCGGCGCTCGTTACGGTCAAATGCGGCGAAGTTACTTATAAAGTGACGTTCGGCGAAAAGACGATCAAGAATGGCGACGGACAAGTCGTCGGTTCTTTGCCGATCCCGCAGACGGATGAAAACGAAAAGTTTGTCGGGTGGAAACTGAACGACGAATTTGTCACCGACGAAAACGGCGTTCTGCTCGAAAAATGGACGCTTACGGGTTCCGAACAGTATACTTTGTCCGCCGCAACGGTAGACGTATACACCTTGAAATACAAAATCGGCACGGAAGAGAAGACGATTAAGGTTGCCGAAGGAGAGGACTTCTTCATCCAACCGGCAAGTCAGACGGGTAAAGTCTTTATCGGTTGGGAATGGAACGGGATCGTCTTGACGGGCAGCGACGGATACAGTCTGAACCCGTGGTCGGCGGAAGGCGCGGCGCAGTCGGAAATCACCTTGACCGATTCGTACTCCCTCGTCGTCACGATCCTGCACGTCTATTACGGAGAAGAACTCTTCGAGACCAAAGCCGTTTCGTACGGTTATAACTTTACGCTGACCGTACCCGAAAAGGGTTATAACTTCGGCGGCTGGTACGCGTCGGTAAATAACGTGCCCACGCAGATGACCGATCTCGACGGCGCGAGTCTCCTCCCGTGGACGATCGCGGAAAGCGAATACCGCCTCTTTGCGCTGAACCCCTATCTGGCGACTTATACGATCGAATACGACGAAGAATCGCTTTGCGGCGTCGAACTGCCCGAGACCGCGCCCGCCTCGTACGACGCGAAGACGGTCGGCGGACTGACCTTGCCCGTTCTGAATAAGACGGTCGAACCCGAAGTGACGAAAGAACTGCTTTATACGGGCGCGAACGCGGGCAAATTCCTTGTGACGACCGTCACGACCGAATACACATTCGGCGGTTGGTACGTCGACGAAGGCAGAACGCAGAGTATCGGGACGATCACCATCGATTCGGAAAACCTGTACCTGTATGCGAAGTGGACGGTCAACCAACGGACGAACGAAGAATATGTCGCTTATCTCCTTGACGAAGACGAAAAAGGCATGTATATGGGCGCGTATCCGCAGACGAAGGTAGACGACGCAGCGGTGCTTGCGCGCCTCAACGAAGCGAAAGATCCCAATACAAAACTCGAACAATGGACGTCGTACAGATATTATACCGCCGGCGTGCAGTCGGATATTATGTACTACGTCGACTACTTCGACGAAGTGAGCGGCGAAATGTATCGCGGCGTGTATATCAATACAAATCGTCCCAAACGCACGACTTCGGGTACCGATACTTATCAAAAAGCCAACGGCTATGACGCGGGCGTGTACTGGTTCCGGTACGAGTGGATCCATTGGACGATTCTTGGCGGCGACGAAGATACCTATACGGTTATCGCCGATCGGATTATCGACGCGCAGGATTATAAACATATCGATCTCGACGCGCTGTGCGAAACCGCGTTTGTCACCGCTTCGTCAAAAGGCTTGCTTTCCGCTGCGGAGGCGAACGGAGTCGAAGTCAAAGTCGGCACCGACTACGCTTTGTCGCAGAACCTGTACAGCGAAAACGGCAAAGGCTCCTGGTGGCTCGGCACCGCTGACGCGACCGTAAACGCGTCGTTCGTGAGTTATCAAGGGACGATCGGCAGCGACGCGGTGGACAAGACCTATTACGGCTTGGTGCCTGTGCTTGTCATCGAAAAATAAGGATACATAGGAGAAAAAATGAGAGACTTTATTGCGATCGGCGAGGCGCTGATCGATATGATTCCGTGCGAAAAGGGCGTTTGCCTGAAAGAAGTGCGGTCCTTTGAAAGAATGTGCGGCGGCGCGCCGACCAATGTGGCTTGCGCGTACGCCATGCTCGGCGGAAAATCGCGCGTCCTTACCATGCTCGGCAGGGACGCGTTCGGCGACTTTTTGGTCGATACGATGCAGGCGCGCGGCATAGACACGTCCCTTGTTCTTCGGACGGACAAAGCCAATACCGCGCTCGCTTTTGTCAGTTTGGATAAAAACGGCAACCGCGACTTCTCTTTTTACCGCAACCCGAGCGCCGATATGCTTCTGGAAAGCGCGGATTTGCAAGAAGAATGGTTCGACCGCAATATTCTTCACTTTTGTTCGGTCGATCTGGTCGATTGCCCCATGCGCGAGGCTCATAAGAAAGCGATCGAAATCACGAAGAAAAAGGGCGGAATCGTCAGTTTCGATCCCAATTTGCGTTTTCCTCTGTGGAAAGATCACGACGAGTTGAAAAAGACCGTGCTCGATTTTTGCCGCTATGCCGATATCGTCAAGGTCAGCGACGACGAAATCAAGTTCTTGGCGGATACCGATGAGCCCGACAAGGCGGCGGCCTTTTTCCGTTCTTTCGGTGCAAAAATCGTCTTTGTCACGCTCGGAAAGGACGGCGCGATTATCTATGCCGGCGATAAAAAATACGCTTTCGCGGGATACCCGACCGAGGCGGTCGATACCACGGGAGCGGGCGACATCTTTATCGGCACCGCGCTGGCTACGCTGGAAAAACTGCGCGTAAACCTCGACTCGGTCGGCGATGAGGATATGGAAACCGTCCTGAAAGTCTCGTGCAAGGCAAGTTCGCTTTCCGTCCGTTGCAAAGGCGCGACGTACGACGTGGACGCGCTGAAAAAGGCGTTTCCTTTTCTTGGCTGATGCTTCTTCACACGATACCGCCTTTCTTTGCGGCGGATTCGCGCGTGCTGATTCTCGGCTCGTTTCCGTCTCCGAAGTCCCGTGAGACGGGTTTTTATTACGGACATCCGCAAAACCGCTTTTGGAGTACCGTTGCCGCCGTTTTGGGTGTCGACGTACCGCGTTCCGTCGAAGAAAAGAAGAAACTTTTGCGCGATAACAAGATCGCTTTATGGGACGTCGTCGCTTCGTGCGACATAGTCGGCGCGCAGGACAGTACCATAAAAAACGTCCGCCCGAACGACTTTTCCGTCGTGCTCGGCGCAAGCGACGTTAGGCGCGTTTTTGTCACAGGCAAAACGGCGTTTGATTTGTATAAAAAATTCGTGCCGGGAGGCGAAGCCGTTTTGTTGCCTTCTCCGTCGCCGGCGAACTGCGCGACGAGCCGTGAAAAACTGGTCGAAGCGTATCGGGCGATTTTGCCCTATATCAAAGGAGAAAACAAATGAATCTTGTCAAAGACGTGGTCGGAGCCGTTTATATTAAGGACGGTAAACTTTTTGCCGCGCGCAGAGGGGAAAGCAAGTACCCGTACGTCGCGCATAAGTGCGAGTTTGTCGGCGGTAAACGGGAAGACGGGGAGTCCTGCGAAGCCGCTCTTCGCCGTGAAATCAAAGAGGAAACGGGCGCGGAAATCAAAATCGTCCGTCCCTTTATGACTTATCGCTACGATTATCCCGATTTTTCCATCTATCTGCACACCTATATCGTCGATTTTTTGACCGAACCCGCCATGCTCGAACACGAGGCGTTTTTTTACGTCTCCTTTGATGAAATCGATCCCGACGACTGGGCTCCCGCCGACCGAAAGGCACTGTGCGCGCTTGCCCTTGCTTACGGCGACAAAACCGAAAAAACGGTGACGTCAAAGGAGATTTTTCACGGAAAAGTGGTCCGCCTGTTCGAGGATACCGTTCTTTTGCCCGACGGCAAAACGGCTTCGCGTGAAGTGATCCGTCATATCGGCGCAAGCGCGGTGCTCGTCGTGGACGATCGGAACAACGTTTGTTTTTGCCGTCAATACCGCTATGCGCTCGGTCGTGAAACGCTGGAAATCCCCGCCGGGAAGCGCGACTCTTTTGACGAAGACTATCTCGACGCGGCAAAACGCGAACTCAAAGAAGAACTCGGCGTAGTCGACGCCGAATTTTCCTATTTGTGCGACGTGTCGCCGGCAGTCGGATACAGCGACGAAAAAATAACGGTTTTTCTTGCCCGAAAACCCGTTTTTGGCGAACAGCATCTCGACGAGGACGAATTTTTGAACGTCGCCGTCGTGCCTTTGGACGAAGCGCTCCGCATGGCGGACGAAGGGGAAATAACCGACTCGAAAACGCTGATCGCGCTGTATAAGTACGTGCGGGTTTCGGCGCAAGCCTGATTCGCGCGCGCGACATTATTAGTATATAGGAGATTTTTTTTCCTTTCTTTGTGGCAAAATCTTTTTTTACATTTTTTTCCTGAAAAACGAATAATTATAAAGCGGAAAAACACTTGACTTATTTCTTGCAAAACTGTATAATCGTGCTGTATAGAAGACTGTCGTGTTCTATACTTTGTCATCAAAAAAAATTTATATAATAAGGAGTAAAAGTATGACGCAAAGAAAAACAAAACTGAATAGTTTGTTGATGCTTGCTTTCGTCGTCGTTATGGTAGCGGCTTTGTCGCTGGCTGCCGTCGTCTCGACGAGCCAAGCGAACGCGGGTGTTATGCCTGATGTTCTGGATTACCGCGACGGTGTCAACAGTGCTGTGGACATCACGGAACTTCTGACTGATTTCCCCGACGAGGCTACGTTTACCGATTTCGGAACATGGGCGCGACAAAGGGGCTATACCTTTGCCGGAGTTTCCGCGTATGTGGACGGTATTGACGAAAACGGGGATCTCGCGATCACCGAGACCCGCATTCCCGGTACGAACGAATATTACGTCGTTTACCAAAATAGCAATGGGTATATCGTCACGACCGAATCGCTCGACTTTACTGTCGCGACGGAAGACGTCGACCGTGCTGCGACGCAGGGTTATTATTGGAATAACACCGCAAAAACGCTCTATTTGTATGGCGCGACGATCGACGCGCTCGGAGTTGAGGGCGACAGCATGATCAGTCTGCCCGCAGGATCCAAGATCGTTCTCGGCGAATTCCAATTCGATAAAGTGGCGGAAAACGATGAGGCGAATTTCTCGACCTATTACGTATTTGACGCCGAAAAGGGAGAATGCGCTCTCGCCGACGACGGTGAAGCGGTTTACGATTCCGAAGCTACGTATTATGTGCCGGCTGCGGTGACGCGCGGTGCCGTTTCGTCCGTCGTAATGAAGGACTATACCTACGAAGAATTCCAAGTAGCGGAAGAATTCGATCCCGTCGTTGCGAGCGCTGCCGAATACTATGTCCGTCAGGACAATGACGGCTTTGCCGCTGTCCCCGTGACGAGCGATACGTTCGACGACTATGACGAACTGTATACCTATCAACATAACGTTGTTGCGGAATACGACTCCGATATCACTACTTATTGGCAGATTATTTCTTATATCGGCGTAGGCGCGAACAAGAGACCCGTTTACTTCCCCTGCTTCGAAGGTGAAGTCACCGAAAGTAACTTTGCCGCGAAACAAATGGCAAGTCTTGACGGACAACTGTATGCAGGCGTCCGCGTACTTGCGACCGAATACAGAGAAGGCGACTACTATGAAGCGCGCCTCGCTGCAGGTTATCACAAAGCGGCTACGCAGCCGACCTCCGCTAACTTCGATCTTGATACCTATTATATTCGCGTGAAAAACGAGGACGTGGCGGCTTTCGCTAATCACGAACAAAACGTTTTTAATGCCGTTAAATTCGCCGGGGATGGCGCCATCGAAGGTGCGACGGACGACGCGGGACTTGCTATCGATGTTGAACTTGCCGTCGATAACGTCGCATATACTCAACCCACCGCTACGGCTTATGCCGTCAACGCTCAGGCCGATGTCATCGTTGACAACGCGACGGTTGAAGTAAACTTTGCGAGAGCGGTCGTAAAAGACAGTTTCGGTTATAAAGAAGCCGCAGTGAGCGCCGATACTATATACGTACTCGGCTCGGCACTGAACGTTACGTTCGGATCGGGCGTCGAGGATGATATCGTCGCCAATATGAAAGCGAGTGCCGGACTTGAAAATATTACGCTTTCGGCTAAGGACTCGATAGTGATCGAATGCAGTGCGATCGACGTAAAAGCCGGCTCCATCAACGTCGCCGGAACGGGTTCTTCTTACACGTTCAGAGCTATTTCAGCCAAACAGACCGTTGCCGCTTACGAATCCGATATTTCTGTCGAAGTCGGTTCCGTTGCCGCGGGGGTCTACTTCGGATCCGGAATCAGAACCACCGGTTCGGACATTGTGCTTGCCGGATGCGACGTGGACGTCGTTTTTGCCGACGGAATGAATGTGGGCGGTATTCAGGCGCGCGGTACCCTTTCGATACTGCCCGGCGATTTCTATACCGAGGAATACAAAGTCAATAATAAATACACCGCGTGCTCGACGGTTGCGACCGCACGCACGATCGATATCACCGTGACGGAACGGACGAATATGCCCGAATTGATTTACGCGAAAGACATTGTTATCAAGAGCGGCAATACCGTTTCCGTAAACGGTGCCGTCGTCGCTACGAACGAACTCGACCTTCTCGGCGGAAAACTCTCCGCGAAGAAAATTTATGCCCAAGAAGCATACGTGGACGGCGGAAAAGGCTATGAATACACTTGTGACCTCGCAGAGATCGTTACGGTCAACGACGAAGACGCAACGCTGCTTGGCGACTATACGCTCGCCGAAGAATACGTCGCGACCGCTACGTACTATGCGGCGGTGAGCGGAGAATTCGTCGAGACGCCCGTTGCGGACGAAACGGCTTTCGGCGAAGGTGCTTTCTATACCAAGAACACGCGCTATGAAGCGGCGACCGCATTTGACGCAATGGCGAGTTATTATACCTTGGAAGAAGATGTTTATACGCCGGCGACTGTCGAAGACGCGACCGCTTTTGCCGGGGGCACCTACTATATCCTCAACACCGAGGATAAGACCTTTACTCTTACTCCTGCCGTAAAGACCTTCTTGCAAGGTACCGGCAACGACGCCAAAGTTACGAAGAACTTTATCGGCTATGCCAATATGCTCGCCGATCAACTCACGTACTTCAAAGCGGTATACGCCGACGAAGCCGGCGTCGATACCATTTATACGCTTGCCGGCAATAAAGATCTGAAATTCGGTAAACAATTCTACGAAGCATACAGAATCAGACGTGACGAAATCAATATGGATTATGTCGAAGACGACGTTTGGTCGAACTATGACGAATTGGTCTTCCCCGAATTGAAGAATATCGTCGAAAAGGTTATCCTCGCCGACGAAAGTTTTAAGCCCTACTTCACGTCCGTTGCCGCGGAAAAAGTTTACTTCTCCCTGTATGACGGCGTAAAAGTGGTGTTTGATTTGTATAAGGCGATTGAAGACGATATCGCCACCGATAAGAAACAAGCCGCGCTGTATTCGTACGCCAACTACATGACCGAGTCGATGATTTATGACAATGTCGCCGGCGAAGAACCCGAATACAACGTGTACGGTCTCGACAGAACGAAAGCCCTCATGGCGCAACTGAACGCTATTTTGGATAGAATCGCTGCCGCGAAAGCCGCTATCGACGAAATCCAGGTTTACAACAAAGACGGTGGCGAGGGCGCCGGCGCGATGGTTGACGCGAAGTCCGTTTATCTCGATATGGCAAACTGTGTAGAAATCAACGACTGGACCGACGAAAACGCCGAAGTCGTCATGGCTTCCAAAGACTCCATCGTCGCCGCGAAAGAAGCGCTCGACGCTATTTACGACTGCGACTTCTTTACCGCCTTGATTGAATCCGAACGTAACTTCATCAACGGATACGAAGACTGCAAGTACATGGCGGATTATTACACAGCGTTCAAGGGCGCTTATGACGTTCTCTATGCCGACGAATTTACTTCGGGCGCAAGAAAGAGCCTCAACGAAGAAATCATTTCCGTCTCGACCAACAACATTCAGGGCGGCGCGACCACGCAGAACGTGAATGCCGTCAAGGATTTGATCGCGCACTACGAAGCGATTTTCCAAGGCGGTTCGCTCTATTATTACGATCTTAATAACAACCCGGACGAAGACGCTTTGAAAGAATACGTTGCCGATCCGACCGCAAAACGCGACGATATCAAGAACTATACCGACTACAACGCGATCGAGCAGGAAGAAACGTATAGAAACATCCTCACCGCCGTCAGAAGTTGGGATCTGAAAGGTCTTCGCGACGAAATCGAGAAAGTCGTACGTATGGACGAGAACGACGAGTTCTTCAGATATGCTCTTGAAAACGTACAAGAACTCTACAACGCCAAAGAAGCCGCCGACAAACTCACGCTCGACAACGGTTTGTTCGATATTACGTATCACATCGACGGCACCACGATCAACGGAACGTATCATCCGTCCGAATGTCTCGAACTGCTCGCAGGAAGAAGTTCCAAGTATCTGCAAGACGTTGCCGCGACCGATACCAAGATCAAGGCGATCGACGACCTGATCGAAAAGACGCAGGACGGCGACTTCAAATTGACCGCGGAATGCTACAACCTCTTCCTTGACGCCTATGTCAGCTACTACGGTGGCAAAGACAGCACCGGCGCTACGCAAGCGGGTCTTGACGCCGTCCATAAGAGATGGGTCAGTAACTACTCCAAACTCGATTCCGCATTCAAGAAATATCTTGCTTTGCTGAAACAACTCGAAGACTTCCTCGACACTGTCGAAACGGCAGGCAACGCAGATTCCGTCAACTTGACCGCGGCGTTTGCGGGTCAATACGAATTCTCGAAGTATGCCACCTATTCGCAACTTCAAACGACTCTCGCCGACTTCGTACTGCTTATCGAAAGCGCGACGAAAGGTACATTCACCATCGCCGACGAAGCCTTTAACGCTCTGCCGCAAAGCACGCAGGATATGCTCGCCGGAACGGGCGTCACGCTCGAAGCGGGCTATATCAACGGTTATGCTTATACGAAAGTAGCGTCCGGCACGATCTATGACAACGCGGTCGCGTACTACACCAAAGACGGTGACGTCTATACCCTTACCAAGGGCAAGATCAGCGCCGCCGACTGGGCGTCCAAGACATACTACACTTATTCGACTGACTTGTACGAAGCCGAAGATATCGCGGATATCGATTCCTTGTACGAAGACTATACCGATATGGAAGCGGCTTTGTATGCTGCGAAAGGCAAGGTAGACGCCGCGCTCGTTCTGATGAGAAAGATAGATGACGTTCGTCCTTCCTACAAAGACGGTGACGCCGCGAGCAACGCCGACTACGACACCTTCAAGTCGGCTGTCAACAGCGCTGTAACCGCGTACGAAGATCTGACCGTTTCTACGAAGAGCGATTATATCGCGGGTGCGAAAGACATCATCGATTCTTTGGAAGTAGTTTACACGCAAGCCGCTACCGGCACGTTTGACAAATTTGAGACTTATTACAGCGTAGCCGACAGCGTTTATACGCAAGTAACCGGCACCGCCGCAAAAGTAGACGCAGGCGAACTGTATACGAAGGACTCGTTGACTCTCAACATGTACAACGCGAAGACGTATCTCTATAACGACGTCCTCGCAACCTTGTTTGTGCTCAACGAATTGACCGACACCGATTCGACTGCCGATTACATCGGTAACATTAATGGCGTCATCATCGGTCAAGACGTCAAAACGAAACTGGAAGCGATGGAAGGCGCGCTGAACGCTCTGATTACTTCTTTGAAAGCTAAGCTCGATACGACCAAGGACGCTGCTTTGATCGCCAACCTCGCCAAGACCGGCGACGAAGAAATGACCTTGAAAGCCAAATTCGACGCGCTCGCGTCCCTGGATCCGAACTATTCCGCGAAAGACGGCGACCTTGCTATGGCGTTGATTCTCGTAAAAGAATATGCGACGAAAGTAAACTTCGTTTACAGTGCAAGAACCGAATTCGACAGAAAGATCGCGCAAGCCGACGAATGGATTGATCTTGTGAAAGATATTGCACAAGACGGATCCCTCAGCGACGCCAACGCGACCTTACTTGCCGGTTTGCTGCCGCAAAACGGCGTCGGATACACCGCACCGACCAGTACTCTCACGCTCGTTTACGTTGACCTCGATCAATGTGCCGATCTGATCGCTCTCTACGACACGTTCACGACGGACGTCAAGAAATATATCAAGAACGACTCTTCCAAGACCGACATCAAAGCGGCTAACGACGAACTTGCCGGCAACAACCTTGTCAACGGTGACTCGAAAGATTATAAATCGATTCTTGACGACGTTAAGCAAAGAGGCGAAGACGTAGCCGACGCTATCAAGCAAGGCATGATCGACCTGACGAACAAAAACGGTACGCTTGACGAAACCGATTGGGACTTCGCTACGTATCTCTATGAACGTTATAACTTCGGTCACATTTCCGAATCGCAACAAGAACGTATCGGAACCGTTTATGACACCTTTATCGAAGGCGTTTATGAAAAACTGAAATTCTCCGATAATTACAGAAAGGCCGCCAACGAACTCGAAGACAACGTGTTCAAAACGACCTACACCAAAGCGACGGGCGAAGAATACAAGACTGCCGACGTGGTATACTACGCGGTGAGCGGCAAGCTCCCGGTCGTCACGTATGTCGAATGTGCGACGCAACCTGCCGACGCAACCGAATTTGCCGCAGGCGTCTTCTATAAAGAATCGGCTAACGGCGGCTACGTAAGAGCATTGGTGTTCGACGAAGAAGAAACCTATTATGAAAAGGTCGTCATTGTCAATTACGAACCCGTTGCCAAGATCGCAGTTGCTGACGCCTTTGCGACAAGATATTCTCTCTATGGCACGTTCACGACCTCTTTGGATGACTACTACAAATACGCAATCGAACAATTCGGTACGCTGTATGTCAAGACAGTCGATACCGAGACGATCGAAGGCGCGGCTGTCTTGAAGAACAAAGGCATGATCACGACCGAAGCGAAAGTCGAAGCCTATACGCTCGACACATTCTATCGTGCGATGGACGGACTCGAATACGGCGACATGATCGACGCCGAATGGAACAAACAAGTACGCAACGTACTCGCTATTCGCGCCGAATTGACCGAATATGCTATCGAAGATATCATCGCGAAACTTGATCAACTCGCCGAAAGCATCGATGACGCCGCTTCCGAAGCGAACATCAGCGCAATGCAAGAAAGTCTGTCCGATTTGGTAGACGCCTTCGACAGTTTGAGCGACAGTCTTGACGCTTTGACCGACCGTGTGGACACGATCGAAGGCGACTATACGACGGCTGACGCTTTGGCTGACGCGATCGATAACGCTATCGACGCACTCGTAAACGGAGATATCGCGGACATCAAGGGCGACATCCAAGACTTGAAAGATGCGTTGGACGGCATTTTGGACAGCGTACAAACGCTCGAAGGCGACACTGTCGGCGCTCTTATTCAAACGGCTATCAACAAGCTGAAAGATAACGAAATCGCCGAAGCGGCTGACGCTATCGATGAATTGAATGACAACTTCAATCTCTTGAAGGCACGCGTTGACGCTCTCGAAGCGGCCGGCTACATCACGACGGAAGACGCGCAAGCGGCTCTCGACGCGGCTACGCTTGCTTTGAGAAACGGAGACCTTGCTACGGCTATCGCCAAGGTCAGCGACCTGAGCGGCAGAGTCAAAGCACTGGAAGACAGATGTGACGCTATGGAAAGCCGCATCGAATCCCTCGGTGCTCTGTCTATCGCATTCGGCGTCATCGCTATCGTTCTGATCATCGGAGCCTGCGGTGCGTGCATTTTCTTCCTCGCCAAAAAGAAAAGAAAATAAGTAATCATTGACTTTTCTTAAAAGCACAAAAAAGAACGCGGAACGGTATGTTCCGCGTTTTTTTACGGAAAAAGGTTTGCTTGAAAAAAAAGAAAAATTATGATAAAATAGAAGCACCTTAAAAGAAAGGCGGTAAAAGAATGAAAAAAGTAAAAATAATGGTTATAGCGGTGCTTATCGTGTGCCTTGCGACGCTCGGGCTGTCTTCGTGTAATTTGTTTCGCAAAGACGAAGATGAGAAAAAGCCGTTTGTTATCGGCGTGATTTCCGACTGTCAGATCGTCGCGGAGAGCGACGTGGGCGACGACGGGTATCTTTCTTTCCAAGACCTGAACGAGGTCGGGCAGAAGATGCTGTTTGTTTCGGAAGCGATATTAAAGACGGCGGTTGACAGACTGATCGAAGAGAAAGTGGACGTCGTTTTGCTCCCCGGGGATATGACCGAAAACGGCTCCGAAGTCGGGCATGAGACGGTGGCGAGAGAATGCAAGCGGCTTTTAGACGCAGGTATTCCGGCATACGTCGTTTGCGGCAACCACGATATCAATAAGAACCCCGAAAAGTTTTACGGTTCGGTACAGGACGCTCTCACGGACGGAAACTACGAGACGAAAGCGGAAGCGGAACGGAACGGGTATACAAACGACAGCCACTATATCGAAGAGGTTTTTGCCGACGGCAGTTGTTCGGTTGCGGCGAGCGGCGTTTCGCCCGAACGGTTTATGGAGATTTATAACGAGTTCGGTTTTAAGGACGCGATAGCGCGCGACCGTTTGGACGCCCCGGTGAGGAATTATGTCGAAGAAGAGGACTACGAGTTTTACGAAGTCGGCACGATGTCCTATGTGCAGGACCTTGTCGGGAGCGATTATCGCTTAATTTGCGTGGACGCCGCGAACTATTACGAAAACGAACGCGGCAGCACCTATTATATGGCGCGGTACGGCGAGGAGGAAGAGTACCAAATCAACGGCACGGGCTATTCCGTCATGACCGATCGGCTGTTTGACTGGACGGAAACGCAGGTTAAAGCGGCGGTCGGCGCGGGCAAAAAGCCCATTTTGATGTTGCATTTCCCCGTAAACGGACAAATGGGCGACATTATCGACCACATTGATATCGGTGATAACAAACTGAACATGCAACGCGAATTTCAGGCGATGCTGACCGAAAACGGCGTCGAGTACGTCTTTACGGGGCACCTGCATTGTCAGCACACCGCGACGTATACCGATGAGGACACGGGCAATACGCTGACCGATATCGAAACGGGCTGTTTGACCAATTACGCTTTGCCGATTCGTTATGTCACGACCGACGTTGACGGCTCCGTTTCGATCCGTAACGAATATCTTTCCGCAGTCAAAGCCGAGTACGTCCCTTCGTACGTTGACGAGGCGACCAAAACAAAGATCACGACCGATCTGCAACGGTACGCCGTCGATTTTGTCTACAACAATTTGTTGACCAATTTTGACAACCGAATCCACGACGACGATGAAGAATACGCTTTGTTTTATAACGTTTTTGAAATGCTCGGACTGGACGAAGAGGAAGAGCGAGGCGGTAATGAAAAACTGAAAGCCCTTGCCGAATATGTGTATAACGACGTTTATAAAGCCTTTTTGCAAATGCCGATCAACGATAAAGGCGACGGTAGCGTATCGGTGGAGGGCCTGTGCAAAAACTACGTTTCCGACTTCCCGAAGACCGAATATAAGGATGTGTTCGGTTTCGTCTGCGAAGTCATCGGCAAGGTGTATAAGTACGATTACACCGTCGATTCGCCCGTAACATACGACTCCGCGGACGGAAAATTGCTGCGGTACGCGATTTATTCGGCGTTCGAGTATCTCCGCGTCTGCGATTTGTTCCCGATGTTGCACGAAATCAAAGAAAGTATCCCTGCCGACGTCGTTTCGACCGCGTTTGTCGAAAAACTGTTCAAACAGGGCACGATCGACTTGATGGCGGGCGACTTCTTGCTGAAAGCCGTCGACATCGTCAAGGGCATTTTGCCGTCGTCGGTTACTACGATTATCGATCCGGACAAATTGGATGTCGATCTTCTTGTCAAGAGCGTAATTCCGCTTGTAAATACCCTTTATCCGAATCTTGTCGCGCTTGCAAATAATTTCTTGCCCGCGCTTTGCGACGTCGAGGCAAAGACGATATGCGGCGTTTCCGTTGACGACATGCTGAAAATCGCCGTGGAAAAGAGCGGCGAAAAGGACGTGGCGGTGCTGGAAATCTATATCGACAGTATTTTTGAAAAACTTGTTTTCGGAGCGATCGGAAAAGATTTATTGTACTGAAATGGAAAAAATAAGCGGTAATATCTACATCGAAAACGTCGGCATAAAGAAGTGCTCGATGACGTGTGAAAACGGCGTAATCGCCGCTTTCGGCGCGTACGAGGAACATGACGCTTTGCCCGAAAAACAGATTGTTGTTCCCGGCTTTATCGATAAACATATTCATGGTGCCGGCGGTGCGGACTGTATGAACAATTCGGCTGTTTCCGCGCAAAAAATCGCCGACCGCTTGCCCGCCGAGGGGGTGACGAGTTTCCTTTGTACGACGATGACCGCGCCCAAAGGCGACCTCGTGCGCGCTGTTAAGGGGATTTTTGCTTGCCAAAAAGCCCAAAAAAGCGGCGCACGGATCTTGGGCGTGCATTTGGAAGGACCGTTTATTTCGACGAAAAAAGCAGGCGCGCAACCCGTCGGCGACGTGATACCGTTTGACGAAAAAACCTTTGAAGAAATTTACCTTGCCTCGGGCAAGTCGATAAAACAAGTGACGTTCGCCCCCGAGGGCAACGAAGGAATGGCAAAATACCTTTCCGAAAAGGGCGTCGTGGCGAGCGTCGGGCATACGGCGGCGACAGCCGAACAGGTCTTGCAGGCGGCAAAAGAAGGCGCGACAAGCGCGACGCATATTTTTAATGCGATGAGCGGCATAAGCCACCGCAATATGGGCGCGCTCGGGGGCGTGCTTCTTTCCGATAATATGATGTGTGAATTGATCGCCGACGGCAAACACGTGGAAAAAGAAGCCGTGCGCCTTTTGTACAAAACGGTCGGGAAAGACAGAATTGTCCTCGTCTCCGATTCGACCGAGGCAAAATACCTCGACGACGGACGGTATAAACTGGGTGCGAACGATATTATTGTCCGCGACGGGATTGCCCTTCTTGCCGACGGTACAATCGCAGGCTCTGTTTTGAAAATGAACGACGCCGTTCGGAATATGATGCGTTTTTGTGGTGTTTCGCTGCCCGACGCGGTCGATATGGCGACCGTAAACGCGGCAAAGGCGTTAAAAGCGGAAAAAGAAATCGGCACGCTTGCCGTGGGCAAATATGCCGATTATACCGTTATCGATGGGGACGTGAACGTTTTTTTTACCCACGTTTCGTCAGCGTTTTACGGTTAAGAAATAAATCAGACTTCCCGTCACCCATACTCCGTTTACCACGATCGCCGCGATACAAAGCGCGCGGAAGTACGACGGCAGGAACAGCGCGCCGTTCAGTTGGGCAACGATGGAATATATCGCGACGGCAAATAAGGCGACGTCAAGCAGGAAAAACAGGCTTGACACAATGATGTAAACGAGCGTTTTTTTATCAGGCTTTAATCCCTTCTTCATTTTTATTTTCCTCTTCTTGTTCGGTGAATGTGCTTTTATAGGCTTCGGAAGCCGTTAGGACTTCGACGCTTTCAAACGAAGTTTCTTTATGGTTGTGCGCTTTTGCGTTTTCTTCTTCGTCTTTCGGCTCGTAGCCGGTGATTATGCCGTACGCGCTCGGCACGTTATCGACGGAGACGTGGTAGTTTTGCGCAATGTAGTAGTTGATACTGTTCAGGTCGATTTGTCCTGCCTGGTACCCGATTTGGGATTCTGTTCCGTATTCGTAACGGCTTATACAAACGAAATTATTTTGTAGTTGGTAAGCGTTTTGTCCCACCGTGCCGCCGATTAAACCTTTTTCGCCGACGGCAAGCGTTCCTTTTGCAAGACACGAAAGAATACCGCCGCCGTTATAGCCGGCGACTCCGCCGACAAAACTTTCGTTCCCGGCTGTAAGGTCGCACGTCGCTTGACAAAACCGCACATAGGTTATATTTTGCCCGACGACGCCACCGATATAACTTGCGTCTCCGCACGTCGCTTTGCCTGTTGCCACGTTGTTTTCAAGGTAGGGTGTCAAACCCGAAGCGCCGCGACAAAATGCCGCCGTGCCGCCGAATCGGCAGCCGTTTTTCCCTGTCGCCGTTACGTCGGAAAAACAGTCGAAAATCGCTTTGAACGACGTTTGAGAATAGCCCGTATCATAGTTGCACGCGACGAACGCTGCGATACCTCCGAAGAGGCAGTCGTCGTTTCCCGCCCCCGTTATTTTCGTTTCGCAGGAAGAAATAACGCCGGAATTGACGGAAGATATGCCCCCTTGATAACTCAGGTTGTTGCCCGAGAAAGTCATTTGTGCCGAGCAACCGTTGATCACGCTATGGTAATACGTGTATACCGTTTGTTGGAAGAACCCGTAATTGGTGACGCCGGGGATAAAGTTTCCGTAGTTGTTTGCCGTGACGCCGCCGATATAAGAATAGGCTTCGTCGGCGCTTTCGGCAGTGATTTGTCCTTGTGCCGAGCAGTTTTCGATGGTGCCGAACAGGTATGTGCGCGATTTGTCTTCGTTTGTTTTTACCGTTCCGTTCCAAGAGGCAATGCCTCCCAAATAGGAAGAAAAGGAATCCGAATTCGTCTCTATGGAGCCCGAGAAAGAACTTTCTTTGATCGTACCGCAGTTTGTGCCGACGAGACCGCCGCAAAGAATGACGCCCTTATCCGTTTCTTCTTCGGTAGGCTTGTAGGTGCCTGCGGCGTAGAGATTGTTTTCGCAAGAGCAGTTTTCGACGACGGCGTAATTGTGGACGGCGACCGACGAGACGTTGGGCGACCACTGCTTTTCGGCGCAGGTTTGGGAAAGGTCGGCGTAGACTACGCAGTCACTTATCGTCGCCGATTTCGTTTTGTCTTCGGGCGAGCCGTTACGGACGCAAAGACCGCCGATATCGACGGTTTCGGAAACAATCGAAGAACCTTTTTCCAATATGCAGTTACGGATCGTGCCGAAGTTGTCTGCGCACAGGGCGGAAAAATATGCGTCCGTCGGGACGGGGTTGCGGACGGTGATGTCGGCGAAAACGGAAAGGTTTTCGAGGGTGCCTTTATTTTCTTTGCCGAAAAGGTTGACGCACGTCTCTTCGTGTTCGGACGATAAAGTCAAGTCGCAAGTAACCGACGCCGTCGAGTTGCGGATGGTGCCGTTATTTTGGGCGATGAAGAATGAAAAATCGTTTTTCAAATCGCTTATTTCCGATTCCGTCCAAGAAAAAGTGACGTTTTCGAGGACGCCTTTGTTTTCGCCGATGAAGGTGCGGTCGCAGACGATATGGACGTTGGAAAGGGTGCCGTTGAAGACGGCAAAGAGAGGTTTGTCGCCTTGCAAAGTAATCGTATGGCCGTTGCCGTCGAGGGAACCGGCGAAAGTATCCTGCACGCAGTCGAGCGAAACGTCTTTTTCCAAAGTGAAAAAGCCGTTTTCCTGTAATGCGAGTTCGATTTGCGCGTCGTTATATAGGGGTAGGGGATTATCTGCCGTCTTCCCACCGCTCAACCCGTCGGCGTAGACGGTTCCTGCCAGTGCCGCCGCAAAAAACAGGAGAGCCAAAACGGCAGACGCGAGCGCGAAAACCGTTTTGGCGGAACTTTCTTTTTTGCGGCGGATTTTTATTTTCTTTTCGGTGCAGGCGGTGGGGCTGAGGCAGATTGTGCTTTCAATATAGGATATACGCGCGCGCGAAGCGTCGTCGGCGTATCCTTTTTTGTATACTTCTTGCAGGTAGTCGTGCTTTTGCAGAACGGCAAGCGTTTCGAGGGGCGTTACGACGGAATCGGGTTGAACGTAGAGGTGTAAAGCGCGCCCCGCTTTCGCACGAAAAATAAGATAAGAAGCGCGGTCTTCCCGTAGTACGGTCGGATACGTCGGAATTTTCAGCATCTTTTTTTCGTATTTTCGCAGAATCCTGTTGCTTCCGTGCAGGTAACACAGAGAGAGCAGGGGAAACCGCCCGAATCGGCAGGCGAGGTCGCCACCGTCCGACAGAAATCGGCCGAATAAAGTTACGTCGTCGTTTTTTACGGCGTTAAGGAGGCTTTCGTAATCCATTATTTTTTCATTTTTACCTTGCGCGAAGCCGCCCACTTGTCGATGACGGCAAAGATATATTCTTCGTTGACGTCGTTTTGGTCGGAAAGTTTTTGCAATAGTTCGTTATTGAGCCGCGTTTGCTCGATCAGTTCTTGTACCGATTCTTTTTCGACGGTCAGATCTTGCAAAAGTTTTTCGTTTCCCTGCTGAATGTTTTCGATCTTTTTCGCGTTCGCGCTGAGCACGTCCGCGACGTCCTTGTTGATAAAATCGCTGACTTTGCGCACGTTGTTATCGTATCCTTCGAGGGAGCGTTGCAGGTCGCGCAGGTTATAATTGATTTTCTTTTCTTCGATAACGGCGTCGAGTTTTTTGAGTTGTGCGGACGCTTGGTTTTCGATGTCGTTGATGGTGGAAAGTTTTTGTTCCGTCTTTTCAAAAAGCGCCGTCATCTCGCCGATCTGCGAAACGTACCGATTGGTCGAGCGGACGAATTGGTCGATTCGGGAGGACAGGTCGGTGCTCTTTTCGGCTTGGGCGGCGAGCGTGTCCGAAATCGATTTCAGATTTTTTTGCGCTTCGCCGTCAAAGGACGCGTTGAGTTTTTCCACGTCTGCGCGTAAAGCGTCGTACGTCGCTAAAAAATCGGCAAGTCCGCTTTGAATGGGCGTAAGTAAATCGCGATACCCTTTGAATGCGTCGATCAGCGTTCTTAATTCGTCGGTTTTTTCCATACTTTACCTACCTTTTTATATCAACGTTTTAATTTTTCTTTGAAACTTTTGTTCAGTTTGTTCTGCTTTTCGGAAAGGCGCGCAAGGTCTTTTTCAAGGACGCTCAGAATGAGGGTGCGCGCCCCCTCGTTTTCCATCAGTTCCGGATAGTACCCGACGATGTCGTGCGTCAGAATGTTCTGACTGCCGGACAGGGCGTCGATCAGGTCGGATAAGGCTTGATCGCCCGAAAGAGAAAACATCTCTTTTGCGTCGTTTGTCATACCGAGTTCCCAATATCGGATACCCGCATTGCGATATTCTCCACCGCGTATATACGCTTCGTGGACGTCGATTCTGTTTTTGTATTCCCTTTTTTGTACGTCATCTTCCACCTTGGAGAGGAGAAAACGTCCGTTGTCGTATTGTCCGAGAGAGATAAACTGCCTGATTCGGTCGATAATCTCTTCCTGCGTGACGTCGGTCTTTTTTATAACCTCGGACAAACTTTCGATGGCTTTTTCGGGCGTAAGCCGTTCAAAACGGCTGTCGAACAGGTCGCCAAAGAGAGGTACGTCCTCTTTTTCGACGACATATAAATACTGTTTGGCGCGCGAAACGCCGACGTAAAACAAGTTGAAATAATACCGATATACGGAGTTTTCGTCGGCGGTTTTACGGTTGATGACTCTCCTTGCGAGCGCACGCCATTTGTCGATGTTGTCGGACAAAACGTCGTATAAAAGCACGGCGTCCCGTTCCAGTCCCTTTATTTCGGAGACGGTCAGTATCTCCTGCCGTTTCAGCGTTTTGCGGAGCGTTTCTTTTTGCTTTGCCGAAGCGCATACGATGGTAAAATTGTCGAAGTTTTCCCGATTGATCCGTTCGGCGAAGTCGCGGTCGCGGACATAAACGGCAGACGTCTGCACGTCGCTGTCCACGCTTTGCCCTTTCAGAACGAAACTGTGCGTCCCGAACTGCGAAATGTTGATTTGTCCCAGTTTTTCAATGATTTTTTCGATTTTTTCGGTGTTGCGGTAATTGTGTTTGAGTTCGGCTACCGTCGCTTCGTCTTCGGTAAAAAGAAGCCGTTTCAGATAAGCGAACCCAAAATAGGATGGGTTAATCATCTGCAAGGCGTCACCCACGCAGAACATGCGAAAACACAGACTGCGGAAAAGAAAGAGATTTACTTGCGTAAAGTCCTGCACCTCGTCGAGAACGACCAGCGAATACGGTTTGTCTTCGGGTAGGACGGCGAGGAGTTCGCGGCTGATAAGGTTGTTATCGACAAGTCCGTTTTTCTCCATGTACTTGCCGTAATCGAGCGCAATCGAATAAATCACTTCGCATTGCGCTTTTCCGAATTCTCCGCCGCGCAAAGATACGTATTCTTCTTCGCTCATCCTCTCCTGCGGTTTTTCGGGCGGATAGGAGCCGTAGATCATACCGAATATCTCTTTGTATACGACTTCGTAGGAGATGTCTTTTATTTTCTCCGCTCTGCCGGCAAGGCGATGGTTTTTTAAGCCCGACACAAAGTCCTTGATAAAAAAGTTTTCGTCGGCGACTTGTTTTTCTCCGACGTATTTTTTATAAAGGTCTTCAAGAAGATAATAATCGACTTGGGTATCCAAAAAGGCGATTATAGATTCCGTCTTTTCGATTATTTTATCAATATCGTCAACGTCGAGCGTCAGTCCGAGTCTGTTTTCGACGCACGCTTTACAGTTGCTGTCGCAAAAAACGACTTTGTTCTCGCGGTACTTTTCGATAAAAGAGGAAAGGGACTTTTTGAAATGGTTTACGCGCGTTTTCGTCTCGATGAGAAGTCCGCGCGAGTAAGTCGAATACAGGACGCGTCCCGTATAGGCGCGGCAAGCCGACCAGATGATTTTGTCGATACAGAGGTTTGTTTTTCCGCTTCCCGCGACGCCTTGGACGAGCATATTCTTGTCCTCGGTCGTAACGATTTCTTTTTGCTTGTCGGTCAGTAGGGGGAAGTTGACGTTGTCCACGTTGGCGAGTCGGTACAGTTTTTGAAAATCGATTGGTACCGAATCGTCTTTGACAAGAGAGACGCGGAACGTGAACGTCTTATGCGTCAGGAAATAATCGATAAAACGCTGATCGTTAGTCAGCGTCTTTTTTTCGCGATCGACGTAGTGGAAAAAGATGATGTCTTTCGGCAATAACTTCGTTTCGGTGCGGACGTTTTTTCCGAAGCGGAAAAAGACGGTGTGCGCCCCTTCTTCGGTGGAAACAAGCACATTTTTGTCCGTCGCCGACCATAAACCGAGGTTCGACGACGTCACAGCCTCGGCGATTTTCGTCAAGAAGTCATCGACGCCCGACATGCGGGCGGTCTCTTTGATAAAGCGTTCGGTTTTGAATATCCGACTTTCGCTCGACAGATACATTTTGTCGGTATCGACGCGAAAAACCATGATTCCTTCTTGCATACTATAAATAAATATAACACAAAAAGATTAAATTAACAATAAAAAGCTACCCGAAAACGAAACTCGATCGGGTAGCGTGCGGTTTTGGGTTTTTTACGGAGTTTATTGCCGATTTCTGATTTCGTTCCGTTTGATTTTGCCGCTGATTGTTTTGGGTAATTCGGAGACGAACTCGACGATACGAGGGTATTTATAAGGGGCGGTATTCTTTTTGACAAAGTCCTGCAACTCTTTTGCCAAGGCGTCGGAGGGCTCGTAGCCTTTTGCAAGGACGATGGTCGCTTTGACGATCTGTACTCTCTGCGGATCGGGCACGCCCGTTATGGCGCATTCGAGCACGGCAGGGTGCTCCATCAGCGCGCTTTCCACTTCAAAAGGTCCGATGCGGTAGCCGCTGGACTTGATGACATCGTCCGTTCTGCCGACGAACCAGTAATAGCCGTCCTCGTCGTAGTAGGCAAGATCGCCTGTGTGGTGATACCCTTTACCGAGCCGCTTTTGCGTCAGTTCGGGACTGTTGTGATATTTGCATACGAGACTCGGTTGCGGTTCGTGAATTTTGATGACGATTTCGCCGACGACTCCGGGTTGGACGTCGTTCATGTCGTCGTCCACAAGATGCACGTCGTATAAAGGAGACGGTTTTCCCATAGAACCGGCGCGGATGTCCATCATGGAGAAAGTGCCCATAATGATGCTCGTCTCGGTTTGTCCGTATCCTTCGTAGATTTTTTGTCCCGTCGCCGCGAAAAACTGTTTCCACACTTCGGCGTTCAGGGCTTCGCCTGCCGTCGAGCAATGCGAGAGGGAAGACAGGTCGTATTTTGATAGGTCTTCTTTAATCAGGAAGCGATAGATGGTCGGCGGCGCGCAGAAGGTGTCGATATGGTATTTTTCGATACGTTCGAGCAGGTCGGTCGGTTGGAATTTATGAAAATAATCGTAGATAAAGAGGCAGGTGCCGGCGATCCATTGTCCGTACAGTTTGCCCCAACTGCATTTTGCCCAGCCCGATTCGGACGAAGTAAAATGCAAGCCGTCGTCGATGACTTTGTGCCAATAGACGGCGTTGTAGATAAAGCCGAGCGGGTAGAGGAAGTTATGGGCGACCATTTTCGGATAACCGGTTGTGCCCGAAGTAAAATAGACGACGCTTTCGTCATAAAGGTCGGTTTCCACTTTTTCCCAAACGTCGGAGGCGGATTCGATGGCTTCGGAAAAGTCTTCAAAACCGTCGCGTTGTCCGATGGTAAAATAGATAAAGTCGTCGGGAAGTTCGGTTTTTGTCCCTTTCACGTTATTGATGACGGAGTCTTCGTTGAGACAGACGAGGCACTTTGCGCCCGCGCCTTTGACGCGGTACAGGATATCCTTGGTCGTCAGCATATAGGTGGCGGGGACGATGATGATACCGGCTTTGTGGCAAGCCATGATCGTCACCCAGTATTCCCACCTGCGGCCGAGCATGGTCATAATGAGGTCGCCTTTTTTCAAACCTTTTTGTTTCAGTACGTTGGCGACTTTGTTGCTGAGAAGAGAAAGTTCTTTGAAAGTAATCGTTTTTTCTTCGCCTTTGTCGTTGCACCACAGTATGGCGCGCTTTTCGGGGGCGATACGGGCGTATTCGTCTATTACGTCGTATGCGAAATTGAATTTTTCGGGAATCTTCAATTTGCAATTCTGTCGGAAATCTTCGTAATCGGCGTATTCCGTTCTGTCCAGAAATTTATGCAATAAGTTCATCGGTCTTTCTCCTGACGGTATTGTTTTGCTTCTCTAAAAAAAACACCTTACTCGGCTTGTAAGGTGTCCTTATCGTTTCGGTATCTTACAAGCACATTATAAAGCGGTCGGCTTTACGACGACTACTTTTACCGCTACGTGCAGAACTTTTACGGTGCTTGCGATTTTCATAGGTATATGCTATCACAATTTTGTCGTACGGTCAAACGTTTTTTTTCGGTTTTACTATACGTCGGCGGACAGATCGGAATATTTTTTTTCGACCGTCTCGAACGGAATGCCGTTTTCGCTTAAAAAAGCGAAAAAGCCGTCGGAAGAAAAACGTTTTGTCAGTTCCGCCACCGCTTCGGCTGTGCCGAGCGCGGCGCATAGTTTTTTTACGTCGCGTACCAGTCCCTCGTGGGTGTGGACGGCGGTGGCGGTGCAGTGCTCCGCGTGAAAGTACAGCACGCCGTCCCTTTCGTCGAAGAGGTAAAAACTGTCCATTGTTATTCGGCGATAATCAGATTGTCGGAAGACACGGTCACCGTGGCGGTTTTTTCGACTCCGTCGCGCGTGAAGGTCAACGTAACGGCGTCGCCGGCTCGCAGGCATGTCGTCAGGTCGGCTAAAATGTAGGCGCGCGTGAGGACGTATTCTTCGGTCGAAGCGTCGGTATGCAGGACGGAAACTTTCGTCACGACGTCGCCTTCTTCGATTTCGCCTTTCAAAAGGGAGTCGTCGTTGACGGAAGCGACGCGCAGATTGTCCGTTTGCGTGACCGTCCCTGTCTCTTCGTCGTAGACGGCGTATGATTCGCTGCTGGTATAGGAGATGCCGAACAGCAGTTTTTTGACTTTGACGGGAGCGACGCAGCCGCTTTCCTTATAATAATAAAGGATATTGCGGACGATGTTGAGGGCGACGTTGGAAGGAATGGCATAGCCGACGTTATCGTACGAGGTGTCGATGTTTTTCGCGTTGACCACGCCGATGACTTCGCCCGCGGCGTTAAAGAGCGCGCCGCCGCTGTTGCCGGGGTTGACGGCGGTGTCATAGCGTATGACGCGCAGACTGACTTCGGTTTTATCGTCCGCGCCCGTCAGTTGGAGCGTCTCCGAGGTGACGTTAACGACGCCCTTGGTCAGAGCGATGCCGTTTCCGCCCGAATTGCCGGCGGCCCACGCCGTTTGACCGATGGACAGTTTGTTGCTGTCGGCGAAAGTCGCCGCCTTGGCGGAGCAGTTTTTGAGGCGGTCGCTCCCCGTGATTTTCAGCAGGGCGATGTCGTAGTTGAGACTGCCGCCGATATATTCGGCTTCCATATACATGCCGTGGTAATTGACGTTGGTGTAATATTCGTCGCCGATGACTTCGCTGCCGTACAGATAGACGTACAGGGCGTCCGCGACGCCGGGGGCGGGGTTGCACTCCTTATCGACGCGCTTGGAAGAGAAGACGACGTGATAGTTCGTCACGATATAGGCGTCGCCGTTTTCCTTATCCAAAGAATAAATAATACCCGAACCGGACGAGGTGCTCTTCATCGGCGTGCCGTAAAAGTTCTGATCGTAGATAGCCAGAATGCTGACGACGGAGAAACACGACGCGGCGACCGATTTATACGAGTCGTCCGCCGAAAAATACGTTTCGATAAAATCGAGATACGAACCCGAAAAACCTTCGCGGACGGCTCGGTCGTACAGGTCGCCGATGTCGGTACCGTTTTTACCGTTGGTCACGGTGTAGGTATAGGACGTCCCGTCCGAAAGGCTGACCGTATAGGTGTCCACGCCGCTTTCCGACGCCGTCTTTTCGATCTTTGTGATGCCCGTGCCTTTTTGCGCCGCTTCGCCGTTTAAGCCGTTGGTGACGGTGAAAGTGTACTTCGTGCCGTCGGACAGCGAAATCGTGTAGGTATCCACGTTTTTGTCGGTGGCGGTTTTACGGATGTCGGTAATCCCGCTCGTCTTGCCCGTGGCGGATACGCCGGTGTCGGTCGTACCGATAAACCAGTTTCCGTTGTCGCCGATATAAGGCGTTTTGCCGTCGTTCCCGACCAGGGAAGCGAGCCATTCGGCTTCGGTCCCCGTATAGCCGTTTTGCACGGCTGTATCGTACGCGCTGTTACCCTTGAACGCTTCGATCAGGTCGTCCAGCGTGCCGCAGAAGCCCATATCGACGGCTTTGTTGTATACGCCGACGATGGAAGAACTTTCTTTTTCCGACTCTTCCGTCTGCTTATAATAAGGAATGTTTTTGCCGTCCTTTTCAAGGAGCAGAACCGAAGAAAAATCGATCGCCGTCGCCCATACCGTTTCGCCGATATACAAGGTCAGATCGTCGCCGCTCCGAGCAAAAGTGCCGTGACAGCCGTCGTTATAGATCCACGCGTCGTCGGAAAGTAGGAGCCAGTCGTTCGAGTCGGTTTGACCGTTTACGGCGGCATAATAGGAGACGAACGCCTGCTCGGAAGGTGCTTTTTCCGTTTGATTTGTCCCCAATAAAGAACATGACGCCAGCGCAAAGAAGAGCGCAAGCGTCATGACGAGGACGAAAAATTTTGATTTTTTCATATAACCTCTTTGTTTGTTTTTTTAGTCTTGTTTTGTCAACAAGCCGTAAGCATACAGCAGGATGGTCTCGCGGATGCAGTCTTCTCTGTCTTCGTAAGCGCGACCGAAGAAGACTGTGTTCGCCGATACTGCCGAATGAATGACGGTACGGAAACCGTCGACGGTCGGAATAATGGTGTATCTTCCGCCGAGCAAGGTCTTTTGGAAAGTTTCGATACCTTTCGCGCAACCGGAGGCGGTGCGGTAATCGTCGCTTTCAAACAGCACATTGCCCGCTTCGTCGGAAAGGAGGAACACGAAAGAAGTGGTTTTCTTTTTCGGTTCGGTCTTGACGATCTGCCATTTTCCGGAAATGCCGACGCCTTTTTCGACGTCGCGGATCAGTTCTTCGGACAGGGCGAAATCGACCGTTTCGATCTCGTTGTCGTTTAGTTCAGACTTGTCCACGTCGGCGTCAACCGCATACAGACATACGTCTTCGATGTCGGGCAGGCAGGCTTCGTCGTTGAAATATTCTCTGCCGATATAGGTCACGCCCGTTTGAGACGGACTGCGGAGCAGGAATTTGTATTTGCCGAAGTGGTCGCGGCGCATCGAGAACATACCGAGCGAAACGGCGTCGATAAAGTCGGCGGCACCGCTGTATGCCGAGGGCATGCTCTTGTACGGTCTGCTTTCAAACAAAACTTTGTCATCCGCTTTCAGCACGAAAGTGATGCCGTCCGCGTCGTTGCGGACGAAGGTGATTTTGCCGTTGCCGAGACGATCGGAATCGGCTCTTCTTCTGACGGCTTGCGTCGTGGAAACGGCCTTGGTCGAGAAACCGGCGTCTTCTTCGGCGATTTCTTCTTCCACGATCGGTTCTTTTTCTTCGACGAGGACTTCTTCGTTGTCCACGGGGACTTCCTTGATGGTTTCGGGAATGACGAATTTATCTTCGTAAGCGATCTTTTCCACCGCTTCCGTCGCTTCCTCTTCTTCATCGATATAGAAGAGCCTGCGTTTTGCCGTGAAGTCGGGCAACGGTCTCTTTTGCTCTTCCACAGCCGGTTTTCTTTGGACGTTCATGACGACGTCGGGTTCGGCGTGCGGTTCGACCGGAGCGAGTAAATCGCCGGCGAGGAGAACGCTTTCTTCTTCACGAGCGGGCGCTTTTTCTTGTTTTGCGGCTTTCTTGCCGTTCTTGCTTGCTTTCTTCTTGCCTTTCTTCGAGGCGGCCGCGGCGATGAGGGCGATGATTACGATAAGTTCGGCACCGATAAATACGCCGATGTACCAGAACGGAATTTCAAAACCGAAAAGGTTGAGTTTGAACGAAACGAATTCGGTGCAGAAAGCGACCGTTTTGTCCCAAGCGTCCAAGCAGAAAGGAACGACCGAGCCGTCATGAAAAGCGACCGTCTTGTCCCAAGCGTTCAGGCAGAAAGGAACGACCGAGTCGTTATGAAAAGCGACCGTTTTGCCCCAAGCGTCCACGCAGAAAGTCGATACTTTGTCCCAAGCGTCCACGCAGAAAGTCGATACTTTGTTCCAAGCGTCCACGCAAAAAGATGATACTTTGTCCCATGCGCCGACGAAGAAGTCGGAAACGGTCTTGAACAAATTACTGAAAAATGCAGCCATGTTTGTACTCCTTAAAGGTATTATCATTGTTATAATAAAACAAATATATGTTTTTGTCAACATTTTTTTTCGGATAAACGCAAAAAAAGCCGTATTTTCGGCAAAAAAATCGTCGTCGTCGGCTTCGGAGACGGTTTTTGAGCAAAAAAAGGCGAACCGGCACCCCAAATCGCCGTTTTTCATAACCGAAAAAATAAATTCGCGGTCGGACGCGCTCCGATAAGCCGCGCGGAAACCGATTTTTTTTGCCGACAAAATTTTGTTGAAAAAAAAAGTAAAGTATTATATACTATATATATTATGGCAAAACTGATTGAACTGGCGGACGGATTTCGCCTTTGTTACGAAAAAAAAGAGGGATCGCTTGCGTGCGCGTTCGGCGTTTTCATCAACGTCGGCAGCCGGAACGAGGGAAAGAAAGAAAACGGTATCGCGCATTTTATCGAGCACATGGTTTTTAAGGGAACGGAAAAAAGGACGGCTTTCGACATAGCCGACGAGACCGATATGATGGGCGCGGACAGTAACGCGTACACGTCCAAGTTTCACACGGTGTTTTATTTTAAGGGACTGAACAAGTTTGCCGAGCGGTTTGTCGACCTTTTGGGCGATATGGTGTTTTGCTCCACCTTTACCGAAGAGAATATCGAAAAGGAGCGAGGCGTGATTCTGGAAGAAATCAAGATGTACGACGACGACGGCGAGTCTCTTTGCTACGACCTGATGGCAAAGACGTCTTTTGTAAACGGATCGCCTTTGTCCCGCCCCGTCCTCGGCACCCGCAAGTCGGTGTCGGCTCTGAAACGGGAAGACCTCGTCGCTTTCCACGATAAGTGGTACCGTCCCGAAAACATGGTTTTGAGTTTTTCCGGCGACGTCGACGAAGAAACGGTCGTGGGTTACGTCGAAAAATATATGTCGGCGAACGTGAAAAAAACGGGGAAAAAGTTTGTTCCTTTCGTCGAAAAGAAATCGGAGATTTTGCCCGGTTGCGCTACGCTGCGTAAACCGTTCGAGCAGTCTACGGTTCTGATACGCTTTCCGTTGAAAAGATACGGAGAAGAAAAAAAATACGTCGGCGCGCATCTCGGGAATATGCTCGGAGGCGGCATGAGCAGTCGGCTGTTTCGGGTGATACGCGAAGAGATGGGGCTGGCGTACGAAATTTATGCGACGACCTCGACGAGGACGGACGGCGGCAATCTCGATATATTTTTCGGGACGTCTCCCGCCAACGTAGGGAAAGCCGTCGCCGCGGTACGGGACGTGTTGAAAGACGTGGCGAAGAACGGTTTTTCCGCGGACGAAATGACAAAATCGCGCGTGCAGTTCGAGACGTCGGTGGCGCTCGGTGCAGAAAGCGCGTTCGACCGTATGCGGCAGATGGGGAAGAAAATGATTTGTTTTAACGAACTTATCGACGACGAAAAGGATATCGAAGACCTGAACGCGGTCACGGGAGAGGACGTCGCCTTGACGGCGGCGGAAATCTTTGCCGAACAACCCGTTATTTGCTGTGTCGGGAAAAAACCCGACTGCGACCTTGCGGCGGTTTATAAGGAAGAAAGGATATGAAAAATGTTCGCATAGGAAAAATCATAAGACAGAATCGGGCGAAAGCGGTCGCTTTGGGCGCGCTGCTTGTTTTGACCGTCCTTATGCTGATCCCCGTGACGAGGGACTTTTTGGTGGGCGTTTTTGGCTGGGCGGCGTGCTTTTATCTTGCCGTCGGCTACTTTTTCGTCTTCTTCGGCTTTGCGGAGCGGAAAAGACGGTTGCGCCCGTCGGGTACCGCTTTTCTTATACTGACGGTATTTTGCGCCATCGCGACGTTGCACGTCCTTTTATGCGACAGGGCGATGAGCGACAACGGTTTTATCGGGTACATAACGGGACCGTACGGAGAGAAGACGGTCGGCGGCGTGGTGATGGGCTTATTTACCTGCTTTGTCGTCGTGCCGTGTCGTCCCGTCTGGGCGGTTATTATTTATCTTCTGCTCGCCGCCGTGTTCGGTTTTCTGTTTTTGAGACCTTTTATTTTCGCGGGGGCGAAAGAACCGTTGGTGGCAAAAAGCGAAAAGAAAAGACGTCGCGAAAAGCCGCGCGAGGTGACCGCCGCCGATTCGATCGTGGTGGAGGCGCTGGAAAGCAAAGTGCAGCCGAAAGCCTTTAACGTGGTCGATCCCGAACCGGAAACGCCCAAACAAAAGGCGCAGAGATGTCTCTTTGGCGGAGACGATATGCCGCGCGCGAGAGAAGCGGGCGGTAATCCGTCCGATTATTTCGTGCGGTCGTACTTTTTCGGCGACGGGGAAAAACCCGATGAAAGAAAGGAAGAAAACGGCGTGATGTCGCCTGCGGCGCTCGCCTTGCTCGGAGAAGACGGGAGCGTCCGCAAGAACGACTCTTTCCGCTTGGACGCCGATATCGCCGCGTCGAAACCGGCGGGAAGTCTGTTTGCGGACGAACCGAGCGCGGACGAACTGTTCGAGGGGACGGAAGAAATGGCGCACAGTCCTTTTGCCGAAGCGATACGGCAAAAACTGTCGGTCGAGACAGCCGCGCCGTCGCCCATTACTCCTTTGACATACGAAAAGCCGGCTTCGACGGTGTTTGACGTCCGTCCGGCGGAACAGCCGAAGACGGAATACAAACCGATCGAGCCGAACCCGTACAAGGTAGCGCCCTCCGGCGGCGCGTCGCCTGCCCCGACGCCTCCCCCCGCGCCGCCTGTCGCAAGCACGGCTTTTTCCGAAGAAAAGGAGCCCGTCGTATCGGTGCCGCCCCGTCCGTACCGTTTACCGCCGACGAGTCTATTGAAAAATCACGTCAATCCGAATTTTGTCGATTACGTCGATAACTGGGACGAACTGAAAGAGACGATAGAAGTCAAATTGAAGAACTACAACGTAGACGCGAAGTTGATCGACGCGATCAAAGGTCCGACGGTGACGCGCGTCACGATCGAACTTGCCGATACCTGTTCGATTAAGCAATTACGGAACGCGCAAGCCGACCTGCAAAGGCTTCTGCGTTCGCCAAAGCCTATCAACATTCTGCAACAAATCGGAATGACGTCGTACTGCGGTATCGAGATCCCCAACGCGGTCCGAAACGTGGTCGGCTTCAAATCGATCATCAACAGCAAGGAATATCAAGACAAGAAAGGCGAACTTGTTATCGCGCTCGGCAAGTCGACCGTCGGCGAAATTCTGATCGAAGACCTCGCAAAAATGCCGCACGCCTTGATCGCCGGTACGACCGGAAGCGGAAAATCGGTTTGTATCAACGTGATTCTGGCAAGCCTTTTGTGTCGGTACAGTCCGTCCGAATTAAAACTGATTCTGATCGATATGAAAGAGGTCGAACTCGGTATGTATTCGGGCTTGCCGCACATGCTGTTCAAAGAGCCTTTGAGCGATCTGAAACATATCGTCAACGCTCTTTTGTGGATACGTGAAGAGACGAAGAGCCGTTTTGTGCGGTTCAAGAGCCTGCACGTCCGTAATCTGGACGAATTTAACGATTTGCCCGACGTGGAAAAACTGCCGCGTATCGTCATCGTCATCGACGAAGCGAGCGAACTGATGAGTAATCTGTCCGTCCGTAAAACGCTGGAAGCGACTTTGTCCAGCCTTGCTCGTATGGCGCGTGCCGCGGGCGTGCATCTGCTGTTTGCCACGCAGAACCCCGTCAAGGAAGTCATCACGAACGAAATTCAGAACAACCTGAATACAAAAATCGCTTTTGCCGTCGGCGACTATAACCACAGTATGGTCATCTTCAAGGCAAAGGGCGCCGAGTCGCTGCTCGGGAACGGCGATATGTATATCAAGCGCGGCAACGATATGGTGCGCGGACAGTGCGCGTATATCTCCACCGAAGAGACCGACGACATCGTTCATTTTATTTTGGAGAACAACGACGTGGCGTTCGACGACGAGATGATCAACCGCATCCTCAACGGCAATTATACCCTTAGCGGCGATACCGTCGAGCAGGTGCGCGAAGAAGAACAGACCGCGTCATACGTCGGCGAAGCGAAACCGAACTTTTCGCCGCAGGATAAAGACACGTCCGACGAAAAAGAAATGTGGGACATGCTCGCCCTTTGTTTTAAGGCGAAACAGGTGTCGGTATCTTACTTGCAAAGGAAATTTGCGCGCGGTTATAACACCATTGCCAAAGTGATGGACTTTTGGGAAGAAGAAGGCGCGGTCAGTTCGGTAGGCACCGACAAACGGCGCGGCTTTTTGTGGACGAAAGAGACGTTTGTCGAAAAGTATTTTGAAAAATTCGGCGTCGATCCGTTCGGCGGCGAAACAAATTAAAAAGGAGAAACGAATGAGCGACGAACAGGAAAAACGGGATTTTCTGTGGTATATTCTGAAAATTTGTATCGAAACGAATATGGTTTCTATGTCCTATCTGCAAAGGAAATCGATGAACGGTTACAATACGGTTTTGCATGCGGTTGAATTTTGGGAAAAGGAAGGCGCGATCGGCGCACCGGACAAAGATAAAAAAAGAAGTATTCTGTGGACGAAAGAGACGTTTGCCGAAAAGTACCGTGAAGAATTCGGCTACGATCCTTTTACGCACGAGGGAAAACGGATAAAAATAGGGTTTATCTCTCTCGGTTGCGATAAAAACAGAGTGGACAGCGAAAGAATGCTGTTTCGCTTAAAACAAGCCGGCTTCGAGACGACGGAGGACGAAACGGAAGCCGAAGTTATCGTCATCAATACCTGCGCTTTTATCGAAAGCGCGAAAAAAGAGGCGATCGAAACGATACTGGAAACGGCGGAACTGAAAGAAACGGGAAAACTGCAAAAACTCATCGTGACGGGGTGCTTTGCGCAGCGGTACCCGGACGTCGATTTTGCCGAGGTAGACCGTTTTGTGCCGATAGCGGACGAGGAAAGAATCGCGGCGATTATTGCCGAAGAGACGGGCGTGAAGTACGTCGAATGCGGCAAAGAGGGGCGCGTTCTGACGACGCCGGGGCACTATGCTTATCTGAAAATAGCCGACGGTTGCAACAATCGGTGCGCCTACTGCGCCATTCCGTCGATACGGGGTAAATACCGCTCCGAGCCGATGGAAAAACTGGCAGAAGAAGCGAAGACGCTGCAAGAAAGCGGCGTGCGAGAACTGGTTCTCGTCGCGCAGGACACCACTTTTTACGGCGTCGATCTGTACGGAAAACCTTGCCTGAAAGAACTGCTTGCCAAACTGCTCGCCCTCGGTTTTTGGAAGATACGGCTTCTTTATGCCTATCCCGAAAGAATCGACGACGAACTCATCGATTTTATGGCAAAAAACGACGGAATCTGTCGGTATATCGATATGCCCTTGCAACATGTAAACGGCGACGTTCTGAAAAAAATGCACCGTCCCGCCGACGAAAACAGAATAAAAGCTCTGATAACAAAATTGCGCAAAAAAATGCCCGATATTACGGTAAGGAGTACGTTTATCGCCGGTTTCCCGACGGAAACGGAGGAAAACCACCGTGAACTGCTTGCGTTTATTCGGGAAGGGTGGTGCGACTATGCCGGATTTTTCCCTTTCTCGCCCGAAGAAGGGACGAAAGCGGAAACGATGAAGCCGCGTGTCAGTAAAAGAGTCGCGAAAAAGTGGGCGAAAGAATTGGAGATCGCCCAAAGCCAAGCGACGGTAGCGGCACAACAAAAGAAAGTGGGTACGGTGACGGAAGTATTGTACGAGGGGATCGACTACGACCGTCGGATGTTTTTCGGGCGGACGGAGCACGAAGCGCCCGACGTCGATACCAATGTGTATTTTACCGCCGATTTTCCGCTGGAAATAGGGAGAATATATAAAGTTTACATAGAAAAAGCCGATTTTCATTTGTACGGCGTGGCAAAGGAGTAAGGATCATGGGAGAGAGATTATTGCGGTATTTCGGCGAAAAAGAAGACCTTATTCGCGCGATAGAAAACGTGGGTTTGGACGAAAGCGATTGCCGTATAGAAAGTTCGGACGACTTCGATCATTGCGTTTTTGTCGGCGGCGACGTGACGGACGAGACGTATTTTGATTTATGCGATCGGATCGACGACGGTTTGTACGCCGAAAAGGACGTGTCCGTCGGCGAGGCGCTCGTTTCGTTCGCGCGTGAAAACGGACTGACCATAGCGACGGCGGAGAGTTGCACAGGCGGACTTGTCGCGGCGAAAATCGTCGGGGTGGCGGGCGCGAGCAAAGTTTTTCACGAGGGGCTTGTCACCTATTCGAATCAGTCGAAGATCGAGCGGCTCTCGGTAGACGAAAGGACGATCGCGGCTTGCGGAGCGGTCAGCAGGGAGACGGCGTGCGAAATGGCGTACGGACTTGTCAGCGAATACGTCGATCTCGGCATTGCCACGACGGGCGTCGCGGGGCCTGCGACGGACGAGGGAAAACCGGTCGGGCTCGTGTATATCGGTATTGCTTACCGCGATTACGAACCCGTCGCCTATAAATTCAATTTTTCGGGCGATCGGGATACCGTTCGGCGGAACGCGGCGAACGCCGCTTTGTTTTACGCTTATCGCTATTTGCAGGAAATATTATAAAAACAAGAAAAGAAAGGAGATACATTTATGACCAGAGACGAAAAGAAGAAACAGGTGTTGCAAGCCATTGCGCAGATCGAAAAAGAATTCGGAAAAGGTTCTATTATGACCTTGGAAGAGGGTGCGAAAGTGGATATCGATATTATACCGACGGGGTGTCTTACTCTCGATATCGCTACGGGTATCGGCGGCGTGCCGCGCGGCAGAATCCTCGAAGTATACGGACCGGAGTCGAGCGGCAAGACGACGCTGACGCTCCACATGATCGCCGAAGCGCAGAAAGCGGGCGGCTTTGCCGCGTTCATCGACGCCGAACACGCGCTCGATCCGATTTACGCGCAAAAACTCGGCGTAAATCTGTCCGACTTATACGTTTCGCAACCGGATAACGGCGAGCAGGCGCTCGATATCGTCGAAGGGCTGGTGACGAGCGGCGGTTTTGACATCATCGTCATCGACTCGGTCGCCGCGCTCACGCCGAAAGCGGAAATCGAAGGGGACATGGGCGAATCGCACGTCGGCTTGCAAGCGCGCCTGATGAGTCAGGCTTTGCGCAAACTGACCGCTATCGTCAAAAAGTCGAACACTTGCGTCGTGTTCATCAACCAACTTCGCGAAAAGGTCGGCGTTATGTTCGGGAACCCCGAGACGACCGCCGGAGGCAAGGCGCTCAAATTCTATGCGAGCATGCGTTTCGACGTCAGAAAAGGGGACGCGATCAAGTCGGGTACCGAGATCGTCGGCAGCCGCACCAAGGTCAAAATTATCAAAAACAAACTCGCTTCTCCGTTCAAAACGGCGGAATTCGATATGTATTTCGGAAAAGGCGTCTCCAAGAGCGGCTGTATCCTCGATATGGCGGTCGAAAACGAATTGATTCAGAAGACGGGCAGTTGGTTCAGTTATAAAGAAGAGCGTATCGCGCAAGGCAGAGAAAAAGCGATAGAGTATCTCAATCAAAATCCCGCGCTTGCTACCGAAATCGAGCAGGTAATCCGCGATAAATATCTGACCAAACCGGAAGAAGACGGCGAAATTGAAAGTGAAAAGGAAGAAAAATGAAAGTGAAAAAGAAAATTTGCGCCGCCCTTTTGTGCCTTTTGACGCTGTTTTGCCTGTTCGCGTGTAACGGCGCGGAAGAAGAGGGGAGCGATTATGTCCTGAAAAAAAGAGTGACGGGGGACGGGTATTACCGTTTTTATCTCGACGGCGACAAAAATCTGCCCGATGGGACGTACGCCGTGATGACCGTGGCGACGTCGGACGGGTTGAAAGAAGAATTGACGGTTATGCTCCTTGCGAAATACGCGCCGAAGACGGTCGAAAACTTTATCGCGTACGCCGAATCGGGTTTTTACGACGGCACCGTTTTTCACCGCGTCGCCAAAGAGTACTGCGTTTTGCAGGGCGGCGGATTCGAGTATAAAGATAACGTTTATACGGAGAAGGGCAATAAAAGAAACCCCATTATCGGCGAATTTGCGAATAACGGTTTTCCCGAAAACATTATCGCTCATGCCGCCGGCGCGATTTCCATGGCGCGGACAAACGAAGTCAATTCGGCCACGTCGCAGTTCTTTTTCAGTTGGGAAGCCTACCCGTCGTGGGACGGCGAATATGCGGCGTTCGGTTTTCTCGTCTATGATAAGGATATAGAATTTATTAAAAAACTGGGGACGGAAACGAGGGTGGACGCAGGGGAGCGGCCGTCGTCGCGTACGATTACCCTTGAAAGCGTCCGTATCGTCCGCGTGCCGTCGGAGGCGTAATGAAAAAGGCGAAAATCGCGTTTTCGGTTGCGCTTATCGTAGCGATCGTCGTGCTTGCCGTATTTGTTCCGCTCGGACTTTTCGGCTATTTTTCGCCCGATCCGACGCCGATCAATACCCGCACGCAACCGACCGAAGGGACTTTTGACGCGGAAAAATTCACCTTTCAAAAGGTTTCCGTGGCGTCTTATACAAAGGGGACGTTCGCGACGTTTACGTTCGTTTGCAACGGCAAAGAGTATCAGGCAAAATACTATCTTTTGTCCGATTACGCGCCCGAGACGGTCAACTGCTTTTTGAGTTACGTCAGGCAAAAGGCGTACGACGGAACGGTGATTTATCGCGCCGAAAAAAAGTTTGCGCAAAACGGCGCGGTGGAATACGCCCTTTTGCAGGGCGGGACGTATAAGGCGAACGGAACGGGGCTTTACCGCGACGAGCCGGAAGAATACTTCGGCAGAATCAAGGGGGAGTTCCCGGCGAACGGATACGAAAAAAACAATATAACCTGCCTCGGCTCGCTGTGTATGATGCGGGATACTTCTTCGTATGACAGCGCCGATTGCGAGTTCTTTTTTCTGCCGTTCGGCGGAGAGGAGTTGAACGGCTTTTATGCTCCTTTCGGGGTTCCTGCGGATACCCAAAGCAAGGAAAACGTAGAACAAATCGCGCGGCTGTGCGTGGCTGCCGGGAATACGTATAACGTTACGATAAAAAGCGTGGCGGTAACCGCTAAAAAATAAAACCTAAAAGCGAACGGAAACGTCGCCGCTCGAAAGATACGTTTCCGTCCCGTCGGGAAAACGGACGAGCAGGCGGAAATCGCGATCGAGGTCGAGCGCGACGGCGTCTCGGCGTTCGTTTTGAAAATCGCAGTAAACGGCTTTCGGAAAAGTGAAAAGCCGTTTTTTATATTCTTCATAACAGTCGCCTGACAAATCGAGGCGGATCAGTGCGTCGGTCAGGGCGGCAACGATCCGTTCATAGGGGGCGTTGCCGCAAGGAAAGACGGTGCCTGCCGTATCCTTTATTTCGTCGGGGAAGCTTGTTTTGGGCGGAAGAAGATTGATTCCGACGCCGACGACGGCGTATTTGGTTTTTCCGTTTTCTATCGCGCCTTCCGTCAAAATGCCGCAGACCTTTTTACCATCCTTATAAATATCGTTTACCCATTTTACTTCAAATTTATCGTCGGAAAAGCGTTCGAGCGTGCGGCAGACGGCGACCGCCGCGGCAGGGGTAATGCGCAGGTTTTTTTCGGGCGGAAGATCGGGGAAAAACAAAAGGCTAATATAGACGCCCACCCCTTTTTCGCAGAAAAAAGACCGTCCCTTGCTTCCTTTGCCGCCCGTTTGCGTCGCGGCGAGAATAACCGTCGGTTTCGTCGTTTTTGCGGCGATTTCTTTCGCGTAGTCGTTGGTCGACGGCAGACTGTCAAAGAAGATAAAATCGACGTCGCCGCTTTTTTCGACCGTTTCTTTGATAAACGGTATATTCATCTTTTGTACCAGTCGAATTTTTCGACGCTGTCTCCGACGCGCCACTTTGTCGCCAAGCCCTTGTCGAACCCGTTCATAGGCTCGGCAAGGTATTTTTGTTCGGAAGCAAGCCGATACGCTTCGACGAGATCTTTTTTGATTTCGTCCGTGACAAGGCGCGGATCGATCGACGTAAACAGGGGCGTTCCGCTTTCGGCAAGAAGACGCAACCATTCGCGGTTTTGCTCCCACGGTATTTTGCCCGTATGCCCGACGCAGTCGGCGTCGCAGGCGTAAAAAGCGTTATGTTGATGGGCGCGGTACGTCGCCGTCGGTACGCCCATAGTCAGCACCTTCTTAAAGTCGTAACCGCTCGTGTCGTCGCCCGTGCGACACAACTCGAACAGCCCTGCCGACAGGTGCGAAACGGTGTTGCAACCGATAATGACCACATCGTCCCCCGCCTCTTCGCGTATCGCCCGATACAGGTCGAGCGTGATTTCCGCCGTCGTCTTCGAGCGGTCATGATACTTGCGGTAACGGAACAGTTTTTGCGTCGGATCGTGATGATATACGCCCGTCATGTCACGGAAAGAAAAATCGTGTTTGATCAGGTCGAATCCCCACCCTTTTATCCGACGGACGACTTCTTTTACCCGTTCTAGAGTCTCCGGCACCGACGGATCGAGTAGGGCGCGTTTTTCAAGCATACGGGCACCCAATATCATATAATCGGGAGTCTGTAAGGTCGCAAGCAAGGGGCGGAACCATATCCCCGCTTTCATGTTTTTCGCGTGGATATAATCGGTTACTTCTTTCATATCGGGGAACTTTATTTCGTCGGGTACCCACGCTTCGCCGTCGCAACGGCGGTACAGATTCATATCGGTATCCATCCAGCCGTCGTCAAGGACGCAGTACGGGCGGTTTTCCAAGCTGTCCGTCGTCTCGGCGAGAAGATCGGCGTCGGCTTTGAACAGTTCCGCCGACAGGTCCTTTCCGTACGCGTAGTACCAGTTGTTGCTGCCGTAGACGGGTTTTTTCGGCAAAACGGGGTTCGGACACATCATTTTGCAGAAACGGCGCAGGGTGGCAAAGGTCGTTTCGCCCTTTTCGGACAGGGTGCATACGATGGTGCAGGCGTGCAGTTCTCTGTTTCCCAAAACGACGGGGAACGAGCCGTTTCGACAGTCGGCGGTCAGGATGATTTCGTCTTTTTTTGTCTGCCACGAGGCAAAACAGGAGCAACCCGTTTTGACGCCCCATGCCGCCGTTTCTTCTCCGTTGCTTTCGGCAAAGTACCAGAAAAAGCGGTCGTCGTCTTTTCTTTTACGCCAACCGAGGGTGCCGTAGTTACGCTCGCATACGTCGCCGTAGAACATGTCGTTTTGGGAGAATTTTTCCCGTTTCCAACGAAGTATAATTTTTTTGAAAGGTTTTTTCGAGGATATAAGAACCCTTTTTTCGCCGTTTTCGGCAACCAAACGCACGGTTATCGCACCGTCCGTATAAACGTCTTCTTTTCGGGAGAGGCGTTTGTATATACTGCGGTATTGCGCGTAAACGGAACATGGCTCCGTCGTCAGATCGTACAGTAACATTTTTTTGCTCCTTGTTTTTTCTTTAATCATACACGATAACGGGTTTTTTTACAAGGGTTTTATTGTTATAATATAAACTTAAAACATTGACATCCGCGCGTTTTTAACTTACAATAGGCGTATGATAAAGAAAATATCTTTTCTTTTATTGTCGGTTTGTTTCGTCGTTCTTCTTTTCGGCTGCGAAAGAAAAGAGGACGGCGATATTTACGTTTGCGAGGAAGACGGGTACGCCTATACGCTGACGATAGCAAACGACGTTTTTGTCCTTGTCCGCAAGAACGGAGAGGGGGAGGAAGAGACGTTTTCGGGGACGTGCAAACGGGAAAACGGCGCGTACGTTCTGACGGGGGAAGGCGATTTTTCGGCGACGGTTCTGCCCGAAGAAAATTCGTTTTCGTTCCTTGCCGATTTTATCAAAAAGGACGACGGGGAAAAAGAACCCGAAAAAAAGGACTGCTCTCACGAATGGAACGCCGGCGTGTATTATGAGCCGGAGGACTGCTTAAAAAAGGGAAAGACCGTCTATACGTGCGGACTGTGCGGCGAAGAAAGGACGGTTTATGCGTCGGCGACGGGCAAACACAATCTGAAAGAAACCGTCGTAAAAGGCGCGACCTGTCTTGTTCGCGATAAAAAAGTGCGCTATTGCACGCTGTGCGATTATAAAGAAGAAGAGGAATTGCCTTTTGCTTCGGACGCGCATAAGTATCTGCCGACGGGCGAGACGGACGGAGCGGACTGCTTGCATCGGGTAAAAATGAAATACGTCTGCGCTTACTGCAAGAAGACGATTACGCAAGAACCGATCGGCGAAACGCCCCGAATCGGGGAGCATGCTTTCGACGAAAACGGGCTTTGCAAAAAGTGCGGATACTACGATAACGGCTTTTCGGTCGGGCATACCGACCTGAATAAGGACGGCAAATGCGACGGATGCGGCGAAAAGATGACCGTCCTTACCGATATGGCAAAAAAAGGCTACGCGACGGACGGCGATATCGTCTATTTCGGCGTTTTCCCGCAGAAAAGGGCGAATATCGATGTGGAGACCTTGCAAAAAGAGGGACGATACGACTTGACGGGCGACCGCTACTACTATAAAAACGAAGCCTACGTCGTGGCAAAATGCGTTTCCGACGTCACGTTCGGAGACGGAACGGCGAAAAAACGGGGAGATCTCGTCGCGTTTGTTCTCACGCCGATCGCGTGGGAAAAGACGAAAAGCGGTTCGTATATAAGCAAAGCGATTCTCGAAGGGCGAAAGTATACCGACGAGGTGTATCTGTATACAACCGAGGGCGGCGCGGTGTTCAGCCGGATAGGGGGCGGAAAACTTGCGAACGGCAAGGAAGGCAGCAGTCTGATCAAATCGCTGTCCGCCGAAATCGAAAAGGCTATGCCGTTGATGAAACGGGAATCGGTCGTTTTTGAAGGTTTGCCCGAGGAAACGAAGGAAGAAAACGCCGAGAAAAGGGCGACCGACTACGCTTTGTCTTCGGGACTTACGGCGACGGACGGAATAGCGAGTTGGTATCTCGCCCGTTCGCAGGCGACGACGGAAGAAAACGGAAAATACGTTTCGTACGTGACGTTGACGGGCGAGACGGGAAAATCGTCGGTGACCGCTTTGCGCGGCGTCGTGCCGCTTATCACATTGAAATCGGATTTTTTCGATATAGAAGAATAACGACAAAAGGAGACTGAAAAAAAATGGAAGGTGTGGAAATTTTTGAATACAACGGCAGGGACTATCAGCCGACGATGCATTTTCAAAGTTGGCGCGTGGCGTTTCTCAACTATGGGGACGACGAAGAAGAAAAGAAGTTTCACCGTCTCGAACGGCATCTTCTGACCGACGAAGTGTTCGTGCTTTTGCAGGGCGAAGCGACGCTTGTGATCGGCAGAGACTGTAAAAAATTGAAGATGGATAAAAACAAAATCTACAATATCAAAGCCGGCGTGTGGCACGCTATCTTTATGAGCGAGGACGCGAAAGTGCTGATTGTGGAAGAACACAGCACATCTACCGAAAACTCCGAATACGTCGAAGTGAAATAAAGGAATTTATGAAAAAGAAATTTATCGCCTTTTTGCTTTGCCTTGTCCTTTTCGGGTGCCTTGTCGCTTGTCAGAACAAGGAGGAACCGACCGCGCCGACGGGTATCACCGTTACGTTTGTGACGGGATTCGACAATGTGACGATCGAACCGCTCTTTCTGGACGGTAAGACGACGGTTTATATGCCGGAAGAACCGTTTGCCGCAGGGTATGACTTTTTGGGTTGGTTTTACGACGACGCGTTTTCGACGCGTTATCTATACAGCGATCCGTTGAAAAAAGATACCGTGTTGTATGCGAAATGGCGCAAAAAGACGGTTGAACCGCCCCAAGGCGGCGGAAAAGAGACGGAAACGGACGAAAAAGGTCTAGTGTACGCCGAAAACGAAACGGGATATAAAATAGTCGATTATTCCGGGACGGAAAAGGACGTGACCGTCCCCGTCTACCGCAACGAAAAGCGCGTGACGGAAGTCGCCGCAAACGCCTTTTCGCAAACGGTGGCGGAAAGCGTATTTTTGCCGGCGAGCGTGCGGGTAATATCGGAAACGGCGTTCGTCAAGGCGAGATACCTGCAAAGAATCGCCGTCGCCGACGAGAATCCCGTTTATAAAGCGAAGAACGGCGTGCTGTATACCGAGGACGGGAAAAAACTGCTGTGCGTGCCGCAGGGCTATAAAGAGACGGAATTCGTTATCGACGCAGCCGTTTGCGAAATCGGCAAAAACGCCTTTTATAATTGCAGCCAGATCGTGTCTTTTCCGCAGGGCGCGTCGTGCCCCGTCGTAGGATACGACGCGTTCGCATCTTTCCTTGGGAAAGTAAAACTCGGCGGTATCGGCGAAATATATAAGGGGGCTTTTTCGGGAGCGACGTGTATCGTCGACTTCGAGGGCAGCCGTATTACCCGACTTGCCAACGGCGAATTCGACGGCTATATGGGTACGAAACTCGTTTTGCCGGGGACGATTACCGAAATCTCGGGGTGCGCGTTCAACCGTTGCTCCGCGACGGTGGATTTGTCGAAAACGGGAATTACCGACCTCGGAGAGAAAGCCTTTTTCGGCTACGTCGGGAAAGAACTCGTTTTGCCGGCAAGCGTGAAAAGTCTCGGCACGAGTTGTTTTTACGACTGTACCGCGTCGATCACATTCGACGGAAACTCCGCGCTGACGACGGTCGGAGAAACGGCGTTCAGCAATTTCGCCGGGGCCGTCTCATTCCCCGCCACGGTAAAAACGGTGGAAAGATACGCCTTTTATTACGCGAAAAACTCGGCGCAGGTGAATTTTGCCGCGTCGCAAAACGATATGACGATCGACGGACGGGCTTTTGACGGCAGTCACGCCAAGGTTTCTTACGGAAAATGAAAAAATATTTTTTAGCGGCGCTTCTATGCCTTGCGGCGTTTGTTCTCGTTTCTTGCGAAAAGGAACAAACGCCTGCCGGGAGCGACGAAGCGCCGTGTCCGCATACGTTACCGACCGAAAAAACGGTGGTGCAAGCGCCGACCGAGACGATGTTCGGCGAGGCGTATTATATTTGCCCGCTGTGCGGTCAAAAAGTGACCGAAACGATCCCTTATCTGAACGAAAACGATTATACCGTAACCGAAAGGACGGCGGCAACATGCGAGGAGGACGGGAAAACCGTTTATTACTCCGAAAAGTATGGAACCTATACGGTTTATGAGGAAAAACTCGGTCACATGTTCGTCGACGAACCCGTTTCAGGTACGGCGACGTGTGAAAAAGACGGTTTTTACGTTTATCCGTGCGTTCGTTGTCCGTATGAACGCAAAATCGAACAAGCCGCTCTCGGTCATAACTACGTCGCGGTCGAACGCTACGAAGGCGATTGCTACGAAAAAGGCTACGTAAAATACGTATGCGACCGTTGCTCCGATTCTCCGCCCACGGTGGAAACCGATTATAAACACGACTTTGTTTTTGCGCGACGCGACGACGGCGACTGCGCCGCGGGACAAAACGGTTTCGATTTGTACCTGTGCGACGGGTGCGGACGGGAAAAGAAAGTTTTTGATCAAACCCCGACGCACGTATATAATAAGGATAGCGGCGTTTGCGAAAGGTGCGGCGCGGTTTGTCCCCATTCGTTTGAAAAATACGTTTGCGTCGAATGCGGTTTCGATATCGAAAAAGAGATTGCCCGATCGGGCATTTATTATCACGACGTCGACGGCGACGGCGAGATAAACGTCGGAGAAAAGGTCTATTTCGGCAGTTATCCGCAAAGCCACGTCGGCGATAAAGAAACGGTGGAAAAACTGGACAAAATCCGTATTCCCGGCGAAAGCACGGTCGAAGCGGACGGCGTAAAATACGAAGTCTGTTCGGCAATGAGCCAACCGTTGCGCGGCGTGACGACTTTTTCGGACGGGACGCCGATGGCGCCGTCTTTGAACGACGGCAGGCTCGTGCATTATTTCCGGTACGAACCGATCGCGTGGACGGCGGTGAAAGCGACGGACGAAGAGACGACGTTTGTCAGCGATTTTGTCCTGCTTTGTTCGGCTTTTCGGGAAAAAGTGACGCTTGGAGTAAACGGAAACGACTGGGAACAGAGCGCGGTTCGGGTTCTTCTGAACGGCGACTTTTACGAGACCGCTTTTACCGAAAAACAAAAAAACATATTGGGGAGCGCGACGCTGAACAACGCGGAAACAGGCTACTACGACAACGAATACCAAAGGGTACAAAAAGAGACGGAAGACAGCGTCTTTTTGCCGGCGTTCCTCGACCTGTACGATAAGGACGACGACGTGGAAACAATCGACGAGGGGAAGAGAAAAGCGGCGACCGATTATCTCGTTTGCTCGGGAAAAATCGTTTCGTACTTGTACGACGACGGCAACCGCGTCGGATATTGGCTCCGATCGGTCGGTAAAACGGCGGGACAGGCGTGCGTGGTGACGGACGAAGGCTTTTTGTCATACGAAACGTCCGTTGACGCTTTGCAAGGCGTTTCGCCTGCCATAATCTTGAAAAAAAATGCAAAAAAATGAATTTTTCATTTGACAATGTAAAATGATATTGCTATAATAGGTGCGCTTATGTAGCAAATAGGAGGATTAAATGCCGACAATCAATCAGCTTATCAGGCAAGGTAGAGAGAAACAAGTGAAGAAAAGCACTTCGCCTTTGATGCAGAAATGCCCGCAAAAGCGCGGCGTATGCTTGTCCGTCACGACTACTACCCCGAAAAAGCCTAACTCCGCTGTTCGTAAAATCGCAAGAGTACGTCTGGTCAACGGGCTGGAAGGTACCGTATATATTCCCGGTATCGGTCACACCCTGCAAGAACACAGCGTCGTACTTATAAGAGGCGGAAGAGTAAAGGACCTGCCGGGCGTTCGTTATCATATTATTCGTGGTACCTTGGATACGACGGGTGTGGCGAAACGGAATCAGGCTCGTTCCAAATACGGCGCAAAGCGTCCTAAATAATATATATTGAGTTATACCAGGAGGAGATAAATATGCCCAGAAGAAGCGGAGTACCGAAACGCGATGTTTTACCCGATGCCGTTTATAATTCCAAAATCATCACCAAATTGATTAACCAGGTGATGCTCGACGGTGAAAAGGGCGTCGCTCAAAAGATCGTTTACGGTGCGTTCGATACCATTCGTGAAAAATTAGACCAAAATCCCGACGAAGTGTTCATGAAAGCGTTGGAAAACGTGATGCCTTCTTTGGAAGTCAAGGCGAGAAGAATCGGCGGTAGCAACTATCAGGTACCGTTGGAAATCCGTCCCGAACGTCGCCAGACGCTCGGTATCCGTTGGATTGTAGACTATGCGAGAAAGCGTGGTGAAAAGACCATGATCGAACGTCTTGCGGGAGAACTGATGGACGCATTCAACAACGCCGGCGGCGCTGTCAAAAAGAAAGAAGATACCCATCGTATGGCGGAAGCGAATAAAGCGTTTGCTCACTATCGGTTCTGAGTCTTACTTGATTGTATTAAGGAAAAGGCGGCATACGGACGAAAAGGAAGTATGCCGTTACTTTTTAATGGGCAAGAATAAATTTCTTGCAAAAGGTAAATATAAAAAAAATAATTAAAACGATTCCCATAGAAAAAAACAAAAGAAAGGGAAAGAATGGAGGAAAATTATGTCCGATGGAAATGTAGTTTCGTTGGAAAAGTTGCGTAATATCGGTATTATGGCGCACATCGACGCGGGTAAGACCACGACGAGCGAGCGTATTTTGTATTATACCGGATTGGTGCACAAACTCGGAGAAGTACACGAGGGCGGCGCGACCATGGACTGGATGGAGCAGGAGCAGGAACGCGGTATCACGATCACTTCCGCCGCGGTTACCGCACACTGGAAAGACTACACCCTGAACCTGATCGACACCCCCGGACACGTGGACTTTACTGTTGAAGTCGAAAGAAGTTTGCGCGTGCTGGACGGCGCGATCGCCGTTTTTTGCGCCAAGGGCGGCGTTGAACCGCAGAGCGAAACGGTATGGCGTCAGGCGAGCGAATACAAAGTGCCGCGTATCGCGTACGTCAATAAGATGGATATCCTCGGAGCCAACTTTGAAAACGTGCTCGATATGATGCGCGAGCGTTTGCACGCGAGACCGATCCCGATTACTTTGCCGATCGGCAAAGAAGGCGATTTTGTCGGAGTCGTGGACGTTCTTGCCAAAAAGGCGATCGTTTCTACGCAAAAAGACGGAAAAGTGACCGAAACGAGAGACGTCCCTGCCGACATGGCAGACAAAGTCGAAGAGGCGTATCAGAATATTATCGAAGCGTGCGCCGACTTTGACGACGACATCGCGATGAAATATCTCGAAGGCGAAGAGATCACTCTCGAAGAGATACAGACCGTATTGCGCAGAGCGACGATCAACCTCGACCTCGTACCCGTATTCTGCGGCAGCTCTTACCGCAACAAGGGCGTACAGAGACTGCTGGACGGCGTCATCGATTATCTGCCGTCGCCTTTGGATGTCCCGGCGGTCGAAGGCGTCGATCTGAAAGGCAATAAAATCACCCGCGAATCGGACAGCAAAGCGCCGCTTGCCGGACTTGCGTTCAAGATCGCGACCGATCCGTTTGTCGGAAAACTGACTTTCTACCGTATTTACAGCGGCGTTTTGACCAAAGGTATGCCGGTGTGGAACTCGAACAAAAAAACGACCGAGCGTGTAGGCAGACTGATCCGCATGTTCTCGAACGACCGCGTCGATATCGACGAAGCGAGAGCGGGCGACATCGTGGCTATCATCGGTTTGAAAAACACGACGACGGGCGAAACGCTTTGCGACGAAAAGAATCCGATCATTCTCGACGAAATGAAGTTTCCCGAGCCGGTTATCCGTTTGGCGATCGAGCCGAAGACAAAAATCGGACAGGAAAAAATGAGCCTCGCGCTTTCTCGTCTTGCCGAAGAAGATCCGACGTTCAAGACCTACTCCGACGTAGAGACGGGGCAGACCATTATCGCAGGCATGGGAGAACTGCATTTGGATATTATCGTGGACAGACTGCTGCGCGAATTTAAGGTGGAAGCGAATATCGGTAAACCGCAGGTTGCTTACCGCGAAACGATTAAGAAAAAGGCGCGTGCCGAAGGCAAATACGTCCGTCAGAGCGGCGGTAAAGGTCAATACGGTCACTGCGTTATCGAAATCGAACCGAACGAACCGGGCAAGGGTATCGAAGTCCTCGACGAAATCAAAGGCGGCGTTATTCCCAAAGAATATCTCAAACCCTGCGAAGAAGGCATACGCGAAGCGGCTCGCGGCGGTATCCTGATCGGCTACGAAATGGTCGATATGATCATCCATATCGTAGACGGCAGTTATCACGAAGTCGACTCTTCGGAAATGAGTTTCAAAATCGCCGGCAGTATGGCGATCAAAGAAGCGGCTCGTCTTGCCGATCCGACCATTCTCGAACCGATGATGGACGTGCAGGTCGTCGTTCCGCCCGATTATCTCGGCGACGCGATCAATACGATTACCGCGCGTCGCGGCGGTATCCGCGAAATGCGTGATATCGGCGGCAACAAAGTCATTGACGCCGACGTACCGCTTTCCGAAATGTTCGGTTACGCTACCGTACTCAGAAGCGCGACGCAAGGACGCGGCAACTACGTGATGCAACTGAAATGTTACTCCGAAGTGCCTGCGAGCGAAAAGAAACGTCTTCTTGAAGCAAACGGGAAATAATAAAACCGTGTAAAAACAGATCGGAACGCGGCGGACGCGTTCCGATTTTTTTATCGGAGATAAAGACTTTTGCCGAAAATATTCTTTTCTTGTAAAAAAGCGACTTGCCCGATCGTTTTCCTTATAAAAAATTCAAGCGAAAACGGAGAAATGGGTTAAAATGCTTGCATTATGGGAAAAGAGATAGTATAATTGAGTAAAAAACCATATAAACGATTTAATTGGAGGATTTTTAAATGGCTAAAGCAAAATTTGAAAGAACGAAACCGCACGTCAATATTGGGACGATCGGTCACGTTGACCATGGTAAGACCACTTTGACGGCTGCTATCACGATGGTTGCGGCTGCTGCCGGCAATGCCGAAGTTATGCGTTACGACCAGATCGATAAGGCTCCGGAAGAAAAAGCAAGAGGTATAACCATCAACACGGCTCACGTTGAATACGAAACGGCTACCCGTCACTATGCACACGTTGACTGCCCCGGACACGCCGACTATGTCAAGAACATGATTACCGGTGCCGCTCAAATGGACGGTGCTATCCTTGTTGTTGCTTCCACCGACGGCCCGATGCCGCAAACGCGTGAACACATCCTGCTTGCTCGTCAGGTAGGCGTACCGTACATCGTAGTCTTCATGAACAAAGTCGACCAAGTAGACGACCCCGAACTTCTCGACCTCGTCGAAATGGAAATTCGTGAACTGCTCTCCAGCTACGACTTCCCCGGCGACGACACCCCGATCATCAAGGGTTCCGCTTTGAAAGCGATCGAAGCTTGCGCAGCCGGCAAAGCCGACGACGCCGCTTGCGATTGCATCAGAGAATTGCTCGACGCGGTTGACGCTTATATTCCCGCTCCCGAACGTGACACCGACAAAGACTTCCTTATGCCGGTCGAAGACGTCTTCACCATCACCGGCCGTGGAACGGTCGCTACGGGCAGAGTTGAACGTGGTATGGTCAAGATGCAAGACAAAGTGGAAATCGTCGGACTTATGGACAAACCGAGAGACACCGTTATTACCGGTATCGAAATGTTCCGTAAATTGCTCGACTTCGCAGAAGCAGGCGACAACGTCGGTCTTTTGCTCAGAGGTATCGACAGAAAGGACATCGAAAGAGGTCAGGTTATCGCGAAACCCGGTTCGATTCATCCGCACACTCACTTCAACAGCCAAGTGTACGTTTTGAAGAAAGAAGAAGGTGGAAGACACACCCCGTTCTTTAACGGATATCGTCCTCAGTTCTATTTCAGAACGACCGACGTTACCGGCACGATCAAACTTCCCGACGGCGTAGAAATGGTTATGCCCGGCGATAACATCGAAATGGAAATCTCCCTGATCACGCCTATCGCTATCGAACAAGGTCTCCGTTTTGCTATCCGTGAAGGTGGCAGAACCGTAGGTAGTGGCGTTGTTGCTTCCGTTATCGAATAATTCCGATTAAATTTACGATAATAAATCCCGTTTGGTTCTCTTGCCGAACGGGATTTTTATTTTTTGAAAGAACGGCACATTTCAGCGATTTTGCGCAAAGCGTTTACGTCGCGATTCGGCGTACTGCGGACGAAATTTTCACAAAAGCGCCCAAAACTATAATTATTATATCCATAAGAGCAGAAACAGAGATAAAAATTAATGTTTTTACTATATTTATTTGTTTTGGGCGCGTAAAGAAATCTGCGAAGGAGCGATGGAACGGCAAGAGTGGGTTTATTTTTTGCGAAAATGAGGAGAGCTGTACAGGCGTACTGCGGACGAAATTTTCACA
>JAZRZM010000052.1:0-11775 GCA_045601385.1 Clostridia bacterium | reverse complement strand
TAAGGAGCAAGTAAACTACTTGCATCTTGTCGAGGTTATATCGATTTACAAAACGGTGTAATCACTCTAACGGATAATGCCGAGAGTCTAAAACTTTTTACTAACTATGGTTTTTGCATACTTTTTTCTCCTTTCCGTTTTAGTGGTACGTAAAAAACAAAAAAGAATAAAAAACCGATATGCTTTCGCGTATCGGTTTTCTTTTTTTCGGAACACCTTTCGTCAGGTCAAGAGCCTTTTCCGATCGGAGACGCCGCCGGTATAAGGATCGGTTTTCGGCGTATATTTTTTCGGCGCGGCGGGGTAAGAGATATAGGGCGTTTCGACGTGTTTGGCGTCGTCGGCTACAAGAAAGTAGTCGTGCCGCAGGTATTCGGCGCGCGCACGGTCTTCTTTATCGTTGCCCCAAGTCGTATCGACAAGGTACCATTCGCCGTCGAGGCGCACCTTATTCCAGGCGTGTCCGGCGCCGCTGACGGTTCCCGATATTTTGTAGCAACCGATCCCTTCCATGACGGCAAGACAAAGATAGGTTTTACTCAGCCCGTCGCAAATCGCCACCCGCTTTTGGTCGGAAAAGGTACCGTTATTCTGCCATCCGAGTACCCCTTCTATATATAAACACTTATACAGGAAAAGGTCGTCTTCTTTGGAAGAGTCGTTCATGACGTCCTCGGTAAAAGAATAATCGTAGACGGTCGTGTTGACGATGCAGTCGTATATGCGATGCGCCTTATCGTAGTCGCTGTCGCCGTCCGCGTTGAGTTCGCCCAATATATAGCGCATGCGGTTATACAGCGTTTCGGCGCGGCTTCCCTTTTCGGGCAAAGGGCGATAACCCTGTTTTAAGGCAAAGTACAGTTGGTCGCTGCAAGAGACGGGCACCGTCTTTTCCACGTCGTCGATCGCAAGGTGCCGTATGTGCGTCGCCAGGCGGTAGTGTACCGGATCGCTTAACCTCGTCGCGTTGTAATATTTGCTGTAAGAATCGGTCTCGTAAATCGGCGCGTTGTCGTAATAAAATTTCAGATACAAAGTCGCCGTCCTGCCGTCTTCTTCCAATTCGTAGCCGTAGGCATAGGACGCCGAGTCCTCGTACGCGTCGATCGCGCTGTACAGTTCGTTGGCAAAAGCCTCTTCCGTTTCCAACCCGTCGTATTCGTCGTACGCGACAAAATCGTACGCAAGGCAGCACTTCGTTTCCATGCTCCAAACCGTCTGCCCGTCTTCGATGATCTCTTCCGCGCCCTCTCTGAACACGACAAGATAACTGAACAAGTCGAACCACTCGGCACGCGTCGCCGCGTAGTAGTCGATTTCTTCAAAACCGGCTTCGACCGGGGAAGTAAACTCTTCGTATTGCTCTTTCGTAAGGGCGTGATAATCATAAAAATATTTTGCCGAGACGCCTTTCGTCAAGGTCAGGGACAAGTCGTCCCGATAAGAAAATCCGTCTTTCGTCAAGTCGATTTTGCCGCCGCCGAAGCCGTCGCTCGCCGCGTCGTACGTCTTCGACTTTTCGCCGCATACGACGTTCAGACTCTTTGCCGCCCCGTCCGCGTCCCATATCGCGTACATTTTTCCCTGCGAAAAAGTCACGCCGATATCGTTTCCCTCCCCGTACACATAGTGACGGTTGTCTATGTCAAAATCGGAAAAACGGAAAAGAATTTCGCCCACAACCGAGCCTAAAAAAGTAAGGCAGGAGGTTGCCGTCAAACAAAGCAATAAGGATAAAGACAATACAAGGACAATATTTTTTCTTGTGTTTTTTGCCATTCGGTCAACCCCCCTTTTTTTATCGGAAGCGATCGCGCTTTTTTTGGCGCGCGCTTTTCGCTCCCTCTTTCAGCATACCGCTTTTCGCTTAAACCGGTATGAAAAAACCTTTTTTATACGCGCTTATGCGTCGGGGCGACAGGAACGCGAACGTCGTCGCCTCTCCTTATACTATTCTGCGCGCTTCGATATAGTACGCCCACCTTGTCGCGCTCATCGGTTCGATGACGGCGTGATCGGACGCGGTATGCAAAATATAATTATCCCCAAGATACAAAGCGACATGCCCGACGCGCTCGATTCCCGTAAGACTTTTTCGGGAAGCGTTCGTCATAAAAATCAGATCGCCCCGTTGCAAATCTCCTTTTTCGACGTGCTGTCCCTGCCGTATCTGCGTCCTCGTCGTCTCGCGCAAAACCGCGTCCGCCCCGACGTAGAATATGTATTGCATCAGCGACGAACAGTCGAATTTCGTCCCGTCGAAACCCTTTTGCGGCGTCCCCCTTTCTCCGAGGTAACGCGTCGCTCCGTACACGTAAGGACTGCCGAGCAAGGTCTCTCCGAGCGCGATTACTTTCTCGATCCTCTCGCCGCCTTTTTTTAAGGCGACCAATTCGGTATACCTGTCCTGCGCGGACACATAGGCGACGGAACCGAGATAAACCGTCTTGTACCAGCCGTTTTCTTCACCCGAAAACGCAACCATATCGCCCGCGTCCAGACTGCCGACAGACTGCGCCGAAACCGTCGGTTTCCTGCGTACGTTCAGTCCGTTTACCTTGCTTCGGATATACGACTTTTCGGCAATTACGGGCTCGCTTGTTTCGGGCGTTTTTTCCGTTTCGGACGGATTTTTTATAACCTCTTCAAAAGGTTCGGTTGTATCCGTTTCGGGTAAAAACGCGGTTTCTTCGTCTGTCTTATCCGTCGGCGGAAGAACGTCTGTTTTGTCCGTTTCGGTATCCGAAACAATAGTTTCATTATCCTCTTTCGGTTTTATGTCGGCAATGCGACAAACGGAAAAAGATAATAAGCCAATCGCGCACAATATAATAAGGATGGTTTTCATGGCACTATTATATCATAAAAAACCGCTTATTTTATTGTAAAATAATGGTTATTCGTCTTCGCCTATAAACTTGATTTCTTCCACTTTATTGAGTTTTTTGAGGATAATATCGGTGCGTTTTGTCGCGTCCTGCAAAGTCCGACTTGCGCCGTCGATATGTCCTTGCACCTTGCCGATTTGTTCGACAAAAGTCTGAAAATCCTGTTTGAACTTGGTCAGAAGGTCGAACACCTCGCGCGAAGACTTCTGCACGGCAAGCGTCCTGAACCCGAGTTGAAGGCTGTTAATCAGTCCGCTGACGGTAGTAGGTCCGGTCGGGATGACTTTCAGCGTGTTCTGCATTTCTTCCACCAGTCCCGGCACGCGGACGACCTCGGCGTACAGTCCCTCGGTCGGGAGATACAGCAAGGCAAAATCGGTCGTCTTCGGGGGCTCGACGTAGTTGTCGCGGATGCTTCTCGCTTCCCGCTTTACCGCGGCAATCAAGGCTTTCAGGGCAAGGTCGGCGCCCTCTTTGTCGCCTCTCTCGGTGCATTCGACAAGGCGCTGATAGTCTTCGGAAGGGAACTTGGCGTCGATGGGCAGATAGACTCTTTCTTCTCCGCTTTTACCCGGAAGAACGATGGCAAAGTCCACCAGTCCCGAGTCGTCTCCGCGCCGCCTGCCGGTGACGTTATACTGCGTGACGTACTGCTCTTTCGTCAGCATTCCGTCCAAAAGCGCGGCAAGACTGACTTCGCCCCACACACCGCGCGTTTTTACGTTGGTCAGTACCTTTTTCAGGTCGTTTACGCCGCCCGAAAGGCTTTGCAATTCGCCCAGTTCTTTATTGACGGCGTCGAGCCGTTGATTGATCGTCGTGACCGTCCCCGTCAGCCGCTCGTTCAGCGTCCTGGTCAGTTTTTCGTCAACAAGTCCGCGGATCTCGTTCAGGCGTTTTTCGTTGTCTTCGCGGATGTCTTTCATATCCTTGGCAACCTGCTCTTTCAGCGCGGTCATATTCGACGTCACGAATTGCAAAGTCTGCCCGATGCCCTGTATCAGCGACGTGTTGCCCGACTGAAACGCGCTTGTCAGGACCTCTTTCATATTCTTGTTCTCGATGCTCAAATTTTCCACGAGCAACGATAGGTCTCGCAGCGACGCCGCCGTTTCTTCCTGTTTCTTCAATAATTTTCTTCTTCCGAAAAAGCACATAAATTTCCCTCTTCAAAATAAAATTTCCCCTTAAAAAAGGGGAAATAAAATGTCGTTATTTTTTATCAATATCTGAACTTATTACCCTTGGGCACGCCCGTAGAAGACTTCTTATAAATCGAATTTCTGTAAGCGCGGTTATAACTGTTCAGGAAGCGGCGGTGACGAATACCGAGTATAATACACACGACGAGCACGATCGCAAACAGCGCGCCGCCGGCATACAAGAGGTATTTGATCATCGTCGTGTCGAGTTCGAGTCCGAGCAGCGTCCCGTAGACGTTTTCTTTCGTCTCGGTATGTTCGACAGCCGCCTTTACGCAAAGGACGTAAGTGCCGCCGAATTCTCCGTCGCCGACGGGAATCAGAATGGTCTCGCCGTCGGGCTGAACCTTTGTGCCGCCGAGCAAGGTCATCGAGCCGTCGTCGGACAGACTGTACACCAAAAAGTCGATATAGTCGCGGTACGCCTCGGCAATGGGCATTTCTATTTCGGCATTGCCCGCGACCGTCTGACTGGACGCGCCGTACGTACCCACTCTATATATGGATACGATCGCGGTGTTTTCGACGGTAGACAGAAGCAGCGATTCGGCATTGCGGTACGTCGTCGTGTCGCTTGTATACTGCGTCACGCGCACCCGTGCACCCTCGGCAAAATCGCCGTAAATCTGAATCCCCGTGTCCTTGTCGTACAGCATCAACACTTCGCACGCCTTTTTCAGATCGACGAGTTTGTTTTCGAGGTTCGCCGAGAAGCAAGCCCATTGCTCTTCGGTCAGTTCGTAAAATTCGTCCCAAACGCGCAAAATGTCTTCGTAGTCTTCGGCGGCGACCATATTGATAGCCGGCAGCGCCGTGACGTCGGCTTCGACGTTTTCCACCTGTTCTTTCAAGGCGAACAGTTCGTCGAACTTTTCGAGGAAGCGTTGATAATAGGTGTAATACTTGCTCGTCGAGTCGCCCGTGATAGCTTTCTGAATCCATTTTTGCCCGTACACTTCGTAGTTCTCGAACGTTTCTCTGTACGAAAGCATATCCGCGTAGTCGGAGCGGAGTTCAAATCCCGAGCGGTTATAGATGTCTTCGAGATAGTTTTGATAACTTTCTATTTCGGTTTTGAGCGTCTCCGTTCTGTCGCGCAGACGGGAGATGAGATTTTCAAAATAAGTAATGCGGCTTTCTTCCATATAGCCGGCGGCGATCGCCATATTGAGCATCTTTTCGTACTCGTCCACCTCTTTCTGGTCGGCGTCGTCAAGCGTAATATTATTGACGGTCAAACGAAACGGCAGGACGTAAATGACGAATTCCGCCACGTTGCCGGCAAAGTCTTCCACATGCACGCGCACATAGCCGCGGTACTCTTTGCCCGACACGTCGTACCGGATCGAATTGTCCACGCTGCTGGTGGAGAGGACGTACCCGGTCGGGTTAAACGCGAACCCTCTCGTGTCGGTGATGACGGTGATGTATTCGCAAATATTGATGTTGGCTTCTTCGACCGACACCTGCAAGTCGATATAGTAGTTTTCGTTCTCGATGACGTTGATACCGCCGCTCCACTTGATGACGGGCTTGATCGTATCGATATTGATTTCAAACGTTTGCGTATAGGTAAGCCCGGCGCCGTTCGTCGCGGTGACGATAAGTACGCCGCTGATATCCTTTTTGATGCTCGTTTCCGTTTCGCTCCAAACGTGCGAGGTCGGCTCCGCCATCGCGCTGCTTTGCCATGTGTAGGTGTATACGACGGGTGAAACGTTTTCTGCTTCGACCGACTTGGACACTTCCACGGTATCGAGGTTCGTCCAGTCGCCGCTTTGCATATTGCTCTTCGTGCCGCCCGTTCCGTCCGAGTTACGGGACTGCGCCGACATCGTAAAGAGGGGGATGACTTTATCCACACTGATACGGACGCTCTGCGTCGCCTGCTTGACCTCGGCAGAATGGCTGTTGTTGACGGCGATGATCGTCAGAATCGCGTCGCGGTTCTGATTAAAACCGTCCAGCATGTCGGTCGTAAAGGTCGTATTAAGGAGAGCCTTTGTCTGCGTGATTTCGGCATTGCCGGCGCTGTTACGATAACTTAAATAATAACTGAACGTGACGCCGCTCGCCGGTAATCTCGTGATATTGATCGATACGGTGACCGGTCCGCTCGTCCATTTCAGCCCGTCGGTATTCGACAGAATGAGACTGGCGTTATTCATATACGGCAAGCCGCGACTGTCCGTCATTTCGATCGTAAATTCCGGCACCGTTTCGTCCATCGCGATAAAGACTTTTTCGTACCGCCATTCGGCACCGGCTTTGTTGACCGCACGGAAAGTAAAGTTCTTGCTGACGCCGTTTGCAAAAGGATAATTACCGTCGGCGTCTCTGTATTCGGCAAAACTCTCGGCGGTGAAAGTCAGTTCTTTTTCTTTGTCGGAGTCATAATAATTGACCACGCCCGCTTCCATATAGTCGAACCACGTCTCGCCGTCGTCCACCGAAAAACCGAACTTGACGTACGAGGGCATCTCTTTGGCTTTGTCCGAAGAGGCTTTGAGCGAGATCCGGACGGTCTCCTGCCACTCCGACGAATACGAATTGGTCGCCTGGTCAAAACTGAACGTGCTCATATCCGGCGCGCTCGTCCCCGTAAGGACGCTCGGATCGTAAACGAAAGCGTAAATCGTATCCAGCATAATATCGGACGTACCGTTCGCGCCCGAACTCCACGACGTCGTGCCGGCATAACCGATATTGTTATCCGCGACGGTGTTTTTGGCAAACAAAACGAAATAAACGATGTTATAACTGCCCGGCAAGAATTCCGCCAGTTGCGAGAAAACTTCCAGTTTTCCGTCCAAAGCCGTCATGTCCGCCGTGTTCAAAGTCAGCGTACCGGCGTCGGTCGGGACCGATTCGCGCACTTTATAGTAATAGGATATCGGAGAGTGACCGTAGTCTCTCTGCATCTCCTGCACGTCAAGATAAATCTCTTTGCTGCTGTATACGGATATGACTTTTCTCGAAGTCCCTTCCTGTATCGACTCGGTCGCCACGCCCGTCACGTCATAAAAAATGTCGGCAAGATCGGGCACGGTGTTGTCGATGCGGATCGTCTTGACCGAACTGTACTTGACGGCGGAGCGGTAGCCCGCCTTGTTGCATACCGATATGCCGATGACGCCGAAGAAACTCTCGTCGGTAAAAGGAATGACAAAACTGTATACGCCCAGGCCCTCGTCGCTTGCGCCCGAAACGGCGCGCCAGTTTTCTTCGATCTGCATCTGCGCTTCGCACATCGCCTGCGTCGGTCTTTCGCCGTTGACGCCGGCACGAATCGTCATATAGTAGTAAGTAAAGTCCGCCACCGATTTTACTTTGTCGCCGTTGTCGTCGATGGGGAAAGTGACTTTGATTTCCAACGCGCCCGAAAGCCAGGTGCCGTTTTCCATCGTGATTTCGTCGCCCTCGGCAGAGCCGGTGGACGTGACGTCGAGAGAATAGTTTATCGTGACGTCGTAGTTATCGTAATCGATGACGACGATATAGTAGTTGGAGCGGTTTTGCTCGCCGTCGGCAAGGACGGTTCCGTCCGCCATTTTGACGACTTTGCCCGTGCGCGCCATGCTTTCGGCGTATACCGCGTAATATACCGTCCCTTTGGAGTCCGTCCCTACCGTTCCGACGATTTTGCCGCCCGGCGCAAGGGAATAATTCGCGGTCCTTTTCGCGTACGCAAGCAGACTTTCGGTGTCGCTCGCATAGCCGACCGCCTCGGGAGAAAACGCGTGATAGTACAAAGCGAAGTGGTCTTCCGTCCCCACTCTGTCAATGGTGCTGGCAAACGATATTTCGTAGTCCTCGCATACCGCGAATTCGCCGTCCGAAAGGATCGTCATCGCCTGCACGTTGCTCCACTTTTTGTTGTTCTTGCCCGTTTCGGACGAAACGGAAACCGTTTGCAAGCCGATAGTCGCGGACGAGTCGAAGTTCGCCGTGAACGAGATTTCCTTATAAATGCCGCTCCCCGTATACGCGCGGAAACGGTATTCTTTACTGACGATCGGCTGCAAGGGGGTGTCGTTGCTGAGCGTGATAAAGTAATAGTAGCGCGAGTTGTCATCGTTGAAGTCGATGGTGCGTTGACCTTCTTCTTCCTGCCACACGCCCGCGGTTACCGTCCCCGTCGCGTTGGTCTCTTCGACGTATTTCATGTTTTTCAGATAAACGCCGCTCACGCCCACGTCGATACAAAGGACGAGATAAATCGCTCCGTTAACCCAGCCGGGGTTATTGACGTCGAGCGTAACGATCTCCTTGCCGCCCGGTCTGTTCTCGTCGGCAAGTTCTTTCAGAAAAGACGCGTTCTTCAACTGGCTGACGGTATAGACGCCGTCCGTCGGGTAGATATACGCGTCCATCGCCGTCACCGGCTCCAATACGTCGATTTTGATCGGATCGGGCGTCGCTTTGGTCTCCGCGCTGAGTTTCCCGGCGGCGTTGACCGCGCGTAAATTAAAGAAAGCGTTTGCGCTCGCGCGCAGTTCAAACTGATAAATCCACCGTACCACGCCGTTCTTGTCGTCGTAAAACTCGACGAACGAGCCGACCGACTTGGTCGCCTGTTTCTTGATCTTTTTGGCGATGGGATCGTTGCCCGTCAGTTCTTCCGTCCAATAATAGAACGAGTATTCGGTCGTCGGTTCGGTATACTTTCCGTCGGCATAAACGGAGTCCGTCTGCATAATCACACGGATGATCGCCTTGTCCGAAATCCAGCCCGTCTGATTGACTTTCGCTTCGAGGTAGTCTTCGCACAGTTCAAAGTCGAATACGCTGTTTACCACGACCACGCACGCTTCGACGATGTCGCTCGTCTTGCCCGCGCCGCTGACGATTTTGAATTGATAGTAGCGCGTCATCTTGATTTCCGACGCTATCTCCGCCGTACATTGATAGTACGTTTCGTTCCCTTCCGTCTTATATAACGTCATCTTCTGCCACGCGTTGGTAAAATTGCGGGAGAATGAACTCTGATAATAGTAAGTAACCCCGCTCGTGTTGGTAATCGCGTTGCCGATGTCGTCGCGGTTATAGACGTTCAGCAAAATTTTATCGTTCGCCGCGTCAAAAAGGAGCGTTTCGGACGTCCCGGTAAGCGCGCCGTTTTCCTTGACCGTATAAGACAATTCTTTATTGTATTCGTCGGTTTCCAGATCGGGATCGACGGTAAACACGGAAAGAGCCGCGCACGGCTGCACAGAGTCGATATTGACGCCGTATTCGAAAGAGGACTCGTACGACTTGCCCGCGCCGCTTATCGCGCGGAAGCGGATCGAACGCGTCGTTTGTTTGACGGTCAATTCTCCGCTGCCCAGGTCCATATACTGTATTCCGCTGTTGTCGGAATATTGAAACCGAACGCCCGACAGGCACGCAGCCGACGCCGACAGGAAAAACCGCACTTCGGTCGCCGACCACGAACGGCTTTCGTAAACGATTTGGTCGCCGTCTACCGTGTGCGTCGTCGCCGACACATCAAAATAGGGCGTCTCCATATCGACGCGTAAAGGAACGGCGTTTCCGCCGATGCCGTTTTCGCCGCTGCCGTAGTAGGCGTATTTTTTATGATTACCGTCTATGTCCGTCAGACGGAGCCAGATCGTCACGGCGTTCTGACTGTCAACGACGGCAAAACCGCTCCCCGAGACGGGCATCCAGTTGGCAAGTTTGTCGGCGTACGCTTTCGCGTTTTCTTTCGCCTCGTCGCCGCCCATACCCTGCGCCGTCAGTTGGTCGAGTTTTTCATTGTAAAACCGATAAAAATCGACGGAGTAATTCAGGACTCTGTTGTCTTCCGCCACTGTGCCGATCGTGAAGTTCAGCGGACTTGCCGTCCAGCCGCTTTCGGCGGTATAAGCCGTCGGAGCCGAACCCGTCTTTTCGACGTAAGTACAGGCGATCGAAGTAAAATCGTTATCCGAGCCGCCGGTCGTGCTCATCGTGATATACCAGTAGTACAACTCGCCGTCGGAGGCGGTGTAATACTCGGCTTTGCTGTCAAAACGGCGAAAATAGAAATAGGTCTGCGAAGTACCGCCGTTTTCGATGGACGTATCGACGTATTCGATCGAAATATACTTTTCGCCGCCGATCGTCTGCTCGGTCGTGCTGCCCATCGAGTTTATCGCCGTCCAACTTTGCGGATCGAGCGCGGCAAGAGACTCTTTCGACATGATTTTTTTGGAAGCGTAGTAAGAATAGGTACTGCCGTTGACGTACCCTTTCACCAAAAAGACAAGTTTGTTGCCACCCGTATAAGTATCGTTGGTACTGAGATCGACGTAAGAAGAAGGACCGTTGGAATATGTCACACGCACCGTCCAGTCAACCTCGGCGCTACCCGCGCTCCGCGCCTGCGGAACGGCAAAAACGCCGAACAAAACGACAGCAAAAAGCAGTAAAAGTCCAATCGGAATAAAATTCCTCTTCTTTCCAAAAATACCGTGTGACAATTTCATACAGTAATCATACCACAGCCAAACGCTTTTTTCAATACTTTTCCGCAATTTAACATAAAATAAATATATAATATATCGCACGCGCCGCACACGCGTACGCCGTCCGATCGCCCTCGCGCACGCAAGAATACCCGACTTTTCGCCGTTTTGCCGCCGCGACGCAAAAATCTTTTTGCCGCCGCCAAAGACGACATTTTAATTTTCGGGCACGGAAAAATCGTAATTCTCATACGAAAGAACATAACCGCCGCGTAGCAAAACAATGCCGTTCGGTGTTCTTTTTTGTAAGAAAAGGGAGCCTCAACGCACGTTTTTGTACGTCATACTTTCTTTTTGAAAAAGCCGTCCTTATTGCAATAGAAGTAAAGGTATTTCAGCCGACCTCTCGCAAAACGCCCCTCGGCGTTGCCTTCCGGGTACAGTTTTTCTATGCAGATTCTGTCGTCGTATTGCGCGGCGATAAAGGAAAGGTAGTGCGTTTTTTCCATATCGTGATTTGCCGTCACGAAGTATTCGTCGTCCGACAAAGAGACGTTCAAGCGGTGTTTTTCGTCCTCTTCTTCGGCAGACAATGGCGGCAAAACGATTCCGCAGCAGGCAATCACGCTTTCGCCGAGCGAGTAAACCACGTTTCCGCAGACGGGGCAAACGTAAAACCGCGCACGGAGCATATTGCACGAGCGGTTCGTGTTACGCACTTCGCTGCCCGACAAAAGTTCCGCCGCCGTCACGCCAAGCGCTTCGGAAAGCGGCTCGATCAGCGTTATGTCGGGATAGCCTTTTCCCGTCTCCCACTTGGAAACCGCCTTGTCGCCGACGTTTATTCTCTCGGCAAGCGCCGCCTGCGTCAGCCCCTTTTCCGTCCGTAGTCTTCTGATCGTTTCTCCCATCACGTATCTGTCCATACACAGCCTCCCGTTTTCTTTTTACATTATACCGAATGTCCGTCGAAAAAACAACCTACCGTCCGTAGAGAACGTCCTTTGCCGTGCAAGGTCTGAAAGAAAAACCGCCGACAGGTTTTGCTGTCGGCGGTATCGTTATGTTGGTTTGGGTATCTTTTTCTTTTGATTAAGAAGCCTATGCGGTTTGTTATTGCGTTTTACAGGAATCTGCCGCGGGCGAGGAAAGGCGTAAAGAGGAAGGCGAGGAGGAGCAAGCCGGCGAGGACGGAAAGGACGATGATGAGTGCTCCGCCGGCGTTGTTTTCGG
>JAZRZM010000051.1:0-24318 GCA_045601385.1 Clostridia bacterium | reverse complement strand
GAACGCACTTTCGCCGATACTCGTCACGCTTCCGTCCGTAGGAATAATGCTGTTTTTACAGCCTGCAATCAACGTTTTGCTCTCTGTTTCTATAAGGCAATTATCTTTCGAACAGTATTTTGTATTTCCGTCCGCCACGGTAATGGAAGCAAGTCCTGTGCAACCGTAGAAAGCACCTGCGCCGATACTCGTCACACTATCGGGGATGGTGACGGAAGTAAGTTCGCCACAATTCCGGAACGCACTTTCGCCGATACTCGTCACGCCGGAGGAGATGACGATAGAAGTAAGTCCGCCACAATTCCGGAACGCATTTTCGCCGATACTGTCTCCGCTTGTCAATTCTACTCTTGTAAGATTATCCTTGAGTATATAGGATATAGCCATCGTGGGCATCGTAACCTCAGTCAGTCCGCTACAACTGCTGAAAGCATAAGAGCCGATACTCGTCACGCTGTCGGGGATCTCGATAGAAGTAAGTCCGCTACAATTAGAGAACGCATATCTGCCGATACTCGTCACGCCGGAGGAGATGACAATAGAGGTAAGTCCGCTACAACCAGAGAACGCCTGTTCATATATTATTTTTGTATTCGAATGAATCTCACAAGAGGTAATCGAGTCCGACTTTGCTTTTATCAATACGACGTAAGGATTATTTTCATTACCCAAGTAACAACCGTTATCATACTCATTGTAAGCAAGTTTGCTGCAATTTTCGAACGCACCTACGCCGATACTTGTCACACTATCGGGGATGACGATAGAAGTAAGTTCGCTACAACCGTAGAACGCACGTTCGGCGATACTGTCTCCGCTTGTCAATTCTACTCTTGTAAGATTATCCTTGGGTATATAGGATATAGCCATCGTGGGCATCGTAACGTTAGTAAGCCCGCTACAACCTGAGAAAGCCTGATTATATATTATTTTTGTATCCCGTTGGATCGTACAGGAAGTAATCGACTTAGACTTTGCTTTTATCAATACGACATAAGGGTTAGTATCGTTACCCAAGTAATAGATGTTATCAGATTCGTTGTAAATAAGTCTGATACAACCATCGAACGCACTTTCGCCGATACTCGTCACACTATCGGGGATGACGATAGAAGTAAGTTTGCTACAATATTCGAACGCAGAAGAGCCGATACTGTCTCCGCTTGTCAATACCACTGTTTTAAGATTATCCTTGGGTATATAGGATATAGCCATCGTGGGCATCGTAACCGTAGTAAGCCCGCTACAACCCATGAAAGCATTTTTGCCGATACTCGTCACGCCGGAGGGGATGACAATAGAGGTAAGTTCGCTACAACCGTAGAACGCACTTTCGCCGATACTCGTCACGCTTCCGTCCGTAGGAATAATGCTGTTTTTACAGCCTGCAATCAACGTTTTGCTCTCTGTTTCTATAAGGCAATTATCTTTCGAACAGTATTTTGTATTTCCGCCCGCCACGGTAATGGAAGCAAGCCCTGTGCAACCGTAGAAGGCTCTCTCGCCGATACTCGTTATGCCGGACGGGATAGTGACGGAAGCAAGTTTACTACATTCCGCAAACGCATAATCACCGATGTCGGTCAAACCGCTACCGATAGTGACAGAAGTAAGTCCGCTACATTCCGCAAACGCATAAGAGCCGATACTCGTCACACTCTTCCCGACGGTGACAGAAGTAAGCCCTGTGCATCCAAAGAACGCACCCTCGCCGATACTCGTCACACTGTCGGGGATGTCGATAGAAGTAAGTCCGCTACAATATGCAAACGCATAATCGCCGATACTCGTCACGCTTCCGTCCGTAGGAATAATGCTTTTTTTACAGCCTGCAATCAACGTTTTGCTCTCTGTTTCTATAAGGCAATTATCTTTCGAACAGTATTTTGTATTTCCGTTCGCCACAGTAATGGAAGTAAGTCCCGTGCAGCCGACGAACGCACCGATACCGATACTTATCACGCCGGACGGGATAGTGACGGAAGTAAGTGTGCTACAACCCAAGAACGCCAGTCCGTATATTATTCTTGTATTTTCATGAATCGCACAGGAAGTAATAGACTCCGATTTTACCCCTATCAATACGACGTGAGGATTATCTTCATTGCCCAAGTAATAACCGTTATCATACTCATTGTAAGTAAGTCCGCTACAATTTTCGAACGCACCTTCTCCGATACTCGTCACACTGTCGGGGATGGTGATAAAAGCAAGATTTTTGCAACCAAGGAAGGCACATCCACCGATGTCCTTCACTCCATTACCGAGGATAACGGAAGTAAGTCCCGTGCAGCGGGCAAACGCACCGTCGTCGATTCTTGTCACGTTGTTTTTCAAAACAACCGAGGTCAGCGTCGTATTATCGGCGAATGCGTCCTTGCCAATTGCCGTTATATCGTCCGGCAGAATCAAATTATCTTTTTCCCCGTTATAGCGAATCAAGATCTTGGCGTTCTCCATAATAAAGAAGATATATTCGCCTGCCTCATCCACGACGGTTCTGCTCGGAGCCGCAATATCGTCATATATAACCAAAGCATAGTAGGCGACGTACCCATTTTCACTGCTGCCTGCCTGTATAGGCAAGGAAGACAAATTATATACCTCATACAGATGGTCGCATCCGAAGAATGCGCCCTTTCCGATATTTTTCACTTTCGCGCCGATGGTAACCGTATTCAAGCACGTGCAATCGGCAAAAGCGTATTGCCCGATATTGGCGACTCCGTCGCCGATAACAACCGTTTCCAAAGATTTCCAACCACGAAAAGCATTCTCGTCTATGCTACCGGTCGTTATGATCGCCGTTTTTACGCTGTTATTCTGCGGTATTTGTTTGAACGTGCTTGCCGACGCGGCAACCGTCTGTAAAGAAACGCAATCGTCAAAAATATTATTGCCGACCATTGACACGTTACTCGTCATCATCACTGTCTTAAGGCTGACACACCCCTGGAAAACGCCGTCCCCCACTCTTGCCACAGAGTCGGGCATTTTTAGCTCGGTCAGCATAGAGCAACCCTTAAACGCACGATTGCCGATGACTGCCGGACCGGAAGATATTTCGACGCTTTCCAACAATTCGCAGTCCATAAACATTTCGTCTTCGATCTCTTCGCCCGACGTTATTTTTATCGACCGCAGACCTCCTTTATTAAACATGCCAAACACACTTACGGGGGCTTCAATCATTTTCATGGAATCACAGCCCTTCAAAACATCCTTTCCGATAGTCGTTACCGAAGAAGGTATTACAATGTCGGAAAGTTTCCGACAGTTTTCAAACGCACCGTCACCGATCGTACGGATGGTATCGGGCAAAGATACTTCCGCAAGCAGAGCGCAGTCTTTGAACAATCCCGCTTCGATTATATCGCCCGAAAAAATCGTGACTTTTTCGAGTTTTTCTTTCGGCACGGAAGCAAAAATACTAACGGATGCGGAAACGGAGCGTAACAAAACGCAACTTGCCAAGCCCTTTTCCCCTCTCAATCTTACGCCGTCGGGAATGGTAACATCCGTAAGCGAACCGCAATTTTCAAATACTCGATCAGCCAAAGCGCCTTCCCCGGTAACGATGAGCGACTGCACCGTCGGCAAAAACGGCATATCCGCTAACATACCGACAGATACGGTCAGACTCCTGACGGAAGAAACGTTACGAAAAGCGCGTGCTTCCACCGTCGTCACGCTGCCCGGAATCGTGATAGAATCGATATCGCCGTAGCCGCAAAAAGCATAGTTCTTTATTGCTTTCGTCCCGTCGGGGATCTCCAATACGCGAAGAGGTTTGTTATCCATATATAATATACGGCTGATCGACGCCGGGTTGGCACCTTCGCTCGCGAACTCGATACCGCACCACTTCCCAAGATCCTCGATACAGACCTCTTTCAGTTCGGTACAACCTCCGAAAGCGTCACGACCGATTTTTTCCAAAGATGCCGGCAAAGATACCGACACCAAACGTTTTCCACAAGAAGAAAAAGCCGATTCGGCAATATATTTCGTACCGGATTTTATAGCGAGGTCGATATTTGCCGTTTCATTGCCGGCTTTATAGGTATAAGCAATCGAACCGACATATATTATGGTCTCTTCTTTCTGAATCTTGAACCACTCCGTTTTTTCCAAAGCGCCTTTTTCGACAAGCGTGATACCGGACGGAAAGGAAATATCAGTGACGCTTTTCGCACCATCAAAAGCGCCTTCGGCTATCGCCGTGACGGGTTTATCCCGGTATGTCTCGGGTATCGTTACCTTCCAAGCGCTCGCCTGCTTCCCGACGCTGCTAAGGGTAAAAGATTCCCCGCCTTCATTCAGCGCATATACGAACTTATCGGGATCCGCATCGTATTTATCGTCTGTACTCGACTGGGTAGCGTTACCGAACATATCGCAGGACGCCAACACCAGCATGGACAGCACGACAAGCAGTACGCCGATCATGACAACACTAAGACGTTTTTTCATAGTTACCTCCGAATTTGCTTTTTGTTCAAGTCTTTTTGGACTTGATAATCGCGTTTTTTTATCTTCGCAAGTCTTTTTGTACTTAAACGGAGATAAAAAAAAGAAGAAAAATCCTCCTTTTTAGTATAAACAGTATTTTGGTGCATGTCAACATTTTTATAGCTGAATTGTAAAATATATTGCGACAAATTTTTGAATTTGTTTGCAAATACTTTTAAATGTTCAGCAATTCTTGAGCAAAAGCCTCTTTGGGTGTTTGATAATTCAGTATTTTACGCGGTAGATCGTTGATCCTATTGGCTATTCTGTTCAAATCGTCTTGAGAAAATTGAGTCATATCCTTTCCTTTGGGAATGAATCGTCTGACTATTCCGTTATAGTTTTCGTTTGTTCCTCGCTCCCAGGCACTGTAGGAATGCGCAAAGTATATTTTGATGATTTTGTCTTCCAAGTTTTTGACAGCGTAAAATTCGCTGCCGTTATCGAACGTTATACTTTTCAGGATAGGTTTAAGTTCATTTCTGATCATCTTTCTGAATGCTCTCACCGTCGTATTTGCCTCCTTGTTTTTTGCTTTTATGAGGAATCCCATTCTCGTCTTTCTTTCTGTTAATGACAGTATCGAGCTCTTTCCATCTTTCCCTACGATACTATCTCCCTCAAAGTGCCCGAACTCTTCTCTTTTATTTACTTCTTCCGGTCTTTCTTCTATGCTTCTGCCTAATTTTCGTTTTTCATTCCTTATTCGCTTTTTCTTTGATTTTCTGCGACATTTCAGCAATAAATCGATATTTCTGACCTTTAAAAAGCCTTTATCTATGTAGTTATATATCGTTTTAGGGCATATCAATGTTTGAAAATTATGCCCCGTTCGTCGCAATCGTCCGATGATAACGTCGGGCGATTGTTTGCCGACTAATATCATATCTTCTATATAATGGATCAGTTCCGGATCCACCAACAATTTGTATTTATTTCCTTTTCCGAGCCCACCTTCTTCTGCTTTTCTCTGACCGACGTCGTGGAAGTAAACGAGAACTTTTTCGTAGGGTGGAGAATACTTGTTGTATCCCTTTGTCGCCACTTCCTGCTCAACGCTTCCTTTCTTTAATTCCCGATATATTGAACTTCGGTGTCTTCCAAGCGCTTTGGCGATTTGGCTGACAGAAAATCCTTGACGTCGATATTTTTCAATCATTTTTCTTTCTTCCAAAGAAATGGTTGTCCATTTCTGTTCTTTTGTGGTATACTTGCATTGGTTCATTTCTTGTTTCTCCTTTGATTTTTTTTGCAAACTAAATTCTAACAGAGATTCTTGAAATGAACCATTTCTTTGTCGCAATATATTTTACAATTCAGCCAACATTTTTATATCAAGAATTTTGTTTACTCTTTCTTGACAAAGTGCTTTATATTCTTTTATAATGTTTTTACCATACCCAAAAAGGGGACTTTTATGCGAAAAACGTTATTTGCACTTTTATTTTCTTTCCTTTTCGTTTGTACTCTTGCCGGTTGCACGCCTGTCGCCAATGAAAACGACGAGCCGGAGTATCTGCCCCTTTACGATGAAAACGACTTTTACATCGAACAAAACTTTATCGCAAACTGCGCGCTCGAAAAAAAAGACGGGCTCGCGCTGATAAAAGACAACAAGACGGAATACCGCGTTTTTTGTTCGCAAACGGAAGACAAAGCCGTCGGGACGGCGATAAAAGAACTACAAAATGTTTTTCTCGCGTGCGGTTGTACGTTAGAGCGGACGACTTCGACAGACGGCGAAAAATTGATTATTATCGGAAAAACGGATCGTTTTACGCCCGAAAAACCCCTTCAAAAAACAGGCGCATACGTCGTCGCGACCGTCGGGAACAACCTTTTTATTTACGCAGAGACGAATTTCGGCGTCACCAACGGTATATACGGATTTATGGAAGACTACCTCGGTTGTATGTTCTTTGACGACGTCACGACGCACGTCCCGGCGCTCTCATCTCTCATTCTCGCCCCGACTTGCGACGTACAGGAGCCCGCTTTCGAACGCCGCGATATGGGCGATAAAGAGGTGTGGCACACCGATTCTTTCGATGAAAAACTCCGCGTGCGCGCCGACGAAACGTTCGATCCGAACGGCTGTCACAACAGTCTGAACATGATAAGCGGCGACATCCTCGCAAAACACCCCGAATACTATGCGGAAATCGGCGGTCAAAGACGAACGGGTGAATACCTGTTCCAACCGCCGCAACTTTGCTTCTCTAACCCCGAAGTCGTCGATTTGCTCGAACAAGCCGTCGTAGAAAAAGCGAAAAAACATACGGGAGCCGTCGAAATGTGGTGGGATATCAGCCAGCAAGACAGCATGAACTACTGCCACTGCGCCCGTTGCACCGAAATGTCCGAAAACGCGGGCGGAAATCCTGCCGCGCCGATCTATAACTGCGTAAACACCATTGCAAAACGCCACCCCGATCTGAAATTCTCCACGCTTGCCTATCATTACGGCTCGACTCCGCCCGAAAATATCGAATTCGAAAGCAACGTTCTTATCAAGTGGTGTATTATGAGTTCTTTCGGCAGAAACGATTACAGCCACCCCCTTTCAAGCGGTGCGTCTACGATCGCTTTGCAACAATACGACGAAATCTGCGGTTGGGCCGAACTTACCGACGAGATTTTTGTTTGGGACTACATCACCGACTTTTTCTACTACTATCTGCCCTTCCCCTCTCTTGACGCAATGGCGGATAACATCCGACTATTAAGAGACTGCGGCGTCAAAGGCGTCCTCACTCTGTCTTGCCACAATTCGCGCGGTTCCTGCGACCGTCTGAAAGCCAATTTTGCCGCGCACCTTCTTTGGAATCCCGACGTCAACGAAAGACAGTTTATCGGCAAGTTCCTCACCCTCTACTTCGGCAAGGACGTCGCCGTCCATATCAATAACGTCTACCGCAGAATGCAGGAGACCGTTTCCGCGCCTTTATGCGTATACGACTTCCCCGTGGTGCACCAAAAAGACTACCTTTCGCCCGACAATATCGCCTATTACTTTGAAGAACTCGACGCGGCTTTTGCCGCCTGCGGAAACGACGAAACCGTCCAAAAACGTCTGCGCTTCGAACGTCTTTCCATCGTCTATGCCGCCTTGGAAACGTCTTACGGCACGGCAAGCGAAACAGCCGCCCTCAAAGAGGAATTCGCCGCTTTATGCAAAGAATTCGGCGTTACTTTTCTGAACGAACTCGGCGATTACACCGTCGACGAATTTTTAGCGAGCCGCTAAAAAAGCAAACGCTACGGTCGGCGACTTTTCATTATGTCGCCGATCGTTTTTTTTCGATCGCAATAAAAAAGTTTTTCTATATCTTCCCCTTTCAATTCGACGTCCTTTTCTCCCGTCCGCACACGCACGGTATAAAGATATTCCTCGCTTAAATACGGCAGGATTTTTCCCACCTTTGTCGAAGGAAAAACAACGACCGACTTTTCTTCCCACACGCCGTCCGATCGCAAAAACGGAAGAGACTTTATCTTCAAACGGTATTTTTCTTCTTCCGCTTGCGTCTTCGCGCCGAAAAAGAAAGTCGCCGACAAAACCGGCAACTGCCACGCAGGTTCGTAGAATAAAGACGCAACAAACAAGACAAGAAAAGAAAATGAAATAAAGTATCCCAAAAAGCGCATTACGGAAAGCCATTTTTGCTTTTTGCGGACTATTCCGAGGACAACCCGACTGCCGTCCATCGGATAGCATGGCAAAAGATTAAATAATCCGATCGTCAAGTGCGCGTAAAAAAAAGTCTTGCCGATTCGGTAAAATGCCGGGAAAAACCACCATAAGCAGGCTATAAGAAGAGCGCAAAAAACATTGACGAGTGGACCGGCGAGGGCTATAAAAACGCCGTCTTGTTCGGGCAAACCGTCGTTTGCGTAGGCGACCATGCCGAAAGGCATGAGACAAAAGTTTCGCAAATAATATCCCCTTTTTTTCGCGCTGAAAGCATGCCCCGCCTCATGCAAAAACACCGCCGTCAAAGAGGCGGCGAGTTGCTCTCCTTTCCCGATTGCGATATAAACGAAACACACGATAAAAAAAAGAGGGTGTATCCGAAAATTCTTCACAAAAAAAGATATTTCCGAACACGCCCTTTTATGCGCTATGAAAAAAATGTTTTTTACAAAACCTTGGACAAAAATCCTTTCAAACGTTCATTCTGCGGATTTTCAAAGAACTCGTGCGGCTCGTTTTCTTCGGCGATGATCCCTTGATCCATAAACATACAACGAGAACTGACTTCTTTGGCAAATCCCATTTCGTGCGTAACAATAATCATCGTCATGCCGGTTTCCACGATTTTTTTAATAAGATCCAAGACTTCCCCGACCATTTCCGGATCGAGCGCGCTCGTCGGTTCGTCAAAGAGCATAACATCGGGCTCCATTGCAAGTGCCCGCACGATTGCCACACGCTGTTTTTGTCCGCCCGAAAGTGCCGACGGATAATCGTTGGCTCTGTCCGCAAGTCCTACCTTTGTCAATAGTTCCATGGCTTTGGCTTCGGCTTCCGCTCTGCCCATGTGTTTCAGACGCATCGGCGCAAGCGTGATATTCTTCAAAATCGTCATGTGCGGGAAAAGATTAAACTGTTGAAAGACCATTCCTATCTTTTGACGATGGATATTCAACGTCTTGTTGATTTGCCTGCTGATTTTCTTTTCGTGTTTAATATCTTCAAAAAGAACTTTCATTCTTTGTTTGATTTCGCCCACCAATACGTCGTATAGGCTCTTATTCTTTTTTTTGGCTGCTTTCGCCTGTTGCATCAAACCCTTGATTTCTTCCTTGGCGTACAAAGTAAACTGCTTGAAAACAGGGTTGTTTTCAAATTCGATTTGCCCGGCAGACGGTGTTTCCAAAAGGTTAAGACAACGCAAAAAAGTGCTTTTCCCGCAACCCGAAGGACCGACAATGGATACCACATCTCCACGATATATGTCTACGTTAATACCTTTCAAAACCTTATTGGCACCGAATTGTTTGCACAATTCTTTTACCGAAATGATGACTTCTTTATTTTCTGTCACTTTTAGCGAGCCTCCTTTCGAGTAATTTCAAAAGTTGCGTCAGCACGATGACGACGACCAGATACATCAACGCGATCATGATATACGGCACGAACGGTTCGTACGTACGTGCGACGATACGCGCCGCCACTTTCGTCAAGTCCACTTCGCCGATCGTACCGACGATAGACGTCTCTTTTATCAATGCGATAAACTCATTACACAAAGGCGGTAAAGCCCGACGAAAACCCTGCGGCAAGATAATCTGCGTCATGACCTGCGTCTTCTTAAAACCAAGCGAACTACCTGCTTCAAGCTGTCCGTCGTCGATACTTTCGAGCCCGCCGCGGATTATCTCCGCCACATACGCTCCGCTGTTGATGCCAAACGTTATAATAGCCACCCAGACCGTCGGGAACATAACAAGGACAATAAGATACATAATAAGTAACTGAACATACACCGGCGTTCCGCGAAAAACCGTCAAATAAATGTCGCATACAAAGTTGCCGACTTTCAGTTTTCCAAACTTTTTATTGATATATTTAATTAAAGCGACGATTATTCCGATAAAACAGCCGAGTATAACCGCACCGAGGGATATAAGCAGCGTTCTTCCGAGCCCTTCGAGGTACCATTCCCATCGCCCTTGAAAAACGACCGCTTTATAAAAATTATCTCCGAAATTCTGCATTTTTTCTCCGAAATACGTTTGAAAGCAGGAACGCCTTTTCGGCATCCTGCTTTCTCCTGTTTCTTTATGAATGTTTATTTTTCACAATTAGCCGACAAGTTTCTTCGCAGGAAGTTCGTCAATGACAACAAAGTCGCATTTGCCCTGCTTCATAGCCGTGAAAGCAACCGCACCCGTATCGTATTCGACTACGGTAGCACCGGTATCTTTCAGTTCGCCGTTTTCGATCGCTTCGGTAACCATCGTGCAACCGGTCGTGCCTTTCTGAACGCCGATTTTTTTGCCGGCGAGTTCGGACAGTTTCGTAAAACCTTGTTCTTCGGTGCTGATGATATATTGGACCGAAGAGAAGTAGGGTTCCGAGAAGTTGACGGATTCTTTACGGGCGTCAGTAATCGTGATACCGGCAGCGCCAATAGCGTTATCTTGGGTAGCGATCGTGCCGACGATGCCGTCGAAGTCAACGTCGTGTACATTGATCTTCATATTGAGTTCTTCCGCGACAAGTTCCATGAGATAAATATCTACGCCGATAACCGTCGTTCCGTCGCTGACGAATTCGTAAGGTTCGAAGCCGGAGCAGGTGTACACTTCAAGCGTACCGGCGGTATTGTCGGACAAATTAGCAAAAGTAATTTGGTTTGCAGGCGTCTCGTCTTTGGAAACGGCGGTATAGTATTCTACCGCGGCGTCAATATCGGTCGCCGCAATAACTTTGTTCATCGCCGCAAGAATAGCCGCGCCGTTCGTCGCGCTCTTTCCTACGCAGAAACCATACTGTTCGTTTTCCGCACTCGCAACCGCTTTCGCTACGTATTTCGTTTCATTATTCGTGCAAGCGGCAAAACAAGCGATACATCCTACCGCCATAATAACGGCGAGAAGGCTAACCAAAATCTTCTTCATTTTTTTCATTTTTATTTTCTCCTTTTTTCCTTTCGGATTTGTTGTGCATATCATAGCACCGAAAAAAAATATTCGCAAGAGAATTGTATAAAAAAAATAAAATATTCATTTTTTGGTTATATTATCGTGTTTATACAATAAATAATGAATAAAAATCATATTAGAAGGGAATATTTCCCGCGAGGAGTTCGGATAGCGGCAGTTTTTTTCTGTCCGCCCCGGCAAAAAAGCCGTTTTCAAAGTCGTACGTTCGGACAAGGACGGACGCGTTCTTTTTACGCTGTGCAGCCTCGCGCTCTTCTTCCTCTTTGCGGGAGAGCGCGGCGAGTTTTTGTTTCAGCGTATCAAACGCCTTGTTTTTATTTTGCAGTTGGCTTCGCTCGTCCTGGCAAGTGACGACGATACCGGTCGGGAGATGCGTCAGACGAATAGCCGTCTCCACTTTATTGATATTCTGACCGCCCGCGCCGCCCGAGTGAAAAAGATCGATCCGGACGTCCCTCTCGTCAATGACGATTTCTTCTTTCGCCCGCGTCGGAAAAACGGACACGACCGCCGAGCGCGCGGCGTTATTCCCGACCGCTTTATGCACGCCGTTTTCATTATATAAGCGCGCGTACGCACGCGCGATACGCAATACGACGGTACCCGAAGACGAAACGGCCTTGCAAGAAAAGTTTTCTCGCTTGCAAAAAGCGCGATACATTTCCGAAAGAACGTCGCAAAGCGATCCGTCTTTTCCGATAGGCGCGATTTCCACCACGGCGTCGCCGCCGTCCGAGCGTAGCGTCGCCTCCCCGAGGGCGCGGTAGGCTTTCTCCGCCCGGTCATAGAGCAAAACGATTTCTTCTTCCAACATGCGACGCATTTCTCCCTCGTCGCACGAGCGCAACGCTTCCCGACAGCCCTTGATTTCGTCCGTCATCCGCGCAAGATCTTGCCGCGTCCCGATTACGTCGCGCAGGCTCTCCCTTTCGGCAAGGAGACTGCGCCAGTAGCGGCCGTCCGCTATAATTTCGGGTGCCGCTATCATCTCGGACAGTTTTTCAAACCGCTTATTCGCCGTTTCCGTTTTTGCCAAAAGGTCTTCGTATTTTTTCATCGAAAAAAGTATATCATACGGGTAGTAAAAAATCAAATCGCTTTGAAAAGGCGCCGAAACACACGTCCCGACGCCTTTTTCAAGGTTGCTATTGATAATGTTCGGTAAAAAGAACGGCGATGTTCTCCAAGACGCGATCGGTATTCTTTTTTAACAAATAGCGCGACGTACCGTATTTTTGTTCGAGTTTGTGCAAAGGCACCGCCTCGATATACATTTTCGTCAACACTTCTTTTTCATTCCGTTCGCACAGGGAAAGACAGCGATCCAAAAAAAGCATTTCATTGTCTTTTTTCTTCAATAATCTGTTTTCCATCTTGCGCCTTTTATAGTCCGTCAGCATTCCTTTTACCGTTTCTGCGGTCCATTCGATTATTCTATCTCCACCCCCAACCATTTTTCTATCGCGCCGTTTAGTTCCATTTGCTCGTCATAGTCCGACGCCGCGCAAATACCCCGAAGCGTCCAGGTGCGCATGATCCCGAACGTGTACCCTTGCTTTATGAACAAAAGCAGTTCTCGTCCGCTTATCGGGTCGCATATAAAAAGCCGCACGTCTTCCCCCTCTTCGGAAGCGAGCGCCCTTTCCGTAAGCGCGCGAAGTTCTTTCGGAAAAGGTCGGCATTCCACAATCTGCTCGTAGTCGAAAATCGCCCCCCTTTCGACCGTCAGTTTATCTATCGTAATATGTCATCACCTCCGAAAAACTTTTTTCTTTGCAAAGATTTTTCATATGCACATATTAGCACACAAGCCTTATGCGCCGCAAGGTTTTTTTAACGATAAAAAACACTACTTTTGTCTTTTTATGTTCCATTTTTAACCCATAGCAGAAAAAACGACTTTGTTCGACGCAAAACGCCTTTTTGCTTCTTCCTTTTGCCCGAACAAAAACCGAAGCGACTGTTTTTATGCGTTTAAGCGAAATAAGCGATAAAAAAAATCTTCTTCGACAAAGCCTCTATCTCTTGCGAAAACGAAAAAAATCTGCTATAATGAGCAAGGAAAATAAAATAAAAGGAGCCACCATATGCCGCTCAGACACGCTTTTTCGATACTGTGTTGCAACTTAAAACTGGTCGTCAAGGTTCTTATTTTCGTACTGGTTCTTATATTGATCGCAGGCGCAATCTTTATCGGGATATTGCATCCGATCTACACGGAGATTCGCACGATGATCGAGAGCGAAAACTTCGTCGTCTCGCCGGAGGCACTGATCAATCACCCGATCAATACGATAAGCGACCTTGTCACGCAATATACCGACTATATACAAAATACGGCGTGGCAAAAAAATCTTCTTTTACTGATTCTGACCGTCATCGGGTTCAAATTCTTTTTGACATTACCTCTTCTTCCGATCACGAAAGAACTGTATACGAAGATGAGTACGGGCTTCGATATCGGACTTTTGTTCGCCTTTATCGCGACAGGTCTTCAAAATCTGCTTTTATCTCTCTGCTATTCGATCGTCGTCAGCGTCGTGGACATGGCGGCGTTTGCCGGTTCGATCTCTTTATGCGTGTTTTTAATCGGCAGGTCGTCCCTTATATGCCGCCTGCTTGCTTTCCCCGTGTCGATAATACTTTTTTTGTTTTTGCTTACGGCAAGAATGGCGCTCACCTGTCAGTGGCTGCCCGAAATATGCCGCAGCGAAAGCAGAAATATCTTTGCCAACCTCGGAAACGCCTTAAAATTTTCTTTCAAGCAATACGGAAAAAACTTTTTATGCCTGTTCTTCCTGAACCTGCTTTTCTTTGCCGTACTCGCCGGCGGAGTCTTTTCTTTCGGGGTGCTGACCGCTCTTGCGATACCGTTCTACTACGTCCTGTACTGCATATTGACGTTGACGCTGAACTTCACCTATCACAAGGCAAAGTACTACCTCGATAACGGCGGCGGTTCGGTATACAAACCCGATAAACTGTTTTAATTCAAAAATAAAAAATCTTTAAGATTGCCCGAAAAGACGCGTTCTCTTTGGGCGTCGGTCAGGTCGAGCGTCAAAAAGCGTTCGACCTCTTTTTTTGCGTTCCACATCGGATAGTCGCTTCCGAAAAAGAATCTGTCCGTCCCCAGCGTCTTCATTACGTCGGTCAAGAAAGCGTAGTCGTCGAAAAAGCCGAAAGAAGACGACGTGTCAAACCACACGTTGTCACAGCCTCGGTATGCGTCCACGACCTGCTGCCAGCAACTGTATCCGCCGAAATGCGCGCCGATAAAGCGCATTTTCGGAAACTCTTTCGCTATTTGCGCCAGATAAGACGGCGCGGAAAACTTGTAGCGTTTATCGCCCGTATGGAAAAGGATGGGCAGTCTTTCGCCGACGACGCGGTATATTTTTTTCGCCTCGGGCGAATGAATGGCAAACTTCTGAAAATCGGGGTGCAGTTTTACCCCGCGAATCCCGCGTTCAACGCAAAAAGAAACTTCGGCGTCGATTTCTTCTTCGCTCATATCGGGATGCAAGGTCATAAAGCCGATAAACTCGGGACGCTCGGCACAACTCAACAAAATAAAACGGTTAATCGATTCCACCTGACGGGCGCAGGTAGCGACGGAATGCACGACAAAACGCGAAATACCGGCTTCTTTGCCGAACGAGAGCAGTTTTTCGATCGTTCCGTCCCCCGCCATATCGGCGGCATAAAAGTCGCCTACGGCGGTCGTCGCTTTCAGGGCTATTTTTTGCGGATAAATGTGCGCGTGGCTGTCAAAAATTTCAAACATAAAAAATATGGTAATCAGTCGTCGATCATCAGATCGCGATAGTTTTCATAAACTTTCGGAGCGTTTTCACGCCATTTGACGGCGATGGAATCGGCTTTCCGCTTCGTCGGGACTTCAAAAGACAACTCGAACATAACCTGCGTGCCGTTGAGGGCTTTCAGATGCACGCGGAAAGTGCCGCCCGGCAGTTCTTCGGTCTGACAGACGTACTCCTGCATACGGCGGTATTTTATCTTGTTTTCGCGGATATATTCGGACGCGTCGTCACGGAGAGAGCGGAAGATATTGCTGTAAAAGAAATTGAGGCATACTTTCCCTTTTTCGGTAATGGAAAGCAGTTTTTCTCCCGGCGCAAGAGGATCGTTCAGGACGGAAATAAACTCGGTCGTCGTCAGTTCTTCGACAAAGTGCCCGAAACAAAAGTAAGGTATCCAGTTGTTGTCGGTGCAACACATGGTACACAGGATATCCTCTTTGATTGCCATTTCGCATTTTTCCAAAATGAACAAAATCAGCAATTTACTTTTGATGTCGTCGTCGGTTATCATTTCCTTTTTTCCTTATCGTGGGTGTACAGTATACACCACGAAAACGGCTTTGTAAACCGCTGCAAACGTTTTCCGAAAAACAAATTTATGCCCGATACAACATATAGTGCTACCGCGAAAACCGTTGACACAAGTGCATAAAACGGCGTTATTTCTTGATATTCGAATACCTCTTATATTGTGCGCGTTGCGCGAAGAAACGCTCGGTCGGCGCACGGTGGCGTTTGGAATAAATAATCGCGGAGATCATAACCAGCAAAACGAACGCGGCAAAACAGCACCCGGCAAGGGGCAGATAGCCGATCACGATCGTCTTGGTGTCCTTCGGCTTGTAGGCGGCAAGATAAGACACGACGCCGCTTGTAAAGGTGATTTCTTTCCCGTCGTCGGACAGTTGATACTCGGTCAGTTTTTCCAAAGCACCGTCTATTTTGCGGATATACAAAATCGTTCCGTCCTCTATCGCATTGGTCAGAGCGATGACGTATTCATACTCGCCGTCCGTAGACGGTTTGGCTCCGCCGAAAGAAATCATATAGCAGTCCGTCATCGTCGTGGCAAGGGGGAGGAAGAAGTTGGCGCCGAGGTCCTTATCCATTGCCTGCGACAGGTCGTCGAAAGCGTCGCTGCCGTCTTTTACTCTGGTCAGGGACGCGCTCGAATCGGGCAGGAACGTGCCACATATCAGCAAACCGTCGCTTTCGAGAGAAAGACTGTCTATCGTCAATACGCCGGGGAAATAGCGGAAAATATAGTTCTTCGCCTCGGCTCCCGCACCCAATACGGTATGCGTCCCCGGTTCGGTCGGCAGCGATACGACATTCGCTTTTTTGAACAGCACCGACTCGTTTTCGCCCGCGACGAAACCTTCGTACGTAAACTCGGGGACAAAGTCGTCGCCCATGGCGATATGCCCGTTGGACGCCGACACGGTCACGACCGCCGGTACGACGGTACAATGGACGACCGTCGGCGAATCGTCGGACGCTTGGTAGCAGTCGCTCGAAAAGTCGATATGCACGTCGAATCCTTCTTTCGTCACTTCTCTGTTGTCGCCCGTGATACGGTCGTATGCAAGACTGTACTGACCGCCGCTCACCGTATCGGAAACGGTCACCGTCAAAAACTTCTGATGCTTTTCGCCGTTGTAAACAAAACTCGTCGGACCGCTTACCTGCAAGGTGACGATTTTCTTTTGCGGTGTGATACCGACAATAAGGTTGGTACTGCCGAAGTTTTTATCGTCTTTCGGCGCAAAGGTGAGTACCGCCGTGGTCGGTGCCATCGACGAGATCGTCTTGTCCACGAAAGAAAACTTGCCCGGTATTTCCCGACCGTTAAAGAACGCGTGTGCCGTCCCGACGCCGATTTCCGCCGTCGTTTGACCGAAATAAACGGACGAATCCAATTCGTATTCGATAATCGGTTTCGCGCGCAGGATCGAGTATTTGTCGCTTACATCCACGCGCAAAAGGTTATAGTTGCTCTTTTGCATCCGAGCGGCGTCGATCGAAACGACGTACGGATAAAAGCCGACGTCTTCGCCCTCTTCCCGTTCGACGGAGACGAACGCGCCCGCGCCGAGCGTAAACGACGTCAATAAGTCGTCTTTTGCCAAGGAATAGTGGTTTCCGTCCCCGTCCGTAGCCGTTTCGGATACCGAAAGTTCGATAAGTTGGTCGGCTTCGGTGTAGTACTTACTCTGTCCGGGTTTTACTTCCAGCACGATATCGCGCTGACGGATAACGAACAAACTGCCGTGATCGACAAAGTGCACCGAATAGTTTTTATTGTATGCGGGATTCTCGATCGAGCCTGCCGTTATCTTATACACGCCCACGTTTTCCCCTTTCTCACGGGATAAGTAGCCTTCGATTTCGACTTCTTTTCCGATCGGCAAAAGCGTCATAACCTCGGTGCAATCTCCGTCGGCAAAGGTCAGAAATTTGATCTCGGTATCCGCTTCGCCGTACGTCTTCGCATTGCCGATACCGTTTGATGAAACGTATACCGCCCGTTTTTCGATCGTCAGTTTGGTACGGACGGTCATATCGAAAACGTAGCCGAAACTGCTTCCGCCGCCGTAAAAGAGGTCGTATACTCCGGCGTCTTCCGCCATGCGCGCACCCGTATCGATGTGCGGCGCGCTCAATCCGTCTATCGTATCGGCGTCGATTTCTCTGGTGCAAAGGACGTCTTCATAGTATGCCGGATCGTATGATATTTTTTCTCCGTACGTTTGCACCGGCTCCGCAATACCGACGTACAAAGTGACAAAGTCCACGCTGAGTTCAAAGGTCTGCGACGTCCTGTCTTCAAAGTTGGTCGCGCCCGTAGCCGTCACCGAAAAGAGCATCGACCTACCTGCCGCCACCGTCCGCACAAAGCGTTTTCCGTCCGTCGTTTCGATCGCCATATCGCCGCCGCCGGGACGGGAAGAAAACCTGATTTCGTATCGGCCGTCATACCCTGCCGAAGTCGACAGCGTATCGGTCGGTTCAAACAAAACCGTTTCGCCGTACAGAACGGACGAACCGCTCAAAATGGGCGTTCCGTCCCCTTTTTTCAAAACAAAAGTCAATTCTTCCGCGCTCGTCGCTCTCTTGACGGATACGCTTTTGATCGGGGCTTTCAGAACGTAGTTTGCGTTCTGCGCGCTCCCTTCGATATAATAGGTTTCGGCGTTTTGCAAAGCGTTCACGCGCTTATACAGCATTCCTTCCGTTCCCTCGTAAAAGGCGGTTTCGCCTTTCAGATACAGCGTTTCTTCTTCCGTTCCGTTCGCCGCCACATAGTAAACAAGCGATACCGACATCGGGTTTCTGTCGCCGCCCACGCCGTCGAAGTACGCCGTCAGAGAAGAGGACAAATCCGCGCCCGTGTACACGAGGTCTCCGGATAAAAGGGTATATGCCTCTACCAAGCGAGGCGTGATTTCCAGATAATACGTCTTGTCGAACGTGAGGTCGTAGTTTTCCGCCGCGTCCTCGTCGGCTATCGCAGCCGAAGCCGTGTACAAACCGACCGGATAGCGCGCGTCCGCTTCGCCGCCTGTTATTTCGTATGTCCAAACAAGCGTTTCGGCATAAACGTCGGCAGGATCGGACGGTTTTTCACCGGCATACTGACGACGGAAAACGAATTTTTCGAGCGTTTCGTCATATTCGGCTTCTCCGACGGAAACAAGAACGGGCTTCTTGGTGATTTTGCCCGCGCCTTCGTACAACGCGGAAGCGTTCGGAGCGAAAACATAGTTGTCTTTGTCGTCGCCCGACAGCGAAAAGCCGTCCAGCGTAAAGTCGATCGCGTCGCCTACGTTTGCCTGCGCCCAGGTAATCCGCGCCGCCACCGTCATTTCGGGCGATCCGCACAAGCCGTCGAGGACGGCGTTTGCGTCAACCGTAACGTTCCCCGAAGAATATCCGTCGTAGACTTTTTCGGCAAAGCCGTAATCATCTAACGAACTCTTCGGCGACACCTGTTTCGGTTCGATCGTATAAGTCAATTCGGTTTTTCCGATAACGACGTCGATACCCGTACTTTCGGGATACATGAGGAGAGCGCGGACGGTATACGCCCCCGCCCCGAGCATCGTAGGACGCGTTTTGCCGCTCGCGTCGCTGCAAACGACCGTTTGCCGCCAGTCGGAGTAGTCGTCGCCGAGGGTGCATACAGCCGCCTTTTCGGTTCCGTCGTACTCGCTCGTGCCGCCGTCGGTCACTCCGGAGATCGTCATAACGCTGCCGTCTATCGGACAAACCGTAAACGTAACGACCAATTTTTCCCCGCTTATCTCGGGCATAACGAACGAGAACGCCATTTCGTCCCCGGCGCCCGCCGTCAGGGTTTCCGCAGAAAAAGCGTACTCGCTGTCGCCGACGGACACGGTGTTTTTCAGATAGTATCCGTCCGTCTGCCAACTCAAAACGACTTGCACCGCCTGCCCGACATAAAAGTAGTCGTGCGCCATTGTCGCCGTCAAAACCGCGGTCGGGGCAGAGGAAAGGACGACTTCCGCCTCCGCTTTCCGACAAAAACGAACGGTATATTTGACTTGCGCCACGGACGGAAAACGGTATGTACCTCCGTCCGGTTCGGAAAGAAGGGAAGAGCCGAAGTATACGAGAGGCTTGTACGAAGCGTTCGCTCCGAAAGTAAAGCCGAAGCCCTCTTCGGCGTCGAACGAAACGGTTACCGCAGCGCCGCTCCCCTCCGCCGCGTCGATAGCCAGAACGCGCCCGTAGGATAACGCGACGTCGTACGAAACGTCGAACGTAACGAACCAACTGTCGTCGGTAACAAGTGCCAAAGCGGCGTTTGTCTCCATACCGACAAAACCGTATGCGGACGAAACGTCGGGCAAAGCGCCGTCGAACACGCTCCTCGTTATCGCCGAGTCGGAAGAGGCGAGCGCGCCGACAAAACCGCCGACGTTTTCGCTCCCCGAAAGCGTCGCTTGCGAACGGCTCGCTTCGATTCTGCCACGGAAAAACCCGACGAAACTTGCCACGTATTTGTCACCGCTTATTACGCAGGTATCGTCGAGAGTCAGATTCTTCATCAAAAAGTCGGGACCGGTATATCCGAACAGAGCGATATAGCGGTTGTCGCCGTCGTTTCGTCCGAGGCGAACTTTGTACGCGTTAAATTCGATCGTCAGATTGCCGATTTTATGATAGTTTCCGTCAAAAATGCCATTAAAACTGTAGTTGGCGTTGCCGTCCGGGTTGTATGCGCCGATCGGATAGAAAGCGTTACGCAACGTGCCGTCCTGCATATCGATATCGTCGGAAAGGGAAAAATATTTGTCCGAAAAGTCGTATCCGACCGCCGCGTCCGCCAAAATACCGAGCCCGAAGGCTTTATCGATAAGATAGGGGTTTTGCTCCGAACCCGCTTCTTCGTCGCTCGAATAATCGTCTTTCCAGAACGGCATTTCGGACGCCTTACGCAGCGTTTCGGCGGCAAGAGCAAAACTTCTGCCCCACCGTTCCGCCACCGTGACGCGCACGGAATACTCGGCGTCGTGCTTTGCGTTCATGCCCGTCAGCCGTTCGAAGCCGTATATCGAAAAACCGTCGTCGATGATTTCGCTCGTCTTTTTGCGGAAAGCCGTCTCTTCGCAACCGTCGTACGCCGCCGGTACGACCGCATAATCGGCGTTATAGTAGCAAGTGCCGTCGATCGGCGTCGCGTCGATATAAATTATGCCGCGTATGACTCTCGAAGCAAGATCGGCTCCGACCAGTCCGCCTGCCGTCGCCGCGCCCGAAAGAATGTACGCCGTCGAAAAACAAGCGTATATCCGTCCGTTTTGCTCGGAAACCTCGCCTTGGATTTCGTTATTGATGCCGGCGATACCGCCGACGTATCCGCTTTCCGCAACGATCGTCGCGTTCGTCTGACAAACGCCGATTTCGCCCAAAGCGTTTTCCCCGACAAGACCGCCCGTCTTCAATCCGCCGAAGACCTTGCCCGTCGTGAAAGAATCGTATATATTGCCGACGTTTTTGCCGACAAGACCGCCTACGCAAACGTTTCCGTACACCTTGGCGGCAAAGAAAGAGCATTCTACCGTGCCCTCGTTCAACCCGACGAGACCGCCGACGTTGTTTCCGCCGCGTTCGCTTGCGGTGTTGACGTCCGCGCTCGAACCGCATTTTACGACGGTACCGACGTTATTTGCGACGAGAGAAGCGACGTTCCCCGTGCCCGACGCCGTCACGTTCCCGGAAGAAACGACGAGGTTTTCCAGCCGTCCGTGAAGAGTCGCGAACAAACCGACGTTTGCCCCCGTTCCTGCGATAATAAGGTTATCCACGGTGTGGTTGCCGCCGTTATATTCCCCGTAAAAATCGGAAACGGGCGTAAACGCTTTGGTCAGCAAAATGTCGCTTGTCTGCACGAAAAACGAGTTTTTCGCTTCCACCGAACCCGTCGTTTTCGTCGGATAATTGTTCATAATCGCCGCAAAATTGTTCAGTTGCTGTTCGGTTGCGATTTCAAAAGGCGCGCTTTCGGTGCCGACGCCGCCGCCGAAGTAATCCACGCGGTACTTCTCGACGTCCGTAACGAACAAAGGCACGGGATAATAGCCCCGTCCCGACGTCTGCGACGTTTGTTTCCATTTTTCTTCCTGCGAGAAAGCCGTGCGGTCGCAGTCTGTCAGTTGAACGGTATTCTTCGCTGTTTCGCCTCCGCTCGCTTGTTGATACAAGTCGCCGTTATAATAGACTTTTTCGGCGCTTGCCGCGCCGTTTTCCACTTTGTTTGCCGTTACGGCGACGAGAAAATCTCCCTCGCGCACAATGGATTTGTCTTCGACAAAACGGCAGGAAGCATACGCGTCTTTCAAAGTAAAGACGGCGTCTTTACCGACCGCTCCGACGAACGCGGCGAGGCAGTTGTTACCCGCGACGGTACCTCTTTGCGCCGCCACGGTCATCTCGCCTTCGCCGGTCAGCCGCCCGATCAGTCCGCCCACGTTCTTACGTCCCGTGACGTCTCCGATAACGGACGCGCCGTCTGCCGTGATCGCGCCGCAAGTGCCGATTATGCCGCCGACGTCGGTCGAATAAGGAGCGTTTGTTTCTCCGCTGCTTTCCACACCGTCAAGCATCAGCGAACGGGTACTTTCCCCGACAAAACCGCCGATTCCGCTTCCGCCGACGTAGTCGGAAGATACCGAACCGGAAAAGAAGTCGTCTTCGAGCGTCAGGACGCCCTCGTTACTCCCGACAAAACCGCCCGTCCCACGCTGTCCTTTGACATCGGCGGCGACGGAACAGTTCGTTATCGTGCAGTCGGCTTCGGCGTCGATTTTTCCGATCAGCCCGCCGACGCTTTCCGCGCCCGTGACCGTCCTGCCCTCGACGAGACGAACGGAATCGATGACGGTCGTCCCTTTGACGAGCCCCGCCAGCATGCCGCACCGATCTTTATCGGTCGAGACAAACCCGGCAAGGTTTATTTCATAAATATGCGCGCCGTCGAGCGCGGCAAAAAGTCCCGCGTCCGCGGTATTGGTTCCGATCGAATACGAAAGGGTGTTCCCGTTGCCCAAAAGCGTTCCGCAGAAAGGCGTCTCCGTTGACGAAGCGGGCGAAACGATACCGAGAAGCAGCGTATCGGCTATCTCGATATATGCGTCCGCGTAGCCGAACAAACGGGAGTTATCGCAGAAAAGATACCAGTCTTCTTTGCTGCCGACGACGAACGGTTCGTCCGCCGTCCCTTCACCGTCGGAAAAGAGCCGACGACGGAACGCTTGCGAAACGTCGCTTGCCGCCACGCAGGACGGGCAAGGCAAATATCCGTATCCCATTTCTTCGTCGCATACGACAAAATCGCTATCGTCCGAAAAACGGACTTTTTGCGAAAGCATTTCGTACAGGGTGACCGTTTTCATGTTTTCGCCCGGACCGCCCGAGGTATTATTCGTCCCCACCACGCCTTTCGTCGATACGGCGTAGTTATGCGACAGCCCCGTCGCCGAGTCAAGTTTTCCGACGAGAGAGCCGTACGCCACGCTGCCGATCGAACCCGAAAAATCGCCTGCGAAATAGGTGTCGCAAAGCACACCCGAAGAAGAGCCGACCAGTCCGCCGAAAAGGGACGCGCCCGTCCCGACCTTCACCGTCCCGATAAAAGCGCCGTCCCTGATCGTCGCTTTGCCGCCTTTCAGACTGCCGCACAAACCGCCGAAGTACTGCTTGCCGCCGACGTTTCCCGTCGCGACGCAGGATAATATCGTCCCGGTACAACAGCCTGCGACGCCGCCGACATAGTTCGTCCCGTTTACCGTCGCTTCCGATACGCAACGGGTTATTTTCGTGCCGTCGGCATTCCCGACGACGCCGCCGACATAGTCTTTACCCGACATGCTCCCGCGCACAATCAGGTTGTCGATCGTCGCACTGCTCCCGGTGTAAGCGAAAATACCTGCCGCGCCGTTTGTCGAAAACGCCAGCGTTACGGTATGCCCGTTCCCTAAAAAAGTCCCCTCAAAATATCTGTCCGAAGAGCCGAAAGGCTCGAACGCGACTTCCGTCGCGCCGAACTCGGTTCTCGTAAAGTCAAGGTCGCATTTAAGCGAATACGTCTTTCCGCGCCCCGAGTCGCTCCTCGATTCCTGTGCCAACCGCACAAAATCGTTTTTCCCGTTTATCTCCACGATTTCTTCTTCCGCCGCATACGCGTCAAGCCCGGGCAAGGCAGGTTGCAAAAACAAACCGATACACAACAAGCATATCGTCAGCACGATTCCCGAAAATACAAGACCTTTTTTTTGCAAAATATTTTTCATAGCCCTTAACCCTTACGTGTGCGCTCGCGCGCGGAATAAAAATAGTCAAAATAATTTTACAATAGTTTATCCGTATTGTCAACACGAAAAAACGGCGAGAGTGACAATGGCGCATTTATTTACGCGCACAAAAACGTGATTTACACCCTTTTTCAAAAGGGGGGCTTGATTGCCAAAACGCGTGCGTTTTGGGAATGGGGGTTTTTATAAGAAAGAAGTCTGCTTTATGCTACGGGTAAATATCGAGAGTGACAATGGCGCATTTATTTATTTACGCGCACAAAAACGTGATTTACACCCTTTTTCAAAAGGGGGCTTGATTGCCAAAACGCGCGCGTTTTGGGAATGGGGGTTTTTATAAGAAAGAAGTCTGCTTTATGCTACGGATAAATATCGAGAGTGACAATGGCGCATTTATTTACGCGCACAAAAACGTGATTTACACCCTTTTTCAAAAGGGGGCTTGATTGCCAAAACGCGTGCGTTTTGGGAAT
>JAZRZM010000050.1:0-96810 GCA_045601385.1 Clostridia bacterium | reverse complement strand
CTGATATCTTCGCTTCATTCGTGACTTCGCTACGCTCCGTCACTCATTGCACTCAGATATCAGTCGTTTTGGAATAATCTATAACGAGACAAACAAAATTTTTTTAATAAGTTGGTCTCACATCATTTACAAATGCACAATTTATTTTATTTGTACTCTATAAAGGTTGTCACAAAAAAAAGAAAAAACGGGCAAAAATCGATAATATCGTTTTGTCCGTTTTTATTAAAAATCAGCAAAATAAAGATGCGTAAAAATCAGTATTTTTTTCTGAAAACAGCAACAAGAATCAAGACGACGACCAAGACGGCTATACCGACGACAATGGCGATAATATAGCCGTTGACTGCCAAACCGTTGATTTCCGAAACCACTAAAAAGTCGCCCACATCCTGCGCGCTGAACATCAGATATCCGCTATCGTATACGGCGTCCAGAACCTCGTTTTTTACGGTACTGTTTCTGTAAAGAGCAACGACTTTATATTTTTTTCCTTTCGTAAGATTATCGGCTTTTATCTTCACGACCGCCGGAACAGACACATTGACGACGTTCTTATCCGAAAGCACCGAAACGGTATAACACCCCGCTCTTTCATATTCGTCAAACAGTCCGAGATTTCCGTACGCGGCGACCGCCCGGGCGTTAATCGAGGCGTATTCCGTACCGGACGGATTGATCCCGATATCGGCATATTCCACCGAATAAAGGGTGCTGAATGTCCCTATAAGCGTCAACAAAACGCCGTTTTCCGTTGATATTTCGAGTTTGTCGACGTTTTTTGCGTCGATTGTTAAGGTTGCTCCGACATAGTTGAACACATAAAAATCACTGTCGGCATGGGAAGCGACGACCTTATAGTTTTCAATCGGCTGCTTGGGGATAGAATCGACGTATGCAGGCGAATTCATGTAAGTGTTTTTTAGGCGAGTAACGGGTACGCCGTCCATCGTAGTCTGTTCGGTATGATCGGAAACGGCACCTGAATAATCATATGCGACCGATACTTTTTCTCCCTCCGTAACGCGCGAATAAGACGAACCGTTCAGGAGGGTGGTAACCGTAACGGCTTTTTTGTCGATTGCGACCGGTACGCCGCTTGCCGAATACCCCACGTCTTCATAAACAACGGTAAAATTAAGGCTGTAAGTACCCGGCGAACTGATTGCCAAGCCTTTGGCGACACGCACGTTTTCTACCTCCGGCTCGAATTTGACTCCATCCAAAAAAAACGATAAAGTGTCAAAAAGTTCATTTTCAAAAACATCGGAATTTGCACCCGTATTGACAAAAACGCCGTTAATATTGATAAAATTAGAACCGCAATAAACGGCATGTCCGTCCTGTTTTATCGTCATTACTTTTTGTCGCGCGGCATGCGCCTCTTTCCCTTTTTCGGACGCGACGCCCAAAGAAAGGGAAAAAGTCAACAATATCAGCGCAAAGAAAACGGTTATTCCACCGAATACACTCAATCTTTTTTTCATATTTTATCCTTTTTTCAGTACGACCGTCAACACGGACAAACCGATCATAAGCACACCGAGCCCGATAAACAGGTACATAAGCCAATCAAGATTCTTTTTCGTCACGTCCTCTTGCGGCGTCTCGGCAAGTACGCTGATAGCCTTTACGTTGACGTATTGCGTTGAGAACGTGATATAGCCTTCGCTATCCACCGTCGCGTCAACGATTTCTATACCGTCACTGTAAAATACGGCGACTTTAATATTTTCTTCCGCCGCATACGCCACGTTCTTCGGCGAACCGAAACCGGGGACGAGAAGACGAATCGTAAAGCCTCTTTCATTATCCGACGTATAAGAGAAATTCTTGATATCGAAGACGTATATATCGGTCAGATACAGCCCCGTTATCTCCTCGTGCTGTTCTTTGAAAGAATCGAAAGCAAGGGACACGTCGGAGAATCTGCTGTTCTGCTGTTTGGTAATCGTTATTTTCGTATCGATACCGAACGCGCCTTCTATCAATATTTTTTCATTCGAAGACGAACCGGCGTCAACGTTGACGGAGAATTCGCTCGTCGTTATCGTCAGAATACCGCTTTGATAGTAAACGTTATAGTTATTCAATTCGAGCCCGTACGCCTTGACGGAATAAGAGCCTGCCTGTTTGGGCGGCGTAGCGAGTTCGGCAAGCGTAACCGCATTATAATAGCGCACGTTTACGTGACCGCCGATAATCGCTTTTACCTGATCTTTATCGGTTATATCTTTTTCGAAAATGCTACTTTTCAGCGTAAATTCGGGCGAATAAGCGGCGTTGGCTTCTATGGTCGCATTGGTCACTTTCACCGTCAAATCGGCTTTTTTAATCTCAAATTCAACGGCTACGGCGTTATTGATGATAAAGTTTTCCAAATTATCGCTATGCGGACGAACTTGATATCTGCCCACGTCGGACGGATACTTTGTCGTAATACGAGTCACATCCCCGTTTTCGTCATACGAATAATTATAGGGCGTTTTTATTCCGTCTTTTACGGTATCGAAAAGTAGTACGGGCGTGTACTGCTTGTTACCGAAAGTCAGATAGAACGTCATTTGCGGCGTAGAGCCGGTATACGTGTATTCGGAAGAAATCGAATAAGCGTAGTTGGCTTCTCTGCGGACAATGGCAAATTCTTCATACGCGTAAGCGGCTTTGAAATTGGTCGTTTGCGCATAAAATACGCGTGCGTAATAGACGCCTGCCGAAGCCTGCGCGATATCGTCCACTTTATCCTCGGGATAAAAACTGTTATAAGTAATGGGCAAGGCGCTTCCCGTTTCATCCACGTTATGACACCTGCTGAAATACTCGATAGAACCCGTCAGATTCATCATATAATCCCCTGCACCCGTCGCGACGACTTCAAGTCCGACGACGTCCCCGTATGTCTGCGACGAATCGCCTCCGAACGAGATTTTAACTTCGGCTTGCGTAATCACAAGATTCAGTTTCGACGTCTGCGTATTGTAGTTTTTATCTTCGAGCGTTTCGTTCAGAATCGTCAATTCGTAAATATATGTCGAACAGTTCTTCGGCGGAACGGGTTTGTCGTACGTTGTTTCTTCCGAATAATACCGCTCGGAATAACGAATGGTTTCATACAAGGTTTCTCCGTTCGGACCTTGATAAGGAACGCCAAGGACATCCGTGTATACTTTTTGTTCTTCTCCGTTATACACAACCGTCAGTTTGGAGCGAACGTAACTTTGCTTCGTGCTGTCCGTATAAAAATTGACGGTCGCGGTAGCCTGGTTGATATATCCTTTCAATACGACGTACCCGTCTCCGAACTCGTCCACGTTATCCCATTGCAGACGATAGTTATCCTTGCTTTCGCCGTCCAACGCCTTGCTTCCGAATACGCGCACGTCCATTCTTGTCTTTTCATAATCGATGATGATCCCGTAATTATCCGTTATCGCTTCAAAGACGTCTTTTCTCGCGTACGCGCTCTTGCCGTAAATAACGCCGATCGCTATCACGTCTCCGTCCAGAAGACCGGAATTAACGTTATTCGCCACACCGGCAAACGCGTAGTTGTCGCGTTTAACCGTTCCGTCAAGAACGTTTTTCGTCCCGTCATAGGTTTTTTCGATCGTTTTACAGTCATCGTTATAAATCACACGCACCGGACGGGGTTTAATTTCCATCTCGGGATACAAGACGGAGTTATCGGTTTCGTCCCGCATGTATTCGACCGTCAGGAAATAGTTATCCGCAAAATCGTTTTTATTGCTTTCGTCCACAAACAGTTTGACGTGGTAATATTGCCCGCCCGTCTGCGTCTTGACGTTTATCGGCAAATAGTCGAGAGGATTGCCGTCCGCGTCTACGAAGATATACATCGGATTCGTAAGATGGATCTGGCTGATTCCGCCGGCTTCGACAGTCTTGGTTTCGTCCTTATACTGAACGTATTGCGTATTTCTGTATGAATCCTTGTCGTCCGAACCGACAAAGCCGTCATAACGGATGGCGAACGCCGGATAATTGTCGGTACGCTTATCATATGTTTTGTCGGCATAGCCGCGAGAGCGCACGTTCCCTACGGCGTCCCACAGATACACTTTCAGTTCTTTTTTCGTAATGGTAAAAATAAAGTACGTATCCTCGACGCCGAGATAGTTCGTCGTCTCTTTGAAAGAACAAATAAACAAATATTGTCCGTAACTCGACGCGCCATACGGCACGGGCGTAATCGCGTCTTCCGTATCGGTCGGCAATGCTCCGAAGTTACTGTAAGTGATGTTTTCTTTCAATATACCCGCCGCGCCGATAACACTGTTCATGGCGTCGCTTCCGTTCAATTTATATTGCAAATCGCCCGAAATCAAGCCTACGCACTGAATCTTGTACGGCAAATTACCGAATTCATCCACAGAGTTACCGAGTTTATCCGCACCGTCGTTCCAGTCGGGGTTAGCCCCGTCGTCTTTATCCAGATTACCGCCGTGGATACCGAGACGAATCATCTCCGGTTCCTGTATATCGCCGTTATACCTTGCCTCCGGCGTAATTGTGAACGAGGTGACTTTTGCTTTACGAATCAAAAATCCGAGATCGCCCGCAAAAACGAAGTTATAGTTGCCCATTTGTTCGGTTGATTCTCCAAGCATAGCGCGAATGGAATAAATGCCCGCCGGTTGCATATCGTCCAGCGATACTTCCGACCAGTCGATAACGGGCAGGTTGCTTGCCTTTATTTCTTCCGTAATCGAACCGACCAAAATGACCGACGCCACGCCGCTTGCCACGTCAAAATCGTATTGCGTCTCGGGCGCGTTATCGTCGGTTACGTTAGCCGGGCGGAAACGGAAAGCAAACTTGTATTCGACATCGGCGTTCTTCGCGCCGAAGACTTTACTTGACTCATAGGGTTCTTCGGTCGCCTCATCCGTCTTGGAAACAAGTTCGACAAAAAGATCCATCTTCCCGATCGTAATACCGACTATATAGAACGCGGACGCATAGTTATTATCGTAAGCGAGAGCGTTCGTCTTCGGGTTGATGTTATAACGGATATAGAAAGAAAATCCGTTTTCGTCAATATTGCACGATTCCATATCCATTGAGAAATCGTCAAAATACTTTATTATTGCTTCCGTTAAGGTATAATAGGTCTTATCTGCCGCAAAAGCCAAGTCGGTTGTCGCGTTGTAGGTATTCATTTCATAATAAACGATATCCTGATTATTGCCGTCCTTGATACCCGCAGTCGATTCGCCGCTTGTTACGGTAGCCGGCCAGTAATAACCGGACAAGGTATAGTAAGTCTTACCTTTCACAAAGTTCGCGTCTTCCGTTATACGGTAATATCCGTCAATATATTCGTAGAAATTCCCTTTTGATTCCAACATATCGACGGTTGACTGTCCTGCGATAACGGTAACGGGCAAATACGACAAGGTGGGCGCATAATACATCTTGCCCGACACAAACGTCGTATCCGATGTCTTTAATTTGTTATCGGTACTGCCTTGATAATAGAAAATCGTCGATCCGTTCGGATACTTTGCTTCGGTAGCGGACGCGCCTACGATAGTCGTCGGGACATAGGCGTCGGAAAGCAGATAATACGTCTTGCCGCTTTGGAAAACGCTGTCAAGCGTCCTGTAATAAGCGTTCGAAGCCGATTTTTCATAATACGGAATCGGTTGATGCGTTTCGTCGAGACTGTTTGTCGTCGATTCTCCGACAGTCACGAACGCCTCCGCCATATAGCGCACATGGAGATAATATATCTTCCCCGAATCAAACGTTTCGTCGGTGGTCGGATTATGGAAATAGCGGTTTCCGGTGTAATAGATTGCTCCGCCCGGAATTGCTCCGATAAGTTCGCCGCTTACAGGTTGCAAAGTTCTGTCCGTATACAAATATTGCCGATACGATCCGAATTCGGGAGAAACGGACACATCCGCCGTCACGGGCACGACTTCGCCCAAAGAAGACGCTTTGCCCAGTTCGTTCAAGTTCAAGGTAAAACCGTAATCGATTTTACTGTTATCGTACGTCTTGGTATAGACGGAATCCAAACCGAGTTGTTCTTTTGCATTTTGCGCCGCCTCATCGGTATTTTCACTCAACCCGTCTGCGCTGAGTCTGAACTCGTATTCGCCGTAGCGCGGGCGCGCAAGGAATATGACAAAATAAAGTTCTCTTTCGGTGCTTTCATAGTAGGTCGTATCGGTAAAAGGTATACCGTCCGCAACGGCAAAAGCGATATTGCCGCGCATGTCGGCTTTCTCGGCCGTACCGTCCGCAACGGTCGCTTTCAAAAGAAGAATATACCAACCGGCGTCGATAATATCGCCGTCACGGTACGAAATCGCATTGCCCCAGTCGCTACGAACGACGCGAACCCCTTGCGCCGCGTCTCTGCCGTTTTTCAAATCCGAAAAAACAAATTCGCTCATGGAAGGAATCTCGTCAAACTTATAACCGTTGTAGAAATAATAGTTCAGAATCTCAACGTCGCCCCAACTTGCGTCGATGGGATTATCCGCTCCATCGACGTACGAGGTGCTGCGGAAATACGTATTAAAGGTAATGTTTTGTTCGGTTTCGGTATTTCCGTACGGTTTACCGTTAAATTCTTTCACCGGGTACATATCGTCCGCCGATACGCAGATATGCATAACGTCGATCGTATATGTAATCAACACCTGTTCGCTCTCACGATAATTGACAGCGTCTTCCCCGGAAACGGTCGCCGTCGCTTTCAGTATATACGATCCGCGTTTTCCGTTAAAGTAGAAGACGTTCTGCATTTTTTCTTGCGACACCGCTTTTTCATTGATACCGAGATAAATTTCTTTTCCGTCGATAATCGAATTATAATTACTCATATCGCCTGTATTGACGTTATAGGTAAAGTTTTCGAAAGTCAACGCGATATTTTCACTCAGATAGTCCTTTGCGGCAATATAATAAACGGTATTGAAGAGGAATCTGTAAGTCGTTTCCCCGATTACGATTCGTCTGTTATCGACGTCAATTCCCACCTCGGCGGCAATAGACGTGCGCCCTTCGTCGTCGTATACAAAGTCACTATCATAATAATAGTTCCTGCCGTCGATTACGAAATACTTATTGACGGTATCGACCGAACCGACTTTTTCCATCCGATACGAATAGTTTCTCCGCACCGAAAAACAATAATCGACGTCCGCAAGCGTAATTGTGCCGTTTACCATATCCAACACGCAATCTCCGACAACCGAAGTCAGCCCGGGGTTGCTGTAAACAATGTAATTATCGTCAAAATAATAGGTTGTGTCATTCAGAACGAACGTACGGCCGACGAAAGAAAGTTCGCCGCTTTTCGCATAGACAGAACCGTCCGTCGATATAAAATAATCAATAAAATCTATGATCATAGTTTCATGCTCGGCGTCGACTCTGCCTGCCGCCGATTCGTCGGCAATGCGAATATGGCGATAGCCGTCATATACATAATCTGAATCGCCGACGGCAAAAGTACGCGTTTCAAAATCAATTGTTCCCGTTATGACAAAAATTCGATTAAGATTATCAATATAGTACGACGTACTCCCGATAACAAACGAACTGTCGGCAAGAGAAATCGTTCCGACTTTGACCGAAGAACTATTGCGAATATCGTAATGTTCGTCAAAGGTATAATCGTTTTCGTCAAGTACAAACGAACCCGTCGTTTTATAAATCGTATCGCCGTCATAAGTGTAATGAGCCGTGTCGATCAATAATGTTTGCGCCGCTTCATCCATTTCGCCGACGCCTTCAAACAAACCGTATGTATCCCCGGCATATTTATAATGGGTACCCGAAACGACAATTTCAAATGCGTCAAAATTGATAGAAGACTCGGAAACCAAAGATTTTCTTTCCATGTCGGAATAGATTTCACCGAGATCGTTAAAGTAGTAGGTATAATAATTCAATGTAAATTTGTTCACATTAAAATCGATTTGTCCCACCAAAGAATAGAGCGTCGTATCATGACTGATTAAGGTCGGTTCCTTATAGCGGTAAATAGTGCCGTAACAGGAGACCGTACGCTCGTCCGTATCGATCCGGATGCCGTCGGCACAAACTGTTAATCCGCTGTCAAAGTACACTTTGCCTTCTTCGTTATAATACAATGTAAGATTATAGAGACAAATTATGGCTTCAAGCGCAGAATACGTCCCTATGTCGACGTCGCCGTCTTTCAATAAATACGGCTCGTGAATCGAATAATCTTTTCCGATAAACCGGAACAAACCTTCCGACAAATTGAATGTCGAATCCGGGAAAGCATAAGTATAGGTCGGTGTCGAATAGATATCTCCCATAGAATAGTAAAGCAGTACATTCCGGAGCACGAAACTCTTTGCGGAAGTGTCTATCGATCCGCTATCGTGATAAATACTTTCGTCATGCCGATAGTTTGTCTCCGTGTATGCGCGATATGTCTTTCCGCCTACCATAACGACCATTTCCGACAAATCTATCGAACCGGTAACAAGATTTTCCTTTGCCGGATCGAGATACAGTTTTCCGTCATTATCGTAATAATAAACCGTTCCGTTTATGTCGAACGCGGTAAGCGCGGTATCGAGTTCACCGCGTTTCAGATAGATACGGTCGTCATAGGAATACAGTACAGAATCGGCTACAACGTACTTTTTATCTCCGATTCTGATCAAAGCATTCTCGATATCGAACGAAGAATCCGACAAAAGGATATCGCAATAGGGATCGGTGTAAATCATACCGGCGTTGGTATAATAATACTTCGTTCCCTGCAAAACAAATTCTTTTTTGCTTTCATCCAAAGTGCCTGCGTTCGTTTTTTCATTAAAGAAATAATATGTCGTTCCGCCTACCGTCATCGTAAAGGCTTCTCTGTCGAACGAGCCGACTTGCGTCTCGGTTTTTCCGACAATTTCGCCTCTTGCGTCATCCGCGACATAGAAATAACCGTTATCGGCGTCATATCCGTACGTTACGCCGTCAACGACCATTGTGCCGTCGCCAAAATCTCCGTGATACCGATACAAATACCCGTCTTTATCATAGCAATAAACGGTCGAGCCGAGCAAAATCATCTTATTGTCAAGCACTTCGCCCTGTGCCGTTTGATTTCTGATATACGCCGTAAGTCCGATATAAACATAAACCTTTTCTCCGGACGGTCCAACGTAATAATAATAGGCGTCGTTATCGGTTTCTTCTCCGAAAATATGCGCAAATTCGGCATTGCGCGGAGAAGCCACCTGCACCATAATGCCGCTACCCTGTTCGAGCGGTTCTTCATGGTAGTCGTTGACGATCAAAATCGTTTCGCCGTTATCGTCTATATAATAATAGCCGACGACATATTTGGAAAGCGTCGTAATATCGACGTCGATTTCTTCGCCGTCTTCATTATAAACCCTGTATTCGGGCGAAGCGTCCGTTTCTCCGTCATACTCTTTTGACTGCGCGGGATCGATATCGATAATCAGTCTTTGGCGCCACACGAACAGTTTGCAATAATAGTCGTCGTCAAAGCACAAAATAATGGAGTAATTCTGTTTATAAGCCGACGTATCCCCTTGCGTAATCGCGGAGAAGACGCCCGCTTTATCGGACACGACTCCCTTTTCGATGTCGTAATGCGTTTCGGCAAAGTTATTCTTAATTTCAAGCGGGACGTCGGTCACGGGGTTAAAACTTTCGTAACCGTTTGCCGCGTCGCCGTCGATATAGCGGAATCCGACGTAGAAAATGCAACGTCTGTTTTCGTCGTAAGTCCATTCGTCGGAATTGTCCGAACCGTTCGTATCGTGATAAATATACACTTTATACGTTTCGACGCCGATCGGCACGTCGGATTTTCTATAATAAACCGTTCCGTCCTCCGTATTCAGATAACCGACGTACTTTTCCATTTCTTCTACCGTAGCGAGATAAACAATCGTCGCATTATCAAAAGAAACTTCTTTTTCTTCGTCATATTCGGTCATATATTTACGGGAAGCAACACTCGAATAAACATACAGCCCTGCTTCATGGATAGTAAATTCAACCTGAATATTCTTGATGGCGCGATAGTTGGGAGAAGCGGGAATCGTCACAGCCAGCAAATACGTGCCCGCCCAGATCAAATTGGAGATAGCGGGATCGAAATTATTTGTCACCACAACATTTTCGCCGTACTTATTCTTGTAGGTAAAGGACAAAATCTTTATATTGCGGTTACCCTCGCTATCGGCTTCGTTAAAATTACCCGAGGCATATTTCCCCGAAGCGGTATGCGTACTTTCGTTATAATTGTAAAAATAGTTATACTCTTTATGCTCGGTAAAAGAAATATAAGAACGGTTTGAATCGGCAAGGAAAATATCGTCCGCATGGCTTTGAGCGGTATAGGTATGATATTTACCCACACTCATATTGTCGGCAAGATTCAGTTGTACCCATGACGGATCGGCAATAGCTCTGGAAACTTGGAAGGCGATTTCTTGCTTGTTTGTATATATGTTATCGCTGATCGCGTTCGTTTCGTAGTAATAAAGCCGATCGCCTATCGTAAACTCTTTTTTTGTCGTATCGATCGTACCGACGGAAACATTGTTTAACCGAATCGTGCTTCCGTCAATAACATAAGTCTTGTCATCCATAAAGATTTTATTAAAAGTAAAATCGATATACGCGCCGAGACAAAGCGTCGCGCCTTCTCTTTTGTCATTTAGTTTAATCGTATAGTTTGTTACCTTGTAATCGGTATTGATATCCATATAGTACAGGATATACTCACCGTTATTCATCGGGTTGACTTCGGTATAATAGTCAATTTTATTTCCGGTCAAAGTATCGTTCCAAAGAACCCAGTCGGGCGAAGTGGCGTCAACAATGATTTTACTGAATTGCCCGGTCGAATCGTCATACAGGAAATTTTTGAAATTTTCCGGGTAAACCCAGTCGTAGGCTTTTCCTCTCAAAGCACCCTTAAAATCAAATCCTTCTCCCGGTAAAAATCCGTCAACGATATCGACATAAATGAACGTGGTTTTTTGTCCCGAAGTCAACTCGTAATAGTTTTCGTACAAAAGGTCGGAATAGAACATATAGCCCATTTCCCGTCTGAAACCGTTTTCATCCAAGAAATAGACGTAATAAAGATCGGCATAGTAACTTTTTGCACCGCGCAGGTCTTCTTCCGTCAAGAACGGTTCGCCGATTCTTTGATGGTCCGCGTCGAAATACAAACCGCTGTCGCTATATGCAAAATGGTTTGCGATATAAACGTCCAACATCGACAAAGGTGACTCGGTATTGGCGTCAACGTCCGTCGCTTTCTTAACCCGAATCGCAATACCGGTATAAGACATGTACGGCCGTGTATAATCTCCTTTCGTATAATCGTCGCTCAAAATATCCGTTTCTTTATCCGGATCATTCAAAATAGCAATGGACAATTCGCGCGGGTAAATTACACCGGTTATATTATTTTTTTCGCCGTTTATATACAAATCCGTTTCCACGATGTAACTGCTCATGGCAAATCGGGCTTCCGTGCTACCGCCGGCTACGATGTTTTCGAAATAAAAATCGCCGTAACCGCCCCACGTATCGGTAAACCCTTTTTTCAATTCGATCCATTTCGGATTTCCCACGGCACTGTCGGTATACTCGATCGAGACGATCGGTTTAAGATATTTTGCCAAATCGTATTCAAAAATATTATTGTATCTTTCCGATTCGACATTGATTGTTATCGGCGTTATATCGTTCCCGATACTGGGAAGAATAACCAGACTTCTCGTATTATCATTAGTTTCGACAACAAGGTAATAATCTTTGTCCGAATCAAACACGCTGTCTTTCGTCCGGTAGTAATAGCCTTTTCCCATGTTGTATTCGTAGAAAACAAGCGTCGAATATGCCGGCGCAGTCAGACTTGCGCCAAACACATAATCGATATCGCCGACAAGAGAGGCGCCGCCTTTTGCTTTCTTGTATGTCGGGGCGAACACCTTTGCGGTACCGTCATAGTTCTTTTCGGGCGCAATTTCGGTCAAATTGAAATAAACGTTTACTTTGTTGACCAAAATCGCCAAAGGATCCGACATACGGAAGGACATCAAAGAACCGCTCAATCTTGTGATTTCATCATCGTCGACGGTAAAGGGGTCGGCGGGATACGATTGACACGGATCCCATGCGGCAAGAACACCTTCCGCCCAGGACGCTTTCAAAGGTTGATAGTCGTTACCCGCGGGCACCAGCACAAGCGAATAAGAAATAAAGTATTGTCCGTCGGGAACGGAATCGCATTCGGCAAACAGTGTGTCGTTATATTCCTTGTAATATTTCCCGTTTATCCATGCTTCTTCCCCGTACGCGTTAATACCGAAATCGCCTTTGCTCATATAGTACGTATTGCGATCGGAACTGTCTTTCGTCGGCGATTCGCCTTTGAATTCATAAAAGACGCGAACCACCACGAACGCCATATTCGAATCGTATTCTTTTTCCGCCGCGTCGGCGTCGTTGACGATTTTTATTTTCCAAAGATCGTTAAATTGATAATAATCGCCGTAGATAGGATCGCCCGTAATCAGATCGCCCGCTCCGGCAAGCGAAAAGTAAGATAAATCAAGCGACTTATATGTGAAAAGTTCGCCGTAATTATACGTCGTGGGAAAACTCTGGTCGATAACAACCTGCATCGGGGGAAGATATACCGAGAATTTTCCGTAAAAACGGTAATTATACGTAACGGTCTCACCGTTGACCGTTTCTCCGATATACTTCGTCGTTCCGTTGTCCTTTACCGGATCGTTTACATCGGGAGCAACCGGATAGGCCGTCCAACCGCCCTCGTATGCACCCAATTCAAGTGCATAATTCTTGATAAAATAGTCGCCGTATGTGTCGGTCGAATTAAACGTAACCGACAGTTCGAGATACGAATATACGCCGATATCATTCTTCGGAAAACGAGATCCGGAGAATAAAAAGAAAAACATATTGCCCGAATTCAGTACGGTATAGTATTTTTCATAATCGGCGGGTAAACAGTTCATGATGTTTGCCCAGTCGCTTTCTGTCACCGCGTCGGCGTCGCCGAACACCGAACTCGCCGACACATATCCGACCGCCTGATAGTAAGTGTACTCCGCGTTGTACGCGTCGTCACGCTGTACTTTCACATACTCTGCGCTACCGTCCGATTCTTCGGACAAATAATAATAATTTTCATGTTGCGCCTCCCAATTCGTTTGCGGATTATCTACCTCGACGTAATCGGAACTGACGCTGTATTCAATTGACGGGTTTGCGATTTTGGCGCCCAATTCGTTATTGATATCGACATACATGGTTCTGCGCAATACGGTAAAAGGCTGCGCATACAAATCTATTTTATCTATATCGGAAACGGAATTTTCATCCTTATCGCTGTTTTTGAAGTTGTTTTCCTTTTTTATGGGAGGGTTATCTGTGTTACCCCCTTGATATGTGACATAAACAAGGTTCTTATCGAACGTATAGACGCTTCCGTCTCCGCCGTCAAGCGTTTTTTCGGTATAGTTCAAGTTTTCCCGCGCTTTCGGAAGGATACAGATATAGTATGTCCCCGCCCACTCGACGCCATCGGCACCGATGTCTTTGTTGGTGAGTTCCAGTGAAAGCGCTTTTTCTTTATACCACACGATTTCAAGACTGTTTTGCAGTTGATTCAAGTTGGCATTCGCATGGGAAGAACCGTCAATAATGCCTTTTTCGAAAGTAAAAGGAGTAAGCGTATCCGTACTGAACGCAAAACCGTTCGACGGCGCAGTATTGGCAAAAACCGAAAAGTTGCCACGCCAATCTTCGCCGTTGTAAACTTGCTTCATATACTCGTCCAAACGGCTGTCAAGACCGTTGCCGAGTGTGATATGACTACTCAGAATCAACGGGAACTCTTTGTCATCCTTCGAAAAACTGTACTCTTTAGTGAATGAGAGATTATCGTTATTTGTCGTGTATGAATTCACGACGGAAACAAAATCGGCAACCAAATAATTCTCATAATCGTTTTGAGAACTCGGCATCTGCGTATAATAAGACAGACGATAACCGGAAAAATTCGAATAATACGGTACGGAAATCGTACAGTCGATCGTCAGCCCAACCACAAAATATATGCCGGCGACGAGATCGGAAACGGCGGCGCCGCCCGCTTTCGTATAAATCGTTTTGTTATTTATCTCTTCTCCTCTCCAAGTCGTGCCGGATATTTTCAAAGAAGAGACGGACATTTTGAAGTGATCGCTATCGGCGATACTCGGCATAAGATAGTTTTTGGCGGACGGAATATTTTCGTATTTTCCTTTCGTCGCCGACGCCACGCTTATACCTTCTATTTTCGAACCGCACGTTTTACATGTCGAATAGGTATGTTCGTAAAAGTTGGAAGCAGTCAAAGCGGTTCCGCATCCGCAAGTAGAACCGCTCGTATAAGTATTGCCGTTTACGCATTTTGTATGAAAGTTTATTTGCGTTGTGCTCAAAATTTTGTTACAACTACTGCAGTAAAACGCATGATAATCGTTTGCAAAAGCACTGCAACCGTTCATGGCAAGATGCGCCCCGGAAATCGCGCTCTCGCCGCCGTCCGATTTCAGCACGATCGAATCGGTGATAGCGCCCGCAGGTACGGATGACGCGTCCGCGTCACTATTGGTATCTTGTTTCAGTCCCGTTCTGAGCGGCGCAGCCATATAGAAAGAAGGAGAGCCCAAAGACAACGCGGTTTTTGATTCGTAAGACAGTTCCATCGAAAAATTCTTCGAAAGTTTTTCCGCCCAGTCGTTTTCGGTAGCGAGATCGACATAGTATGCCGTATTCTTTGCCTGCCCGCTGTAAGAAAGCGTTTCGTCGGAGGCATACAGGGAATAGAACGAACCGCTTTTGACCGGTGTCGGGGTATCGTCCGCAGCCGCCGCGATATATTCCGACGTCTTTGTATCGACAAAATCGGGTACGGAAAAACCGACGACGCCGACAACGGTTATACAAAAAACAAATACCGCAAATACGCTTGCAAAAATCGCTTTTTTTGCTTTTGTCGAAAAATTACTGCTTTTCATAAATGCCCCCATTTAAAAACATAGGATTATATTGTGTTTGGTCTATAACTGTCCGAGTATTATTATATATTATAATAATACGGGTGTCAATGCCCATGTTCGTTTTAAGTTTGATTTTATCGAAAAAAATAAAAAAGCCGTCGCAAAACGCGACGGCTTCGAGTTGTTTATCGACAAAAAACAATGATATTATTTCTTCTTTTTCTTTTTTTCGGCTTTGGTATACGCCGAATTGTAAATCGGCGTAATAATCTTTTCCGACAAGTATTGTTCGTAGTTACACATCGTAAGGCAATAATACTTGCTTCCGAACACAAGCACCACGGCAACGACAATGGACGAAACAATGGTATTGGTCAAACCGATCAAAAGGAACGGAACGGAAAACGCCGCGATGATAAAGATATTTTGCAAAAACATTTGCACGGTAAATATCGCCGCATTCTTCATTTTTTCGGTAAAAGGCATATCGTACAAAACAATAATCGGCATCAGATGCATAGTAAACATCAAGCCGAAAAGCCCCACGATTCCGGCGAAAAACATCAGAATCCAATGCCCTGCGTTCGCGATTCCCATTTGGAAATTGCCTACGAAAAGGACAAAAGCGTCTCCGACGCCGGCAACAAGAACCGCAAGGAACGCACCGACGATCAGGTACTGCCACCAGTATTTTTTAACGCCGCGGAAGAATTCCGTTATCGCTTTCGGCACGTCGTTACCGTAGTTATCTTTCTTGGACACAAACGTATCCCCGATAATAAATTTCATACAAAGCGGCATCATACCCAAGAGTCCAAGACTCATAATAAACGCGCCGACGCCCGCCGCGGCAAAAACAACGTAATAAACGTTTTGTATGTATTGCTGTATATCGAATACCGAAAAGGCGAATTCCGATATACCGAAACCGATATTGGTCATAAGATAAGGCGGATCCATACCGAGGACCGAATAAGCAATCGCCTCCGGTCCGCCCAAAGCGTGCATAACCGCAAAAATCGCAAGCAACGGCAAGGCGAACAAGACAAACATCAGATTGGCGATCATGATAGAGCCGTTACGTCTCTGTCCCACCTGCCAAAAATGCCGAAAACGCCCTACGCCCTCGGGCAAGGCAGCCGTTTGTCCGCCGTCCTCTCTGTATTCGGGTTTGAAAGTCAAATATTTCAATAAACCGACGCCACGTTCTTTCTTTCCGTTTTGCTCGTTTTTAGACTGTTTTTGTTGCTTTCCGCCGTTCTGAACACGGTAGTTCGACGATCTTTGATTGCTTTGTTGCATTTTGACGTATGAACTTCTGCCATTGCTCTTTCCCATTTTTACCTCGCTTATTTAACTGTTTTTATTACGCGCAATGATTCTCATGCGTTCGGCGTGATCGAGTATTATTTTCCGCATACGGAGGTTCTTCGGTGTGACTTCCAGCATTTCGTCCGGATTCAAAAACTCGATACATTCTTCCAGACTGAATTTTCTCGGCGATTCGAGCGTAAGCGCCTCGTCGCTACCTGCCGCACGCATATTCGTCACATGCTTTTTCTTGCACACATTGACGGGAATATCGTCCTGTTTGGGTGAATAACCGACAATCATACCGGCATAAACCTGTGTACCGGGATCGATGAAGAGTTGACCGCGCTCCTGCGCGTTGAATAAGCCGTATGTGACCGCTTCGCCCGTTTCCCACGCGACAAGCGCCCCGTAAGGACGACGCACGATTGCGCCCTTCATCTCTTCATAACCTTTGAAAACGCTGCTCATAATGCCTTCGCCGCGCGTGAGTGTCATAAAGTCATTTCTGAAGCCGAGCAATCCTCTCGAAGGAATGACGTAATTCAGTTTCGTCCGACTGCCGAGATTGACCATATCGGTCATTTCTCCGTGCCGTCTGCCGAGGTTCTCCATGACACCGCCGATATATTCGGTCGGGACGTCGACGACCAATTCTTCAAAAGGCTCGCACAGGACGCCGTCGATTACCTTGTTGATGACCTGCGGCGTACTGACCTGAAATTCGTACCCTTCCCGTCTCATGTTTTCGATTAAGATCGAGAGGTGTATCTCGCCGCGCCCGCTGACAATAAATTCATCCGCGCTTTTTTCGGTGACGCGAAGTGAAACGTCTTTCAGTAATTCTTTTTCAAGCCGTGCGCGCAAGTGCCTGGAAGTAACGAATTTTCCTTCTTTCCCCGCAAACGGGCTGTCGTTGACGGAAAACGACATCTGCAATGTCGGCTCGCTGATTTTTACAAAAGGCAACGGATCGACGTTATTCGGCGAACATACCGTTTCGCCGATCGTTATGTTTTCCATACCGCTGAAACTAACGATATCGCCCACTTTTGCTTCTTCTACGGTCGTTTTGTTCAAACCGGAAAATTGATAAATGGAGCCGATTTTTCCTTTATATTTATCGCCCGTATGGTAGTTTACCACGGTGACGTCCTGATTTTGTCTCATAACGCCGCGCTCGATTCTGCCGATAGCGATTCTGCCGACGTAGTCGTTATAGTCGATGGAAGAAACAAGCACTTGCAAATCGCCGTTTTCATCGCCTTCCGGCGCGGGAATATGCTGCACGATCGTGTCAAAAAGCGGTTTTAAGTCCGTACCGGGCACGTCGGGCGATAAAGTCGCCGTACCCGATCTGCCGCTGCAATAGACAACGGGGCTGTCCAGTTGTTCGTCCGTCGCGTTCAGTTCCAGCAACAGTTCGTACACCTCGTCAAGGACTTCTTTGCATCGTGCGTCCGGCTTATCGATTTTGTTAATGCAAATAATAATGCGATGGTTCATTTCCAACGCTTTCTGCAACACGAATCTTGTCTGCGGCATCGGACCTTCGTAAGCGTCGACAAGCAAAACGACGCCGTTAATCATTTTCAGAACGCGCTCCACCTCTCCGCCGAAGTCGGCGTGTCCGGGCGTATCGACAATATTGATTTTTATTCCGTTATAAGAAGCGGACGTATTTTTCGCAAGAATCGTGATTCCTCTTTCCCTTTCGAGGTCGTTACTGTCCATAACGCACGTGGGGACATCCTGGTTTTCACGAAAAACGCCGCCTTGACGCAACAATGCGTCCACCAAAGTCGTTTTGCCATGGTCGACGTGCGCGATAATGGCAATGTTTCTTAAATCATTTCTCTTCATACTTTTATTTCTTACTCCACTCTTTACGCACCGCGTAAAGCATTAAAAATTTCTTCGGTAACGACAAGTTGCGCATAAGCGTAATCGCCGTATTCACCGTATAGTTGATACAGCGTTCCGTCCGTATCGACTTTGGGCGTATTGCCGATGGGATACAAGGCAAAATTGCACGCGCGCACACGCACCGAAAGTACGACGTCTCCCGGCCATGCGATCGGGTCTCCCGACTGCATAACATATTCGTAATAACCGGGAAGTTGTAGAACAAATCCGTTCAAATAACTCTGCAAAGAACAACTTGCGGACGTCATTTCCTGCTGTCTTACGTCTTTATCGTTCCAGTCAACCTCTTCTTCGATCGGTGTAACCGCATAAGAAAGGCTGTACGCCTTGACCGCAGAATAATTCGTGCGGGACGAAGTGTCGAAATACAAAACGTCCGTCCAAGAAACGGTTGCCGTTTCGCTGTCGATCGTAACGGTATCAGGCTTGGGCAAAACCCATTCTTCGACGTCTGTCCGTATCCACTCCGAAAAATCCGACCGACCGTTCTTTTTTACCGCACAAACGCGGAAAAAGAAAGCGCCTTTTATTCTCGGCAGATTGACTTTCGTATTCTGCGTAGTACCGCTCACGATACCGTTTCCGTTGACCGCGGGATCGTCGTGCGAGTACTGATACTCGTACGACGTTGCGCCGGCTACTTTTTTCCAAACGACCTGAATACTGATATCCGCTTTCTGATCGAAATCGGAAAAAGTCGGCTTCGGCTTCCGGTTAATCGTAAACAGGCAAACGGGAACGACAACCGCCGCAACCACAAGCAAACAAGCGGCAGTAATCAATATCCAAAAGGCAGGCTTCTTTTTCGCTGTTTTCAATTCGATTTACCTTATTTCTTTACTTTTTTCAGTTTTGCGAAACGCGGCAGTCCGTCTTCGAGCGGCGCTTTGCAATCGCCCTGAATAAGCGGCAACGCATATTCGATAAAGTCTTTCGTCAAGCCTTTATTGTTCGGCAAAATCCATTCCGCGGGGATTTTCTTTTCGGTATTCGCCGCAAGGCTAATGTCCATCAATTTGTAATTGATTTTATATTTTTCCCCTTTTGCTCTTTCAAAAACAACCATTTTGTCGGTATAACCTTTGCAAGCGTATTTAACGGCGTAACGGCCGGCGTTAAACGCTTCCTGCACGTCCGTCTTGCTGGCGAGGTGCGCACCGCAGCGTTGCATAAGACTGAATTCGACCGCTCTGACTTTTCCGCCGACTTTTTCTTTGACCAAATTCGCAAGCGTAGCCGCGACGCCGCCGAGTTGCGCATGTCCGAAACTGTCTTTTGCGCTGTTGCCCGCAGCGATCGCTTCAGCGACATAAACGCCTTCTTTCGTTTTGATACCCTCGCTGAGCGCTACGATACATTTTCCGTTATTTTTCGCCACGACATCGGCGACCTGTTTCAAAAACTTGTCGATATCGAAACTTTGTTCGGGCAGATAAATAAGATCGGGGCCGAGTCCCTTATAGGAAGCAAGGGCGCTTGCCGCGGTAAGCCAGCCGGCGTTACGTCCCATGATTTCCACAATCGTTATTTGACCTTTATCGTAAACGGTCGCATCCAAAAACAGTTCCATCATGGTTGTCGCGACGTATTTTGCCGCACTGCCGTAACCGGGGCAGTGATCCGTGCCGTACAAGTCGTTATCGATAGTCTTCGGAACGCCGATAATATTGCATTCGTATCCGCTTTTCAATAAATATTTACTGATTTTATTGCAGGTATCCATACTGTCGTTACCGCCGTTATAGAAGAAGTAACGGATATTGTATTTTTTGAACACTTCGAGTATTCTCTTATAATCGGTATCATCCACGTCGGCGTCTTTCAGTTTATAACGAACCGATCCGAGCGCCGAAGACGGGGTATTTTTCAAAAGTTCCAATTCTTTTTTGTCCTCTTTACCGATATTATAAAAGTCTTCGTTCAAGATACCCTGAATACCGTGCGCCGCACCGTAAACTTCGGTAATGTTCTTCTGTGCCAACGCTTCGGTAAAAACGCCTGCCGCGCTGGAATTTATGACGGATGTCGGACCACCGGATTGTCCGAACATACATGCACCGACTAAATTTTTCATAATTTTTTCCTCCAAAAATATTATTTTGATAGCATCTTGGCGATGCGATACAAATCCGAATCAAACTTCGACGGCATAGCCATCGCTTCGTCGTATGTCAAATCAATGACTTTGTTTTCTTTAATACCGACAACACGGCATCCGCAGTCGTCTCTTTGCAAAAGTTCGACCGCTTTGACACCCCACCTTGCCGCAAGAATACGGTCTGCCATGGTCGGCGTGCCGCCTCGTTGAATATATCCGAGTTTCACCGTCCGTATCTGCAAAGAATCGACTTGTTCCAGTATCTTCTCTTTCAATTCCGCACAGGAGCATACGCCCTCGGCAAGAATAATAATAACGGACTGTTTTCCCTTTATTTTGTCGTATTTTATCGTTTTTACGACATCGTTTATATCGTACGGGATTTCCGGAACAAGCACGATTTCCGCGCCGCCCGCGACGCCGGCATACGCCGCGATATCGCCGCATTTTCTTCCCATCACTTCCAAAATACACGCGCGATTATGCGACGTCATCGTATCTCTTATGTTGTTGACGGCAGACAAAACCGTATTGACAGCCGTATCGAAACCGAGGGTAAAATCGGTATAGGATAAGTCGTTATCGATCGTCCCCGGGATACCCACGCAAGGCATACCGAAGTCATGATAAAAAGCGTTCATGCCAGCAAAAGAGCCGTCCCCGCCGATTACGACCAACCCTTCGATACCGTAAGCAAGGAGATTTTCATATCCTTTCTTGCGATACTCTTTTTGCAAAAACTCGGGACAGCGGTCGGTTCTCAAAATCGTGCCGCCCTTTTGGACGGTACCGGATACAAACCGATCGTCTATCCGAAAAATGCTTCCGTCGAGCATACCCGAATAGCCGCATTCTATCCCATATACGTCAATATTATAACCGGAAGCGCAACGTACGACAGAACGTATTGCCGCGTTCATGCCCGGCGCGTCTCCGCCGCTTGTCAATATCCCTATTTTTTTCATATTCCCTCAAACGGTTTGCGGCTTTATTTTACCATATCGAACGGCAATAAGCAAACGTATGCAAAATTTATTTTCTGATTTGCCCTTCGCCTTGAATGACATATTTTACCGAAGTAAGTTCTTTCAAACCGATCGGCCCGCGAACATGCAATTTTTGCGTGGATATTCCCATTTCCGCCCCTAAACCGAGTTCAAAACCGTCGGTAAAGCGCGTCGACGCATTTACATAAACGCAACCGGCGTCAACGCGTGCGGTAAACTTCTCCGCGCATTCCTTGTCTTTTGTCACAATCGCTTCGCTGTGCTTGGTGTTATATTTATTGATATGCGCTATCGCCTCGTCAACACCGTCGACTATTTTTACCTTAATGATTTTATCGATATACTCAACGTAAAATTCGTCGTCGTCAACGATTCTCACGTCGGCAAAATACCGTTTGATTTCTTCCTTTCCGCGTATTTCAACGCCCGATTTTGCAAGGTTTTGCAAACATTCAGGCAAAAAGTCCGCCGCTATCGGTTTGTCGACAAGAAGCGTCTCGCAGGCATTGCAAACGGACGGACGGTTCAGTTTCGCGTTTTCAACGATCGAAAGAGCCATTTCTTTGTCTGCCGTTTTTTCAACAAAAACATGACAATTCCCACCCGAAGAAGCGATGACCGGCATTGTCGCCGCCGACAGGACGTATTTTTTCAGTTTTTCTCCGCCTCTCGGAATAACAACGTCTATACAGTCGCCGCATCCGAGCATCTGCGCTGTCAATTCGCGCTCCGTGCCGTCGATAAACGTAACGATATTTTCATCGACTCCGTTTGAAAAGAACGCCTGTTGCATCAGTCTTGCCAAAAAGCGATTGGTTCTGATCGCCTCTTTTCCGCCTTTCAGAACAACGGCGTTTCCCGATTTGATGCAAAGAGCCGCCGCGTCTACCGTCACGTTGGGACGCGCTTCGTAAATTATACCGACAACGCCGAGAGGCGCATGGACTTTCCGCACAAGCAAGCCGTTTTCAAGCGTGTATTCCTCCTCGACTTTACCGACATAATCGGGCAATTCGATAATATCGTCTATTCCCTTGCACATGCTTTCGATACGTTGATCGGTCAGAGTAAGACGATCCGCCAAAGCGTCCGAAAGCCCCGCTTTTTTCCCTTCCTCGACGTCGATTTTATTGATTTCCATCAAGGCGTTTTTGTTGTCGAGAACGGCGTTTTTGATAGCGAGCAGAAGTTCGTCTTTTTTTTCAGTCGAAACCGCCGTAAAACGAACGGCGGCTTCTTTTGCTTTTTGACAAGCGGAAATTACGTCAAACATTTTTTATTCTTCTTCGTCTTCTTCCGGCAGGTTGGCATTGTGATATACATTCTGAACGTCGTCGTTCTCTTCCAGCATATCAATGAGTTTTTCAATACTCGGTATATCTTCCGGTTTCGGATCGATATAGTCGTCCGGGAAAAATCCCGTATCGGCGGAAAGAACGGACGCACCCGCTTTTTCCAACGCGTCTTTCACCGCGTACATATCTTGCGGCAAAGTGTAAATTTCGTAAGCGCCGTCCGCGTTGACCACGTCGTCGGCACCTGCGTCAAGAGCAAGCATCATAGCGTCGTCCTCGTTCATTTTTTCACCGTCGATTACAATCAAACCTTTCTTCTTGAAAAGATAAGATACACAACCGGTCGTTCCCATAGAACCGTTGTACTTGTCGAACAGATGTCTCACGTCGCCGGCAGTACGGTTTTTGTTGTCGGTAAGCGCGGTTACGATAAGGGCGACGCCACCCGCGGCATACCCTTCGTATTGCATTTCTTCATAATCAACCGAACCGAGTTCGCCGCTCGCTTTCTTGATGGAACGGGTAATGTTGTCGTTCGGCATATTATTCTGTTTCGCTTTTGCAATAACGTCGCGCAAACGGGAATTGCTCGCCGGATCGGGCCCGCCCGCTTTGACGGCTACGGCTATTTCTCTGCCGATTTTCGTAAAGATATTTCCTCTTGCCGCGTCGGTTTTTCCTTTCTTGATTTTAATATTTGCCCATTTACTGTGTCCGCTCATATTATTCTCCTTTTTTTATCATATACATAGCTATCCCGGCGGCAACGGACGCATTCAGCGATTCGACGCCTCTTTGCACCATCGGTATCGCCAAAAACTGCGTCGTGCAGGCACGGATAAAATCAGATATCCCGTGCGCTTCATTGCCTACGACAATAGCTTTATTTTCAGCGCATTCAAATGAAAAAATATCTTTTCCGCCCATATCCAACGAAAAAATCCGATACCCTTTCAGGACGGATAAAAAATCTTCCTCCGTCGTTTCGATTATGTTTTCGTAAAACACGCCGCCCATAGACGCACGAACCGATTTCGGCGCGAAAGGATCGCAACAGGAATGCAAGCATACGACGCTTCTTACGCCGCACGCCGACGCCGTCCGAATAATCGTCCCCATATTGCCTGCGTCCGATATTCCGTCGAGGACAAGCACCGTCTTTTCCTGCGGCGCTTCCGGCTTGTTTCTTTCGACCAGCGCGATTATGCCGCTTGGCGAAACGGTGTCGGATACACTGTCGAATACGCTGTCCGAAAGCACGGTTACTTCCGCATTCGGAAAGCGGGATATGATCTTTTCCCCTTTTACGTTTTCGCTTTCACGCACAAAAAAACTTTTCACCTCGCAGGATACGGGAATATCGCCGACAAGAGTAAATCCTTCGGCGATATACACGTTTTGTTCCTGTCTCAGTTTTTTTTCGGCAAAAAGCCTCCGTAAAAACCTGACTTTTTCATTTGATCTTGCCGTAATAACCATTTATTAAACAAACAGGGCTGAAAAAACAGCCCTATCGTAAAAATTTGTTATTTGGAAAGCGCGCTCTTTGCTTGCTCGCAAAGGGCGGTAAAACCTGCGGCGTCGTTGATAGCCAAATCGGCAAGAATCTTACGATTCAGTTCGATTCCGGCTTTTTTCAAACCGTCCATCAATCTGGAATAAGAAATACCGTTCATTCTTGCGCCTGCGTTGATACGGGCAATCCACATACGACGGAAATCTCTCTTTTTGTTCTTTCTTCCGACGAAGGCATATTGTCCGGACTTCATAACCGCTTGACGGGCTACTCTGTATAATTTGGATTTTGCGCCAAAATAGCCTTTGGCTCTGCGCATAATCTTTCTTCTTTTCTTAACACCGTTTACTGCTCTTTTGATTCTCATAATAGACCTCCTTATTTTTGACCGCTAAGCAAAGTAGTCATCGTCTTTTCCTGCGTTTTATCTACGTAACCGCCTTGACGAAGGAATCTCGTTCTCTTGGTGGTCTTCTTGTTCAAAATGTGGTTCTTGTTTTGTTTCGCTCTCTTGATTTTTCCGCTTGCGGTCAATCTGAAACGTTTTTTTGCCCCGGTATGGGTTTTCATTTTCGGCATAGTATCTGCTCTCCTTTATAAAATGTATTTTTTATTTTTTTGACGACGGCGCAAGCATCATATAAACGATTCTGCCTTCTGCCGTCGGTTTTTTCTCCAAAACTGCTTCGTCAGCCAATTTTGCATAGAAGTCTTCCAAAACCTGCACGCTTATCTCCGGGTGTGCCATCTGACGACCGAACATCTTTATGGAAACCTTTACTTTATCTCCTTCCTGCAAAAAAGCCGATGTCTGTTTCAGTCGCGTATTGATATCCCCGATATCAATAGTCTGCGAAAGTTTTACTTCTTTTATCTTGATAATTTTTTGTGCTTTTTTCGCTTCTTTTTCCTTCTTGATCATATCGAACCGATATTTCCCGTAATCCATGATTTTACAAACGACGGGTTTCGAGTTCGGTGAAATACTCACGAGATCAAGATTGCGAAATTCGGAAATCCGCAACGCTTCGTCGCGCGGCAAAATACCGAGTTTCTGTCCGTTTTCGTCGATAACGAGCATTTCTCTTGCGACGATACTTTCATTGATTTGCAGTTCCTTAAAAATAGTTCTTGCCCTCCGAATATAAAAATAGGTGCGCCGCAAGAAAACAACGCACCTATTCTATAATAACGTATCGATATTAAAGAAACCATTTCGCTCGGAAACTTATGGTGAGACTTTTCTGCTTTGCTTCTATATAATATCAATGATTTTTTGTTTTGTCAACCGTTTTTCGGGTTGAAAAACAATTATTTGGAAAAACCATCTTTTACTTCCGGCCTTCCCGTCACGATTTCGTATTTTGAAAAATCGCGGCCGTCGGCGTCCTTAATCACCGATCCGTCCATCGCGGGCACAAAAGCGCCGTTTACAAAATACTTATTCATAAACGCTTCCGCTGCGCACACGCTTGCATCACGGTCTTGATATTCCTGTTTTGTCAGCGAATACTTGATACCGTCGGCAAGCAAATCGTCGTCTTCTGTTTTTCCTTTTTCGATAACGATCGGATCCCCGTTTTCGGCATAAACGCTTACACGCAATTCGTATGCCTGCACATATTTATCGGAATCTTTTTTAATATAATACGTCGTTTCTTCACGGAAAGAATCGGTTGACGCCACGTCATTCAGACGTCCTTCCGACTGATTATAGGTAAAATATTCTCCGTCGGCGCCGACCGTTTTTCCGTACCAAGAGGACGGCAGTTCGACTTTATAAAACCATTCGCTTACGGCGTATTTTTTGTCCGCGCTCCACGTCTTGACGGAATCGGCGGTTCCTTCTTTTATCTGATTCCATTTCCCGGCAATATCGTTATAGCAATAGTACGTACCGTCGGACTTAATCATGTTTCCGTTTACTTCCACATCGCTATTATTGACGCGAATAAAAAGTTCTTCTTCTTCAAGGTAATACATAAAGTTGCCGCCGGCGTCGTTTCTCACGCTTTCGATCAATCCGCAAACGGTCACGTACACACCGGAATGTCTGTCGTTCTGCATACGATACAAACGAATCGACTGCTCGCCGTCTTCGTTTACGTAGTTATTGGCGGAAACTAACGCGCGTACTTCACTGTAAGGCGTCGAATCGCCGATAGAGCAATCTTGCTGCGTTCCGCCTTCGTAAATCGAATTGCCGTACACCTGTGCGACAAGGCAGTTTGTGTATTTATAATCGCTTTCTTTGCCATCATCAACGGTAAAAACGATATTTTTCACGTCGTTCTCTCCCCGCACGCAACTGTCACGCAGCACGCCGACCGAACCAGCCATAATCGCCGCAAGTTCTCCGTTGCTCTTATAATTGGTCCATATATCCGCCGTATCGACGGTAAGATCACTTATGTCGCTGTCCCCGTTCACATATGCGGCAAAACCGCCTGCGCATACGCTCTGCACGCTGTCCACGTCAACGCCGATAACGGTATGCATATCCTTTACGGAAACGCTATTTACCACTGCCGCTTCCGTCAAACCGAAGCAACCGCCGACGAATCCGCTGTCAAAGACAAGACACTTTCCATCCGATTTTTTGGAATAAAAGCAAACGTTTTCGACATCTACGTCCGTTACTTTCCCACCGATCAAGCAAGCGGCAACGCCGCCCGCATTCAGTTTTTGAGCGGCAACATATGTTTTTGCGCCGCTGTTCAGGCTTTTGACTCGCACGTTTTCCATTACGATTCCGGACTCGACCATCCCGTCGGTCAGGTTTCTGTAATCGACGTTTTTAATATAGCCGGCAACACCGCCTATATAGGCTTCCTTGACAAAGAAACGATCGGCAAGCGTTTTACCGGGATACGAAACGTCTTCGAACGCTGCCGAATCGTCTTGCTTTTCGGTATACTTGATATAACTGTTTTGATCCTTGTCTTCTATCGACAAACCGCTCTTATACCGCATGGTAAAATTGCAATTATTGACCGTATTGTTTTCCGATACCACATTTTTGAAAACGCTGTATTGGATACGGTATTCTCCGCTTTGGCTTGCCGAAGTGCCGTTCTGCGCAAAACCGACGACGCCGCCGAGATACTGCGTCGTCACCGCTTCGGCTTTTATTTGTTCGGGCGTCGCGTATTTGGGATAATAATCAAAATACTCTTCGTAAACGTTGGACGCTTTCAAAGCGCAGTCAACGACGCTAACCGCGTCGAACGACGAACCGACGTCGTATCCGGAAACAATTCCGCCGAAGACCTTTTCACCCGCGGCAAAGAACGACAAATTCGCACTCTTGAACGTCACATTCTTGATCGTCGCGCCTTTGGTATAACCGAAGAAACCGACGCTTGCAAAAGACGTGCTCGTCTCGACCGTTCCGTTTTCTTCCATATCTATATAGTTCGGATCGTCGTTATCGCCTTCGTAAACAATATCGTCCACACGATAATAAGTCTCTTTGTCCTCTTCGTCTTCTTCGTCGTTGGACGACAAATAAGTCTTCTCCATCTTGACGATCTTATTGCTTTTGTATACGGGATTTCCTGCACCGTTCCATCCGAGCAAACGTTTGAAGACGATCGGCTGTCCCTCTTCGTCGGTCGGATCGATATGCAGACCGATAATCGTCTTTCCGTTTCCGTCAAAAGTCCCCATAAAGGCTTTTCCGAGAGAAACTCCGACCGGAGTCCATGCTTTTCCGCCGAGATCGATATCGTTTTCGAGTTTTAACGTATAGTTTTTATACGCTTCGCCGGCATACTGTCCGATCGAAAACAAATCTTCGGCGTTATTTATACTGACGGTTTTTGCCGGCAGTACGGTGACTTCTTCCTTTTCTTTGTCTGTGCACGCTGCAAAAGTCAACAATGCAAAAAAACAAACGAAAACGACAAGACAAGTCTTTTTAAGAAGCTTCATACAAAATCTCCTTATTTCTGAATTTTATCAAAGAACGTACCGATATCGGCGTACACTTCGTCACGGTTGATTTCGTTCAGAATTTCGTGCCTTCCACCCTCATAAAATTTATATTCGGGATTCAAACCGAGGCTTTTGTAAAATTCGACGAGTTTGACCGCTTGCTTCGTTTGCGTGCTGACCGGATCGTCGCTGCCGCATGCGATCATCAGGGGGAAATCCTTACGAATCGTCTTCGCGTCCTTTCCGTACATATTCATGACGCCCTTAAAGAAATAGTAGTAATAATCTATGCAAAGCACGTATCCGCAATCGGGATCGGCTTCGTATTTGGCACAAACGTCCTTGTCGCGCGTAAGCCAGGCAAACTCCTGCCCCTGCGACTCAAACGGCTTATTGTACGCGCCGAAACTGAGTTTGTTGATAAAATTACCTTTCTTTTGTCCGCCGATCAAAAACTTCTGAACGCCGGCTATTATTTTGCCCATAGCAAGGAGCATATTTTTCATATGAGCCGTTCCGCTCAAAACGCACCCCGCCAATTTGTCGGAATGACGTTCGATATAGCACTGCGAAAGAAAACTGCCGTAACTGTGTCCGAAAAGAATAACGGGCAATTTATACGTCTCTTTCAAATAGTCGCAAAGTGTATCCATATCTTCGAGCGTCTGATTCCAACTGTCGCCGTATACCATACCGTTTTCACCGTTGATAGCACCTCTGCGATGTCCTCTGTGGTCGTCGGCAGCCACGATATATCCTTTACCGTTCAGATAGCGGGCAAAGTCGTCATAACGGTCGGGATGTTCCGCCATACCGTGTGAGATTTGTATACAAGCGATCGGGGCTTCCACTTCGTCCCACAAATCGATACCGATTTCGGTTTGGTCAAATGCTTTCAAATAAAATTGTTTCATTTTTTATACCTCACAAAGTTGCTTATTCTACTCCATTATAAAACAAACGCAAACATTTATCAATACTTTTTTTGAAAGCTGTATCGATTTTTGAAAAAAGAACATACTATGGAGAAAAGAATCGCTATGAAAACCATTATTTTAACGGGCGGCGGTACGGGCGGGCACGTTATTCCGTGCCTTGCTTTGGTACCGGAACTGAAAAAGCACTTCGACTGTATACACTTTATCGGCGGAAACGGCATCGAAAAAAAAATCGTTTCTTCCTACGGAATACCCTTTCACACCGTTTCGACCGCCAAACTTGACCGACAAAAACTTCTTCGCAACGTTGCTCTGCCTTTTTCACTGTGCAAAGGAACGGCGGAAGCAAAAAAAATTCTTGACATGCTTCAACCTGCCGTGGTTTTTGCAAAAGGCGGTTACGCCTCCGTCCCGGCGTGTTTTGCCGCGCGGCTGAAAAAAATACCGATTGTCTGTCACGAATCGGATTATACTATGGGACTTGCCAACAAAATCGTTTCTTCTTTCGCGGCAAAAACGCTTACTTCCTTCCCTGAAACGGCGGGGGGCGAATTTGTCGGAAACCCGATTCGGGAAGAAATCTTTCGGGCGGATTCCCCGTCGGCAAGCACCAAAAAAACGTCCGTTAAAAAGACGGTTTTGTTTTTCGGCGGCAGTCAAGGGGCAAAACCGATCAACGACATCGTATATCAATCGCTCGACGCTCTGCTGAACGAATACGATATTATTCACATTGCAGGGCAAAACGGGGATTTTTCCGTATGCGCCGACGGTTATACGCAAATGAGTTATACGGACGACATGCCGCGTTATCTCTCGCTTGCCGACATTGTCGTTTGTCGCGGAGGCGCGAACACTTTATTTGAAACGGCGGCGCTCGGGAAAAAGACCGTTTGCATTCCCCTGCCCAAAGGCGCGTCGCGCGGAGACCAGGTGCTGAATGCGGAAAGTTTTGAAAAACAAGGACTTGTGACCGTGCTCAAACAGGATAATCTCACGCAAGAAAATTTAATGACCGCTTTACGCGAAGCAAAAGCGCCGTCGGGCGCGAAAAAAGAAATGCGCGACGTCAACAAAAACATTGTCGAAAAGATTTTATCCGTTTGTAAATAAAATGACGTAACGTCTCTTTTTTTCACTTTTTTTGCCACACCGAACACACGACCGATTTTCTTTCGTATACTGTCGGGCAAAAGAGGTGAAAAATGAAAAAAATAAAAAAGTTTCTCCCGACGGTCGTTTATACTTTCCTTTTTTTACTGATCGTATTCCTGACTTTTGCCGTTTTCGAAAGAAAAAGTCCGTTGCCATCGGACGCAAGCGGAATAACCGTTATCGATTTGAACGATAATAACGATTCTCCCCTGCCAAACAGCGAATCGATCCCCGATAATCCGGAAGAAAACGCCGACGATAAGTCCGATCTTCCAAACGAGACGACGACGGAAACAAAAATATACGACGACGTGGTTCCCCGTCTGTCTTCGGGAGATAACCGCTTGCAAAAAATATACGGAAACGGAAAAATAAAACTTGAAAACGTTTTACCCGTACAAGACGGCTATTATACCGTCGTTTCTTCCGAAGCGGAATCGGGCGATGTCGCTTCTTCTTCTTTTTGCGTCGGTATCGTTAAAAGCGATTTTCAAAACAATCTTCTTTCCGTCTGCCCCGTTTTTGAAAATGAAACATACCTGTTTTCGCAATTATCTCCGTGCGGAATCGTCGTAATCGACGAAAACAACGCGAAAAAAAGCGTCGTTCGCATCGTTTCATACGACTTCAAAGAATACGATTCATTTCAGATAGAAACGCCTGCGCATACGACCGTAGCACCGATAAAAAACGGGTTTTTGCTGTTTGCCTCCTACGAAAAAGAATCGGTCGTATTCGCATACAGCGACGGTGTTATGACATTTCGCGCGCTCGATCGCGGCATGATTATCGACTACTTCGAATATGAAGATTTTTTCCGCGTGTTCTTTACATCCGATTCCGGTTGGTTTTCTTTGGACGTGAATAAAAGCAATGCGACGACGTCCGGGAAAAAAATTTACTCGACCGAAACAAGTCTGCTTTTCATATCGCCGCGACAAAACGGTTTTTTGACAGTCGAACAAAAAGAAAACGTCGTCTTTGCCGGCGTTTATCAAACGAATAACCGGTCGGAAAAAATATCGCTCGGATCTCTTGACGTCCGCGCGATACGATCGGACGGAGAAAATATCTATCTTGTTTGCGACAAAACCGTCGTAATCGATTCGTCTCTTCACGCGCTGCAAACGACCGACGACGCGTCTTTCGACGTCCTTTCCGACATCGTTCAGACAAAAGACGGATTCCGCTTTATCGCGCGGACACCCGACGCCAAAAACGTGTTTGTCACGCAAAAAGGGGGAAAACTTTCCGTCTCCCCCCTTCCTTTCTCTTCGTCCGTTTTTTATCTTGTGTACACGCACGACGAGACGTTTGTCTGCGTTTATCAGAACGGCGAATATGTCGAAGCAATCGAAATAATCGCTACATCAGAATGACAATCAGACTTTCCGCCTCAAAATAACCGACGACAAGTATAAAGCCGTTAAGCGATACGTCCGCAATATTGTTATCGCTCATCGCCGCCGTATATACTTCACCGAATATCATATAAGGCGTTAGGTCGATTTCGAGATAATCGTTATAACCGAAAATCAGATTTGTCACGTCGGCGATATATCCGAATGCGGCACTGTAAAGGGAAACCGTCCTCGGCATGGTATCCGCCACCGGTTGCGTTTGCTGTTTGCCTCCGCCGCATTCCGTACAGACGTCATCGGAAAAACAGCAGTTTTCCGTTGTCGATTCGGTACAAACGGTACAATACTTTTCATGCGTTTCGGTATTGTCTATATGGCGGTATGCCCAGACGTGTTCGGCAAAAGAATCCGTTTCGAACGTTTCCGTTCCGCACGCTCCGCAAGAACAACTGTAATAATAAACGGCGTGCGTCGTGCAAGTCGCGGGTAAGACGAGATAAGAAGGTTCAGCCGCCTCCCGATCGAATATATGTACGTGCTCGGCTTTGCCTGTTATTTCGTATCCGCACACCGTACAGTGTACGCCGTGATCTTCGGTAGCAAATTCATAATCGGGCGTATGCGCATATACGGTCAGTTTTGCTCCGCATTCGCAGCATTCACGGTAGTGCCCCGTTTCGTCCGATTTCCATTCTCCGCTTTCGCCGTGTCCCCAAGCGGGCAGTTTTACGATTTTCGTCTGCCCGACAAATTCTTCGCTGATAAAACTCGCCTCGTATACGGCGGTTCCGTCCTGCGTGCAATTCGGTTCGGTCCTTGTCGTCAAGGACACCGACGCGCTTTCATTCAGTATATGACTGCCGTCCCGACTGCATACGGCGTATGCCGTACAAGAAAGACCGTCGTCCGACCATTCGTATCCGATTTCGTCGTAAGCGTGTCCTTTCTTTTGTTCGACCATCGGCGTTCTTTCCATTTCGACATGGCAGACAACGCACGTGCAAACAAGATCGTACGCACCGTCTTCGGTGCAAGTCGCTTCCGTAATTACAAGTTTTTCCGCCGCCGACTTTACGTGTTCTCCGTATCCGCTTTGCATATCTTCAAAAGTCTCTTCCGATACCGCGTTACAATTTTTGCAAGACTTGTAATAAACGGCATAGGAGATACAGGTAGCGTCCGATTTTCTATAATCGCCGTGAATTACTTCTTCAAAAACGTGTTCGGCATATTCGCCGTCTTCGTCTTCAAACGTTTCCGCTCCTCTCTCGCCGCATGCACAACTGAAATAGTAAGTCGATTTTGTCACACAGGTCGCTTCGCTCGCAAAATAGCCGTCTTTTATTTTCCGATTATAAACGTGAACATGCTCCGACGCTTTTTCTATTTCATAGCCGCAAATCAAACAGGTAACCCCGTGTTCTTCGGTCGGTCTGTCAAAATCGGGAACGTGACTTTCTTCGGACAACTTTTCACCGCATATTGTACACAAATGATAATGCGCCGTCTCCGTCATATACCATGTTTCGCTTTGAGTATGTCCCGTTGCCGCGATAGCCCGATTGATCCTCGACAGTTCTTCTCCGCATACGGCGCAATACACGACCTCGTCGAACGCCCCCGCCTGCATACAGGTCGCGTCCGTTTGATTCTCCCGAACGGCGTTTGACGGCGTATGTTCGGCAAGATCGCTTTTGTCATCGACAAAGTACTCCGTATCCGAAACATAATTGCAATTATAGCAATGTTTCCAATACGTCGCATGATCGCGGCATGTCGCTTGCGTTTTTATATACCCGGAGTATACTTCGCATACCAGGGAGTGCGGTGCAAACGGACTCTCCTCGTCCACAAACAGTTCCGTACCTTTTTCACCGCAAGCGCAACTGTAAAAGTAATTGGCGTGAGAATTACATCCCGCCGCTTGCGCAAGATACCGCTCTTCGACTGCCTTTCTGTCAAACACGTGCGTGTGCGGCACCCTTTCTTGCATAATATAGCCGCAGACGGTGCACGTCTGGCAATCTTCTTCGGTCGGCGCCTCTATATCGGGCGTATGCGTCTCGAATCCGACTTTTTCCGAACATCTTTCGCACGTTCTGAAATGTCCTTCTTCGTCGGCTTCCCATTCTTCGCCGAGTCGGTGACCGAGTTTTTCGATTTTTTTATTCGTCCGTTCCAGTTCGGTTCCGCATGCCGAGCAGTAAACGACTTCGTCGTAGGAGCCGTCTTCTTCGCATGTTGCGTACCGACTGTTTTCGATAACCGCGGAAGACGCCGTATGCGACAACCTGCTGTTTTGTTCGGCACGGACGTCCGTTTTTTCGCAACGCGCGCACCGACTTCTTTCCGTTCCGTCGGCAAAGCAGGTCGCGTCTCCGTCCGAAACGTAGTGTTCAAACAAGTGTCCCAGTTCGCTTGTTTCGTCGTATTTTTCGCCGACATATTCGCAAACGGTACAAGACCGCAACGAATATCCGGGTTCGGTACAAGTCGCTTCCTTTACCGTTTTCGCAAGGTTATGTTGCGTTTCGTTTGTTTTTTCAAAGCACACCGTGCACAATTCGTAGTGACTTTCTTTGTCGAAATGCAAAATCCCGTCCCCTTTGTGCTCGTCGAGTTGACCGTATTTGTTTCCGCAGATTTCACAAACGGCTTTTTCCCGACACGTCGCCTCGCCGCCACGGCATACTTCTTTTTCTTCCGTCTCGCCGCAACCGCATGCACGCCAATGGAACGTACCGTCCGAAACATATTCAAAGCGGTGGATATGATTTAGTTTTACCGCTATGATATAACCGCATACGCTGCATGCTACGTCGTCCGTTTCCGTCGGCTCGGTCCTATCGGGCGAATGCGCGACCGTTTCCGTCCGATAGCCGCATAGCGAGCAGGCGTGAAAATGTCCTTCTTCCGTTTTTTGCCATACGGCAAGATCGTCATGCGATTCCGTATTTGTCTTATCTCCGCACCGTACGCATTCCGACCAATGTCCGTTTTCATCGAAACGGCGGACTTCGCCGTAAGCATGCCCAATAGGCTCGGTTACTTCGTGTCCGGAGATATATTGTCCGCAATTCTTGCAATACAACCCGGCGGTATAACCTGCCTCGGTGCAGGTAGCCGACACCGCTGCCGTTTCCGAGGTATCATGTCCGACGGGCGCAGTCAAAACAACGCTTTTGTCCGTTATTTCTTCCTTGCAAGCCGCGTCCGAGTACCACTTTCCGCATCGGCAGACATAGTATTCGCGATTGCCCGAGTGTTCGCAATCCGCCTCTTTATAACAAACCTTTTCAGCCGCCGCACAAACGTGAACGACGGCTTTTTCCGTTTCGAAGCCGCATACCGAGCAAAAGACGCCCCGTTCTTCCGTCGCTTTTTCACGGTCGGGGATGTGCGCCGATTTCTCGCCGGATTGTCCGCATCGGGTACAAACGTGCCAATGCTGTTCCGACGAAACGGACCATTCCCGTTTATAACTGTGCCCTACGGCTTCTTTTTCGTCTCCGACGTAAGAATCCTTACAAACTCGGCATGTGTATGTCGTATATCCTTTCTCCGTACATGTAGGCATAGTCACTTCCGCAATATACCGATGTCCGGCAGGCTCGACGACTTCACTTCTGTACGTATCCTTGCACACGTCGCAAGTAAATTCGGTATATCCGCCGTCTGTGCATGTCGGCGGTACGACAGTACCCCGGTAGGCGTGTCCCTTTTCGTCAAGAGAAACGCTTGCTTTCAGAACCGTTCCGCATGCCGCGCAAACGCTGCTTTCCGTATAGCCTTTTTCGGTACAAGTAGGCTCTTTTCCCTCTTTCCTTTGCGGACTGTGTCCCGTCGCTTTCAAAACGGTTGCATCCGCGTTCAATATTTCATTCGCGCATTCGGAGTCAAAGAATTTCTTTCCGCACGAACACACATAATAATCCGTATTGCCGTCCCGTGTACATGTCGGCGCTTGCTTTGTTATTTTCCGAACGGAAGCGTGTTCATGACCGATCGGAGAAGAAACGACATATCCGCACACCGTACAATGCACGTCTTCTTGCTCCGTCGCCGTCGCCCGCGACAAAACGTGAGCCTCCTTGGATCCCTGCGCTCCGCACACGATACAAGCGCGGCTATGTCCGTCTCCCCGACATATCCATTCTTCCCCGAATCGATGTTCCGCCTTTTCCGAAAAATCGGAATAAAAAACCGCGTTACATACCAAACAGGTCTTGACGGTATATCCGTCGCTTACGCACGTTCTTTCCACCGAAACGGTTTGAAAAGTATGCTCTTTTCGTGTTGAAACGGTTTCGTATTCGTCTCCGCAAAGTTTGCACCGGTACAAGATTTCCCCTTCGGCGGTGCAAGTCGGTTCCGTCTTTTCGGCGACGTGATAATCGTGTCCGACGGCAGGAATTCCGCTTTCGTATGTTGCGCCGCATAAAGCGCAAACGTGAAGAGCGATTCCTTCTTTACTACACGTCGCTTCCTTTTTTGTCCGAACGACGAAAACATGTTCAAGTCGCTCGCTTACCGCCGTTTGTTTGCCGCACCTCAAACATAACGTATAGCCGTTTTCAAAACAGGTTGCCTCTTGCACAAAGAGGTTTTCTTCGTCATGTCCGTAACAAGCGCAATAATCCTCGTTGCTCAGTCCCGTTGCCGTATAAAGCGAAAAGTGCGTCGTCGCAAACGTCGCATATCCTTTTCCGTCCGTTTCACTGTAAAAAGCGTCGATCTTTTCCAGCGTACCGTTTTCGGCAAAGTACCAAACGACCACCTTATCGACGCTTTCGCCCGGCTCGATCCGATACGGAATCCTGATTGTCGCTTCGCCGCCGAGGTCGCTTACCGAATCGCCGGCAACACGCATCGTAAAAGAATACACGTCCCTTGTTCCGAGCAACTTCCGTTCTTCCGCCGTCAACGAATTTTTAGCTTGCGATACCGCGTCGTTATCCGCCACCGTCGCCGAAACGGAAACGTTTTTACCGCTTAACCCCGATTTGATCCCGTCGTCAAGACTGATAGACGCCGTGGATAAGGCTATTTCTTCCACATCCGCCACCGAATCGATTGTCGCGGAAGAATCCTCGGAACAAAACGCCTTTTTCGTCGCCGAACAGTGCTCGCAGGAATACTCGACGAGCGATCCTTTTTTCGAATCGATTTGCCACAAGTGTCCGTCCACGCCCGAGGGCACGTCGAACGAAATCGTTTTGTACGCGACGTCATAAAAGCGGCAACCGTCGTTTTTGCAGAACGTTTTCTTTTCTCCCGACTGCGAGCAATCCGCTTCTTTCGTAATTACCGTATAAAAATCGTGCATTACCACCGTTTCGCTTGTTTCGACGACGGCTTTACACTCCTTACAGACGCCGCTGTATTTTACGACCGTTTCGCATGCCGTTCCGCCCGATTTTTTCTCCTCGCCCGTCTTTTCCCATTCGTCAACCGTATGGCCGTGCTTCGGCTCGCCTTCTTCCCGATATAACGCGTCGCACCGTACGCATTTCCATACGTTTTCTTCATTTTCGGAACAACTTGCCTTTCTGCCGGGCAAAATCGTTTCGCCGTTTGCGCAAACGTACGGTTCCGTTATCGTCAACTTTTCATAGGTATGTCCGAGGGCGTTTTCGGTTATTTCTCCGCCCGAAACAAAACGCTTGCAGTCGTCGCAATATTTTCCCGCAGAAAAGCCGTTTTCGGTACAGGTCGCCGCACAAGGTTCGACGTCTCTGACGTTTTTATGTTCGCCGTATCCGCTTTTCGTATCTTCAAAAGTCTCGCTTCCCTTTTCGCCGCACAAACACGACTTATAATAGACGGCATAGTGGCGGCAGTCGCCCGGACGGGCAAGATAACGCGCCGAAACCGCGCACACTTCAAACGAATGCGTCCTGTGCGCAACGGACAACGCCGCCGTCGTACCTTTATTCCAACCCGTCTTAAAAATATCGTCCCTTTCGCAATAAACGACGCTGAGATTCAGACAGCCCGCAAAAGCCTCTTTTTCCACTTCGGACACACTTGCCGGCAAAGTCACCGAAAACAAGGCGGTATTATCCGAAAAAGCCAAAGACAAAATCGCCGTAATCGGTTTGCCGTCGTATGTTTGCGGCACGGTTACGTCACGTTCGCTACCCGTATACCGGTACACCGCGTATCCGTCTTCGGTCTTTTGCAAAGAAAATCCGTCCGCCGTCAAAATCAGATTCTGCGACTCGTCCGAACGATCGTTTCTTTTCTTCTGCAAATAAAAATAACCCGCCACGCCGACAAGGATAACGACAATCAAAACGATCGCCGTAATAATAAACGCCTTTTGCTTTTGGGATAAACCTTCATTTTGGCTTGTGTTACTCATTTTTTTCTCCGTGTTTTTTGATTTTTGCATAGTAAAAAAATATTTATCTTAAAGAAATAATAAGCGGAAAATGGTCGCTCGGATAGATTCCGTCGTAAACCGTTCGGTTGACGCTGTACGAGTCGACCGAAAAACCGTCCGATGTAAAACAGTAATCGATTCGTCTTTCGTCGGGATAAAGCCCGTATCCATGAAAAGTCGCGCCGTCTTTGTCGGACGCGCGCGCACAAAGGCGAGCGTCACTTAAAAAGGAAGACGCGATTTTATATGTTTCGGAGTCGTCATAATCGTTAAAATCGCCTATCAACACGACGGGCGCGTCGTTTCCGATAATAATATTTTTCAGAATACGCATTTGCTGTACGCGCACATTTTCATGAATTCCGAGATGTGTATTATATAGAAAAAAAGTCTTATTTGTCCGACGATCGAATAGTTGCAACGCCGTTACGTCTCTGAAATGCCGACTTCCGGGCAGTTTCGACTGCTTTTCGGGCGTATCGCTCAACCATAAATGCCGCCGCTCTTTTTCTTCAAACCGATCGGTCGCAAAAGCAACCGTCGTTCCTTCCGAAAACAGTTTTTTATCCCGATACGTTTCGACAAACGTATACCCCTTCAAATGTTTTTTGAAAAAGTCGACATGCTTTCGCATCGCTTCCTGAAAGCCGATAATATCCGGTTTCGCTTCGGCGACGGTCCTGACGACGTAGTCGGCACGGCAATACCAACTCTTTTCGTCTTTATCCGCTTTGGAAAGAGTTCGCACGTTATAACTCATAACGGTCAACGCTTTCTCATCCGATCTCTGCGACGATATATCAAAAATAACGTCGGATTTCTTATAGGACGCCTTATATCGATTGCCGATGCCGTAATATGAGCCGAAATTGACGCTCGGCATCATGGTAAGTGGAATCAAAAAAAGCCCGTAATACTTCTTTTTCATAATTTTTTAAGTATACGGGCACATCCGTTTTTTGTCAAGTATAAAAAAACCGACCGGCAAAAACCGATCGGGATATTTTTGAAATGTGGTGCCGTTGACCGGGGTCGAACCGGTACGATATTGCTACCGAGGGATTTTAAGTCCCTTGCGTCTGCCTATTCCGCCACAACGGCGAAGAAAAATTTGGAGGCACCATCCAGATTCGGACTGGAGGTGAAGGTGTTGCAGACCTCTGCCTTACCACTTGGCTATGGTGCCATACCATTCCTACTTCTGTATAAGACTGCTTTTTGGAGCGGGAGACGGGATTCGGACCCGCGACATTCGCCTTGGCAAGGCGACGCTCTACCACTGAGCCACTCCCGCATACAGACTTACAAAGGTACCTGCCTTTTCGGTATCTCTACCGCAAGTGCACGTATATAATAGCAAATTAATTTTCAAAATGCAAGGGATTTTACATATATTTTCGGATTTTTTTGAAAAAGATTTTTATCAATCCTTTTCGGCAAAATCTTCCCCTGCCAGCACGCCGTCGATTCGGTCGACATAGTAGGCGTCTTCTTGGCATTTTACAACGTAAAAATGTTTTCCGCTTTCCGTTACCGTAAAATAATTCCTGCCGCTGAACCGGTTTACCCTTGCCTTTCCCGAGACGCGCGCATAACCGGCTTTTTGCTCGTTTTGCACACATGCAAGATAGGTAAGCATCGGATCCCAAGAGCCTTTTTTCCCTTGCGGGCTGTTATAATCGATAAGGACTTGTTTCAAAACGTCTCCGTCTTTTAATTTGCTGCCGGTTACGACCTTATTCGCGACTTCGTAGCCCAAAAAGGTGATTTCCGTAGGCCAAAGCCTGCATATTCCGTTTGCCGCGCGCCTTGCCCAACGAAAACAGCACAAATTGTTTTCCCTGCCGCCGACAACATTCCATTTCCCGCCCATTATCCACAGTTTTTCGACTTTTTGTTTAACAAGTTCGATTCCCGAAAGAGGAGAAATATCGTCCCCGGAAGATCGAAGAAGATTCCAAAGCACCTGCAAATAACCGACTTCGATTATGTCGACTTTTTCGTCCGATTCAGCAAGGAGTCTTCTGTACAACCGCACGCCGTCTTCGGCGTCCTCGTTTTTCATTGCGGAATAGGTTGCGAGCCTTTTTTGATAAGTCGGTCTTTCCGTCCCTTTCGCTTTCAGATCGATACCGATCGGGAACGAAACGCCGTATTGTTTCAAAAAGCCGTCCACCGATGCCACCGAGCAGGACAAACAGTCGTCGATAGATATACCGAGCAGTTCGACCATTCCTCGTTTATGCGCCTCCAAAAGCACTTTCAACGCGAGTACGTCGTCGGCGTCGCCTGCCCAATCCGTCCCGAAAATCATTTTTTTCATCGTTTTCTTCCTTTTTTAATCCATCATGGTAAACGCAAGGTCAAGTACGCAAACGGTATCTCCGTCCTTTGCGCCTTTTTCGCGGAGCATATCTATAATACCTCTTTCACGCAGTTTTTTCTGAAACCAGTTGAAACTGTCGTTGTCGTCCAAATACGCTTTTCTTGCCAATTCTTCCACGTATCCGCCCGTAACGTAATATACGCCGTTATGCATTTCTATATTTACGCTGTCCTTATCGACGGCTTCGTATTCGTACCGCGTAAATTCAAGAGGCGCAAGCGGGGGCAATTCTTTCAATTTCTCACTCACCGCGTCCAGAAGTTCCTTAACGCCCTGTCCGGTGGTCGCGCTGATAGGATACACACGGCAACCGATTTTCTCGGAAAGCGCGGTCGGAGCGTCTTCGTCGGCAAGTACGTCGCATTTGTTCGCGACCACGATTTCGGGCAAACCGTATAGCATCTCGCTATATGATTTGAGTTCTTTTCTGATAATCTCATAATCTTTCGCCGCGTCCCGTCCGTCCGAGCACGACACATCCACCACATGCACGATAAGCCGCACCCGTTCCACGTGTCTCAAAAAGCGATGTCCGAGTCCCTGTCCTTCCGCCGCGCCCTCGATAAGCCCCGGGATATCCGCGACGACAAAACTCGAATCATAATGCTTAACCACGCCGAGATTCGGCGTAAGCGTCGTAAAAGGATAATCCGCTATCTTCGGACGCGCCGCGCTGATGACGCTGAGAAGAGTGCTCTTCCCGACGTTCGGGAATCCGACCAAACCGACATCGGCAATGGTCTTTAATTCCATTTTTAACTTTCTTTCGATCGTTTTTTCGCCGTTTTCGGCAAAAGCGGGCGACCGTTTTATCGCCGTTGCAAACCGGGCGTTTCCTCTTCCCCCTCTGCCGCCGGCAAGAAGAAGCGTTTTTTCGCCGGCTTCAAAAGCGTCAACCAGAATACCGCCCGTTTCGGCGTCGCTTATGACGGTACCGCAGGGCACTTTGATAATGAGATCCTCGCCTTTTTGTCCGAACATATTTTTTCCGCCGCCCGGTTGTCCGTTGGCGGCGCGGTAGTGCTGTTTGTAGCGAAAATCGATCAGCGTCGTCATTTCCGGATCGGCAAGGATATAGATACTGCCCCCTTTGCCGCCGTCTCCTCCGTCCGGTCCGCCTTTCTGCACGTATTTTTCCCGATGGAATCCAACGCACCCGTCGCCGCCGTTTCCGGCTTTACAGTAAATGATTACTTCGTCTAAAAACATTTTTCTTCTTCCTTATAGTATTTACAATAGCCTGTCAAAAGACATTTTTCGCAATCGGGTTTACGACTGTGGCAAACATACCGTCCGTGAAAAATAAGCGTATGGTGCAAATGATTCCACGCTTCGGGCGGAAAAACCTTTTTCAGATCTTCTTCCACTTTTTCAACGGTACTGCCGTCGCTGAAACCGATTCTTTTGGAGACGCGGTTGACGTGCGTATCGACAGGCATCGCCGGGATACCGAAACCGACGCTGAGTACGACGCTCGCCGTCTTTCTTCCCACACCGGGCAAAGTAACAAGCGCGTCAAAATCGCACGGTACTTCGCCGTTGTATTTTTCGACGAGTTCCCGACTCATCGCAATGATATTATTCCCTTTGTTGTTATAAAAACCGCAACTGAATATGTACGGTTTCAATTCCTCGATCGAAAGCGCGGCGATTTGAAAGGGCGTATTATACACCTTGAAAAGTTTTTCCGTCACTTCGTTCACCCTTTTATCGGTACATTGTGCGCTTAAAATCACGGCAACCAGCAATTCGAATACGGTACCGTGACGCAATTCGCACCCCGCCGTCGGGTGCATGCGGCTCAGGTTTTCGCTTATTTCGGTCAATTCTTTCGTTGTAAACAAATTTTATCCTCTTTTTGTAAAATAACTGATTATTTTTTTTATAAATTTCGGACAATTTATACAAATAAATCTCATTTTTGACTCCCCTATGTAAGGACAGTATATGTAATGCGATTTTTATTTGTGCGTTCCTTTGATTTTTAAGATCGCCTCGGACGGATTATCCGCTTTATAAACGGCACTGCCCGCGACAAGCACGGTCACTCCGACATCGGTCAAAGTTTTCGCATTTTCGGTCGTCACGCCGCCGTCCGCTTCCACCGGGATATCAAGTCCCTTTTCTTGCAGCAAACCGACCACCTTTTTGGCTCTTTCGACGCATTCCGGTATCAATTTCTGTCCGCCGTAACCGGCATAAACGGTCATAACAAGAATCATATCGCACATCGGGAACAAATCGGAATAGGCGTCGATATCTACGTTCGGATTAAAAGCGATACCGCATTTTTTTCCTTTATCTTTGATTTTTTTCAGGCACAAAGACGGATTTTCGGACGCGTCGGGATGAAAGGTAATCATATCCGCTCCGGCGTCGGCAAAGCGCTCTATATACGTTTCGGGCTTTGTCATCATCAAATGGACGTCGAGCGTTTTTTTCGTAATCTTCCGCAGCGCCTCTATCATCGGCATTCCGAACGTAAAATTCGGGACGTAAATCCCGTCCATAACGTCGCAGTGAACCCAATCGCCGCCCCATTTTTCCAAATCGTGAACCGATTTTTCCATATTCGCAAAATCGCCGCTTAAAATCGAGGGCGCAACCAGAATTTCAGTCATACAGTTTTTTTCTCCTTTCCGTCAACTGCGTATACAATTTAATATATCTGTTATATCTGTTTTTGTCAAACTCTCCGTTTGCAAGCATCTCTTTCACTTTGCATCCCGGTTCGTTTATATGTTTGCAATTCCCGTACCGACAAAGGGACTGCACCTTGACGAATTCGTCGTAATAATAAACGAGGTCGTCCGGCTTGATATCGATACTTTCCGCCACGGAAAAACCGCAGGTATCGACGACAAAACCGCCGCTGATTTCATGAATCTCTACCGTCCTCGTCGTGTTTTTGCCGCGTTTGATTTTGCGGCTCAATTCTCCCGTAAGCAGTTCTTTTTCGGCGAGCAACGAAATAAGGGACGTTTTTCCGACCGCACTTTGTCCGGCAAAGCAAACCGTTTTACCTTGTATAAACGAAAGCAGTTCTTCCTTTCCTTCGCCCGTTTTGGCACTGACAAAAAAGAGTTCCGCGTCGTTTTTATACGGTTCGAGCAGCGCTCGGGCTTGGTTTTTATCCGCCAAATCGCATTTGTTAAACACAATCGCCGTCCCGATCCCCTCTTTGCGACAATTCAGAAGGAGTTTTTCGACCAGCACAAAATCGGGTTCGGGCACGCAGGCAAGGACGATAAACAAAAAATCCACGTTGGAAACGTACGGACGAATCAGCACGTTTTTTCGCGGCAGGACATTGATGATAACGTTATCTTCCGTCTCGACCTTATCGCCGACGAAAATATCGAAATCTTTTTTGATTCTGCCGCGTACCGAACACACGCTGTCTCCGCCCGGGAGACGAACGGTGTACGCGCCGGCAACCGCTTTTATAACCGTGCCTTGCTCAATCATCGCCTTCCCCCACGAATTTTCTGCGCAATTGACCGCACGCGCCGCCGATATCGTTACCCATCGATCGGCGAAGGGTGTTACTGATCCCTTCTTCCGCCAATGCGGCGGAAAAAGCCTCGACGGTTCTTTTATCGACGCCGCGCAGATTCCTTTCCTTGACATAGTTCAGATTGATGAGGTTGACGTGGCACGAAAACCCGTGCAAAAGTCGCGCAAGGCGTTTGGCGTCGCCCACTTTACTGTTGACGCCGTCGATCAACGAATACTCCAATACGACTCTGCGACCTGTTTTCGCAAAATAATATCTCGCCGCGTCGAGCACTTCGGCGATCTTATATTTTTTATTTACGGGCATTATCGTATCCCGCATCTCGTCGGTCGGCGCGTGCAAACTGATCGTAAGCGTCACGCTCAAACCGCTGCCAGCAAGCAGTCTTATTTTGTCCGCCAGCCCACATGTGGAAAGAGAAATATTCCGAAGAGAAATATTGATTCCGCCTTCGGCGGAAACAAGACGAAGGAAGGTCGTCACTTCTTCGTAGTTGTCCATCGGCTCGCCGCTTCCCATCAAAACGATATTGGTAATCGCTCTTTTTTTAAGCGTGCCTTTCCGGCGCGCGTTAACGCTCAAAACCTGTCCGAGGATCTCTCCCGCCGTCAGGTTGCGCACAAGCCCGTTCAGCGTCGAAGCGCAAAAAGCGCACCCCATCCGACACCCGACTTGCGTACTGACGCAAAGGGTATTCCCGTAGTCGTGCGGCATAAATACACCTTCGATCATATTCCCGTCGCCGAGCAAAAAAAGGTACTTTTCCGTACCGTCTTTTCCCAAAAAAACTTTATGGATTTTTACCGCAGTCGCAGCATACCTTTCCGACAAAAACGCCACGATATTTTTTGGAACGGTCGTCATTTCGTCGTACTCTTTGTTCTGCATGGCGCACAAATACACCTGATTTGCCCTGAAAGCGGGAAAATCTTTCAAAACCTCGCCGAGTTGTTCTTTTGAAAAGTCCTGTAAACTCATTTTTTTCTCATACGACATACAAAAAATCCTTCCATTCCTTTTCCGTCGGGCAAAAACTGTTTCCACCCGTCGTTTTCAAAAGGTATCGGCATTTTTTCAAGGGAAAAATCCCGATTCTTTTCCAAAAATTCCCGAATAACGGCACCGTTTTCCCGATCGAAAACGGTACACGTCGAATATACCAGCAGTCCGCCTTTTTTGATATATTTCGCAACGTTTTGCAAAATTTTTCCCTGCAAAGCGGCGAGCGCGACGATATCGTCGAATTTTCTCGAAAAGACGATATCCCGTTTTTTATCGATAACGCCGAAACCGCTGCAAGGCGCGTCGCAAAGGACAACGTCGTATTTTTCGATAAAATCGCTTTTTTCTTCGGTTGCGTCCTGCAAAAGGCACTCGATCGACGTTTTCGTCCGTCGGGCATACGCGTCAATCAGATCAAGACGATGTTTGTGAATATCGCACGCGGTGACGCACGCCCCCTTTTTCGCAAGAAAAACGCTTTTTCCGCCGGGCGCCGCGCAGCAGTCCAACACTTTTTCCCCGACGACGTCTCCGACCGCCTCGCAGATATAAACGGAACCGAGACTCATAAACGTCACTTTGCCGTCGTCAAATTCCGTCTTTATTTTTTCCGTTTCTCCGATGTAAAAGCCATAATCGGTCTTAAAAGCGCCTTCCGGACAACCGACCGTCTTGTCATAGACGACGACGTGCGTTTTTTTGTGCGCGGAATTAAGAATAACCGATTCGTAGTCGTCCGGATAATCTTTTTTATACATACCGATAAGCCAAGACGGCATATTGAACGCGATTTCTTCGTATCCTTTTTTCCCTTTTGCGGGAAGAACATATTCCGCGCGGTTGATTTTTCCCAATACCGCCGCAAAAAACTCCTTGACCGCGCCCTTGCCGCTTCCTTCCAAAGCGTCAAAAACGGCGTTAAGCGTCACGTTATACGGTTGAAAAGAATTTTTGACGGCATACGCGGACACATACAAAAGCCCGCGTAAATTGTTTTTCGGTTTTGTTTTGCAAACCTGCGACAAAATGCATTCGATTTCAAAATACTTTTCGAGCGTCCCGTAAACGAGCATACGGACGGCTTTTGACGTCCGATCTTTCAATTCGATATGCACATACGCGCCGTCCGTCAAAATATGCATGACGATTTCCGCCGCGTTTTTTATATCCTTCCCCGTCAAATCGTATCTCCGTTTTTACCAAGGACCGTCCCTACCGCCATTTTTTTACCCAGTAGGTACGTTTTCGCGTCCATCGCCTTGCTGTTTTCTCCCTGCACGGTCAAAAGACGGATATATCCGTCGCCGCACTTTACCGTCAGTCCCTCTTTCGATGACGAAACGACCACTTCGCCCGGAACCGTTCCTCCCGTTCCCGGAGTCGGTTCCGCCTTTAACACTTTTAGTCTGCCGTTCGGGCAAAACGTAAACGCCCCCGGACGGGGATTGACGCCGCGGACAAAATTATGCACGACAAGCGCGCTTTTTCCAAAGTCGATCAAACCGTCTTCTTTGTCGAACATTCTTGTATGCGTCGCGCTTTTTTCGTCTTGTTTTGTAAACGTCGCTTTTCCGCTTTCGATCAGATCAAGCGTCTCCACAAGCAGGTCGGCTCCGACGTAACTCAACTTTTCCAAAGCCTCCGCCGCGTTTTCGTCACCGTTTAACGTGAAACTTTTTTGACAGATTATGTCGCCCGTATCCACACCGAGCGCCGTTTGCATAATCGTTACGCCGATTTTATCTTTGCCGTCGATGATCGCCCATTCTACCGGGGACGATCCACGATATTCGGGCAAAAGGGACGCATGGACGTTGATAATGCCGTGTCGACACAAATCGAGAATCGGTTGTTTCAAAATTTGTCCGTAAGCGCACGTTACCATTATGTCGGCGCCGAACGCGACTATTTCGTCAATGTGTTCGTTTATTTTTTCATACTGCAAAACTTTTACGCCGTTTTCCGTCGCGCACTGTTTGACGGGACAAAACGAGATTTTGTTTCCTCTGCCGTTTATCCGATCGGGTTGACAAATCACCGCAAGCACTTCGTGCTTGGAGCGTAAAATCTTTTCCAGAACGACAGCGCCGAAAGCCGGCGTGCCCAAAAACAAAACTTTCATTATTTTTTATTTCCCTTGTATTTTCTCGTATAAAACAAAATGCCTTCCAAGTGATCGAGTTCGTGACAGACGCATCTTGCCGGTAAGCCGGAAACGGTTCTTTCAAACATTTTACCCGTCCGGTCGTACGCGCGAACCGTTACCGTTTGCGGTCTGAGTACGCGGCAGTTTTTGTCGGAATCCACGCTCAAACACCCCTCTTCGCCGATCTGTTCTCCTTCGGCGGCGATAATCTGCGGATTAACAAGTTCGAGCCGCACTCCTTCCACATCGACGACGGCGATTCTTCTGACTACGCCGATCTGCGGCGCGGCAAGTCCGGCTCCGTCCGCTTTATGCAACGTGTCGAACAGGTCGTCGATAAGCGTCGACAATTTCTCGTCGAAAACGCTCACTTCTCTGCATCTTTTCGCAAGACACTCTTCACCCTCTTGAAAAATCTGTCTGATAGCCATTTTTTCTCCTTTCCGATTACTTTTTATCTCATATTGATCGGATTTACTTCCACAAAAGTAACAACCGGCTTTTTATTCAATTCTTCCGCCACGGCATACACCTGTCGCGCAAGTTCCTTTTCGTTTTCCGTCCTCCCCCAAACGACAACCTGAAATCGGTATTCGTTGCTGATTCTTTTAACGGGCGCTCTCATCGCCTGCACACGAAACAAACCGATGTTCTTTTCCTTGATCTCTCTCATACGACTGTAACAGTCGCGCGCCGCAACTAACGCCTTTTCTTCTTTTTCGCTTTTCAATAGAATACGAAAAATCTTTGAAAAAGGGGGAAAAACGGTCGATTCGCGGACATTATTCTCTTTCTCGAAAAACCCCTCGTAATCATACTGCCGCGCAAACCTGAATACGTAATGGGCAGGGTTATATGTCTGTATGACAACCCGCCCCTCTCTTTCGTCCCTGCCCGCGCGGCCCGCAACCTGCGTTATTTGCTGAAAGGTGGTTTCGTTACTTCTGTAATCGCTTCCGTACAAACTCAAATCGGCGTCCAACACGCCGACGAGCGTCACGTTGGCAAAGTCATGTCCTTTGACGATCATCTGCGTTCCGACCAGTATCTGCGCTTCGCCCGCGGCAAACGCGGACAATATCTCGGCGGTGGAGTCCTTTGTCGTCGTCGTATCGTTATCCATACGCAGTAATTTTACCTGCGGAAATATCTTTTGCAGTTCTTCCACTACCGTTTCCGTTCCAATCTTTCCATAGGAAAGATTTTCGTTACCGCATTGCGGACAAACGTCCAATTTATAAAACTGCTTGCCGCAATAATGACATTTCAGCGTTTGATCGTCTTTATGATAGGTCAGGCTGACTTCACAGTCGGTACACTTCGGTACGTAGCCGCAACTTTTGCACCGCACAAAAGAAGCGAATCCTCTTCTGTTGATATATATCATCGCCTGGTTCCCGGCTTGAACGGTTTTGTCCAATTCGGCAAGCAATTTTCGACTGAACATACTCGTGTTGCCCGCCGTAATCTCACACCGCATATCGACGATATCCATTTCGGGCAACGTCTTTTTATTGGCGCGTTTCGTCATTTTGACGAGTTTGTATTCCCCTTTTTTCGTCGCATAATAGGTATCGAGCGACGGCGTCGCACTGCCGAGTACCAACCGACAACCGTTATATTCGCGCCGGAACAAAGCGACGTCATGCGTATGATAACGGGGATTACTGTCCGAAACATAACTCGAATCATGCTCTTCGTCAACGATAATGACGCCAACGTTTTTTACGGGCGCAAAAATCGCGCTCCTCGCGCCGAGCGCAACCCTCGCCTCCCCTCGAAGAAGTTTTAACCATTCGTCAAAACGTTCTCCGTCGCTTAAACCGCTATGTAGCAAACCGACTTTATCCCCGAACCTGCCTCGAAAAACGTTCAGCATTTGCGGCGTCAGACTGATTTCCGGCACCAACATAATAGCCGTCTTCCCCTCGGCAAGCACCGCGTCGATAACCGACATGTATACTTCTGTTTTGCCGCTTCCGGTCACTCCGTGCAAAACGGTGACGCCATTATTATCCAAAATCGTCTTTACGGCGTTTTGCTGTTCGTCGGACAAAACGACGGACTTTTGCTTCCCGACAAGATCCCGAAGCGGTTTTCTCTCCACTTTAATCCGCTCTTTATGCAGTATGCCTTTTGCAAGCAAACCTTTTACCGCGCTCGGTCCGTATTTCACGTTCAGCACGCTCTCAAACTCCCCCTCTTCGGGGAAATTATCGAGAAGTTCGATTTGTTTGGCGGAATTTTTGCGGATAAGTCCGCGCGCTACTTCTTTATCGACGTCAAGCGTCAAAAAATCGCGCATAAGTTCCCTGACTCTGCCGCCGCGCAATTTCGACGGCATACAAAGACGGAGACTGTCGGCAAAACGGATATTGCCGTTTTGCTTCAATTCCTTTGCCAAAGCGATCATTTCGGGAATCACGGGCGTAAAATCGTCCAGTTTGCAAATGATATCTTTCGTTTTGATATCGGTCGTCTCTTTTTTACCGATCACCACGCCTTCGAGCGTTCGGTTGCCGAACGGCACTTTGACACGGCTACCCTCTTCAATATCAAAGGGACAGGAATAATCAAAAATCCTGTCCACTTCTCCGTTACTGATATCGACGATAACCTGATAAATCATATCTGCACCAAAGCGTCCAAAATAGCGTCGGCAAGGTCTCTCTTCCGCATCATCGGCAAACTTTCTATTCTGCCGTCGGAATAAATAAACGTGGCGATATTGGTATCCACGTCGAATCCGGCGCCCTCTTCCGTCACGTCGTTAGCCACGACGAGGTCGGCGTTCTTTTTTCGCATTTTTTCGTATGCGTTCGTGATCAAATCGTTTGTCTCCGCCGCAAAAACGACCAACTTTTTATCCCCTTTCTCTTTCCCGACCGCTTGCGCGATATCGGGGTTTTTTTCCAGTTCGAGGGTAAGCGTTTCGCTTTTTATTTTCTCCGTAAATTTTTGTTTTACACGATAATCGGCCGGCGCCGCGCTCATAATAACGACGTCGCACTCTTTTGTTTCACGTAAAACATTTTCATACATATCCTGCGTACTTTCGACGGAAATCGCCTTGACGCCTTTCGGCACGGGAACGGACATCTTTCCGTAAACGAAAGTCACTTCGCCCCCTCTTGCCAAAACGGCCTCCGCGATCGACGCGCCCATTTTACCCGAAGAGCGGTTACCGATATAGCGCACACCGTCGATATTTTCCACCGTTCCGCCCGCCGAGACAAGCACGCGCAGCCCCCGATAGTCGGGTTGCGGCGTCAATAAGCCGTCCACAAAGCGGAAGATGTTCTCGGGCTCTTCCATTCTGCCTACGCCCACTTCGCCGCAAGCAAGTTTTCCGCTTGTCGGCGAAACAATACGCACGCCGCGCGCTTTAAGAATTTCGAGGTTCTTTTGCGTCGCCTCATCGATATACATCTGCGTATTCATCGCCGGGCAGATTACGCGAACCGCTTCCGTCGCCATAAAAGACGTCGTAAGCATATCGTCGCATACGCCGTTTGCGAGTTTGGCGATCACATTCGCCGTACAAGGGGCAATAACGTACACACCCGCCCATCTGGCAAGGGATATATGTTCTACCTCAAAATGAGGTTTAGGCGCAAACATATCGGAAATAACGGCGTTTTTTGACAGCGTTTCAAAAGTAAGCGGCGAAACGAATTCTTTTGCGTGTTCGGTCATCACAACTTTTACGCCGTACCCGACTTTGGCCAGGCGCGAAACGAGTTCGCAACTTTTGTACGCGGCAATGCCGCCCGTCACTCCGACGACAACGTTTCTGTTCACCTTACTTGTTTTCGTCGACGTGAATCAAAACTTTACCGTCGTATATCTCACGAGCGGCGCGGCTGATCGCCTTTTCGCCGGCTTGTTCCAGTTCTTCGGCGCAGGTGGCGTTGATTTCTTTCGCTCTTTTCGCAAGCCCGCACACAAGCGCGTAACGGCAAGGTGCCTTTTTGATCAATTTGTCAATAGGTGGTTCGATCATCATAATTTTTATATCTCCTTAATGCAAATTATATAGTTTCTATTATTTTTTTCACGGTTTCCGCAACGTTTCTGCCTCTGTGGCGTTCGCTATCGATAATAGCGCGAACCGTTTCGCAACACCGTTCCAAATCGTCGTTGACGACAACGTAATCGTATTCGCCGGCACAGCCGATTTCTTTACGCGCTTCCGACAAGCGGAGTTCCAACGTTTCCGCCGTTTCGCTCGCCCGTCCCGTCAGACGTTTTCTCAATTCGCCGAGCGACGGGGGAAGAAGAAAAATCGTCACGCTTTCGGGCATCATTTTTTTGACGTTGCTCGCGCCGACGGTTTCGATATCGAGCATAACGTCCACGCCCTTTTCGATCAGGTCCGTTACGTCCGATTTTAACGTACCGTAGCGGTTTTTATACTTGGCAACGTATTCCAGAAACGCGCCGCCGGCTATCATATTGTCAAACTCTTCGTCGGTGACGAACCGGTAATCGACTCCGTCCCTTTCGCCCGCGCGCATAGCGCGATTGGTCGCGGACACGCTGAACCTCAGGTTCGCGTCCGAAGAGACCATTTGTTTTGCAACCGTCCCTTTTCCGGCTCCGCTCGGCCCGGAAATGACGAAAACAATACCTTTTCTCATTCTATATTCTGAATCTGTTCTCTGAATTTTTCCAATTCGTTTTTCGCGGCGATTACCTTTTCGGTAATCAACATATCGTTGCTTTTCGAACCGGTCGTATTGATTTCTCTGTTCATTTCCTGAACGGTAAAATCGAGCGACTTCCCGACAGACCCCTCCTTTTTGAAAATTTCTTTACAATGTGCAAAATGCGTTTTCAACCGAGTGATTTCTTCGTCGATGGCAACGCGATCGGTATAAAGGCATATTTCGGACAAAAACTTGCTTTCGTCGATTTCGACGCCCGACAAATAGTCTTCCATTTTTTTACGCAATTTTTCGGCATAAACGGTAACGACCGACGGCGCCCTTTCTTCGATAAACGCCACGATTTCTTCGAGATTGGAAAGTTTGTTTTCAAGATCGACGGTCAGTTTCTTTCCTTCCGTCTCACGCATAGCGACAAGCGCGCGACACGCTTCCTCCGTCGCCGCGGACACAAGCGACGCGATCTTTTCCGCGTCGTCTTCGCTTTCTTCCACGTCGATAATGTCGGGAAATCTCATAAGAGAATATGCCGTCAGATCGTTTGTTACGCCGAGTTGTTCCAATTCTTTCGCAATTTCAAGGTATTTTTTCGCAAGCGGCAAATCGAGATTGACCGCCGCTTTATCGTCACGGGTATTGGAATACGATAAAAAAACGTCCACATGTCCGCGAATAATGTAACGGGCGCAAACGCCGCGAACGACGTCCTCGCAAAAAACGAGAGACCGCGGAAACTTCATCGTATAATCGGAAAAACGGTGATTGACGGATCGCAATTCGATTGTGACTTTTCTTCCGTCACACTCGGCGGTACCTCTTCCAAAACCGGTCATGCTTCTCATTGTGCTATCCTCCGAAAAAATTTTTAGATATTATAACACAATAAAAAAAAAATTACAATTGTTTTTATATATTATTTAAGGGCGTCCAAAAAACGGTCCTCGTCCCAGATTTCGATTCCGAGTTTTTTCGCCTTGTCCAGTTTACTGCCGGCGTCTTTGCCGACAATAACAAGATTCACTTTCGCCGAAACGGTATCGCTCATTTTTCCTCCGCGCGCTTCGATTTCCGCCGCGGCGGCACTGCGCTTGAACGAATCGAGACTCCCCGTCAAAACAACCGTCTTGCCCGAAAAAACACCTTCTTTCTTTTCTTCGCAAACAAAAGAAATTCCGCGCTTGAAAAGTTCCGAAACTACTTGCACGTTCTTTTCTTCGGAAAAATAATTCACGACGTTTTCCGCCATGATTTGCCCGAAATCTTCTATATCCATTATGTCGAAAACGGTAGCGTTGGCTACGCTTTTAACCGTATCAAAGCGGTCTATCAATTGTTTTGCCGCTTTTTTACCGATCGTGGGAATACCGAGCGCATACAAAAATCTGTCCGCCGTCACCGTTTTACTTTTCGCTATGCCGTCCAACAGATTGGCGGCTTTTTTATCCTTAAAGCCCTCTAAACCGAGCAAATCGTCTTTGGTCAGATCGTACAGTTGATACGGATATTTAATATGACATTCGTTATAAAGAAGTTCGGCGGTTTTTTCACTGAAACCCTCGATATCCATACAAGGTTTCGAAGCGAAGTGATCCAGACTTGCCACGATCGCAGGCGCGCATTGTTCCGCATTGGTACAATATAAAAACGCACCCTCTTCTTTTACAGGTGCACCACAGGCAGGGCATCTATCGGGGCGCACCGAGTCTACGCACCCATCCGGATATTCCGCAACGCCCGTTATTTCCGGTATAACGTCGTTACTGCGGTGGATAAAAACTCTCGCGCCGATTTTTACGCCTTTTTTCAAAAGGTCGGAATAGTTATTAAGCGTCGCGCGCTGTACGGTCACGCCCATAAGATCGACCGGATTCAGTATGGCAAGGGGATTCAGTCTGCCCGTACGCGACACCTGCCATACGATATCTTTTACAACGGTCGTCGTCTCCTCGGCGTCGAATTTGTAAGCAAGCGCCCACCGTGGGAATTTTTCCGTATAACCCATTTCTTCCCGCAAAGAAAAATCGTTTATTTTCAGAACGGCGCCGTCTATCAAAAAGTCAAGCGACGGTCTATTTTGCTCAATCTCGGCGAGTTTATCCCAAACCGTATCGAAATCATCGGTCAGGTAAAAAACGTCGTCCGTCAAAAATCCCATTTTTTTCAGAAAAACGTTTACATCCTGTTGCGTCAAAAAAGTTTTTCCTTCGTAAAAACCGACGTTATACGCGACAAAATCGAGATTCCTTTGCGCCGTTACTTTCGGATTCAGATTACGGATAGCGCCCGCCACGCCGTTACGGGCGTTTTTTAGCGGCACATTTGCCGTTTCGTTGTATTTTTTCAAAGAAGAAAGTCGCATAAGACCTTCTCCCTGTATTTCGATTTCTCCCTTATACGGAATGAAAAGCGGAATGCTTTTTATCGTCCTTACCTGCGACGTCACATCCTCGCCGACGACGCCGTCACCGCGCGTCGCCCCGGTAACAAGGACGCCGTCCTTATAGGTAAGAGACAAGGTAAGACCGTCGAATTTGTGTTCGACGGTCATTTTCGGGACATACCCAAATTGTTTAATAAGTCTATCAAACCATGCCGAAAGTTCTTCTTTCCCTTTGGCTTTATCCAAAGAATACAGGCGCAATTTATGAGGATACTGCGCGAATTCTTTTAAGGTCGCGCCGCCGACTCTGTGCGTGGGAGAATCGGGCAAAGTCACGCCCGTCGAATATTCGAGTCCGACGAGTTCATAATACAATTCGTCATATTCCTTATCGGAAACGGACGGTTCGTCCAATTCGTAATACTCTTTTGCATAGCGGTTCAGAAGAGCCACCAATTCGTGCATTCTGTCCATTTTACACAATCTCCAAAGGCGCGACAAGCAAGGCGAATTTTTTAATGCCGAGGTCCTTGAACGCTACGGTTACCGTCGCCGAAGTACCCGTACCGTCCACAATGATGACTGTCCCGATACCGTATTTCGGGTGTTTTACTTTTGCGCCCGGTATAAATTTCGACACGTCCTTATCAAGGGCGGGCGGGGGGGGATTTCCTCCGACTTGCAACTGCGGCTTTGCATATACGGTCGGTTTGGGATTCCGATCCGTCACATACAGGGGACGATCGTCGTCGTCCCATTCCCGACTTTTACCGTACGTCGAAAACCGGGAATAATCCTGTTTTTGCCACGACTGTTTTACATTGGGGACTATCGGCGTTCCGTTCGCTTCGTTCATAAAGCGCGACGGCACCGTCGCGTCCATACGGTTATATTTACGACGATACCCTTTTACCGCCGAAATAAACAAAAGTTTTTGCGCCCTTGTGACCGCGACGTACATAACGCGTCTTTCCTCATCGACGCCGTTTGCTTCGCGCAGGCTTTGCGACGACGGAATAATCCCTTCCTCGCACGCGACGATAAACACCACGGGAAATTCAAGCCCTTTGACGGAATGCATCGTCGCAAGGACAACGCGATCCTCGTCCGCATCGTCGCCGCCGTTTTTCTCCGTATTCAGCATAACGGTATGCAAAAATTCTTCCAGCGTGACGTTTTTATTATAGTTTTCCCGAACGTATGTCAAAAATTCTTCGATATTTGCCCATCTGACATCGTCTTCCTCCTTTTGCGTGGAGCGGTAAAACGTTTCAAAGCCGACCGTTTTGACAAGATACTCGCAAAAATCGGGAAAGTCCATGGTCATTTGCGCACTTTTCAGATCCCCGATAAGATCGCGGAAAACTCCTACTTTCAGCGTCACCGCCGATGAAAACGGCGTGTTTTCGATATCCATAATTACGTCGTACAGATTGACTTTCTTTTCCGCCGAAAAAGCAATCAGCTGTTCGACGGTCGTATCGCCGATACCGCGCTTGGGGAAATTGATAACCCTTGCGATTGCCTCGGCGTCCGCCGGATTAACCAAAACTCTCATATAGGCGAGCACGTCCAGAATTTCTTTACGGTCGAAGAACTTAAAGCCGCCGTATATGCGATATTTGATTCCGCGTTTATTGAACGACGTTTCAAAAATACGCGTAAGCGAGTTGTTGCGTACAAGAATAGCAAAATCTTTATTCAGGTATCCTTTCGAACGCTTTAAGAACGCTATTTTATCGATTACCCCGTCAACTTCCTCATAATCGCCGTTATATAAACGGAATTCGACCGCTTCGCCTTTGCCGACGTCGGTAAACAGTTCTTTCGGTCTTCGGGAAGAATTGTTTTTGATCAGTTTGTTTGCGCAATCGAGAATCGCCTGCGTGGAACGGTAGTTTTGTTCGAGTTTATGGATCTTGGCACCGGGAAACGATTTTTCAAATTCAAGGATGTTTCTGATGTCGGCTCCGCGCCATCCGTAGATACTTTGGTCATCGTCGCCGACGGCAAAAACGTTTTTCCACTTCTCGGACAGCAATTTCAGAATATCGAACTGTATGGCGTTCGTATCCTGAAATTCGTCGACGTGGATATAGCGGAATTTTTCGGAGTAATACCGACGAACGTCCTCGTTTTCTTTCAGCAAACGATAGCATTTGATTAAAAGATCGTCAAAATCCATCGCGTTATTTTCTTTGAGGACTTCTTCGTATCGTTCGTATACTTCGACGATCGTCATAGCGTCTTTTTCTATCGCGCGTATATGGTTAAAATACTCGTCCGGTTCCATACCGGCATTTTTTGCCAAGCCGATATGATAGGCGTATTTTGTCTTATCTTTATCGTCTTCGAGGTGTTTTTCCCGTAAAACTTTCGTCAGCACGCGACCGGTCGCCGACTCGTCGTATATACTGAATCCCGAAGAATAACCGATTTTTTCGGAAAAACGGAACAGAATTTTTACGCAAAGAGAGTGAAAAGTAGACACCCACACGTCGTTATCTCCGAGCATGGTTTGCAGTCTTTCTTTCATCTCGTTGGTCGCTTTATTGGTAAAAGTAATCGCAAGTATATTCCATGGATTAACCCTTTTTTCTTCGATCAGATAAGCGATGCGGTGCGTCAGAACGCGCGTTTTTCCGCTGCCGGCACCCGCAAAAACAAGCACCGCGCCTTCGGTATCGAGAACCGCGCCTTTTTGCGCGGCGTTCAAAACGTCAAGATTCATTGTTCTCCTCTCCTTTTTACTCGGGTAAAAAGATTTTTTTTGCCATATCGATCGCGTAATTATCGGTCATACCGGCAAGATAATCGCAAACGAGCGTTTCGACCGAATCGGTCTTGACGCCGTTATCGGGTATTTCTTCGGGGTGTTCTTGATAATAACGGTACAAAAGCGACAGCAGTCTGTCCGCCTGCCGTTGGAGGAGTTCTCCCGCGGCGGTATAATACACCCGTTGAAACATAAAATCACGCAGTTTGTTCATATAATAGTCGCCGTCGTCGCTGAGTGAAACGGCGTCTTTTCCGTAACTGTGTATGATGATATCCTTAACGAGCGTATTGATCCTCTCCCCTTTTGTCCGACCGAGATACTCTTTGCAATCGGCAGGCAAGTCTTCTTCGGCGATAAGTCCGGCGCGGATCGCGTCGTTGATGTCGTGATTGATATAAGCGATACGGTCGGCGTACGAAACGACCTTCCCTTCAAGGGTACACGGTTTTCCGCTCGATTTATGCTGCAAAATACCGTCGCGCACCTCGTAGGTAAGATTTAATCCCATTCCGTCGTTTTCGAGAATATCCACGACGCGCAAACTCTGCTCGTTATGTTCAAAGTGCCCCGTCAGATTATTAAGGACGCGTTCGCCCGCATGACCGAACGGCGTATGTCCGAGATCGTGCCCGAGCCCTATCGCTTCGGTCAGGTCCTCGTTCAGAAGAAGAGCGCGCGAAATGGTGCGGGCAATCTGCGTAACCTCCAATGTGTGCGTAAGACGGGTACGGAAGTGATCGTCGTTCGGGCTCAAAAACACCTGCGTTTTGTGTTTCAAACGACGAAAAGCGCGACAATGAATAATCCGATCGCGATCGCGCTGATATTCGGTACGGATCTCGCACGGTTCGATTTCGCGCAAACGTCCTTTGGTATCCTCGCTTTTCATCGCGTACGGGCTTAAAAACTTCCGTTCGTATTCTAATTGTTGTTCTTTCATAAATAATATAATATCAAAAATAAGTATAATCGACAAGCGAAATAAGAAGATTATTTTTATTTTACTTTTTCTTTCCGATACGATATAATGGGTAACGCAAGGAGAAAAAAATGCAAAAATGGGAAACACACATGCACACGTTTCGCGGAAGCGCCTGCGGACTCGTGCGAGCCAAAAAAGCCGCCGAAGTATATAAAAAAGCCGGCTATGACGGCGTTGTTCTGACAAATCACTTCAATATGGCAAATTTCCGAAGCTATTACGGCGGACGGCAAAAAAATTGGATCAAACGGTATCTGAAAGAATTTTTTTCTTTCCGGAAATATTGCGAAAAACAAGGCGTAAAAGCCCTGCTTGGGTTGGAATTGAGCCTTATTCCCGACGAAAAATCCATACGGAGCAAAACGTATGCGGAACTGCTTTTATACGGCATTACGCCCGAAGAACTGGCTTTATACGGACTCGATCTGTTGCGACTGTCGCAAGCCGATTTGTTTTACCTTTGCGAAAAAAACGGCTGGATTCTCGGACAGTCTCATCCTTTCCGCGATCACGTCAAACTACTCGACACCGATTACATGCACTTTGTCGAAGCCTATAACGGGCATCCCGGGCACAACAGCCGCAACGACCAAGCGAACGCGCTCGCCGAAGAAAAAGGACTGTCAAAATCGGGCGGAAGCGACTTCCACCGACTCGGCTATGAGAAATGCGGGATGGCTTTTCCCGATTCGGTCACAATCGAAAACGAAAAAGATTTTGCCGCGGCGCTGAAAAGCGGAATCGGGACCATCATCAAAAGAGAAAACTAAAAAAACGGGGCGATTCTTTTTTGAGTCGCTCCGTTTTATTTTCAAAAAAAGACCAAGATGCCGTACGATAAGAGTTTTAGAACCCTGCATGTGCAGGTGGGTTGTCTGCCTTGACTATCTGCCTTCCCCTGGCCGAACCGAAGTTTGGGGGGCATGACATCGGTCATAAATGGACTACGCGACATCCCGTATAAATGATTTGCGGTTACAAAAATAGTCTTACCGCCTCGCACATCCCAGTTATCTATATTATCACACATCGCACCCCGTTTGTCAAGGGCAAAAATAATATTCAGTTACATTATATTTTTCAATAAAGACACGTTACTTCAAAGTGTGCAAACTCGACCGTGAAAATCAATTTCTGCGTCCCATACTCGTCGTTTAAGTCTACCAAACGGCAACAAAACAGCGGAACGGAATTTTCGTTTGTCGAGACGAGGCGCAAGTATACCACTTCGTACGGCTTATCTTCGTCGATCGTCTCCACGGTATAATACCCGTTCAGTTTCAACGTCAGCGTTTCGGGTAATTTCAGTTTATCCGGCAAAGTTCCCTCGTTTGAAACCGCGTCGCAAAACGCACGAAACGCGTCGCTATCGGCGTCGACGCCTTCGATTTCCACGCCGCAGGAATTCAGAAGTCGGTATGCGCCGATTACGTCTTTTATCGTAAAACCCGGAAAGAGCGCGTTCAGGTATTTATCAAGCGGCGTCACGTCAACGGTCGGTTCGGTCAACAAAGCGTCTATATCCACGTCAATTTTGTCGCCTGCCAGATTAAACACCGTATTGACAAGGCTGATTACAGACGGATTAACGGTAAGCGCGATAGAGAAAGTTCCGTCCTCTTCAAACAAGAAGCCCGTTTCGTATTTATCGAGCAGGTCGATTTTTTGAGGGAAAAGCGTTTTCAGTTTGTCCTTATCGATCACGCCGTCCAATAATTCGGACGGATCGACGGAAGAAATTTCGTTTCCTTCGATCATAGCCGATTCAAGCATAAAGAATTTTCCCTCATCGAAAGTTTTTCCGCTTCGATACGGCATAACGTTCGGCGTCAATTCGGGAGTGACGGCATAGGTCGAGTCAAAGTATCTTTCCCTCACCTCTTCCATATTTGCGGCGGCGTCAACGGATTTTTTGACCGCCACCGTATCGACCGACGTTTCCGCGTACAACCGCCCCAGTCTGTCATTGACGAGCGTTTTGTATCGTTGCAGGCTGTCCTCTTTGGTCAAGCCGATTTCCTGCAATACTTTTTGGACGCTTTCCGTAATAACGGCGTGGCCGTAATTGCTCGGGTGCACGCCGTCCGGATAGAACAGCCGCTCTCCTTTTTCGCTGTTTTCGTCAAAAATCTTTTTGAAATCGCCGTACACGTCGGCTATATAAAAGTTGTCCGGAAATTCCTCTTTCGCCTCGTACACGACGCGATTCAACGCTACGATCAAAAAGTCGGCAATATCGCGCAAACTGTACTCGGAGTCGATCGAACCCTCCGCGACTTTTTTCGCAAACTGTTTTCTGTAATAATCGCTGAACAGCACCGATTCTTCCGTCATCGGATTATAGAGCGTCTGCCAGATAATCGGTGCGTCCTTATTCAGCAAGCGTATTTCCCGAATAGTCTCAAAAACGTTGTTTTTTGCCTCTTCCAAAACCGCAGTATACGCGGGATCGAGTTCTTCGACGCCTTTGCTGTAATTGATCGCCGTATTGATCGCCCAACGCGACATGCCGGAAGCGAGCAGATCGTTACCGAGCATCGATACGACCATCACGTCGGCTTCCCGGATCCAATACCGTCTTGCCGCCGCTTTCTCTCCGCCGAACTCTTCGTCTTCACTCTTGACGGCGCGTAAAAAGTCGTCGGTCTCCGCACCCGAAATCGCACGATTTATGTAATGAAAATCGTTGATTTGTCCGATAATCGCATAATAAGAGTAACTGTCGCGCTCCGACAAAGGCGACGGGCCCAGAACCGCTTCCGCAATCGAGTCGCCCAGATACACAATGGTTTTTTGCTCGGGCGCGTCCGCCGGTACTTCATTTCCGTTTGTTTCCCCTTTTTTCGTAAACAGTTCGCACCCGACCGTCATAAAAGCGACCAAAGCGCACAACAAAATCAAAACAAAGACCTTTTTTTTCATAAATCCAACCGCCTATCTATGTTTATTGCTCTTTCTTTTCATAATGACTGCAAATTCCGTATAAGTGGAACCGTCGCTGTCAACGCCGATCGAACCCTTGTTCGATTCGACGATCGCGCGCGCTATCGCAAGCCCCAGGCCGAAGTTGTCGGACGAGTGGTGCGATTCGTCTCCGCGGAAAAAGCGTTCAAAGAGGTTTGGCATATCTTTCCGCGCGATTCCCACGCCGGTATTGCGTATTTTCAGAATAACATAATGTTTTTCCGTCGTCAACGAGATCGAAATATTGCCGTTTTCCGGCGTGTATTTCAAAGCATTTTCCAACAGGGTATACAGGACTTTTTCCATGCCGTCCGGATCGGCAAAAATGTACAAATTCGGTTCGATATTGCTTTCGATCATCTTGTTCCCCTCGAAAGCAAGCACTTCGCTCGCAAGCGTGACTTTCGTCACCAGGTCCGAAAAATCAAACAGTCTGAACATGTCCACCGGATGAATCGCCTCAAAACGCGCCAGTTCGAGCATTTCGTTGACGAGGTGTCCCATTCGCTCCGTTTGCTCCCGCATATTGGCAAGCCATACCGCCTGCTCGGCTCCGACTTTTGCGTCGTCTTCCAGCACGGACAACTGCGTCGAAAGAATGGTAATCGGCGTTTTTAATTCGTGCGACGCGTTCGCGATCAACTGTTTTTGCTTTTCAAACGAATTTTTGAACGGCAGCAAATTCCTTTTATTGTACAAAACGATAATAAGAATAACCAGCACCGCGCCGATGACGTGTCCCATAATCAAAATGGTATTATTGTTCCGATACTCGATATAGTCGTCGGTAAAATCATAGACGTATACGATCGAAAGCGTCTCCGACTCGTCAAAAGGTTTCCTACGATAGGAATAATAGTTTGTATCCGTTTTAATCCGCCCTTCTTCCTGCAAATACGACGCTTTCACGATAGCGCCTATCGTCTGCCCCGAGCAAAAACCGAGGCTCGACGCGCGATAATTCTTCTCGTCGTGGCACAGTATCGCGCAGATATCTCTTTCCGCCCGCATGCTCGCATTATCCGTGCCGATTTCAAAAAAAGGGAGCGCCTCGGCTCGATCGAGATTTTTATTGATCGTTTCCAACAAATGCTGATAGCCGAAAAACATGAAAAAAGCAAACACAAGGGAAATGATAATGATTACCAGCACGCATTGGCTGATAATCGAGCGGATAAACAGTTTTTTATACAATCTATCCCTCCATCATGTATCCCACACCCCGATAGGTCGATATCGTCGTCTTTGCTTCCAAAAACTTTAATTTCTTTCTGATAAACGAAATATAAACTTCGATATTATTATATTCCACTTCGGAGTCATAGCCCCACAGTTTGATGATCAATTCATCCTTCGTCACGACAAAGTTCGGCCGCGCAAGAAAGTATTGCAATATCTCGCTCTCTTTCAACGAAATCTTCACTTTCTTATCGCCGCACGACAATTCAAAATTCGACAAATTCAGCGTAATGTCGTTAAAGGTCTTCTCGTTGCTGTTGATTACGTCCGTTTTTCGTCTCAAAAGCGCACGAATACGCGCAAGCAACTCTGACGTGGAAAACGGCTTGGCAAGATAGTCGTCCGCCCCGAGATCGAGCCCCTTGACTTTCTCGCTCGTCTGATTCCGCGCCGTCAGTATCAATACCGGCGTCGTCACCTTCTCGCCGCGTAACTTCTCGAGCACGTCGTACCCGTTCATTTTCGGTAGCATAATATCGAGCAAAATCACGTCGTACCTGCCCGTCAGAGCCATATCCAAGCCCTGCTGACCGTCATACGCCGCGTCGGCATTGTATTTTTCGTGCTTCAATATGTGTATCAACGCGTCCGACAAACTCTTCTCGTCTTCCACCAAAAGAATATTCATATTTCACCTCTCTTACAGTATAAAACTTTTTTATTTCCTTTACAATCTTTTTCTTTTAGTATAATCCCGAAACCCTAAATTAGCCTAAAATTATACATTGTTTTCCCAAAAAAATACAAAATTCTCGGGAACGAAAAGGAGTAAAAATGACATACGAAAAATGGTTGGGAATATGGCTTAACGATTCAATAAAGCCCTACGCAAAAAAAACGAACATACGAACGCTACGAACAAATCGTTCGTATACACATTATTCCCAATTTAGGGAAATCCGACATAAACGACCTATCCCCTCTCGTTTTACAACGTTTTATTTCCGGTTTATCGATAAATGGGAATCAAAAAACAGGAAAAGGCTTGTCGGCAAATTTTATCAATACGATCATTTCCGTTGTACAAAATTCCTTGAAAACAGCCTACCTGTTTGGGCTTCTCCCCGAATATGTCGCAAATAAAATAAAACGACCGAAAATCATTGAAAAACAGGTCGAATGCTTTTCTGTTTCGGAACAAAAAGCAATAGAACAGTACATATCACATTGCAAAAAGGACAAAATGTTCGGCATAGTATTGTGTTTATATACAGGTTTACGTATCGGCGAATTACTTGCCCTTACGTGGGACGATATTGACTTTAGCAAAGGTCATTTATCCGTAACAAAAACCTGCTATGACGGCAACGACGGCAAAAATCACATCCGCATTCTTGACGAGCCGAAAACGGTCAACTCCCGTCGCGTGATTCCGCTGCCGAAGCAAATATTACCGCACCTTAAAAAACTGAAAAAGCGTTCGCTTTGCAACTTCGTGATAGCCGACGGCGACAAACCCGTGTTCGTGCGGTCGTATCAACGGACATTTGAACTCTTGCTGAAAAAACTCGATATATCGCATAAGGACTTTCACTCTCTCCGCCATACGTTTGCCACCCGTGCACTCGAATGCGGCATGGACGTTAAAACTCTGTCGGAGATACTCGGACATAAAAACGCGACAATTACGCTCAACCGCTATGCGCATAGTCTTTTGGAGCATAAACAAGATATGATGAACCGGCTTGGGAAACTGCTATAACGAAAAAATGTGCATCAAACTTTCTAATTGATGCACATTTTCCTATATTATACTATTTTTCACAGAAAAAATCAAGATGTTACGATATGGCAAACAATGAAATATTTGCGCTTTTTTACTCTTTTTGATGAACAAAACACCTTATTATGTACACGGAATAGAAAGATTGATGTACTTTACGCACGATAAAGGAGCATCAAATAATGTCCACTAACGTATCCAAAGAAAAGCGAGAAAAACTCGTAGAAAAGATAAAAGCAATCAAAACGTATATTTCAACCGCTCCGCAGGACGAAAATACCGCAAGGCTCTTAACGTATATTGCCGAAATCGAAAAAGATATAAAAGGCAAGAAATACGGACTCGTTTTTGAAGAACACCGTGAACAAATCGACGATATTTTAGACACGCATTTGCCCGTTCTGGAAGAAGACGAAAGTCTTTTTATCGACAATGGCGGACAAATGAACTTCCTTATCGAAGGAGATAATCTCGCTTCCTTGCAACTGCTTGAAAAAACTCACAAAGGCAAAATTGACCTTATTTACATAGATCCGCCGTATAATACGGGACACGAATTTATCTATGATGACGAATGTATTGGCTCTGAAGATTCTTTCAAGCACTCAAAATGGGTATCTTTTATGAGTAAAAGGTTGGAGATTGCAAGAGAATTACTTTCTGATGACGGTGTAATCTTTATTAGCATAGATGATAATGAACAGGCAAATCTAAAACTTTTATGTGATGTCGTTTTCGATAATGCGAATTTTGTAGGTACAATTATTCATCAAAGAGCAAAAGGCGGCGGGCAAGCCAAATATATTGTAAAGGGACACGATTATATTCATATTTACGCGAAACGTATTGATAAAATCTCGCTGTCAAGAAAAAAAGAAATTGAGATTACACCTAAAATGATGTTGATTGATGGCAAATATTATATTAAAAATGACGATGTTATTCGAAAAACTTTTGGTAAATATGACAGGTCAATGGATAGGCGTTGTTTTTACGAAGAACTAATTCAATATAAGGGTGAAAAGAAGAAACTTGAAGTTGACAAGAAACTGGATACGGGAGAGTATTTTTTAGAAGAGAAAAACGGAATGCACGTTATTTGCGAGTATTTACCTGTTGAAGGAGCACGTGCTAAATTGTATTCTATAATTAAGGTTCTATCGGAAGAAGGGAAAAAAGAACTTAATGATTTAGGAATCACTATTTTTGATTATCCAAAGCCATTAGATTTAATAAGACAACTTTGTGATACAAATAATAAAAAAAGCAGTGTAATTCTCGACTTCTTCGCGGGTAGCGGAACAACGGGGCACGCTGTTATGAAACTCAATGCGGAAGACGGTGGACAGCGCAGATTTATTCTCTGCACGAATAATGAAAATAATATTTGTCGTGACATAACTTACGAAAGAATAAAACGTGTTATTGATAAAGAAAATTACAAGGCAAGTTTGAAATATTTCAAGGTTGATTTTGTGCCTATTTCCGACAAACTCTACTATGAATATGCCGACGAACTTTTGAAACACGTAAAAGAACTTGTTGAACTTGAAAATGGTGTCAATTTCAACGGCAATAATGAAATTGCAATACTCTTAACCGAAGAGGAACTTGACGACTTTGCGCTTTCCGTTCCCGAAACTTGTAAAACCATATATCTTGGACACGACGTTTTGCCAAGTGTTGCACAAGAAAAGATTTTCAAAAAATGCAGTATTACGATAAACGTTATTCCCGATTACTATTATAGGGATTTGGAGGCTTAATTATGGCGATAAATTTAGCGAATTTTCAATTAAGAGCAATAAAAAGTTTGTTAGAGCGTATGGACGAGCCTTGCCGAGAAATTGTCCTTAAAAGTCCTACGGGTAGCGGTAAAACCATAATTTTAACGCATTTTATGGATGAATACATAAAAGGGCACGCAAAGACGGTTTTCGTTTGGCTTACGCCCGGCAAAGGGAACTTGGAAGAACAAAGCAAGGATAAAATGGATAAGTATATCCATAATGCACAAACAAAACTGCTTGCCGACGTTATGACAAGCGGTTTTCAAGAAAACGATTGCTGTTTTATAAATTGGGAAAAACTTACGAAAAAAGGCAATAATGCCTTGAAAGACAGCGAGCGCACAAACTTTTTGGAGTGGATAGATAAAGCGTTTAATAGCGGTATCAATTTTAAGATTATTATTGACGAAAGCCACCAGAACTTTACTGAAAAGTCTGATGCGATTATTCAACTTTTCAAGACGGATAAAATTATACGTTGCTCGGCTACACCGCTTATAAGTAAAACGGCAAAACTTATCGAAGTAAGCGAAGAAGACGTTATTGCCGAAGGTCTTATCAAAAAACTTCTCGTTATTAACGAAAACTTTCCGCAAGAGATTGAAACGGATAATCAAACGCACTATCTTTTGGAAAAAGCGTACGCAAAACAACAAGAATTACGTTCTCTTTTCTTGCAACGTGAACTCGATATAAATCCTTTAATCGTCGTGCAGTTGCCGAACAATTCCGACGCACTTTGCGAGACGGTTGAAAAGTGGTTTGAAAACAAAGGCGTTACGGTAGAAGCGGAAACGCTTGCAATATGGCTTTCTGCCAGACACGAAAACGTTGACGGTATTTCAGATAATAATGCCGAAAGCGTTGCCGTTATTATGAAACAAGCCGTTGCTACGGGTTGGGATTGCCCACGTGCGCACATACTTGTAAAACTTCGTGAAAATATGGACGAAACGTTTGAGGTGCAAACAATCGGACGTATTCGTCGTATGCCCGAAGCAAAACACTATGAAAACGATTTGCTTGACAGTTGCTACCTTTACACGTTTGACAGCAAGTTTACTCAAGGCGTTAAAGCAAGTCTCGGCAAGTCAGCGTTAGATGCGAAAACATTGTTTTTGAAAAACGAACATAAGACATTTACGCTTACTAAACAGCAGCGAACAATGATTACGGATTTGCGTGATCCCCGCAAGGCACTGTCGTCAATAGCGCAATATATTAAAAAAGAATTTTCTCTTTCGGGTAACAAAAAAGAAAATAAAATCCGTTTGGAAAGCAAAGGCTTTGAGTTTTCAGAAAGCATTGTTAAATATACCCTTTCGGGTAGCGTGGTAGTATTTGCCGAACTTTCCGAAAAGGATAAATTGAACGCAATAAAAATAAACGAGCCCATTTCCACAACGACGCACGGACGAGAATATCATAACCGTATCGGACGTATCGGCTTGGAAATAGGTATGCCGTATAACTATATGAATACGATTATCGGCAAACTGTTCGGCGAAAAGTATGATTATCGTGAAAAGGTGCTCGCACTTGCGCCGAGAGCGTTATACGCTTTTGTAATTAATAACTTTGATTTGTTGCACCGTATTTGCCGTGATGCTATGGCGGTACAATTAAGTCAGATTGCCATTTCACCCGAAATGGTATCGGAAAAAACCTTTACAATTCCGCAATCCACGTTGTTTACTTTTGATTCTCAAAGCAAAGTACAAACGATAGGCGAAAAGAACGTTTACGGTGAATATTTAATGTCGGCGGAGCCACGTTCTTCTTCCGAAAAGAAGTTTGAAAAATTCTGTGAAAACTGTTCCGAAGTTGAGTGGATATATAAAAACGGCGATAAAGGCGACGAATACTTTTCTATCGTTTATGTTGACAACGCCAACCGTCAGAAATTATTTTATCACGACTATATCGTATCGGTAAACGGCGAAATATGGATTGTCGAAACAAAAGGCGGGTTTGATAAAACGGGTGCAAGCGAAGATATTGATATTTTTTCGCCGAAGAAGTTTGACGTTTTGAAAGCATATCTGACAAAATACAAACTTAAAGGCGGTTTCGTCCGCTATGATAAACAAAGCGAAGAACTTTGTATCTGCACCGATAACTACAATGACGATATACACTCTGACGATTGGAAAATTTTAAGAGAAGTATTTAAGTAAGCAAAAAGCCGAGATTTAGTTCTCGGCTTTTTATATTCTACGATATATTGTGTAAAATTTATCGCAACAAACACAAGATATAGTATAGTCAACTTGACTTTTAGCCCTAAATGTTGTATAATAAATAAAAAATTATAAAGGTGCAAAATGGAAGTTGAAAACAAAAATTCGCCAAATTTAGATGGTGTAAAATACCTTCAAAAAATGAAGAAAGAACTTTCTAAAGCAGGAAACTTATTATATCAATATCGTCCTTGCCATAGAGATGAATCGACAATCTATGATATAGAAAACATTAGGCATAATGTTGTATATGCTCAAACGCCACTTAATATGAACGACCCCTTTGATTCAAGGGTAGGATTTTCGTCAGAAAAAATTTATGATGAAATAATAAATATGGTTTTAGAAATAATGCCTATTGAGCAAAATATTAAACAAGTTCTTTGGTATTTATTAAAATATCAACTTTTAGGAAAATTTGCAGAATTTATTTCCGCCCTTAATGAGTTGAAAAAACACATAATTTTTCAACGTAAGGCTATGCACAAAGAAAACCTTTCCTTTGTTGCTTTTCTTTCTGCATATTTAAATCAAGTATTTTGCAAATTGCCTAAAAATATAAAGGCATTATTTAATAAAGAGTCTTTTAAAATTTTTGGCGCATTGATTTCTTCTCTTGAAAACACTGAAATAAACGAAGAAAATTTAAAAAGTATAATAGGATTTGATGAACAATTAGAAACGCTCAAAAAAGGCATTTTGGAAATGCAAAATGACAAGTATATACCTGCTTTTAAGAAATTCTTATCAACAATGACAATTTCTTGTTTTAGTGCAAGTGGTTGGCAAAATTCTTTGATGTGGTCGCATTATGCTAACTCTTATGCTGGGTTTTGCGTGGAATATGACTTTAATAAAATGACGAATTTTATAGGGTTTGTTGAAAAAATAGAATATTCAAGCACAAGACCAACTATATCGCTTAAAGATGTTGGTATAAGTGGCTTACAATATGTTGAAAAAGAAGACGGAACAAAAAAAGCTGAAATAGTTTATGCTGAAACAAATTTAGAAAAGATTTTAGAATATATAACGGTTAAAGATACTTGTTGGAAATATGAAGAAGAATGGCGCATTATCAATATCGGAGAACCTAACACGCCTTATTTTATAGAAATTCCCGAAATTAAATCAATAACGTTTGGTGTAAATATAGATTATCTTTGCAAACAACTTTTATGGAACGTATGTAAAGAAAAAAATATTCCTTGCTATGAATTAGTGCTCGATAGCGAAAATTTTTCTATAGATAGGAAATTATTATCTGAGCAAGATGTTGAGTTTGATATTGAAAAAGAATTTAAATATATTACATTATTATGTAACTCATATGAAAAAAACTCTAAAATTATGATTGAAAAGGCTCAAACGATAACTAAAATGCTTGAAGATAAATCTTATGATTCGACTTTATTGATTGAAACAGATAAAAGTGTTATTGATTGTTTAACCGATTCCTATTTTATAAAAAGTTCTCTTCACCGTTTATTTAATAAGCACCCAGAAATAGCAGACATTTTCATTACTGATAGTGTTATAAATGGTATTACACAACTTAATCGAAGTATTGAATCAAATAAGCCGATGATAGAAGGACAAAAGAAGATGCTCGTATCGTTTGCTCTTCAACAGTTAATCTCTTTCCAAGATTATAAAACCTTATGTCAATTGGTATTTAAGATAGATTCTTTATTAGAAAAAATTGATTCACTTACGTGGCACGAAAAGTTAATAAAAAATTAAAAATTACATAGTAAAAGCCGAAGATTAACTTCGGCTTTTATCATTGATTTTTGACTATTTCAACTTAACAATCAAGCCGAAATAATCTCTTGTAAAAAATAATACGAACTCCGACTTTCCGTCAGGGTTCGTATTATTCTTGTTTGGTGCGGTTAAAGGGACTTCCTCGCACCAAAGCCTTTGGCTTTGCGACAAGCCGGGGCGGTTGAACGCCGCACTGTGGCGTTCATTACGGGCGCAATTATCCTGCTATATCTCAATGCGCCCTATCCGCCCGTTCAAGTCCCTTATTTTACGTTTTATTTGACAAAAAACGGACTAAAAAGTCCGTTTTTTGTCAAATGGTGCGGTTAAAGGGACTTCCTCGCACCAAAGCCTTTGGCTTTGCGACAGGCCGGGGCGGTTGAACGCCGCACTGTGGCGTTCGTTACGGGCGCAATTATCCTTTTATAAAACAATGCGCCCTATCCGCCCGTTCAAGTCCCTTATCTTGCGTATTATTTGAAAAAAACGGACTAAAAAGTCCGTTTTTTGTCAAATGGTGCGGTTAAAGGGACTTGAACCCTTACGTCGAAGACACAGGAACCTAAATCCTGCGCGTCTGCCAATTTCGCCATAACCGCACGCGTCTCGGTAAACAAAGAACCGACAAAAAGTATCTTTGTCGGTTCTTCGGTGGTGATCCATCGGAGATTCGAACTCCGGACACCTTGATTAAAAGTCAAGTGCTCTACCGACTGAGCTAATGGATCATAAACGGTATATATTTTTTTGGCAGGGGTGGCAGGATTTGAACCTACGATGCGGGAGTCAAAGTCCCGTGCCTTAACCACTTGGCCACACCCCTATTTCTACCGAGTGTTGATATGGGGTGAGTGGTGGGATTCGAACCCACGACCTCCAGAGCCACAATCTGGCATTCTAGCCAACTGAACTACACCCACCATAGTGGCGAACCAGGGGGGATTCGAACCCTCGACCTACGGCTTAGAAGGCCGTTGCTCTATCCTGCTGAGCTACTGATCCTTGTCGTTTTCTTTCAGGAAGACAACCGCTTCAGCAAGTCTATATTATCGTGTCTATCTCCCTTTACCCGCATTCAAACTTTATCTTATAGATACTGTTTGGAGCGGGTGATGGGAATCGGACCCACGCAACCAGCTTGGAAGGCTGGGGCTCTACCATTGAGCTACACCCGCATTGCCCATATAGTATAGAATAACCGTCCCGATTTGTCAAACATTTTTCGCCATTTCGCAAATCATTTTTCAAAAAAATTTTTATGGAAAAACATTTGACAAAATCGGATTCAATATCTATAATATGTATACAAACTTCATGCACCTTTAGCTCAGTTGGTAGAGCAACTGACTCTTAATCAGTGGGTCCCCGGTTCGAGCCCGTGAAGGTGCACCAAAAAAAGGAAACGTACGCGCGTTTCCTTTTTCTTTTATCCGATCAAGACGGTTTATTGCATTTTACCGACTTTATTCCAAAGTTTATCCGCCTTTTGTTTCCATTTTTCAAAGCCGTCGGGCGTCGCGGGGAAATCAAGATAGTGGTTTTTCAGTTTTGAACCGAGAATAAGCCCTTGGAACAAATTGAAAACAGTGTGCAGGCTCAATTTACCCGTAAAGATAGCGCCGAGCACCCCAAACACGATATGCAAGGCGTCCCGGAATGAAATTTGCAAGTCGGGACCTTCGTTAACACCGTTGAGAAATTTTTCGCAGAAAATAATATCCTTCTTGAAGAAATATTCAAATTCTTCTTTGCGCGCGCAGACGGCTTTGGTCAGAACAGCACGTGTAAAAGCAAAGTCCGCACCCTGCACCCTGTTGTATTCTGTATTGATCTGCCACAAATCGGCTTTTGAAAAAACGTCCTTTTTCAGACAAACATCCAAGACATGCGCCACGATTTTCAACTGCACCATGCTGCTTGTTATGCCCTCCCCGTTATTCGGTTTCGTCAAAGCAGCCGCGTCTCCCGCCGCAATAAAACGATCGGCGACAAAACTGTACGGAGGACGCGTATACGGAGTAACGCCTCTTTCTACGCGCGTCACTTCATATTTCGGCAACTTCATATCCTTGTGCATTTGTTCAAAAATTTCCTCTGCATAGTCATAACTATGGCATGCCCCGATACCCAGTATGCCGCAATTCTTGTCCGTTCCGCAAGGAGCAATCCAACTTTTATGATACGGCCAACCGACATTGATATGCGGTTCGGAGAATTTAACGTACCGAAGTATAACGTAAAACATATCTTCCGGCGTCAGAACGTTTGTTTCTATCCCGGCTTTTTCGGGCAAAGTCTTACGAACGACGGACGCTACGCCCGAGCAATCGACAACAACCTTTCCGTACACACTCTTCTCGACGTCGTTCTGCTTATATTTCAAACCGACAATCTGTCCGTTACGATAAATCAGTTCCGAAAAGTGCGCGTCGAACTCTATCTCGGCACCGGCGCGCTCCGCGTATTGATTCATCAGAGACACGTATTCGTGCATGTGCAGTCCGACCATATCGATATACGTCGCCTTGTGATAACTGTTCGACGGGGACGCCGTGTAGTTTTCGCGGAATTCAAAAGCCCATTCGGGATCGCCTTTTTTCACAATCGGCAAGTCAAATTTCGAAAAATCGGCTTTGGCAATATGCACAATATCCATTTTTCTGCCTACGTTACCCAAACTATCCCGTTCGATAACCTTTACACTGAAACCCTTTTCAGCCATCGTGCGCGCTAAAAAAGCACCGCTTGTAGAAGAACCGACAATAATTACGTCGTATAACATAGCACACCTCCGAAACAGTTTTGGATATGTTTATATTATAAGAACATTATTATAAAAAATCAACCCCTTTCGGTATCTGAAATAACAAAAATAGGGAAATTATAACCCGTATTTTGTTTTTATCCTCTCCAATTTCTTACCAAAGGCCGCCGAAAGCAAAAACAAGAAAAAAACGTTTGATACGGCGTAAACAACCATTATGGGCAACGACGAGACAATGTACGCGGCATAGCGCGCAATATTATACGAACCGTCAAGCCACAGAACCGACAAAACGTCCATAAAAAGCGAATAAGCTATTCCCGAAAACGCGCCGTATGCAAGTAGCAAAAATCTATTCCGAAAAATGCGCGAAAAGGCTCCCGAAATAAACCCGATAAGCCCCCAAATAAACATTTGAAACGGAGTCCAGACGCCTTGTCCGAACATAAAATTACTTAAAAGCGCAGACAATGAACCGCATAAAAAGCCGGACTCCGCACCAAGGTAAATGCCCGCAAGAATCACAATCGCCGTTACAGGCTTAAAATGCGGAAGATAAGAAAAAGCGATCCTGCCGAAAACCGACAAAACAATCATAACGGTCAGCACGGCGATTTTTCGAGCGCCGATTTCTTTCTTTTCAAACGAAAGAAAAAAAGGAACGCAAGAAAGAGTCGCTACACATACCGTCACCCAAAGATAGCCTCTCTCTCCCGTCAGAAAAAAGCCGCCGATGACAAGAATAAGAGCCGCCAAGACGGACAATAAAGACAATACTTTTTTCTTATTCATCGCCTATTCTCCCGACAAAGCGCAATCAAATCATAATAAGTCGCGACATTCTCAAAAACGTCTTTTGCCATTCTCGACGACGACGTACTATAAAACTGTCCGTTGAAAAACCTTTTCGGGTGGGTGGGGGGGGTGAAACAACCGTTAAAAAGAAGACAACATCTGTCGGAAACGTTCGCGGCAAATTCGACGTCATGCGTCACGAGCACAATGGTCATCCCCTCTTGCCGACATTCCTTTAATATCTCGGCAAAACTATTTTTCTCCGCAACATCAAGTCCTTTCGTCGGTTCGTCCAGCAATAAGATATCGGGTTTTTTTAACATGATTTTTGCAAGCGCGCATTTTTGTTTTTCCCCGCCCGAAAGGTCGTTCGGATGCGCGGAAAGCAGTTTACCGATAGCCAATTTTGAAACTGTTTCTTGATAAGGAACGCCCATCAAACGAAAATCATCCTCGATTTTATCTTTCAGAAAAACACTGCCGACTTCTTGCGGCAGATACCCGACGGTCTTTTTTCCCGATTTGATTTTCCCGTGATACGGCTTCAAAATCCCGGCAAGTACTTTCAAACAAGTCGATTTACCCGCGCCGTTTCCGCCGATTATCGACAGGATTTCTCCGTCCATAACGGTAAGAGAAGCGTTTTTTAGGACGTCTTTTTCTCCTTTTCCGTACCGAAAATACATTGATTCGGCTTTAATAATCGCTTTTTCAAACCGTTTTTCTTCAATCGACGCAACCGCTTTATTGAAATTTTGTGATAAAAACAATCGTCCGTCACGAACCGACAGCAAAGGTTTTTCCTCGCAAAACTCTCTGCCGAGCCGAACCGACGCCGGCAAAAAAATTTCCGCTTCCGACGTAAGCGCCATCGTGCAAAAGTCGCTCGGACTTCCGCAATGTGTAACGGCCCCGTTCTGCATGTACAAGATCTTATCCGCCATAGAAAAAACTTCTTCGGGATTATGTTCGCAAATAAGGACGGTGACGCCTGTCTCTCGATTCAATTTTTTCAGCCGCGTCAAAAATTCGGACGCCGTTATCGGATCGAGTCGTGAAATAGGTTCGTCAAGAATAATCAATTCGGGCAAAACCGTCATTACGGAAGCAAGACTCAAAATCTGCTTTTGTCCACCGGACAATTCGTACGTATTGTCGTCAAACCATTCGTTTATTCCGAAATAAGTACATATTTCACCCAAACGTATCGCAATTTTTTCGGAAGAAAACCCGAGATTCTCCATATAAAATACCAGTTCGCTGCGCACCTTGTCGCAAATAATCCGATTTTCCGGATCCTGCATAATAAACCCGATTTTTTCAGCCGATTCGCGCAGCGATAATTCCTCGATATTTTTCCCGAACAATTCGATTTTTCCCGAAAGCGTCCCCTTAGGTGATAATTCTTTTTTCAACAAACGCAACAAGGTCGTTTTTCCGCATCCGGTCTTACCGAACAGAAAAACGAATTCCCCCTCCCCGATCGAAAAGGACACCTTATCCAAGACCTTTTCGGCTCGTGACGGGTATGTGAAACTCACATCTTTGACAGAAAGTACCATTTTATATTCTCCTTCATTTCCATGCAAGGGATAAAAAGCGATTGCAATGCGAACCAAACAAGAACGCCCGTTGTGCCCCTTCCGCTTTCAACGGGCGTCATTGTCGGATAAAAAGCAAAATCAACCTGCCCGAAAACCATTCCGCATACGCTACCGATCAAAAAAAGCAGGGACAAACTAAAAAAGAAATAATCTTCTTTTCTTTTGTCAAAAAACGAATAATTTGTTTTTCCGGGTAACCCGTAGCCTTTTGCCGCCATGCACATTCCCGTTTCCACGGCGTTTTCCAGTGCATAAGTCGTTAATGCGGAAAATTCGTCGGAAAATCTTTTTATTCTGTCGAAAAATCCTTTTTCGGGCGGCAGAAGAAGTTTTTGCGTTTCCCGTATCGAACTCCATTTCCGTTTCATAAGAGGAATCAAGCGTAAGGACGACGAAAGAATCAGCCCGATTTTCGGCAATTTAGAACCGAAAAGATAAGTCAATTTGTCCGTTGTCATAATTTCGTTCCATACCCGACACCAAAAAAGTACGGCGCACAGCATCGTCGCCATATCGATTCCGTAAAAAACGCTTTCTACCGTCCACGGTTGCCCGTTTACAAACAAAAAAGGTGTATCGCCCTCGTGTGAAAAAAACGGATTGGTTATTGCAATCAGAATAAAAAACGGAACGTAAAAGCGGAGACTTGCACCTGTTTTTTTCCCGTCAAGAATCAAACAAAGCAAAAAAGAGGACGCGAGCGATACGCAATGGAACAATGGGTGAGCGCAAAATACGGTCAAAAATATCTCGGATAGAAGATAAAAAGCAAGATAAGCCGGATGGAGTCGTTCAAAGAAAAAATGACTTTTTTTCATGCTATTTACCCCATTCGACGGTATAAAACAATCGTACGTAATCATTTTCCGTCAACGTCCGCGCCGAAACGCCGACGGTGCATTCCTCACCGTTTACCGAATATTTCCAGCCGGACTGCGCGCCGTAATCAAACTCCGCAAGTCCGTTTATCGCATTGATATATACGCTTTTTGTAAAACTGTTTCCCGAATACGATAGCGGAATCTTTTTTTGCGTTACGATTTCCGTTATGGCGTCAAAAACGGTTCCGTTTTTCGAAACGGATATTTCTTGTTTTTCAACAATAATTTCGTCGTTTACGCCGACTATTTCTATCAAAACCGTTATCGCGTCGTCTGTCAATTCATTTTTCAGATAATATTCCGACGGCGTTTCAAAAGTCGATAAGCCGATAAAAAGGGAAACGCCGCATACAATAACACAAACAATGACGGTATCTTTCCATGAGATTTTTTTCAAAATAAGAAGAACCGAACACACGACCGCGCACAGTCCGGACAAAGCGACGGCGATCCATGCGTTAATCGGTAAAATATTCTTTTGGGGTGCTTTAATATATGATTTGGGAGTAAAAAACGACTGTATTTCAAACGACGCAAGAGCGCAAGCGGCTTGTTCGGTCGCCGCGGCGGAAAAGCCGTCTCCGATTTTGTGGCAAAACGTGCCGTCGGGTAAAGAATAATCCATAAGATAATCGTAAACGTTTTTTCCATTCTTGACAAAACGCTTATCGGCTATGGATATTTGCCAACAATTTAAAGCTAAAAGAACCTGCGCCGCGCTTTCACAGTTATATTCGCCCATAGAATAAAAACCGTTTTCGGTCATATTTTGCGATAAAAATGAAAAACCCTTTTCCGTTTTGTCATTCATTTCGGTGCCGGCAAGCGCTTGCAAGCACATCGCGGTCACGTCTACGTCCGACGAAGAAAAAACGCCCCAACCGCCGTCTTCATGTTGCAACGAATAGATAGCCGAAACAATATCGCTTTTTGTTATATTATCCCAAACGACGCCGTTATTGACAAGATGTAACGCATAAACGTAACTCATAATGCCCAGCGCGCCGACATCCTCTCCCCGTTGGCAAGCGTATTCCGTCTCCCGAAACGCAAGAAGAATAAAGGCATATTTTTCACGGGTGGTTGCCGAAAAAACTTCATTTTCCCGAACATACTTTTTGAGGTTTTTCACAAAGCGGGAATAGCCATATTCCGCGCCGCTTTGGAATAATGCGTACACAAGCAACTCGTTTCCGCCGCCTACCGTCTTATCGCTGTCAAGCATACTTTGCACGTCGGAAAAACCTGTTTTTTCGGCGTACGATTGCGCTATGTCGGCAACGGATAACTCGTTTTTTGCGTACGCTTTCGCGTCTTTTGCAAAGGGACAAAAGACGCAAAATAAAGCGCAAAAAACGAGCAGAATTTTTTTCATTTTTACCGTACGATAATTTTACAAAAAGCAGGAACAAGTAATATCTCGTCACTTTCGGCGGAAATCAGGTATTCTCCCTTTTCGGAAAAAGACAAAGCCGCCTGCCCGTTATCGTCGCTTATTGCTTTCACTGCTCCGTTACAAGTGATTTTCGCACGGGCGGTTTTTTGAGCAACAATGTTAAAATCAGTATCAAAACCGATGTTATTCAATTCGACAAGGACATTTTCCCCAACTGTCGTTTCCATTCTGTTTTGGCTGAAAAAAGAGTATGAGTCACTCCAAGCGACTTGATCCGAATAAACAAATGCCGTAACGTAATCGCCCTCTTTAACTTCGTCGGCAAGGGAAAAAGCCGACTCGTTATTGACATAATAGGAAAACGCGCCGCTCGCGTCCCCCCATAGTTTGGCAAGGGAAAAGCCGTATTGCGTCAGGCTACTTCCGTACCCTGTTTTTGCGCCGCCTTCGTATTTTTGATTATGCGTCGCAAAAAGAACGTCGTCCACCGTATATTTACCGTCTTTGTCATAGTCGATGACAGATACTTCCTCTTGCCTTACGACCGCGTTTCCTTTATCGGAAACGGTGACATATACCGATATTGACGGCTCTTCCGACGTCGGTTGTTGGCAAGAAACCAAACAAATCAGGGTTGCAACCAAGCAAAAAACACAAAGTAATTTTTTCAAAATCTCTCCTTTTCGCACAGGACAAACAGGGAGACTATTTTGCATTCATAACGAAAAAAACTCTTCCCGTTATAAATGCAAGAAGAGTCAGAAATACCGAAAAACTACGGCTCGCTTTTCCCATTCTTGCCCAAAAGCGTTTTTGTACCATATTACCTGTTTGCAAGCATTCCGACTGTAACGGCAATGGCGGTTGCGACGGATTTTCACCGTACTTTCCTTACAAAGGCATTTTTATTATAACAGTATTTTTTTCTTCGGTCAAATAAAAAATGGACTGAAAAAAACTTTTCAGTCCATTTTTGTTATGGCAGTTTCACGCGCCGATCAATCTTGTCTACCGAAGATATTGATTATGTTTCCTTCGTCGTCCGTCTTCTTGACCGCTTTACCCTCGACAATAATCGTATAGTAATACTCTTCGCTCAAAGCAAGCGACCAATTGCACTTGCCGTAAACCTGTCCGACAAGCAGACCTGCGATTATGTTCTGTCCGCAGTCTTCGATACGAATAACCGACTGACTCGACTGACTGTCGTCGGAGCCTGTCCCCGCGCTTGCGATACCGAAACTGAATACCGGTTCGCCCTGTTCGACCGACGCCGCAAAGCCGCCGGTATAAACGGTGCCGACGTTACGGACGCTGATACTGAGCGCGCTGATAGCGTTCCGCAACTTGCTGTCTTCGATACTACCGCCTTGGCAGACCGCGACATAGCCGGACACGTACGCCGTCGTCGTCAAGTCTTCGCCCGTGATATTGACGCTACCTTGCACCGTAATATTCTTGATATTACCGCTGCTGTAAACCGCTACCGCACCGAAGTACAAGGTTTCTTCATGTTCGATCGTCTTATTATAGATCGTATTGATGATGATATTTTGTACCGCGCCTTTGATATTATAGACAAGCGGACCGGTCACATTGGTGAGCGAAACGAGGTTATTGACTTCGGCGCTGATACCGTCGCCCGCGCCGGTTGATTTGCCGCTACCGTCTATCGTCCCGGTAAAGTCAAGCCCTTCGCCGACCGTCACGAATTCGGTAAACGCTATATCCTGCGTAATCTTATAGTAGCCGTACAAAGCCACGTTGATATTGCGGAAATCGTCTTCGTTTTCTACGACAAACGGGTTGGTTGCAAGTCCGGCACCGGTAAGAGGATACCATCTCTCTTCGTGCGGATCGACAAAGACCATATTGAAGACGTTGGTTACGCGCTCGAACGAAGTACTACGCATCGTTTCGTCGCTGAACTCCACGACCTTGGGCTGTCTTCCGATAAACGCTCCGTTGCCGTCAATATACAAGTTGTTGTTATACAATCCTTGGATATACGCGTTATGCTCGATAAAGAAGATCCTTTCTTGCGCGCTGTCCGTGACAACCGATCCGTTACCGACGACGGCACCCATCGTTACGCCACCGCTTCTTAAACCGAGCGAGCCGACTTCGACGCGGCCGAGCGAATAAATATGACCTACGTTATCGGCGATCAGAGTCCCTTCCGCCATACCGATGACGCCGCCTGTTACCATGTCATCGGCATAGATAGACATGTTATTCATATTAAACACGTCGTACACCGTCGCGTCGTATGCATAACCGGCAACCGAACCGACATAAATCTTTTCGTTCTCCGAGCGGATTCTTGTCGTACCGATCAGGACGATATTGTTAATATCGGCGTTCCCGAACAATTCGCCCGCGACGATACCGGCATACAACGGACGATCGCCCGTATAAGATACGGTCAAGTCGATATCGGTAAAGACAAGGTTCTGTACCGTTCCGTTCACCATACCGAACAAGCCGAAGTAAGGCGCGTCGAACGTGGTAATGTCACCGGCGAAATTCTTGATAAGGTACGAATAAGTCGAATCGACGCCCGTATTACCGTCGAACACACCGCCGAACACTTTATGGATAGCCACGGACGGAACGTACGAAGCCATATCGAGATTTGCCGTCAGTTTGTAAGACAGATTGACATAGTCGTCTATCACGGCAAACTGTTCTATCGTGTTTATCTGCAACGGAACGGACGGAACGTCGATACCGTTGCCGGCGACGCCCAGACCTTTGTCAAACTCCGTCGCTTCGATCACGCCGAAGAAGTCGAGATAGAGCCGTTGCAAAATCATCATGCGGATTTGCTTACCGGCGATCGTCAACGTCGAAATGGTCGTCGCACTTTCGTATACGAACGTATCGTAATCGGTCGGCGTACCGACGGACGCGTTATTCATTGTCGCGCCGTAAACGATTTCGTCATTGACAAACGTATTGTTTGCAAGATAATTCAGATCGGTAACCGCGCCGTAGACGCCTTCGCCTGCCACAAGACCGACTTTGACGTCAACGGTATTGTAGACGGTAATATCGCCGAACGCGACCGCATTATTGAATATCGTTCCGTCCACACGACCGAACATACCGCCGAGGCTGATATTTTCGATTTCCGAGCCGTTATTCTTGACTCGCAGATCGGTATAGACCGCTTCTCCGGCGACTTCGCCGATTTCCGCGGCGTACGCTTGACCGGCTATACCGCCGATATACACTTTGTTTGCATGATTGCTCTGCAATATGAAGTCCGCCGTCACGCTGACGTTCAGAATACGTCCGCCCGTCACACGGCGCGCGATAAAGCCGATAACAACGTCGTCGTCGCTTTCTTCGGCGGCAACGTATACGGTATTCTTGGCAACGACGCGCAGATTACGGATCGTCCCGGCAAATTCTTCAAACATGCCGTAATCGGTGCGGACAGAGTCTACAAGGTGCGTGATCGTCCTGCCGTCTCCGTTAAATTCCGCTTCGAATTTTCCTTTCAAACCGACAAAGGATTTTTCGAGTTCGAGATCCGCCATCAGTTTGTACGCAAACCCGTTGGTATCTTTAAGATACGAACACATCGTCAGACTGTCGGCGCTTTCGTCGTAATTATAGTACGTCTTGTCGATCCGACTCAAATCCTCTTGGTCGTACACGACGTAGTAGCCGAGGACTTTTTCGTTCAGGAAGGTCTTGACGGACGCTTCGTCGGGAACGCTGTCGAGATACATGTATTTACGGAATCCGAGGCGGAAGTTTTCGAGGGCTTTGGCATTATAAGCATAGCCCGTCGATTCGTCATACGTCACCAATTCTTCATTGAAGTACTTGACGACGAAGGTCTGACGCTCTTCGTTATAAGCGGTATTTCTGTCGCGGATAAGGACGCGGAAGTTACCGTTCTTGCCCGTATTCGCCGCGATATGCGGTACGACATAATAGGCACCGACCGTGTTGATGTCGAAACTCCTCGCCGCTTCTTCGCTTAAAGACGTCGCCGCGCCTTGCAAGGGCGTTCCGTCGGAATAATCGAAGTACTTATAGGTGATTTCGGGCATAACGCGTTCGGTTTGCGTCGAAGACGTATTCCACTCGTACGCCGTCGAAGCCGTCGTCGCTTTCGCGCCGCCGTCGTTAAACTGGATAAAGTAGGTCGTCGCCGTATAATCCATTTCCAATTCGGCACCGAACTCGGCAAGGAACGCTACGCTGTTGGTTTCAAATTTGATCGCGAAACTTCCCGAAGGTTCGTCGGTCGCCACGTTCGAACCGAACAGGTTGGACGAAGTGCCGAACACATCCGCACCTTTGCCGCTGTAAACGGTCCCGTTCTTCTCGCCGTAAATGGTGGTGTAGTCGTGGAAATAGCGATATGCGCCGTCCGTTTTTGTCGTATATCTTATCTCGATGATGTCGCCGTGGTGATAGACGACATTGGTGGACGTATCGATTTTGGTAAAGGTTCCGCCCTCGGTCGCGTGAATGCCCGACCAGTCGCCCTGCCATGTCGTGTACTCGACAAGGTCGGCTGTGTTCGTGTTATACGTCTTGGAATCGGTACCGAGGATACCGACGTAGATCCGCGCGTCGTAGGTATAAGTATACGTGTAGGTGTCGATATTGAACAGATAGGTAAAACTGCCGTCCCCTTCGACGCCGTCGACCGTATGCCCGGTGATCGCGCCGAGCGCCGCTTGCAAACCGCCGATCGAATACACGTTGCCGCCGTAAAGGACGTCGGTTATTTGCGTGGTCGCCTCAGGTCCGTTCAGAGCGCTGTAACTGAATTCGTTATTGTGTGCCGGTTCTCCCGGGATATACGACATAACGTCTTTCTTATATTGTTCGTCGCCCTGTTTCGGTCCGTAGGTCTTGTTGGTCGAACCGTCTTCACGGGTATAAACGCTGTTGGATACGACCTTGAACTCGACGTTTGCGTTATAATAACGGATCGTGCCGCCGATGGTTACGATACGGGTATTCGTGCTTGCGGTGCCCGCGCCCTTGGTCGTCGCTTCCATCCATTCGGTCGCGGTGCGCGTGCTCGCTTCCAAGGTCGGATAGTAGGACACGCGATACCATACGGTAAATCCGCTCGTCGGTGTTTCGGGACTGTATTCGTATTCCGTCCGCGCTTCGCCGCCTATAAAGGTGACTTTCGGCACGATCGTACCGACCACAAGGTCGAATTTCAATTCGGATACGTACCACTTGTCGCCCGCTTCGGCTACGTTCCAGTTCGACGCTTTGCCGGGTGCGTCAAGGGTATAAATATCTTTGACGTAGAGCATCGGGACGCTGTTATCGATTCGGATATATGCGTCCTGTCCCGAACTGCTGCGCGCGAGCGTGGAAAGGTCGTACGCGACCGATCTTGCCGTAATCGTGACTTTTTCGTCCATATTTCCGCAGAAAGCGTAATACATATAGAACGCTTCGCCGCCGTTTGCCACATATTGTTCGTATGTGATGACCGAACCGAGCGGTTTTTCCGCTTCGTTTCCGATCTTGATGTACAACTGAACGCCACTGTACCCGATATTCTTGACTTCTACCTGCAAAATGACGCTGTTCTTGCAAGTGAACGAGCCGCTGCCGTCGGTTATCGTGTAATTCGACGTGTCGTCCGCGGCGGAATTGTAATCGGCTTCCGTCACTTCGCAATAACCGTTTGCCGCCGTGTCGAACATCTTATAACCCGACCGCGCGTACGCTTTCAGAGACGGCGTTTTGGAGTCGAGACGAATATTCTTGACGGTGAATACCTCGCTGTCGCTGCCGCAACTTCTATTACCCGCGCCCGATTCGACAAAGAACTTGTACCCCGTGCAATTCTGATCGCCGCTCAACGTAAAGACCATTTTTTCGGCGTAGTACGCGCCCGTGGTAAAGTCATTGGTCGTGGCGGGGTTCGCCTGCTTTTGCGCGGTGATACTGACGCTGGTGGACGTCGTAGCAAGCGTCCATTCGCCGTTCAGATATCTGTATTGAAGACCGTATTGGTTATCCTTTTGCGGTACGACTTTCGTCCACTTTCCGAGTTCGGCGAGCGTTGCGCTCATATCGGTCGTGTAGTAGAACACGTTGCCGCTGGCATAATCGAGATTGTGGTTTGCCGCCGCGTCTTCCGCACTGACTGCCGCTTCTTGCGTGGTCGATACGGTAATCACGACGTTCTTGTTAACCCATACGTTATCGGTACAAGTCCACGTCCTGCCCGAAGCCGAACCAAAGGTTCTGCCCGAAGAAGTAACGACTACGCCGATCGTCGGCTGTACTTTATCGATACTGATAAGTCCCGTGTCATGCACGCCGTCCAAAGGCGTGGTTTTGCCCGAACGACTGAGCAGATACAGACCGTTTTTATCGGCTTTCGCTTCCGTCGTCGAATACGACATAACAAGGCACGTCGCCGTGTTCGCCATCTGGCAGGTACCCGATTCCAATTCGCGATACGCCGCCGTCGATAAAGCGCGCAAAGAATAGTATTCGTACAAAGCCGTGACTTGCGAGGACGCCGCGAACGGTATACCGAAAACAAGTTCGCCGACCTTATCCGAATAGACGTAGTAGCCGCTGCCTGCCGTAATAAGCGCGTTCCAGTCGGTGTAGGCACGGAGCGGTTCGCTCCATTCCGAACTCGATACTTTGTTTTCAAACGCGTTAAACCGCCCTTGCAGGACGACTCCGCTTGCGCCATAACTGACTTTGCCGACGAGAAGGACGCCCGTCCGACTCCATGTGCCGGGCGTATAGGGCGCACCGATTTCGCCGTCCGAAGCGACGTTATACAGTCCGAGACTCTTGACCGACTTTTTGCCGCCTTTCGGGTCGGTAACGGTAATAAGCGTATCGCCGGTATCGACGGTAGCAAGCGTAGCGTCAATGTTCGGCGTGAAAGAAATCGTCGTCTCGTTGCCCGCTTTGTCGATCGCGGTAACGGTGTATTCCGTCTTGTAGTTGCAGTATACAAGATCGGTCAATGTCAGTTTTCCGCTCTCGGTCAGATAATCGCACGGTCTGTACTTTCCGTCCGAAGCACCGCCGGAAACGGTAGTAAACTTGTTGAACAAATAGCCGCTTCCCGATTCATTATTATATTGATAAGAATACTTGACCTTATCGATCGCGCATTGGTTCTCGATAGACTGTCCGACGCCCGACAGGTTGTCGCTGACAGCCAGGGAAAGCAAGCGCGGCACGACGTAGCAGTTGTCGCTGACGATGACGTTCTTTCCGCTGTTTCTGCAAGTCGTGCAATAACGGTTATTTCCGTCGAAAGAGGTCTCCGACTCCGTGACGTAACCGCAGTTTTCGCAAACGTACGGCGCGGAAATCGCCTTGTATTCCTGCGTGGACGTATCGATCGTGGGCGCGGTGTAGTCGAGATTCAGATACTTGTTCTGGGCGTCCGTCACGTTCTTTGAGAGCGTAGAACTCATCGCCATGCCGTATATACAGCCGCTTACCGCTTTCATGGTAATCAGAGAGTCGCGGTCGTTGTCCGAATCTTTGGCAAAACCGAACGAAAACTCGATCGTGCCGGTGGACGGAACGTAAGTGAGTTTCATCGAATAATCGACGATACCTTGATAATAATTGTTGACGTTGTAGACGGGCAAAGTGGTATTCTGACCGTTGACGTACCAGACATAACTGCTGCCCGACTTTCTTGCGGTCACTTCGATCGACGTAGCCGAGCCGACGGATGTATTGGACGAACTTGTCGCGGTCGCGGAAGTCCAAGCCGTCAAAGTCGCCGTCGTTCCGCTCTTTGTCACGATCGGCGCAAGGATATTATACGACTTGGTCGCCTCGGCGTCGGTCGCCGTTCTCTTGTACGTTTCCGTCATCGAAAGGTAACCAAAGCCGCTGTTATGGGTGACGACTTTCGCCATAATGTCAACAGGTCTGTTTGTGTAGACGACTTTGCTTTCCGTCGAAGTGTAGTCTTCTTTCGAGCCGTCGGCAAAGACGGTGGACAGCGTCAAAGTGATGTCGTTCCGCTCAAACTTCGGATAGTACGTCTTCTTGGATCCCGAAGCCATCGCGTTGCCGAGTTGGTCGGCGGCGTCCTGCGTTACGCTCGTGGCACTGCCGTCCGTCATCTTGTAGCGGTAGAACGTGTACGTCGCCGTACCCGTACTCAATGCCGCCGAAGAAGTCACGAACGTGATGTCGGTCGGAATCGTACGCGCGGTTGTCGCGCCGCTGCCCGAACCGTTATAGTACGTCTCGGAAATCTGATAGCAACCGTTCGAGCCCTTGGTCGAAACAAGCGAATACGACATAACGCGCTCTTTTTGATAAAGGACGCGCGTAGCCACACCGCCGATCGTATAGACAGGCACGGTCACGGTCACTTTGTCAAGAGTGGTCGAACCGATTTTTACCGAAGCGTCGTCCACGCCGCAGATATCGTCGATACAAAAATACGCATACGCGGGACCGTTGCTGTATCCGGTGATACCGTGGATCTGCGCATAGGGCCAAATAAGATTGTTATACGCGTACAGTTCGGTCGGACCTACGCCAGCATAAGCGGGATAATAATTCGAACCCGATTTGTACAGGTAGTTTCTGTACACCTGATCGCTTACCCACGTCGTACGCGCATAGTCCGTTATTGCCGCGCTCGTGACGGTGGCAAGATCATTATTATAGTTAAGAGTAGCGGCGTCGCCTTCCAGTCCGCGCGTAAAGAAGGTGAGCGAGTCGTAATAGGCAGGACCGCTCCTGTCCATAATAACGTCGCCCGCTTCGATAAGATAGTATTTACCCGTGCCGTTGACGACGAGGATATCGAAGCGGTTACGGATATCGTCCGCCGCGATCGAAAGCGATACGGACTCTTTGTTTGCGGAATCCTGCTTTGTTTTCTGCGCGTCGGCAGACAACGTCCATACTTTGCTGACGTAAGAACCCCAACCTTGCTCACCGAAATTATACCCCGACGGCAGACGACCGACGGCGTAAGGCGTAAGCGCGGTATAAGTTGTGTTATTCGCGAGATTTTCACGGAAATCACGCAAGCGCAGATAAACCGAATAGCCCGAGATACCGACCGTCACGTTTGTCGTGACGTTCAAATCGGTTTGCGTGTAATAATTTTCGCCATTGATGTCCTTGTATCCGAGTAATTTATTGACGAAAGCACCCGTAGAGTCCTTGACCGTCGTGCTGGCGTAGGTGTAAGAACCGTTTCTTACGCCCTCGGTCGGGTTACTGTACTTGACGGAATTGGTCGCGGAGAGTTTGATATACGGATCGGTCGCGTCGATAAAGGGCAGCATCGAATACTTGACGGTAGATGTGGTCGTGTTGGCTTCGCCGCCGAACTTGCACGTCGTCGAGTTACCGACCGAGTCAAGCACGGTCACGGTATATTGATAGTTTTCTTTACGAGCGGTATACCCGAACTCGTTAGTGTACGTATCCTGCGCGCAACGGGCTTGATAGGTGTACGTATCGTACTTGCCGTCGCTGTCGGAGTCGCGCGAATAGACGGGCTTGTTCGTCCGTGTGTTCGAGCCGTACGTCATCTTTGCGCTTCCGACTTCGGTGACCGACGTCGGTTGATTCGTCGTATTGTTGGTGACGACGCCCGCGCCCTCAAATCCGTTCACTTTGTCGGTGACGTCAAAGTACATATATACTTTCGATTCAAGCCAGGTATAGTATACCTTATTGCTGCTATTGGTTGTCGAAACGTAATAATCGGAGCCGCTCGTCTTATAATTGGTGCTCTTGGACGTATTGAGCGAGAAGGTGTAGTTCTCGCCGCTCTTGGTCGCGTCAAAGTACAGCACGGGCGAGGCGGTAGCCGAATTGGTCGCGGTAATATACATACCCTTGACGATCGGCGCGACGGTGTCTTGCCGAATCAGTATCAACTGACCGCTCGTTTCGCCGAGGGATGTGGCAGCCTCTCTTGCGCTGACGATCGTTTCGGTGCCGACGCCGTTTTTCAGTTTGACCGAGAGGTGGATCGAACGGGCTCCGCTTTCGTAGCGGTACCAGTATTCTTTGCTCGACGTGATCGTCTCTTTACCCGAGTGACCTGCGTCGTCGTACGTATATGCACCCGAAGAGTCACTTTCACGATGTCCGAGCGTGGGCGTACCGCCGCCGCTGAGACTCGGCTTGACGGTTACTTTCAGAATAACGGGGTTCTTCGTCCAGGCTCCGCCGTAATAGGTGGCTTTGCCCGATACCGGCAGAGTCTTGCCCGAAACAAGCGCGGAAGCCGTACCGCTCGTCACCTCGAAGAGCGACGCGGCACCTCTGAGCGGGAACGGATCTACCTTATAAGATACCCATGTACTCGAAGCGGAATTACTCTTTCCGCTGTAATACGTCGAAGCGTACGTCGCGGAGTTCCCGATCCAGTCGGTCACGGAGAACTGATATTGCAAATAAGTGCTTTCGGCGATATCCCAGTCCTCGGTACCTTGCAGCATCGTCCTGCCCGAGCCGTTGGCTTTCAAACCCGACATGTCGGTCGTATTGAACAGTTGCGCGCGCAGATAATATACACTGCCTATCGCCACCAAATCGGCTATCGTCGATTTTGAATAGGTATTACCGCCGTTTACGTATTTGAAATCAAGCGTATAACGCGCGTTATTACCCGATACGGTAGCGGTGCTTGCGTAAGACGTGCCGTTATAACCGCCGTAACCGAAACTGTTGCCTCTCGCAACGCCCGACTCGTTGTCGGTAACCTGGAAGAGGACATACAGCGAATTTTTAGTCCACGCGCCCGTAGCGAGCGTCGCTTCGGAATAAGTAGGCGAATTAACCGCAGTAGCCGTACTCGGAGCCGAAGAATAAAAGCCCTTCATGGCGATAGTCGGCTTGGTCGTATCGATACGCGTGACGATCGACACCTGCGCGGACTTATTGCCCGAACCGCCGGCAAATTCGATCAAGGTCGTCTTTTCGCCTTGCGTATTAACCGTCAAGGTCTGCAAAACGGCTGTCGTAGCCGAACAAGGCGCGTTCGTATTATAGGATAAACCGTTCGTTCGGTAGTCGGCGACAGTGGACGTCATGGATACGGCACCCGTGGTAGTCAGCTTGCCGCCGCTCGCGCCGAGCGTGACTTTGACGTAGAAAGTAATACTGCTCCTGTCTTTTTGGTACGGATAATAATAAGTCTTTTGCGCTCCCGAAGCCGTACTCGAAGCGATCTTGGTCGAGCAGGAACTGTCGGAGAAGACCTCTACGACGGGCGTAGCGAAAAGGTCAAAATAGACGACCGTCGTATAATTGCCGGCAACCGAACACGGACTTGCGTAGTACGTCGTATAGTTGGAATTGAACTGCTGACTGTTCGACGACGTATTGGACGAATAGGACGAATTCTTGGCGTAGCCGTTATAACTGTCCGATCGGTTCCCCGCCCAGTCCACGGCTACGATATAGAGCCGCGGTTCGCTGCCGTTCACTCGCTGAATGCCGAGAGAATCTTTATATTTATCGTAAATATTGAACGTTTTTGTAACTTCGGTTTGGTTATTGTTGGTCGAAACGGTGGTACAACTTGTCGCCTCCCAAACCGGTGCGGCGGTGGAAGACTGCGGATTATTGACGTAAACGTAGATCGCGTACACGCCCGAATAGTTGTTATTCGCATTACTGCTGTCGTAGTCCTGTGCCTTAACCGTCAGCGTCACGTTGGAGTTCGTCCAGGAAGAGGAGCCTGCCGAAAGGGTAACCGAATTCACCTTCGGCGCGACGGTGTCGATATGATAACTGCCCGTATTGCACTGCTTGGTGACGGAGTGACCGACAAAGTCGGTAGCCGTCACGGTCAAGCCCGTCGTCGACGACTTACTGCCGTTGTTATCCTGATAGGTATAGCGCGAGTCGTACGGCATATAGAACGAAACGGTACACGTCTGCGAATCGGCATTCGCCGTGCCGACTTCGCTGTGAATGCTCTTTTTCAGACGGATCGCGCCCGTCTCGCTTGTACTCGAACAACTGTATGCGTATCTCGAACCGTTGTACCAAAAAGCGACGGTGACGGTATTGATACCCGACCGCTTGTAATAAGAAGTAGCGTAATAGGTGCTACCCGTCTTATCGGCGAAATTGATCGAACAATAAAGCGGCGCCGACGACCACAAATAACTGTCCGCGCTCTTGACCGTCCAGTGGCTCCCCGCGTTGGACTTTGTCGTGGCGTAATTGACAGCGATATTGCTATCGCCCGTCGGAGCCGAGCAGTCCACGCAAGAAACCCAGAAAGTCAGCGACGCCGAGTTTGCCGAGCCGTTGGTCGTGCTGTTATCGAGGACGTAAATCGTCCATTGCGCGTTCGCGTCCTGCGCGCTGACCGCGTAGTAGTAAATACCGCTTGAAAGAGTAAAGTTATACGTACCGCTACCGTTTCTCGTGGCGTATACTTTTTGCACGCCCGAAGCGCCGTTGTTACTGTCGGACGAATCGGAAGCGGTCACGCGGAGATACAACGTCGTGTTTGTGGCGCCGATACTAACGCCGGCTGCGGACGTATTCGACGACGTCTGATAAGCGGTACCGCCCGAAGCCGCCGAGTATAGCCCCTGCAAAGAAATCGTAGGCGCTTTGTTATCGATACATAGGTTGGTGGCGGACGCGGAAGTCGTCTTTGTAACGGCGGCGTAGTCGTACGCTCGCCCTTCCATTTTGTTATAACAAGCCGACGTACTATACACGGTCTGGCTGTTTGTGGAGTAACCCGTACCGCCGGCGTACCCCGACCAACTTGTCCCCGCGGTGTTGGTCGTGACTCTGATCTGCGCTTCTTTTACGTAGTCGATCGAAGACGTCGCGGTGATATATATTTCGCCGCTCGCGCGGTAGTGCGCCCACGCGCTCGAAGTCTTGTTCCAACTGATGGCGAGGTTGGATGCATTGGTATGCTTGAAGTAGTAATTGTTCGTCAAAGAAAAGTTACCCGCGCTGTCGGCACATTCGGCGCCGTTGACAATCAGTCGATAGCAGGCGGACACCTGGGTATTGGTACCGATATTGAAATAGGAATTCAAGTTGGCGTCGCTGCTCGAATAAGATACGCCGCCGGCGTGGATATTGAGGTACCATGTTCTGACGTTACCGCCATAGGAGTGAGAATACGAAACCTTTACTTGCAAAACGCTGTTACTTCTCCACCTGCTCCACGAGCCGCCGGAAATGGTGATATAGGTATAGTTTTCGATATTGTATTCGCCGGAGTTATATCTGGAGTCCGACCCGCTGCAAGACAGAGACGCCTGGCTTCCGGATTCGGAGTTCTGCGCCAGGACGGTATTGGAGGAGATACTTGCCGTTTGGGCGGCATAGGCGGTGCCGGCGTTTTTCGCCTGCAAGGCGTTCTCGACCATTTCGCGATCGGTTTCGACGCCTTTGAGCCCGAGCGCTTCGTCCAGGTCGATGGAAGCATACGCACCGGCGGAATTATGATAGCCGCGGTAGGTATCGGCGATCGGCTCGCCGTAAGAATTCAAAATCCAATTACCGTCGGCGTCGTGACGGACGTAGCGAAGAATGGTGTAGCCCTCTTCGTCGAGTTTGCAGTCGATACAAAAGTCGAAACGCTCCATCAAGGTCATTTCGTCCTCACGTCCGTATCCGACATAACCGCATTCTTCTTTATATCTCGGATCATCGGTCGAATAAACGGCGCCGCTTCCGTCGGTAACGTAGGAGCCGTTACTGCCGGAAGAAAGGGCGATGGTATTTTTTGAAGAGCCGATCACGGCTTCGTCGTCATCGTCCGAGGAGAGAGCGGCGTTTTTTGCTCCGTCGGCGTCTTCCGCGACATCGAAGGAGAAAGAGGTCACACCCACGTCGGGCGTGGCGTCGTCGGCTTGCTTGGCAAGGGCTTCGTCACCGGTCAAAACAACCGAACCCTGCCGCAAAAAGGTAAATCCCGTCATCGCAAGCAAGACGGCAAACACAATAAAAGCAAGCAACACGACGTCGGCGTGCAGCACCTTTTTCCCTCTTGCGTTTACGACGGCTTCCTGCGACCGATCCGCACTCAAATTTACATCTCTTTTCATAATCCGAATCTCCTCCATTCAGAATATTTTTGCCTGCCCATAAAGGCACACGATTTACTTTTACTTTATATGCGCTTACGCGCGTACGTGTAACAACATACAGGAATATAAAATTCCTCATAATCATTGTAACAAACCACGTCAAGCGTGTCAATACCGAAAATGAAAAAAAAGCGGGAAAAAAGCAAAAAAATACTTGCTTTCTTAAAATTTTTACACCTTTTTTCAAAAGGGGGCAGATTTGCCCCAAAAAATGCAAGCCCCCTTTTGAAAAAGGGTGTAATTGGTCGATTTTGCGCCCTTTGTCAAAAGGGAGAGTGTCTGCACTCAAAGCGTAAGCGACGGTGCGGAGAGGGTTTTTCACGCGGTAAAACTATACCAAGCGGTGTGATATTTATCGCATAAAGCAAACTTTTCTCTCGTTAAAAAACCCACATTTTTTGTCGCATACTCCAAAAAATCAAGCCCCCTTTTGAGAAAGGGTGTAAAGCAAAATCAGACTTCTTTCTCGTAAAAACCCCCATTTTTTGTCGCACACTCCGAAAAATCAAGCCCCCTTTTGAAAAAGGGTGTAATTGGTCGATTTTGCGCCCTTTGTCAAAAGGGAGAGTGTCTGCACCCAAAGCGTAAGCGACGGTGCGGAGAGGGTTTTTCACGCGGTAAAACTATACCAAGCGGTATGATATTTATCGCATAAAGCAGACTTTTCTCTCGTAAAAACCCCCATTTTTTGTCGCACTCTCCAAAAAATCAAGCCCCCTTTTGAAAAAGGGTGTAAATGCTTGCGCAACGGAGAGAAACTTTATAACGGTAATGCGTTTGCCGACATATGCGCCAAGCCTCAGGCTTGCATTTTGACAAAGGGCGCAAAATTACGGAAAAAATTTATTTTCGGCAATTAAGTTACACCGCAAAAAACTCTTTACAATTTCGACATTTTTCACTACAATAAAATCATGCTCCCTTATAATGAAAAAAATTTGAGCAACGCACGGCAAAACAGAAAACAAAGAAATTCGACAAAAGAAGAAGGAATTCTTTGGCATTGTTATTTGAAAAAATGCCCAATAAATTTTACGCGCCAATACAGAGTCGGAAATTATATTCTTGATTTTTACGCGCCAAGCATAAAATTGGCTGTCGAATTAGACGGTAGCCAACATTACGAAGAAAAAAATGAGCATTATGAAAAAGAAAGAACGGATTTTTTAGAAAAAAACGGCATAACAGTTTTGCGATTTATCAATGCGGATATCAATAAACATCTAAAAAGAACAGTCGAGCAAATCGAATTCGTTTTGAAAAAAATAACAGGAAAACCCATTTACTAGGTCATAATTTTGCGCCCTTTGTCAAAAGGCAAGCCTGACGCTTGGCGCACATGGTAGGAAAGTGTACTTACGTTATAAAGGCACTCTCCGCCGTACAGGCTTTTGCGCCCTTTGTCAAAAGGGAGAGTGTCCGGAGCGAAGCGAGGGAGAGGGTTTTTCACGCGGTAAAACTGTGACGGACGGTGTGATATTTATCGCATAAAGCAGACTTCTTTCTCGTAAAAACCCCCATTTTTCGTCGCACACTCCAAAAAATCAAGCCCCCTTTTGAAAAAGGGTGTAATTGGTCGATTTTGCGCCCTTTCACAAAAGGGAGATCGTCTGCCGTCCTATGGTCGGGAGAGAGGGTTTTTTGCGAAATAAAAATATGGCAAACGGTGTGATTATATTTACCGCATAGAACAAGGTTCTTTCTCGTTAAAAAACCCCCATTCCCAAAACGCACGCGTTTTGGCAATCAAGCCCCCTTTTGAGAAAGGGTGCAAAGCAAAATCAAACCATTTTTTTTGTGAAAAATTCTATTTTGCGAAACAACAAAAAACATTAATTTTTTGCGACGAGAGCCTCTCCGACCAATTCGGAAAGACGGCGAAACTCGTCGACGGAGAGTTTTTCTCCGCGGATTTGCGGCGGATAGCCGAGTTTTTCAATAACGGCGCAAGCCGTTTCCTTATCGAGCGAAAAAGCGGATTTGAGGTTATTTTCGAGGGTTTTTCGGCGCGCGCAGAAGACCGATTTTACCACGCGTTCAAACAAAGCGCGGTCGGTGATGCCGAATTTGTTATCGTGTTTTGTCAAGCGCACGACGGCGCTGTCCACATTCGGGGCGGGCAGGAACATTTTTCGATCGACGATTCGGGTGATTTTTACGTCGCAGATCGACTGCACGGACACGGTGATCGCGCTGTATTCGCCCGTGCCTTCGGTGGCGCAAAGCCGCTCGGCGACCTCTTTCTGCACCGTCAACGTCAAGTCGGTAAAGCCGAGAGAACTGTTCAAAAAGCGCATAATAAGGGGGGTGGTGACGTAGTAAGGAAGGTTTGCCACGACTTTGAACGTATCGGGCAAAACGGCTTTTAACTCGTCGTCTTTCAACCGCAGAATATCGGCAAAAAACAAGTGATAATCGCTAAAATCGGACAGATTTTCACGAATAACGTCTTCCAGGCGCCTGTCTACTTCAAAGGTATAAACGGACGCGCCTTTTCTTAAAATCGCGGCGGTAAGAGTGCCGGCTCCGGTGCCGATTTCCACCACGTCGTCGCCTGCCGTAACCCCGGCGTCGCCTGCGATCGCGTCCAGCAGATTTATGTCGGTCAAAAAGTTTTGTCCGAGGGCTTTATTCAGTCTGAACCCCTCGGGAATACACCGTTTATTATCCAAGTTATCCCCCTGCTTATTTATCGGATACCGAACAGACGTTTTGCGTTGTCGGTGGTCGTTTTACAGACGTTTTCAAACGGAACGCCAAGAATTTCGGCTATTCTTTGCGCCGTGTACACGACGTATTTCGGATAGTTTGTCGTGCCTCTGTAAGGTACCGGCGTCATATACGGACAGTCTGTTTCCAACAGGAGCCTGCCCGGCGGAACGGCGCGCACGACGTCGGGTTTTTCGGTCGCATTTTTGAACGTCACGACGCCACCGAAACTATAATAACAGTCGAATTTGTCAAACTGCTTCACCATTTCTTTACTGCCGCCGTAACAATGCAAAAGAATGCCGTTTTTGAGCGAATTTTCGTTGTTTTTCAAGATGTCATAGGCGTCTTTGTACGCATCTCGGACATGCAAAACGACGGGTGCGCGGAGACGCGAGGCGATATTTATCTGCCGCTCGAAGAGGTCGATTTGCTCTTTTTTGGGTATATCGTAGTGATAATCGAGACCGATTTCTCCGATCGCGACGACTTTTTCCGAAGAAAGGTACATTTCTTCCAACCGCGCAAACGTCCTTTCGCTCGCCTTTTCGTACTCTTCCGGGTGAATCCCGACGGCGGCGTAGACGCGCTCGTAGCAAAGGGCGTTTTTATACGCTTTTTCGCTCGTAACGGGGCAGGAACCGGTATCGATAACGGCTTCGAGCCCGTCTTTTTCCATATCGGCGATAAGACCGGGCAGGCTTGGCTCGATCTTCTCGTCGGTCAGATGCGCATGTACGTCTATCATTGTCAGCAAACGGTCGATCCGGGCTTTGCCTCTCTTCCGGGCATAACGGTGACAAGTCCGTCTTCGTCTTCGCCGAACAGAATCATCCCTTCGCTTAATACGCCGCCGAGGGTAGCCGGTTTGAGATTGGTCACGACGACCACTTCTTTGCCGACCATTTCTTCGGGCGTAAAATACTTCGCCACGCCGCTTGCTATGCTCCGCACACGGTCGCCTGTGTCAACGGTAAAGTGCAGCAGTTTTTTGCTTTTTTCCACTTTTTCCGCCGTCAAAATCTTACCGATTTTTAATTCTATTTTATCAAAATCGTCTATGCCGATTTCGGGTTTACTTACGATATTTTCTTCCATAATTTTTTCTTCCTTTTTCGGTTCTTGTTGTTTTGGCTTCCTGCTTTCATACATTTGGGCTACCTTATCATTGATTTCTTTTGCGTCCAAACGGGCAAAAAGAATCTTGGGCGCAGGTGTGACCATAGTTCCGTTTTTGATAAGTCCGAACGAATTAAGGTCGCTTGCTTCGCGCATTTTTACGCCGAATTCGTCAAAAACTTTCTGCGCCGTTTCGGGCAGAAAACTTGACAAAAGGGCGGTCCCTATCACGATCGATTCGGCGAGGTTATACAGTACCGTTTGGAGCCTGCCTTTTTTGTTTTCGTCTTTGGCAAGCAGCCACGGGGTGGTTTCGTCGATGTATTTATTTGCGCGACGGAAGACGGCGAACACCTCTTCCAGCGCGTCGGCGATACGGTATCCGTCCATCAGCGCGGACACCTTGCCGTAAGCGGAAGAAGCGACTTTTTTCAAGTCCTCGTCCACGGGTTCGGTCACGCCGGCGTCGGTCAGTTCGCCGCCGAAATATTTATTGGTCATAGCGATGGTACGGCTGACGAGGTTTCCGTAGACGTTGGCAAGTTGCGAATTGACGGTATCGGTGACGATATCCCAACTGATAACGCCGTCGTTATCGTAGGGCATCTGCGACAAAAGGAAGTAGCGGACGGCGTCCACGCCATAGAACGACACGAGGTCGTCGGCATAGATGACGTTACCTTTTGACTTGGACATTTTTCCGCCGTCCTGCAAAAGCCACGGATGACCGAAAACCTGCTTGGGGAGCGGCTCGCCCAAAGCCATCAAAAAGATCGGCCAGTATATCGTGTGGAATCGGACGATGTCCTTTCCGATGATATGCACGTCGCAGGGCCAGTATTTTTTGTACGTTTGTTCGCTTTCTGCGTCGGCGTGATAGCCGAGACCGGTGATATAGTTTGTCAGTGCGTCTAACCAGACGTAAACGACGTGTTTATCGTCGAAGTCGACGGGGATACCCCATTTGAAAGAGGTACGCGACACGCACAGGTCCTGCAAACCGGGTTTGAGAAAATTATTGACCATTTCGTTTTTACGCGAAACGGGAACGATAAAATCGGGGTGTTCGTCATAGTATTTCATCAAGCGATCGGCGTACTTGCTCATACGGAAAAAATAGGCTTCTTCTTCCGCCATTTTTACTTCGCGTCCGCAGTCGGGGCACTTGCCGTCGACAAGTTGGCTTTCCGTCCAAAACGACTCGCACGGGGTACAATACCAACCCTTATAGGAGCCCTTATAGATGTCGCCCTGCTCGTAGAACTTCTTAAACATCTTCTGCACTTCTTTTTCGTGATAAACGTCGGTCGTGCGGATAAACTTATCGTAAGAAGTGTTCATCAAGTCCCAGATATTCTTTATTTCGCCGGCGACGCCGTCTACAAAAGTCTTCGGGGTGACGCCTTTGTCTTTCGCTTTCAATTCGATTTTTTCGCCGTGTTCGTCGGTACCGGTCTGAAAACGGACGTCATAGCCTTGCAAACGCTTGAAACGCGCCACGGCGTCGGCAAGAACGATTTCGTACGTGTTGCCGATATGCGGTTTTCCCGACGTATACGCAATGGCGGTCGTGATATAACATTTTTTCTTGTCAGCCATATTTGCTCCTCAATCCGCGCCATACTCGCGCAGAATAATTTATATTATTATTTATTATAACATTTTCACGTTTATTTTGCAATGAAGAAGGGCGGAATTTTTGAAAGGTTTTGTGCATTTGTAAATGATGTGAGACCAACTTATTAAAAAAATTTTGTTTGTCTCGTTATAGATTATTCCAAAACGACTGATATCTGAGTGCAATGAGTGACGGAGCGTAGCGAAGTCACGAATGAAGCGAAGATATCAGT
>JAZRZM010000049.1:0-75384 GCA_045601385.1 Clostridia bacterium | reverse complement strand
TGCGCTCGGACGAAATGACGAAAGTAACTTTTTTTAGATTCGGTCGAAATGACGAGAGCGAATAAGTTTTTCTTGCTCGGTTGAGGGATTTCTCCGCTCGCTGCGCTCGGTCGAAATGACGAAAGTAACTTTTTTTAGATTCGGTCGAAATGACGAGAGCGAATAAGTTTTTCTTGCTCGGTTGAGGGATTTCTCCGCTCGCTGCGCTCGGTCGAAATGACGAAAGTAACTTTTTAGATTCGGTCGAAATGACGAAAGTAACTTTTTTAGATTCGGTCGAAATGACGAAAGTATTTTTTTTAGATAGCGACGGGGGTTTACATTTTTGCGGCGAAGAGCCGTTCGACAATCAAGCCGTACTTGGTTGACCACTTCCGTTCGGTAAACAGGAAGCGGTAAGGCACGCCGCCGATAACGAGGTCGATCCCTTCGCTGTTTTTGGTGACGACAGTCGGGACGCCGTCAAGAGAAAAAGTCAGAACGGTATCCTCGCCGCAGACGGTGCCGCAAAATTCGATTTTTTCGCGGTCGATCGAAAGCGCGCCTTTTCCGCAGTCGTCGTAGCGGAATGTTACGTCGTTACGGATCTGCACAAAGACGTCCTTTTCGAGGCGGAAGGACGGATCGGCGATTTCTTTGTCGATTTCGGCGCGTTCGTAGTCCACCCACAGGTCGATACGGTCGAGCGAAACGGAGTTGCCGATGGGGACGAGCGCCCCCCGCTCGGTATAACGGACGGCGTTATTGCAGGCGGTACAGGAAAGGGTATCCCCTTCCGCTTTCATTTCGTATTCGGCGCCGCACCGCGGACACTTGTACAAAACGTAGTCGAGCCGGCTCGCAAGCTCTTTCGCCTTGAACACGACGTCGTTTTCCCGTTGCCAGATGTGATCGTTATAGCGGAAGGCTTCGACGATTCTGTCGGTCAGCACCTTGGCAGGCAACGTTTTTGCCTCTTCCGCAGTGAAAAGAACGCGCGCTTTCGTCTCGATTCTACCCCGGCGAAAACCCTTGATATAGCGCGGCTTGGTCAGGTACGAACCGTGATTTTCCACGACAACGACGGTACAACCGAGAAAGCGGACGAGTTTTCCGATCGCGGGGCTCAGATAAAACATCTGTTTGCCGTCGAGAGACGTCCTGCCCTCGGGGTACAGCAGAATATTATTGCCGCTCTCTGCCGCCGCTTTCATCTGTCGCATGCAGGCAAGGTCGATATTGCACTGGTCTTTCGGAATGGCTCCGAACGCTTTGATAAACGGACGGAGTTGTTTCCAGGTAAACAAATCCTTGCCCATGACGACGTTATAGCGTTTGGGTAAAAGCGTCGCGCAAACGGGCAGTATATCGAGGGTGCTCGAATGGGGCACAAGGGCAAGAATCGGCGACTTGATTTTTCGTATCTCGCGGTTATCCGTCTTCATTCTCCAATAAAAACGGGAAAAGAATTTCATGATATACGTCGGAATCGTATACACGAAAAAGTTCGGCTTTTTTACTTTGATTTTTTCCGCCATACTTCTTTCTCCTTTATCAAATCAAGTGTTCGGGGTTCAGACATTCGAGTTCCGGGAGTACAAAACGCCCGTCTTTGCGAATCAGCACGTCGTCAAAGAAGATTTCTCCGCCGCCGTATTCGGGCGTTTGAATCAGGACGAGATCCCAATGGACGGCGCTCTTATTGCCGTTGGGACAGTCGTCGTAGCAGCACCCGGGCGTAAAGTGGATACTGCCGCTTATTTTCTCGTCGAAAAGAATATCGCCCATCGGCTTGGTGATGTACGGATTGACGCCGACAGCGAATTCTCCCACAAAGCGCGCGCCCTCGTCGGTATTGAAAATACGGTCGGACGCTTCCGTGTCCGAAGAAGTCGCTTCGACGATTTTTCCGTCCTTAAAGCGCAAACGGACGTCGCGGAATTCGATTCCGTTTTCCACGCTCGGCGCATTATAACGGATCACGCCGTTGACCGAATCGCGGACGGGAGCGGTATAGACTTCTCCGTCGGGAATATTGCATTCGCCGGCGCACTTGACCGAGCCGATACCCTTGATACTGAAAGTAAGGTCGGTATCTTTGCCCGTTATTCGCACTTTATCCGTCCTGTCCATCAGGTCTTTCAGGCTGTCCATCGCCTTGTTCATTTTGCCGTAATCGAGATTACAGACCTTGAAATAAAAGTCCTCGAAAGCCTCGGTACTCATCCCGGCTTTTTGCGCCATGCCCTCGGTCGGCCAGCGAAGAACAACCCAATTCGTCTTGGCGACGCGTATTTTTTCATGCACGGGATAGAAATAGTAAAGCGACTCGTTTGCCTTTGCTTCGGACGGGACGTCGGACTGTTCGAGGCAGTTATTGCCGCCGCGAAGTCCGATATAGGCGTCCATGTCGTTCATTAAAAATGCGTCGTAGGATGCGAGCGCGCGAAAGTACTCTTCGGTTGCTCCGAGCAAAATTTCCCGTTGCACACGATTATCCGACAAGCGGACAAACGGCATCGCCCCGACCGCAAAAACTTCGCGTACGAGAGCCGAAACCATTTCTTGCGGTATCCCGGAAGCCTCTATAAGCACCTTTTGTTTTGCCGAAAGGCGACAGGAATAACGGACGAGATTTTTTGCGAGCGTATCGATTCTCGGATCTTTCATACCTCTTTACCCCTCTATGATTTTTATGTACACCTTTCTGTTACGCGGCGGATCGAATTCGGCAAAATAGATATCCTGCCATCTTCCGAGAAGCAGTTTTCCGTCCGAGATAATGACTGTTTCGGACGCGCCGAGCACGCTACACTTCACGTGGCAATCGCTGTTTCCCTCGTTGTGATTAAACTCTTTCATTCTCGGAAAAACGGTATTGAGCGCGAAAGTCACGTCCTTTGCCACGTCCTCGTCGGCGTTCTCGTTGATGGTGATCGACGCCGTGGTATGCGGACAATACACGACGCAGATACCGTCGGTCACGCCGCTTTCCCGAACGAAGGCGCGAACCTTGTCGGTGATATTGAAGAAACCCTTTTCTTCCGTTTTCAAATCGAATTCAAATACTTTTTTCATTCTTCCTCCTTATTAAATGAACAGGGACGTATACCCTTTTTGCGATTGTTTCACCTCTTCCGGCGTGCCGATCGTCATGATTCTGCCGCCGCCGTCTCCGCCCTCCGGTCCGAGGTCGATGATATGATCGGCTTGCCGTATGACGTCGAGGTTATGTTCGATGACGATGACGGTATTGCCTTTGTCTACCAGTCTACTCAATATCTCCATCAGTTTTTCCACGTCGGCGACGTGCAGTCCCGTCGTCGGCTCGTCCAGAATATAGACGGTTTTGTCGGTCGGACGCTTGCTCAGTTCGGTCGCAAGTTTGATTCTTTGCGCTTCGCCGCCCGAAAAAGTGGTCGCGGGCTGTCCGAGTTTGATATACCCGAGCCCCACGTCGCGCAAGGTCTTTACCTTATTATAAATGGCGGGAATATTTTCAAAAAAGGCGCACGCCTCGTCAACGGTCATCTCCAACACTTCGTAGATATTCTTGTCCTTGTACTTTACTTCGAGCGTTTCGTGATTATAGCGCTTGCCGCCGCACACTTCGCACGGAACGTACACGTCGGAGAGAAAGTTCATTTCTATTTTGATAATGCCGTCTCCCGAACAGTTTTCGCACCGTCCGCCTTTGATATTGAACGAGAACCTGCCCGAATTGTATCCGCGCGCTTTCGCGCCCTGCGTCTTCGCGTACAACTCCCGTATGGCGGTAAACATGCCTGTGTAGGTCGCGGGATTGGAACGCGGCGTACGCCCGATGGGACTTTGGTCAATGCAGATGACTTTATCGACGTATTCGATCCCTTCTATCCTGTCGTACTTTCCTTCCGGCTCCTGCGCGCCGTTGAGCATATTGGCAAGGTGCGGATACAATATCCCGTTGATAAGACTTGATTTTCCGCTGCCGCTCACGCCCGTCACAACGACGAGTTTTCCGAGCGGAAACGACACGTTTATGCCCTTTAAGTTATTTTGCCGGGCACCCAAAACGGTGATTTCGTGCCCGTTACCCGATCTTCTCACGGACGGGATTTCTATTTTTCTTCTGCCGCTTAAAAAGTCTCCCGTAACCGAACCGGGCGTATTCTCGATATCGAAGACGCTTCCTTGCGCGACGATATTGCCGCCGCCCACGCCGGCGCCCGGTCCGATATCAACGATATAATCGGCGGTGCGCATCGTCTCCTCGTCGTGCTCGACGACGATCAGCGTATTACCGAGGTCGCGCAGTTTTTTCAAAGTAAGCAGCAGTTTGCCGTTGTCTCTTTGATGCAAACCGATACTCGGCTCATCCAAAATATACAGTACCCCGGTCAGTCCGCTGCCGATTTGCGTGGCAAGGCGGATCCTTTGCGCTTCGCCGCCCGAAAGAGTGGACGCGCCGCGCGACAAGGTCAGATACGACAACCCGACGTCGGTCAAAAACCGCACGCGCGCGCGCAGTTCCTTAAAGATTTGTTTTCCGATGATTTGCTCTTTTTCGGTCAAGTCCAACCCGTCGAAAAACGCTTCCAGTTCTCCTACGGGCATCTCGGTCACTTCGATGATGTTTTTCCCGCCGATCGTGATGCCGAGCACCTCTTTTTTCAGCCGTTTTCCTTTGCAGGCGACGCACTCGGTCTCGGTCATCAGTTTTTCGATGTCGGCAAGCACCCCCGCGCTTTTCGTTTCGTGAAAACGGCGTTCGAGATTGGGAATCACCCCTTCGTAACGGGTGTTCATCTCCATTTTGAAATTACGCGAGGCAGACTTGATTTTTATCCGCTCTTTCGTACCGTACAGAATGATGTTCTTGACTTCGTCCGAAAGGTCTTTATAAGGCGTATGCATGGAAAAACCGTACATTTTTGCCAGCGCCTGAAACTTTTGCTCGGTCAGTTGTCCCATGTCGAGATTCCAGCCCGTGCATTTGACGGCGTTTTCGGCGAGAGAAAGATTTTCGTCGGGCACGAGTTTTTTTACGTCGATGCCGGCGGTAAAACCGAGCCCGGCGCAGTTCGGACAGGCACCGTACGGCGCGTTGAACGAAAACATCCGAGGCGTGATCTCGCCGATCGTTATTTCGCAGTCGGGACAGGCGTAATTGGTCGAATACAGATCTTCTTTTTCTTCGGTCTCGATGACGACGAGCCCTTCGGCAAGTTTGAGCGCGTTTTCCAGACTGTCGGTCAGTCGCCTGCGGATGTCCTCTTTCATAATCAGGCGATCGACGACGACGGAAACATTGTGCCTGAGGTTCTTATCAAGCAGAATCGGCTCGTCAAGCATATACATAAGTCCGTCCGCTTTCACGCGCGAATAACCTGCGTGGCGCAGATTTTCAAACAGTTTCGAATACTCCCCTTTTCGGTCGCGCACGACGGGCGCAAGCACCGAAAACTTCGTCCTTTCGGGCAAAAGCATCACTTTATCGACGATTTGATCGATAGAAACGGAACGGATCTCCCGTCCGCATCCCGGGCAATGCGGCACACCGATACGAGCGAACAAAAGACGCAAAAAGTCGTAAATCTCGGTTACGGTCCCTACCGTCGACCGAGGGTTACGCGAAGTCGTCTTTTGGTCGATACTGATTGCCGGGCTTAACCCCTCTATCAGATCGACGTCGGGCTTATCCATCTGCCCCAAAAATTGCCTTGCATAACTCGACAGACTCTCGACGTACCGTCTCTGCCCTTCGGCAAAAATCGTATCGAACGCAAGACTCGATTTTCCGCTGCCGCTCAAACCAGTAAAAACGATGAGTTTGTCTCGTGGCAAGGTTAAGTCCACGTTTTTCAGGTTGTGCTGACGCGCACCTTTAATGACAATGTTATCCATAAAAAATCTATTTCCTGTTTCGTAATTTTTCTTTCAACGCGGCGATTTGTTCGCGGAGCGTTATGCATGTTTCAAAGTCAAGTTGCGCCGAGGCGGCTTTCATAAGTCCCGTCAGGCGTTCGATTTCGCGTATCATTTCGTCCTTTGTCAAGCCGCTTTTTTCGGTATTCTTTCGCGTGATAACAACGCTGTTTTTGATTTCTTTGACGATTGTCCGCGGCGTAATGCCGTGTTCGGTGTTGTAGGCTATCTGAATCGCCCGTCTGCGCGACGTCTCCTCGATCGCCGCTTTCATGCTGTCGGTCATCACGTCCGCGTATAAAATAACCCGCGCTTCGGCGTTTCTTGCCGCTCTGCCCACCGTCTGAATCAAGGCCTGCCGCGAACGCAAAAAGCCCTCTTTGTCGGCGTCGAGAATGGCTACCAGCATCACTTCGGGAATATCCAGTCCCTCCCGAAGCAGGTTGATCCCGACCACGACGTCGGTTTCGCCGAGGCGCAGTTTGTTGATGATTTCGATTCTTTCCAGCGTGTCGATGTCGCTGTGCATGTAGGTCGCCTTTATGTTCCGCTCGCACAGATATACGGTCAGACTTTCCGCCATTTTTTTCGTAAGCGTCGTGACGAGCACCCGACCTTTTTTGGCGACGGTATCGTTGATTTCTCCGATAAGATCGTCGATTTGCCCTTCGATTTTCCGAATCTCGATTTCGGGATCGACAAGCCCCGTCGGGCGCAAAAACTGTTCGACGATCTGTCCCTGCTCGGCAAGTTCGTACTCCGCCGGCGTCGCGCTGACGCATATCATTTGCGAGAACCGCCCGTTGAATTCTTCAAAATTGAGGGGACGGTTGTCGTAAGCGGCTTTCAGACGAAAACCGTAGTCGACAAGGTTCTTTTTGCGCGCGACATCGCCTGCGTACATTGCCCTAAGTTGCGGCAAAGTCATGTGCGACTCGTCGATAAACAGCAAAAAGTCCTTCGGAAAGTAGTCCATCAAAGTAAACGGCGGCTCTCCGGGCGACCTGCCGTCAAAGTAGCGCGAATAGTTTTCTATGCCGCTGCAATAGCCTATCTCGCGCAGCATTTCCAGGTCGTAGTTGACTCTCTCGCGCAGCCTTTGCTCTTCGAGCAGTTTGTTTTCCGCCGTAAACGCGGCGCACTCTTTGGTAAGGTCGGCGCGTATTTTGGCTAACGTGGATTCCATTTTTTCATCGCCCACGACGTAGTGCGTCGCAGGGAAAATCGCGGCGTGTTCGAGTTCGGACAGAATCTGCATCGTGGTCGCGTCTTCTTCGTACAAGCCCTCTATCTCGTCGCCGAACATCTCCACGAGGATCGCCGTGTTCGTAGACGACGCGGTAAAAATTTCGAGGCGGTCTCCGCGCACCCGAAAAGTCGTGCGTACAAAGTCGTATTCCGACCGTTTGTACTGCAATTTTATCAGCCTGTCAATAAGGTCGTCCCGATCGATAATCATACCGGGGCGCAGCGATATCATTTGATTAAAATATTCTTGCGGGGCTCCCAAACCGTATATACAGGATACCGAAGCGACCACTATTACGTCGCGCCGTTCGCCCAATGAAGCGGTCGCTGAGTGGCGCAGTTTATCGATTTCGTCATTCAGGCTCATATCCTTTTCGATATAGACGTCGGTAGACGGAATGTACGCCTCGGGGCGGTAATAGTCATAATACGAGACAAAGTACTCCACCCTGTTATGCGGAAAAAACTCTTTGAATTCGTTGCACAGTTGCGCCGCCAGCGTCTTGTTGTGCGCGATGACGAGCGTAGGGCGGTTCATACGCGCGATGACGTTCGCCATCGTAAACGTCTTGCCCGATCCCGTAACGCCGAGAAGCACTTGCGTCCTGAGTCCGTCGTCGAGTCCCTCGCAGAGTTTTTCGATCGCCTGCGGTTGATCGCCGCACGGCTTATATGCGCTGACAAGTTCGAATTTGTCCATTTCCCTTTTACTTCTTCCGTGTGTTGTTCTTAACTGAAAAAGATCAGTTGAATGATATTCTTTGCCGACACCGACAGGGCGGCGATCAGGAGCGTGATGATGATTTTCGTTATCATTTTGCGGCGAGCGATCTGCTTATCGCGGAAATAACTGAGCCCCGCGCTCCGCAAAGATATAAGATACATCGTTTCTCCGCCCGTGGTACGCACTTTTTCGTACGAGCAATAATTATCCAGCACAAGCCTGTTGAGGTTCGTTTCCAGATCGCTTTCCGAAAATTCGATTCGATAGGTGACTTTTTCGAGAAGGTCGCGTGGAGAGATAAGCAGTTGTCCCTTCGGCGTTCCGCTGACGGCTTCGTATACGACGTCCATCAGTTTTTTCTCTTTCTTTTCCAATACCATATTGTTTATTTACTCCGTATTTTATAATATTTTTGCCAAAAAGAAGCAGATTACACCGGCGACGATACAGCCGAAAAAGGACGAAAGCGCGCAGGTCAGCACGATTTTCGCCACAGGCATTTTCGGCGCTTCGATGACGGTCGGCACAACCGTTTGCCCCGATTCGTCCGTCTGTCCTATGATCTCGACGACTTCGCTTTGTCTGCCTTTTTTGGACAGTTCGCGTTGTTTTTCGGCGACTTCGCGCGCCCGTTGTTCCTGCCGCCGACGTTCTCTTTCCTCTTCGTCGATTCGGTCGCACCGCGCCATTCCGCGGGGCAAAAAGCACAGGCAGTACACGTTTTCGTCGGTGTAGGTAGACGCTACGTATTCGAGCGTGCGTAGTTTTTCGACGCATTCGTCCAGTTCTTTCCGAGTGAAATCGCCGTCAAGACGTTTCGTCAGTTCCTGACGCGTGACGACGGTGCTTGTTTTTCCCACGCCGCTGTCACGCAGGGCGATAAGAACGCGGTCCGTACTTTCGTTTATCATTATTTACCTACCTTACCGAGCGCGTCGTTGGCTTTTCTGACGAGGCGCGCGTCCATTTTCAATACCTTTCTGTCGTACGTCAGCATGCCGTTGAGTTCATCTTCGACGTCGGACACCTGCGTATAGACCGACGCGCAAAGTCCCTCTTTCAAAAAGGCTTTTTGAAGCCGTTTTTGCAGTTTGACAAAGGCTTTCGTACAGTTCTTGCTACCGCGGAAACGGCGGTAACCCGTGAGCGCGTCGGGATCGAAGACGTGTTCGACGTCGGGACGGAAAGTCAGCCCTCCGTATTCCGACAAAACGAGCGCGCGCCCGTCGTCGTCCGAGTACTTCCGATACTTCGGTTTTTTGCTGTAATTATGGATACTGTTGACGTCGCCGCCGCCTTGATCGAACCAGCCGCTCGCGTGATCGACGAGACGGGTTTTGTCCCATTCTTTCACCATCGCGCAGGCATAATTCGCGTCGAACTGTCCCCACCCCTCGTTAAAGGTCGTCCACAGAACGACGGACGGCGTGTTGTAGAGCATTTTGACTTCCCGTTCGGCTTCCTTGCGGTATTCGGCGCGGCTTTCCATACTGTCACGCCCAAGATAATCGTAGTTTTCGCCGCCGTCGGAAACAATCTTCTTTTTTACCTTTTTACCCTCTCTTTCGGGTTGCAAAACGGGGTGTTTGCCGTCGCGCGCCTCAAAAAAGTGCGATCCGCTGACAATATCCTGCCATACGAGCATACCCAGCCTGTCGCAGTGGTAGTACCAACGGAGCGGCTCGACTTTGATGTGCTTACGGAGCATATTGAACCCGAGGTCCTTCATCGTCTTTATGTCGCATATCATCGCTTCGTCGCTCGGCGCGGTATACAAACCGTCGCTCCAATACCCTTGATCGAGCAAACCTTTCTGAAAATACGGCTTATTATTGAGCATTATCCGCGTAAAACCGCCTATTTTCTCCGTCGAAATCTTGCGCATGGCAAAGTACGACCGAACGATTTCTCCCGACTGCGTCGTGATTTTGACGCGGTATAAATACGGATCTTCGGGACTCCACAAACGCATAATGTCGCCCATTTTGAGCGTAACGTTTTCGCCGCCCGAAAAATAGCGATATTCCCGTCCGCCGTGTTCGACGGAAAAAATATAGCCCTCTTTTTCCTCCGCAAAGGTCAGTTCTACGGTGAGCGTTTCCGCGTCTACGTCGGGGGTGTAGCGGTATCGTTTGATATAGTTTTTTACCGTTTGTTCCAGCCATACCGTTTGCCATATACCCGACTGCGGCGTATACCAAATGCCGCCGCGATTCAGTTTTTGCTTTCCGCATGCCTGACAGCCCGTATCGGTCGGATCGGTCACGGCAAGTTCAAGTACGTTCGATCCCTCTTTCAAAAGCCCCGAAACGTTCAGCGTAAAGCCGGTATATCCGCCCTTGTGTCGGGCGATAACCAGTCCGTTCAAAGTAATCGTACACGCATAGTCGACGGCGCCGAAGTGCAAAAGCGCGGCCTCGCCCGTTTTATGAAAGGTAAATTCCCGTCTGTAATAAAGCGTTTCGTCCGGCAAAAGCACTCTTCCCACGCCCGAAAGGGACGATTCGGGGCTGAACGGCACGAGAATTTTGCCCGTATACTCCGAAAAAACCTCGTCGCTTTTGCAGATAGCATAGTCCCATTCGCCGTTCAGGTTCTGCCAGTTATCACGCACAAATTGCGGACGCGGATAGTCGTCAAGTGGAAGCGTTTTGTTTACGGCTTCGCCATACGGCGTCAATAATTGCTGTATCATTTTCCGTTTATAACCTAACCTTTTCGTTTATTTTTTTCATTTCTTCGACCGATATTTTCATCGCCTTGCGGTCAAAGGTCAAGAGTCCGTTGCTTTCGTCCTCGACGTCGGAAACCTCGGTATACACGGTCGCCGACAGTCCCTTTTCGATAGAGGGGACGACTTTCTTTTCAAAGAGCGCGCGCATCGCCGCCGCATATTTTTTCGGATCGGAAAACTTGCGGTAGCCGAACGTCTTTTTATTGAACATGTGCCCGTCGATCGACAGGCTGAAACCGCCGTACTCCGAAAGCACAATGGGGCGGTCGTCGTTTTTGTCGAACTTCGGGAAAGAAAACGCCGTAAAGTAGATGTGAAAACTGTTCAGATCGCCCGCGCCCTGATCGTGGAATCCGCTCGCGTGGTCGATGATTCTCGTCCCGTCTTCTTTTTTGAAAAAGTCGTACGCTTTTTGAGAATCGAACTGTCCCCAGCCCTCGTTGAACGGCACCCAAACGGCAAGGGAGACGACGTTCTTTAACAGAGCGATCATCTCTTTGGAATCGCGATAGTATTCCTTTCTGCCCTCTTCGTCTTCCCGTGAAAACAGTTTATAGTTCTTCTCCGCGTCTTTCAGACGGACGATTTTTTTACAGAAAGCAAGATCGATCGCCGGCAAAACGGTGGTGACGATCTTTTTGTAAATGCCGCCGCCCGATACGGCGTCCTGCCACACGATCATGCCGAGTCTGTCGCAGTGGTAGTACCAGCGGAGCGGTTCGATTTTGATATGCTTGCGGAGCATATTAAAGCCCATGTCTTTCATCGTCCGTATGTCGTAGATCATCGCTTCATCGCTCGGCGCGGTATACAAGCCGTCGCTCCAATACCCCTGGTCGAGCAGTCCGTTCTGAAAATACGGTTTATTGTTAAGACAAAGTCTCGTCACGCCTTTTTCATCCTTTCCGATCGAAAACTTGCGCATACCGAAATACGAAGTCACTTCGTCTCCGCCGGCGGACGTGATCTTTACGTCGTATAAAAACGGGTTTTCGGGGCTCCATAACGTCGGGTTGTCGATACCTATTATCGCTTTTCCTTTATTCGTTTTTGCCGTGGCGACGACGCCCTCACGATCGCTTATTTCCACCGTGCACACATCCGCCACGGCAGAAAAGGCAATGTCGACCGTCACCGTTTTTCGATCGATGTCGGGGGTGAACAGAACGGTCTCGATATAATTATCGCCGACTTCTTCCATCCACACCGTCTGCCATATACCCGACTGCGCGGTGTACCAGATGCCGCCGCGCTTGGTGCATTGCTTTCCGCGCGCCTGTACCCCTTCGTCACTCGGATCGGTCACTTCGACCTGCAAGGTGTTCTTGCCTTTTTTCACAAAGCCCGTGACGTCGAAAGTAAAGGGAAGATAGCCGCCCTTGTGGCTTCCGACCGTCTGTCCGTTGATAATCACGGTGCATTCGTAATCGACCGCGCCGAAGTGAAGAAGTTGCTTTTTGTTTTCCTTTTCGCAGAAAAACTCTCTTTCGTAATAGAGTACGTCGGTCGGTTTGACCGTCTTTTCCACGCCCGAAAGAATGGTCTCGGGGCTGAACGGGACAATGATTTCGCCGTCGTATTCTCCCCTTTCTTCTCCTTTTTTGCGAATGGCATACCGCCATCTTCCGTTGAGGTTTTGCCACGATTTACGCGCAAGTTGCGGACGCGGATAGTCGTCGAGCGGCTTGTCGCGGTTGATTTTTTCCCCGAAGGGCGTCAGTAGTCTTTCCATAATAAAATCCGTTCTCCTTTGTCTTTATGCGTTGGGTTTGTCGGGTATGCCGCTGCCGGTATCGGGATCGAAGGTGTGGTACGCCTGATCCCTTATAAACTCGGGCGCGAGCAGAGTCTTGTGGACGGTATCCATACGGAAGTGAATGTAGATGGCAATCTGATTGAGTTTTCCCGACGGATACACCGCCGCCGCTTGTCCCGTCTCGTAGAACCTGTCTTTATCGTTGCCGCTGATGACTTCGCTGACGTTTGACGTCGGAATAATGACGGTATCGAGAGAACTGCACCCGGCGAAAGTACTCGAATTGAGTCGGGCGATATTCTTCGGCAGGTAGATCCATTTCAGATTCTTACACGCCGAGAAGCAACTTGCTCCGAGGGAGTTGCTGTAATCTTCGTCATAGTCGTCCAATTCGTATTCGTATTTATATTGATAATACGCGCCCATACGTCCGTCGTATTTGTTCTCGATCAAAGTGTTTTTCAAGTCAACCCATATGAGGCTCTTGCAACTCTTAAAGGCGTAGTCGCCGATGACCTTTAAGGAAGTACCGCCGGTAAACGTCCTGATCGAAGTCCCCATAAAGGCGTACTGTCCGATATAAGCAAGGGTGTTTATATCCTCGAATTCGACGGTCGAAAGACTGCGACAACTGTTAAAGGCGTCGTGTTCGATACGGGTGTAGCAGGACGGGATTTTCAGATAAACGCAACTGGTCGGGATAGCGTACGCCGCGATTTCGACGATTTCGCTTTGCAAGTTGAGGTCGCCTGCCGTCGGCAAGACGATTTCCGTCGAACGCACGTCCCAATAGACGAGGCTGTAACCGATTCTCGTACTTGTCGGCTGTCCGTTGCTGGACTTGTATATTTCCTGCACGGCGACGGTTACGTTCTGCTCTTCGCCGCCGGCGACGTATTTGAAGTTATACATATTTTCAAGCGGGTGGACAAAAACCTGACTGTTAAAGGATTTCGTGCCCGAAGACTGACTGCCCGCGGTCACCTCTTTACCGATCAGCATATCTTTTTTCAACGCGTCTGTACTGACGGAGGGGCAGAAGATGCGGATGGGGTTGGAATAGGTGATGGCAAATTCGTCTCCCGTCGTGTCCATATCTTCTTCGTCGCTCGTCAGTTCGCCCGAAGCCGCCGTGCCGTAGGTAAAATCGGACTGCTTATGTCCGAGCAGAATTTCGTCGTCGTTGATTTCTCCGCTTTCGACCGCATAGCCGAATTTTTCTTTGGAGGACTTGAATCCCGTGGGCAAGACGTCCTGAATATTATTGAAAATGATACATTTCAGACGGGGACAGCCCTGGAAAGGACCGTTTCCGTACAAGCGGAAGTACTGCGAAGTGATATACACGACGTCGATACCGGCGAGGTTGGCGAACGCGCCACCGCGGATGATTTCCAGACGGCTGTCGTTGGTCAAAGCGAGGCTGACGGTACCTTTACGCGCGATGTCCTGCAAGGTGACGCGCTCGAAGTTCAGATTGGTGACGGCGATACAGTTATAGAAAGCGTATCTGCCGACGTCTTTAAGGGACTTCGGCAAAGGAAGTTCGGGAATCTTGACCTGATAATTGAACGCTCTTTCGCCGATTACTTCCAGCCCCTCGCCGAAAGAAATATAACCGATACAGGCGAACGGTCTTTTCGGATCGTCGTACCAGGAACCGGCGTCGAAGCAGTAATCGGGGATGATATTGAGTCCGTCGCTGCCGTTACTTTCAAAGACGACGTTGCTTATGTTATAGCACTGCTCAAAAAGACGCGCGCCGATACGGTTTTGCCCGACGCGGAAAGTGTTGCTGCCCGAAATGCCGTCTTCGTCAAGCGCGCTTTCGTCGTTCTTTCCTTCCGCCGCGCCGATCTGACTGTCAAAGTGGCAACCGGCTTTGAAGACGATCTGTCTGAACTTCGTATCGGAAAAACATTTGTAACCGATATATTTCCAAGTGGGGCGGATCTGCAAAACCGATTCGCCGCCCTGACCGCTGCCGCTGTTTCTCGTCAAGCCCCAACCGCTGTAACGGAAGGCGCACAAGCCGAGATACTCGACCGTCGCAGGCAGGGTAAACGGCGAAGACGCACCGAGTACTTCGGTACTCTCGAAAGCGTAGTCGCCTATTCTTTTTAAGACGCTTCCGTCCGAGAACGAGAGCGTCGCCATTTTGGTACAACCGCGGAACGCGCCGTAACCGATCGACTCGACGTACTTGCCGCAGGTCGCGGCGGTAAGGGTGTTATAGCCCTTAAAAATGTTGTTTTCGAGCCGCACGACGGGATATTCGTTCCCCGTGACGCTGACGGAAAACATAGGCATGCCGTCGTTACGCACGTTCTGCGTGACGGTCAAGGTCTCCACCATAATGGTGTCGGGTATTTCCAAGGAGTAGTTATGGGTGGCGTTTTCGACGCCTTTACCGAATTCTCTTCCCGACAGGACGGCGCCCGAAGAAAACTTCTTCGTAAATTCCTGCCCGCCCTTGTTGTAGACGTGTTCGATTTCGGTCAAAAGCGGTTCGATTTTGACTTCGTACATTCTTTCGTAGTAAGCGTACAAAGTCATATCGCACCAGAACGAATAGACGTCGGTATCCAAAATCAATTTTCCGTACTCCGGTCCGCGCGGATCGGTATACCAACCCGAAAAAACCCATCCGCCCGCTTTTGTCGGGACGGTCGTCTCGCCCTCGTAGTCGGGAGCCGCAATATAGTTGTTCATTTCGGTACGGTAGTAGACTTTGGTACGCTCGTCGATTTTGTTCTCGACCGATTTTCCGGCGCGGTTATCGGCGTTCATATAATTGAGTTTTAAGGTAAAATACGGGTGAACCGCCACCGAAACGGAATGTTCGACGCCCTCGCCCCACTTGATCTTATCGGTCGTACCGTTTGCGGTAAAGAACGCGCTGTTGACGGTGTATTGCAAAGTCTCCGTCTTGACCGTCTTGTCGGTGGCAAACTGCAAACAGGTCTGCGTTTTGTCCGACAGCGACGAAACGAACTGATTATCGCGGTAGGTGATATTGTTGACCTTGACGCTGCTGATAGCGTACTCAGCAGGGTTGTTGTATTCGATAATGAGATAGTAGATCTCGTCCGCGCCGACAGCCATCGGGTTAGTCCCTTGACTGTTGTAGGTGTACTCGAAACTGTCTTCAAAGCCCGCGGCGGCTTTCGTCACGCGTAGCCCCGTGATGTACGGCTTTTCTCCGGAAGGCACGCTCTGACCGTTGAGCAGGCTTTCGAGATCGAAGTCGCACGAAGCGCACAGGATAGCCGTACAGAGTACAAGCACCGTAGCAAAGATAATCAATAGTTTTCTTTTCATAGCAAAAACACTCCTTTTTACCTTTATCTGAACAATTTTTTACGCAAAATAAGGAACGACAAGCCGAGCAGCAGAATAAGTCCGCCCCCGACGGAAATCAGCACGATCGCGTACGTCGGCAAGCCGCCGCCACCGTTTTCGGTCGAACCGCCTTCGTTTCCCGTCTCCACCCATTCCCGAACGGTATATTCTTTCAGGAAAGCGTCGATGTGGTTGTATTTGATTTGCACGACGATACGCGTATCCCTTTCGGACACGGGCATTCCGCCGCCGCCCACTTTGGAACCGTTTATATACAACTCGCACTTATCGTCGTATTCGGGCTTTAACTTAATAATACCGCCGCCTTTACGGACGTAGCAGACGTCGCCGTCGAACATAACGCTCGTAAGGGACAGAATGCCGACGCCTACCTTGCCTGTCGGTTCGTCCGTTTCTTCCTGCTTGACGTTGACCTTCCATACCGTTTTGTACGCCGTTTCGTCGTCAAACCGTATCTCGATCGTCACTTCGCCCTCTTTACGGAAGACGTATTCGGACACTTTCAGCCCGTCCTGATAAGCAAACAGTCTGTCCGCGACGAACGGCACCGACGAGGTATCCAATTCCGCCGTTACCCTTTCCGATATGGAAATGCCGTCCGACGTCAGAGAATAACCCGTCTTGTTTTTGAATCGGATCATCGTCGAATCGACGCGGAAAGAGCGAATCGGCACCGACACGGTATCGACCGTCTCGATATTGGCGGTATCGTCGGGAATAAACTTTGCTTTGTAGGTTCTGTCGCCGTTTTGCAAAGCCGACCGAGGCTCGCCGAAAGTGAACCGACCGGGGATCTTTTTCTCCGTTCCTTCAAAAACCGCGCTCGCAAGAATCATATCGTCTCGCAAAAGGGTTTCTTCCCCCGCCCGATACAAGGCGTAATTCTGTACGACGTCGATAACGGGCGTCGCTTTTTTGATCGTCATTCTTGCCGAAGTCGAACTCACTCTGCCCGTCGGGTACGTGACCGTCGCCGTGACAAGATATGTCCCGACGTTGATCCTGCCGACGTTCTTCCCGTCCCCGTCGTAAGAATAAGCGACCGCAACGCCGTCTATCGTCGTCCCGACCGACAGCGTATGATAGGTACCGTCATAAGTAAACGTCCGACTTGCCAGGACGTATTCGGGATAAACGTTGCTGACGACGGTCAACTTTCCGTACCCCACGACAATGGCGTCGTAATCGGTCGAAGAAAAGTCGATACCGACGCCGAACGTCTCCCCGACGTTCGCTTTTCCGTTATAATCGCACAAAACGGTAAGGACGGCGCCGTCCAATTCGGTCAGGTCTTTCCCCTTGTCAATCCCGATCAATTCGGGCGAAAAGGTATAGCGTATATCGGAAAACACTTCGCGTTCTTTTACCTTCATATCTTTTGCGACGGTGATTTGCAGGACGGCTTTCCGTATGACGACGGACAAAACCGCGTTGCTTGCGGCAAGAGAATAGTTTTTGTTATTGACGCTCGCGCGCAAGGTATATTTCCCCGCGTGCACAAGATCCGCCGAGACGTGTTTATCGTTTTGCATAGCGACGGCGTATCTTGTCGTCGCCGCGTCGACTTCGGTCTCTCCGTCGAAAAACTTGCACGAAAAGTCCCCGTTCTGCGCCGCCGCGATATAATCGAGCGTCACTTCGCCGCTGACGACCTTGCCGCGCCGATACCAGACGTTTTTCAGTTCTCTCGGCAAAACGGTGACTTTATTATTCGTCCCCGACGCAAAGACAAAGCGAAAACTCGACGGCATTTCCAACAGGCTCTCCGACAGCGTGTACGTCTCCGCGTCAAAGTACCCGCCCGAAAACTCGCTCCGCGACAGGCGGAATCTCAAATCGATCGTATCCGTCGTGCCCGGTATGGGGAAGTTTTTATACGTGATAAAGTCGCCCGCCGCCGAAATGTAATACGAAGCGGGCTTGCCGGTAGCGGGATTGACGTAATTGTATTCGCCCGTCGTACCGTAGGTAAACGTCAGAAAAGACAGTTCCGACGAAGTGCCGAAAGATATTTCTATGGTAATCGGCACGATTTCCACTTCAAACTCCGTCTCGGTCGGGACGTAGTCGGTATTGTCGCACCGTATCGTCATCGTATACTTGCCTGCGGCGCGCACCGTCTTGCCGAAATCGTAAAACGTACCGAACTTGTCAACGTACGAAAACGAGAACGACGACGAGGTCAGTTCGGTATACGCGTTACCCTCTCCGTCCGTCGCCGAAATAAGCACCGGATAAAGCCCCTCCGCCTCGTATTCGTATTCCCGCGTCCAGGAAACCGTTGCGGCAAGCGGAGCGACCGTCAACGTAGCGGAAACTTCGCACCCCGAATGGTTTTCGTCCCCGACGTACCGATAAGTGATAAAATCGATATACGTCCCGGCATGTACGGCTTCGCTGTATCCGAAAAACACGTTTACGACGCCGCCCGTCGGAATATCGGTCGTATACGGAAAATATTTTTCGTCGTGATAGTCCGTTCCGCCGCCCACGACGTACGGGTACTCGTAAGAAGTCTTCGACAAAGTGATTTTCGTCGTTTGCCGCTCGATAACGAGCGCGCAGGTATAGATCGTTTCTTTATAACTGCTCCCGTCGTTTTTCGGCGTGACCGTCCCTTCCACGACGTATGTTCCGGCGTTTGTTACGCCGTTTGTCGATACTTCGACTCCGTTTTTCAGATAGCGGTACGAAACAAGATACTCTTCGGAAGAAAAGCAGTCGATTGTTCGCACGTATTTTTCGCCCGAATACGTCACCGTCGCGTCGTCAAAATTGCTCTTTTGCCCCGTTTTGTTGTTTTCAAACAGTTTTGTCAGCGAAATTTTCGTGATAGTCAATTCTCCGTCCGTCGTCATGACGGCATAATTCGGATTACTGCCCGTTACGGTGATTTTGATAATGTACGTCCCTTTTTCGGGCACTTGCGCCGCCGTCAGATTTTGCGGAAAAGCGGTGACGGACAAACCTGCCGAAGTCGGACTTTCTTCGCACAGTCCGTCGTAAACATAGGTAAAATCAGCGGCGTTTATCGCGTATCCGTATTCTTTTTCGACGTCGTTTGCCGTAAAAGAAAGTTGTTTTTTCGCAACGGAAGCGTTGACCGTCAGTTCGAGCGGAATATAGTTATCGCTCTCGTCGCCGATAATCGCTTTCACGCTGTAAACGCCGTAGTTTTTGACGACGTTATTTTCATACGAACACGTCACACCCGTCGGTACGCCCGAAGCGAGCAGGGTGGTTTCTTGACCGTCGTAGACTTTTTCAAACGCGCCGTTTTGTCCTTTCGTCGCGCCGTAGAAAACTATGTCGCCCTGTTCGATCGGGGCTTTTACGACGGTCAGACTGCCCGTCCGCCCCCCTTCGGTCGTCAGTATATAGTCGTCGAGCGTAATGCTTCCTACGTCGTACGAAACGGTGTATTCGCTGCCGGCGTTATCGCCTTTTTGGTACGAACAGACGAAAAAGTCGTCGTAGCCGTCTCCGATCAAAACGGAAATCGCGACGCCTTCGTCCCTGCCGACCGTTTCCGCCGAAACGGTAAAGCCGCCGAACGACGCGTCCGAGTCGTATTCCGTCGTTTTTTCTCCGTCCACGTGTAAAACGACGGTCTTTTTTGCGATCGTAACCAATCTGTTACGGGATTGTTGCGTAAGCGAATAGTTGCGCGACGAAACCGTCATCGTCTGATAGTATTCTCCCGCGCCGATCATGTCTTCGGGCGTCGTCGGAGAAGAATTTTTCGTATAGGCAAAAGTCGCCGAAAAGCCGTAATCGCTTGTTAAAGTCGCAAAAGCGTCGCCGCTCGGCGTCAACTCGGCGGCAGTCCTGCCCGCGCCCGTATAGATAAGGTTGAGCGCGGCAAAATCGACATTCTGCAAGGTGGGCGAATTGAGCGATTTTTTCGTAATCGTCATCGTTCTCGTCTCTTTACGCGGCAAAGTATCGGTCGTTTCTTCAAAGAAGAAAGTCAGCGTATACGTCCCGGCGTTATGTATGGTCGCGTCGTCCGCAGGCTGTCCCGATACGGTCGCGGTAAAGTCGAACACGACGTCCGCGTCGGTAAAGTCTTCCGCCGTATACGTATACGTTTCGTCGAAAACGACGGTTTCGGGCACGGTCAGTTCTTCGGTGTTTTCCGTTTTGTACACGCCGCCTTTTTCACGCAGAACGGGCAGACTTGCCGAACCGCATTCGTAGGCGAACACGTCCGCGTCAAAGCCGTTTTCTTGCAGCGCGATATAATCGGCAGCCTCGCGTTCGTCCGTGATTTCGCCGTTTATCAGTTGATATTTATGTTGCGTCGTCATCGAAATACATTGCCGTATTCCGTCCGAATCGCCCGAAAAATGCGCGCAGGGCGCGTTGTTGATACAGTAAGCGCACGTTCCGCCGTTATCGGTGGCAAAGAAAGCGTAATCGGCGACCAGTTCGCATACCGATTTTTCGATTGCGCCGCCGTTTACGGAAACGAACGCTGCCTCCGCCGACTGCGTGCCGACAAGAAGGACTTTTTCGATACGTCCGCTGTTTTCAAGACAAACGATACCGTCCGTTTTGCGTTCTCCGTACACGTCCATACGAACGTTTTTCAGACAGCCGCTCGCGCCGATTTGGCCCAAAAGCGGTTCGTCGGCAAGTCCGAGGACGCCGTAGCCGCATCCGTCCAGTTCGCAAAGGAGCGTTTTTTCGCTCAAACCGAGTTTGTTTCCGTGGCTTTTTTGCGAATTGACGACGATATGTCGACCGAATACGGCGTATTTATCGGGCGCGTTTTTCGTTTCGTCCTGTATAAAAGAAACAAGGTGCGCCGCGCTTTCGAGTACGTACGGATCGGATTGCGTTCCGTTGCCGTCAAAATCGCCGTCGGGCGTAACCGCTTTCTGCGTTTCTCCCGTCACATATCCGTATTTTTCGCCGAAAGTCGTCGTTAAAAAGTCGTCGCCCGTCACCGAAAAGCCGCCGCAAAACAGCGCCGTGCACGGATAAACGGTATAGCCGTTTCCGAGCAGATTCAGGCAGACGGTCGGCACGCCCGAAAGGTCGTTTGCCGTCGAGACCGCCTGCGAAAAAAGCGAGGAAACGGCGTTATTCGCGCTAAATACGTCTATATTGTCCGATAATTCGACATAAACCGTTCCGCCGAAAGAAAGCGCGGAACGGAGGCGGAACAGAACTTCGGCCGTTTCTATAACAAAGGGATCGGCTTGCGTTCCTCTCCCGGGCAAGACGTCCGCGACCACGGGGTACACGCCGTCCCGTTTCAAAAACCCGTCGCCGAGTTTGTCGCCCAGGTTATTCGGCGTACAGGCAAAGTATTGCTTGTCGGCGTCGTAAACGCGAACGGTCGGCGCGCCGAAAACGGGCGTTTCGGTCGTCCCCGTCTTTTCAAACAAAGCGGTATAACAGTCTGACACGCCGTTCAGCCCGAAAGAAGAATCGAGAAGAACGCGTTTTTTCGCAAAGCCTTCGTCGTCCGCATAAAGGAGTTGATTTCCCGCGTCCGCTACCGTCACGGTCTCGGCTTTTTGTTCGTCGCTTAAAGAATCGTAAGAAACCTTTTGCGAAAGCGTCCCGTCGGTATAAACGAAGTCGAACACGTCGGCATAGTAGCCGCGCAAAGAAAACGACGGCGCGTCAAAGGCGCAAAGCACAGCGCAATCGGAACAGTACTGATTATATACGCCGAAAGTTACGTCCGCCCCCGCCGAAACGACATCGGCGGCAAACGTGCAATCCGTCACCGTCGAAGAACTGCCGCCTTCCTGCGAACAGAACGCGAAAACCGATACTTCGCCGTCGCTTTTCGTCGAAAGAACGGAGCCGTAAAAACCGCTGCCGCTCAAACTGCCGGACGGAGTCTGCTTTCCGCACAGCGCACGGAACGTATCACCCGAAAAAGTAACGGTAAGAAAACTGCTTACGTATTCTACGGTACCGGCGTTCTCTCCTACGACGCCCTTTACCGTCGCCGCGTTTTGTCCGCCGTACAACGAGACGCCGCCGACATAGCCGAAATTGACCGTGCAAAGCGCACATTCGTCCGTCAGATCACAGTCCGCAAAAATAAGATCGTTTATCCTGCCGTTTGATTTGATTTTGGAAAAAAGTCTCTTGGTCGCGCCCGAAAGAACGTGTCCGTTGCCGTCAAAATCGCCGTCGAAGTCGCCGAAGGTAAATTCGATATTCGTCACGTCGATATCGGCGTACAGCCGAATCGTTTTGCCCGAAAAATCCTTATCTTTCAGCGCGCTCAAAGCGACGTAATCTTCTGCCGACCGAACGGCAAAAACATCGGTATCGTTATAAATAAACCCGGCTTTCGCCCCTCCGACCGACGCGCAAAACGCCGCCGAAAGTACGCAAAACAGCACCGAGAACACAATCAAAAATCCGAAAATAACAGCATTCGACTTTTTCATAGGTATAATATAACACAGTTTGTGCGCACGCGCAATATATATTATAAAATTATAACGATATTTAAGAAAAAAAATCGGGCAAAGTTTTCCGTTCGGTTCTCCGAAAAATATGCTATAATACCGTTATGCGAACGCTGAAAACGGAAATAAACGACATTTTTGACGGAAAAAGAGTGGACGAGGTGCTGAAAAAAGCATTCTTTTTCGGTTCGGGCAGAATCGCGCGGCTGAAAAGACGTCCGGACGGCATCACTCTGAACAAAACAAGCGTCCACGTCAACGTCCGCGTAAAAAAAGGCGACGTATTGGAAGCGATTATCGAAGACGAACCGCCGAAGTCGGTCGCGCCGCCCGAGGATATTCCTCTTACCGTCGTCTATGAGGACGAAGACATCGCCGTCATCGACAAGCAAGCCGGACTCGCCACCCAAGGGCCGATAGAAAGCGGCACGCACACCGTCGCTTCCGCCCTGTCTCATCGGTGGAAAAACACCGTCTTCCACCCGGTAAACCGCCTCGATAAAGGGACGTCGGGCTTAATGGTCGTCGCAAAAAACGGCTATTGCCACGACATTCTGATCCGCGCCCTGCATACCGAAAAATTCGTCCGTAAGTATCTCGCCGTCGCCGTCGGACAAGTCACGCCCGCGCAAGGGTGCGTCGACAAACCGATCGCACGGAAAACCGAAAAAAGTCTCGCGCGGGAGATAAGAGCGGACGGCAAGGCGTCCCGAACCGAATACAAAACCGTCTTATGCGGCGCGGACAAAACCCTGCTCGAAGTCACGCCGAAAACGGGCAGAACCCATCAGATACGGGTACACTTCGCCTCGATCGGACATCCGCTTGTCGGAGACTTCTTGTACGGCGAAGAAACCGCGCTGATCGCGCGCCCCGCGCTCCACTCTTTCTATCTTTCTTTTACCCACCCGACGACCGGAGAGGAACTGACTTTTTCTTCTCCGCTTCCTGCCGATATCGAAAACCTACTTCACGACTGAAAAATCGGCTCGCTCAAAACCGTCGGGGCAAAGGGCTTTCGCCCGATTAAAATAGTCGCATTCCTTGCGTAAAAACCGCGCGCAGATTTCATCGAATTTTCGATCGATCGAAACGTCGGAAAAAGCGTCCGGATACAAGACCGAACCGATATAGTAAGCGTCGCAAAACGCCGTCTCGACGTTCGTATAATATTGATTAAACGGCATAAGATAATAAACTTTGCCCGTCGAAAACGCTTTCATCGCGCCGAAAATCTCTTTTTTACCGTCGTATTCCGTCCATAGTTTGTCCCGATTAAACGCGTCGGCAAAAATAACGTCCGGATTCTTCATCAATAAAGTTTCTATGTCAAGCGTCGGATTGTTTGTGCCATAATCGGTATCGGCGGCTACATTTACAGCCGATAAAACATCAAAAAGCGTAAAGCGACGCATCGTATCGCATATACCGCCCTTGCCGCCGTTATAGGTGTTGCACGCAAGATAGACTTTCGACCGTTTTTCCTTTGAAAGCGTTGCTCTCGATACCAAATCGCGTTGTAATTCGTCAATGTACGCGATGACTTCACGACTCCTTTCTTCTTCGCCGACGACGCGTCCGACAAGATCCAAAGAGCGTTTCAGATTGCCGCCGAAGACGTCCGATCCGCCCAAAGAAAGGCAAACCACGGGGATACCCGTTTTTTGCTGAAAGCGGTTGACGTCGCCTACGTCGTTATAGGTGGTAAAGACGACGTCGGGTGCGCACGAAAGGATTTTTTCGGCGTCGAAAGTCGAATTCGCACCGCCGCTACCGGCGCTCGGCAAAGTCCCGATTAAGTCTTCATACGCAAAAAAATAGGGACGAACGGGCATTTTATTTCCTTTTTCAAAGTCCTCTACGCCGCACAAATAATCGATATTACCCACGTACATATAGAGTCGGAGCGCAGACGCGCCGACGCAGACGACCTTATTTACCTTTTCGGGTACGACCACTTCACGTCCGATAAGATCGACGACCGAATCCGCCGTTTGCTTTTTTTCACAAGCAAAAAAAGCGGAGCACAATAGCAGCAATACGACAAGAAAAGCCGCCGCGACAGCCGATTTTTTTTTCACGGTTCAACCTCCGTAAAAACGTATTTTTTTCCGTCTATGATAACGACGGACAAGTTATATCCGAAAACAGCCGAAAGATTTTTTTCGGTAACGATTTCTTCGCCGCCGCACGCAAACACCGAGCCGTCCTTCATAAGGACGAATTCGTCGGCAAAGCGCAACGCAAGATTGACGTCGTGCGTCGAACATAAGGCGACCGCACCGCTTTCTTTTATCTTTTTTCGCAATCGGGAAAGGGATTCTATCTGACTTGCCACGTCGAGGTTCGCCGTCGGTTCGTCCAGCAAAAAAAGTTTTCCGTCTTGTGCAAAAGCGCGCGCCATCGCCGTTTTTTGACGTTCTCCGCCCGACAGTTCGTCGCATTTTCGCATGGAAAGATGGGCGATATTCATTTCATGCAGCGCGTTTTCCGTCTTTTCAAGATCGTCTTTCGTCGTACCGGACAGACTGTGCGGAATTCTACCCGACAACACCGCCTCGAAGCACGTCCCCTCCCCCGGTTCAAAACTTTGCGCGACGTAAGAAACTATTTTGGCGCGTCGGTAGCCTTTCATCGCGGTAATATTCTCGTTTTTAAGCCAAACCGAGCCGCTTTCGGGCGAAAGAATGCCGTCCGCAATGCGCAAAAGAGTCGTTTTTCCCGCGCCGTTTTTTCCGAGCAAAGCGCAGATTTTTCCCTCGCCGACCGAAAAAGAAACGTTTTTCAAAACGGTTTTTTTTCGATAGGAAAAAGAAATATTTTTTACTTCAAACGCCATTTTCCCCTCCTTTTTGACAACAAAAGCCATAAAAACAAAGGCGCGCCGACAGCCGAGGTAATCGCGCCGACGGGAAGAACGATACCGGGTGCGATCACGCGCGAAAGAATATCGCCGCAAAGCATAAAAAGGCTGCCCGTCAGTCCCGAAACGGGCAAAGTAAACCGATGATCGGCGCCGACCGCTTTTTTGGCGATATGCGGCGAAACCAGCCCGACAAAGCCGATAAGTCCCACGACGGAAACGCATGCCGCGCACAGTAAAGAGGCGCACAGCAAGCCCAAAAAGCGAAATAGCGGCACGTTTATACCCAGACTTTCAGCCGTTTCTTCTCCCATTGCCATCGCGTTCAGTCTGCCCGAAAGAACCGAAAAAACAACCAAGGACAGAGCGCACAAACTGCCGACGGCGATAAGATCGCTCCCGTCCGCCGCCGACAGATCGCCCATCGTCCAAAAAACGATCGCGCTCACTTCGGTATCCTCGGCAAAATATTGCAAAACGGTGCTGCCTGCCGAAAAAAACGCGCCGAGCGCAACGCCGCACAAAACGATCGTCTCCGCCGAACGTTTTTTCCCTGCCGAAAACAAAAGGATCAGCACAACCGATAACGCGGCGAACAAAAAGGCAAAAAGCCCCGTCGAAGCCGCCTGCAAAAAGCCGCTTTTTATCCTGCCGCCAAAAGCGACGATAAAAAGCGAAGCACCCAGCACGGCGGCGTTCGACACCCCCATCGTCGAGGGAGAAGCCATGGGATTATGCAAAAAAGTCTGCATAAGACACCCCGAAAGCGCAAGCGAAAACCCAACGAGAAGAGCGCAAATCGCGCGCGGCAACCGAACGTTACGCATAATCAGCACAACGGACTTTTCGCCGACTCCGAACAAACCTTTTACGGCGGCCGAAAAGGGTATATCCGTTCCACCAAGGAACGTCGCGCACACAAAAGCAATCATTACAAGCGTCGCCATACAAGCCGTGACGCCCACTTTCACACCTATCCTATTTTTGTAACGCTCAATCATTTTTACCCCGTAAAAAAAAGCGCATTGCTCTCCGCTATTCGGGAAACAATACGCCTTCGGACTTTGTTTGCGGCGGTCTTCGAATCCGCCTCGTAAGACTTCGTGTCTTTATTTTTATTATAACGTTTTTTACAAAAAAGTCAACCGAATCATTGACAAAATTTTACCGATGTTTTACCATATTGTCATGGATATTCAAGCGCGGAAAGAGCGAAACAATAAAATCATAAACGGGATTTTGTCCGCAAAGTCGTCCGTCCTGCTTGTTTGTCCGACAAAGCCGTCCGCGCTTGACTTTCTGCCCGATCTTATAAACAATTTCGGCTCGTGCATTATCTGCAATATGCAATGGGAAGTCGAGGGACTTGCGGTATCTTTATATAAAAACGTACTGAAAGAAAACGTCCGCAACGAATTGATTTCGCTCTATCGGAAAAATCGGGAAAAATACCGTCCGGTAATCGTAAACGAAATAATCGGGAACCTTAAAAGCGGTTCTCTTGTCTTTATATGCGGTCTCGACAATCTGCATTCGGACGACAGAGACGTTCTGTTTTTATTGATGCTTTCCTGTCCGGAAACGGTCCGTATCGTTTTTTCGAGCGAAGTTTGTCCCGATTTTGCTTCCGCGCTTCCGGCAAAAATGTTTCCGAGGGTTCTTTCCTGCGAACAGGATCCCCCCCTTTCTTTTGACGCGGAGACTTTGCAAAGCGGTTTAAGCGAAGAAGAAAAACGGTTTTTAAGTCGCATTTCCCGTTGCGCCTACGTTGACGGAGAATTCGTCAACACGCTTTATGACGGCGCTTTGGATTTATTGAGTCACATCGCGAAAAATTATCGTTTCGCCATGCTCCGAACGGGCAACGTTTTTCGTTTCGCACCCGAATTTCACGACGCATTTTCAGAGTGGGACGGGGACGAAACGGACGAAGAGATATACGACAAGTATCTTGCGTACTGCTTGCAAAAAGGAGACGCGGAAAAATGCTTTTACCACGCCCTGTGTCTGACGCGCGCAAACTACGTCGAAAAAGCGGCGGAGGTTTTATTGCAAACGGCAAAAATGCCCTTTATAATCGAAACGCTCCTCCTCTTACCCTATCCGGAGGAAAACGACTCTCTCAAACCGATTCTTGCCCTGTTGAAATGGGGAAAAGAACGGTCGGCGGCATTATCCGACTATCCCGCTCCGCTGAAAAAAATATACTATTATCGGCAGTTATCTTCCCAAAAAGCGCACACGCTGGACGAATTTTGCTTGGAAATAAACACTTGCAACGACGACGATTTTTTGCAATATGCCGAACTGAACGCATGTCTCAACTACCTCGAACGGTTCGAACTCGCCAAAAAAACGCCTTTTTTTGAAAGGTGCAAAGAGGCGCTGACGCGTAAAGACATCGCGTCGAACCCGCACTATCTCGACCTTATTTTAGCGGCGGCGGACGTGGCGTCCATTCTCGGTCGATACGACCTCGGCTCCGCCTACCTCAAAACGCTGCGCGCCGCTTTCCCTTTCTTCCGTTTTTCGGAAATAAGAATATGGGAATACCTACTCGGCAATCCCTTTTTGACGCAAAATACCGAGGAAAGCGACGCGCTCCCCTTATGCGAACCAAACGCCGAAAAGGTCTTTTCCGTCCTTACCGACCTATGCCATGGGCAAAAAAAACGCGCCGAAAAAACTCTGCCGCCCTTTTCGGTATCGGACTGCGAAAACCTGCCGACGCAGGCTTTCAGAGCGGCACTTCACTCCTTACTCGCCGCCGAAATCGGCTGGTACGAATACGCCGAAAACATCATCTGCTTTTACATCGAACGTTGCAAGATAAACTACGCTCCCGTTCTGCCTTTGCTGCGCTCTTCACTCTCTTTTTGCCGCTGGCTTGAAGGAAAGAAAACGGAAGCGACGGCGTACGCTTCGGCGCAAGAACCGTTTCAAAATAGTCCGAACGTATTTTCTTTCTTATCCGAAGGGATTAGTCTGTCCCGAACCCTTGAAGAAGATAAGTCGGAAACAACGCTCGAACGGGTAAATAATATTCTTTTGGCTGCCCAAAACAACGGGTACGGAAACCTTATCGCGATATTCCCACGTTGTTTTCTCACCATACTTGCCACCGCCGAAGAGAAAAAAATCATGTCGGAATATACCGCTCGCTTGCGGGCGACGATTCAAAACAAAACGGAAAAAGGAGCGGGCACGGAACCGCTTTATATCCGCTTTTTCGGAAACTCGACCGTTCTTGCCGGGAAAAAAGAAATTCATTGGAAAACAAAACGCTGTAAAGAATTGTTTTTGTTGTATCAACTTTTCCCCGAAGGCATCGACCGCAATCGACTGCTTTTTCTTGTCTGGAAAGAATACGAATACAATTCCGCCGTAAACAATCTGAAAACAAGCAACAATCTGATTCGCAAGACGCTCGCCCAATACGATATCGAATTCGACTTTTCCTACCTGTCGGGCAAGTACAAACTGACCGCAAAAAGAGCGGAGAGCGACCTGGACGTTTATCGAAGATACATCGACAGTCCGACGACCGATTTGAAAAAAAGAATACTCGAAATCGACCGTCTGTTCGGCTTATGCGAAGAAGGATTTATCGCCGACTCCGATTTGCCTTTCTTTATCGAAAAGAGAGATAAAATACAACGGGAAATCGGTCTTATCATCCTTGCGCTTATCAAAGACCTGATGGCAAACGGCGATTACGTCGCGGCAAACCGAATGGTTTTGCGTTTGGAAAAAATCAAATATCCCGACTGGGAAAAAATAAAAACGGAAATAGAGAAAAAGGTGATCGGAACATGAAAATCAACGAAGAATGGAAAGACTACAAACTGATTACGACGGGAGACGGACAAAAACTCGAAAAAATCGCCGGGTATACCTTTTTACGTCCCGATCCGCAGGTTATTTGGAAGCCTGCCTGCGATATGGAACACTATCGCGAACTGAGCGCGGTTTATAAAAGGAGCAGTAAAGGGGGCGGCGAATGGCAAAAATTCGTTCCCGTCAAAGATAATTTTCTCGTCCACTGGCGCGATCTTACTTTTGAACTCCGACTGATGAACTTCAAGCACATCGGTATTTTCCCCGAGCAAGCCGTCAACTGGGCGCGAATGACCGACCTCATCAAGAAAGCCGACCGCCCCATACGCGTCCTCAACCTCTTCGGCTACACCGGCGGTGCGACGGTCGCCTGCCTGAAAGCCGGTGCGAGCGTGTGCCACGTAGACGCCGCAAAAGCCATGTGCGAAATGGCAAAGAGAAACGCCGAACTCTCTTCCGCCGACTTGACAAACGCCCGATTTATCGTAGACGACTGCGTAAAATTCGTCGAACGGGAAATGCGCCGCGGCAAGTTTTACGACGCGGTTCTGATGGATCCCCCTGCGTACGGCAGAGGTCCGAAAGGTGAAATGTGGAAGCTGGAAGAAAAGATATTTGACCTCGTTTCGCTAACCAAACAAGTCGTTTCGGATACCCCTTTATTCTTTTTAATCAATTCTTACACGACGGGACTTCAACCGACCGTTATGAAAAACATCCTCGATATCGTATTCCGCGATACGCCGCACGTTACCGACGCGGACGAAATCGGTTTGCCGTGCGAAGACGGGCTCGTTCTTCCGTGCGGTTGCAGTGCGTTCGCTTCTTTTGGCAAGTAAAGTTTATATTCAAAACAAAAACAGCCCCCGTTTTTTTGACGGAGGCTGTTTTTTTATACGATAACGGATTTTATAATAACGCGTCGATATAACTTGCCGCGGCGACGGCGGCGCATGCGCCGTCGGCGGCGGCGGTGGTACACTGACGGACTTTTTTCGTACGGCAGTCGCCCGCGACGAACAAACCGTCGGTACGGGTACGGCAAGACTCGTCGGCGACAATATAGCCGTCTTTGTCAAGGTCGGTCAGGTTTTCAAACGGCTTGTTATCCGGCACCTGTCCGATAGCGATAAAACAACCTTCCACGTCGAGACGGAAACCGCCCTCTTTCTCGCGGTACTTAAAATCAAGTCCCGTCAGACGGTCATCCGCCACGAAAGCGGACAAACAGCAGTCGGGAATAACGGTGACGTTCTCCCGAGCGCGCAGAGCCTTTACCAAAGACGCGTCGCCGAAAAACTTGTCAAACCAAGTGCAAACGTAGACTTTGTTGCAATAATTACTGAGGAGCAAAGAATACTGCAAGGCGGTATTGCCGTCGCCGATCAGAGCGACGTCTTTTCCTTTATAAAACGCCCCGTCGCAAACGGCGCAGTAGGATATACCTTTGCCGACCAGTTCGTCTTCGCGCGGCAGACGTATTTTTTTATGATGCACACCCGAAGCGATAATGACGGAACGCGCGGAAAACTCGTCTCCGTACTCGGTCACGACGGAAAAGTCGCCTTCGCCGTTCTTCCTTACTTCGGTCACGCCGCCAAACTCAAACTCGGCGCCGTGGGACATGATTTGGTCGTACAGTTTGTCGGACAGTTCGCTCCCGGCAATCGACTGCAAGGTGGGGAAGTTCTCGACGCGGGGGGACGTGGCTATCTGTCCGCCGATCGATTCCTTTTCCAGCACGAGGACGCTTTTCCCGTTGCGGAGGGCGTACAGCGCGGCGGTCATTCCGGCGACGCCGGCTCCGATTACAATAACATCTCTTGTCATAGGTCTTATTTACCGGTGCGGATATATTTGATAATGTTGCTGACGTTCTCGATCTTTTCGATTTTGTTATTTTGTAAAATAACGAGCGTCGGAGCGGAAAGCACGCCGAAGTCCTTTACGGTCTGCGGTTCGTCTTCCGCGTAGATTTTCTTATATTGGATACCCGCTTTGTCAAGTTCGGACGCCGCAAGTTTGCAATTCGGGCAAGTCTTGGAAGCGACAAGAATACGTTCCGCCTCGCCGCTTTGGCACGGAGCCGCGTCGTCGCAAGCGCATACGTCTTCTTTTTTCACGCGTTCGTTTTTATTCAGTTTGCTCGTGGCGATATTGTATTCGAGACGGTCGGCGTATTCCTGACGTTTGCCGTCGTTCCAGTTCTGCACGGGACGATAATATCCGGTGATACGGCTGTATACTTCGGTCGTTTCGCCGCACTCGGGGCAGGTATACTTTTCGCCCGCGATATAGCCGTGGTTTTTGCATACGGAATAGGTCGGGGAAAGGGTATAGTAAGGCAGTTTGTAATTCTGCGCGATTTTTCTCACGAGATCCGCCGCGCTCTTCCAGGTGGGCATTTTTTCGCCGATGAAAGCGTGGAAAACGGTACCGGAGGTGTACAGCGTCTGCAATTCGTCCTGAATGTCAAGCGCCTCGAAGATATCGTCGGTGTAGCCGACGGGGAGGTGTGACGAATTGGTATAATACGGTACGCCGTCGTTTTTCGCCGCGGTGACGATATCGGGATAACGCTCTTTGTCGTGCTTGGCGAGACGATACGTCGTCGATTCGGCAGGCGTGGCTTCGAGGTTGTACAAGTCGCCGTATTTTTCTTGATAATCGCTCAGTCTCTCGCGCATATGATTGAGGACGCGTTTGGTAAACTCCTGCGTTTCGACGTGCGTCATATCCTTGCCGATCCATTTCGCATTGAGTCCGGCTTCGTTCATACCGATAAGACCGATGGTCGAGAAATGGTTATTGAAAGTGCCGAGATAGCGTTTCGTATAAGGATACAGACCGCTGTCGAGCAGTTTGGTGATAACGGTACGCTTGATTTTCAGACTGCGCGCGCTGATGTCCATGAGTTTGTCAAGACGCGCCATAAAGTCTTCTTCGTCCTTGGCAAGGTAGGCGATACGGGGCATATTGATCGTGACGACGCCCACGCTCCCCGTGCTTTCGCCGCTTCCGAAGAAACCGCCCGATTTTTTGCGAAGTTCTCTCAAATCGAGACGGAGACGACAGCACATACTGCGGACGTCGCTCGGCTGCATATCGCTGTTGATATAGTTACTGAAATAAGGCGTGCCGTATTTTGCCGTCATCTCGAACAAGAGGCGGTTGTTTTCGGTCTCCGACCAGTCGAAGTCGCGCGTGATGGAATAAGTCGGAATGGGATATTGGAAACCGCGCCCGTTGGCGTCCCCTTCGATCATGATTTCGATAAACGCCTTATTGACCATGTCCATTTCTTTTTTGCAATCTTTATAGCAAAAATCCATTTCTTTACCGCCGACGATCGCGGGCAGTTCGGCAAGGTCGTTCGGGACGGTCCAGTCGAGTGTTATATTGGAGAAAGGCGCTTGCGTGCCCCATCTCGACGGGGTATTGACGCCGTAGATAAAACTCTCGACGCACTGCTTGACTTCGGAATAGGAAAGATTATCGATTTTTACAAAAGGCGCAAGATAGGTATCGAACGAAGAGAAGGCTTGCGCGCCCGCCCATTCGTTTTGCATAATGCCGAGGAAGTTGACCATTTGATTGCAAAGGGTGGAAAGATGTTTTGCCGGTGCGGACGTGATTTTGCCCGTGACGCCGCCGAGACCTTCTTTGATAAGCTGTTTGAGCGACCAACCGGCGCAATACCCGGTCAACATACTCAGGTCGTGCAAGTGGATATCGGCGTTTCTGTGCGCCGCCGCGATTTCTTCGTCGTAAATTTCGCTGAGCCAATAGTTCGCGGTGATGGCTCCGGAGTTGGAAAGAATCAAGCCGCCGACCGAATAAGTGACGGTGCTGTTTTCCTTCACGCGCCAGTCGGATACCTTGACGTAACTGTCGACGAGTTCTTTGTAGTTAAGGATGTTCGCTTTGACGTTACGGACCTTTTCCCGTTGCTTACGATACAGAATATAGGCTTTTGCCACGTCGGCATAGCCTGCCTGAACAAGCACGGACTCGACGCTGTCCTGTATGTCTTCAACGGCGATTTTGCCGTCTTTTATCTTGCTTTCGAAGTCGCTTGTAACGCGAAGCGCAAGAAAATCGATGACCGACGGATGCGTCTGCTTATTCTGTCCGTTAAACGCCGACTGAATCGCCGCGGCGATTTTTGCAATGTCGAATTCTACGACTTTACCGTCTCTTTTTATTACCTGATACATTTCTTTCCTCCAAAACTTTCCTTATTTCTTTTTTTCCGTTTTATTTCGTTATGTAAAAAAGCCGCGTTCAAATCCCTCTCGTCTGCACGCTCGGGACATAGGGACGCACGATTTCCGCAAAAGCGCGCATTTCTTCATCCGAAAAGGCGCTTCCCGTATGCCCCAGGATATCTCCGCTGTCGGTAAACTTCTGCAAGAAGTACCGTTTGGCTCCGGCGATCCGTTTGCCGATCGCCGTAAAATCGGCTTCCTCGTGAAACCCTTTCACCACGGTCGTCCTGAATTCGTACGAAACGTCCGAGCCGAGGAAAAAGTCTATGCTTTCGTTGACGCTTTTCATATCGACGTCGCATCCTGCCGTCAAAGCGTACTTTTCGGGCGAATTTTTGATGTCCATCGCATAGTAGTCAACCAGCCCTTCCGCGGCGATCGCCTTGACGACGTCGGGACGCGAACCGTTGGTATCGAGTTTGACGGCAAGCCCCGCGTCCTTTATCTTTCTTATAAAAGGAATCAGGTCGGGTTGCAAAGTCGGTTCTCCGCCCGTAATCGCCACGCCGTCGAGGACGCCTTTTCTCTTCGCAAGATAGGCAAAAAAGACTTCTTCGTCCGTCTTTTCGATTTCTTTCACGTCCACGAGGCTCGCGTTATGGCAAAACGGGCAACGAAAATTGCATCCGGGTGTGAAAACCGTGCATGCGACGCGCTCCGGGAAATCCAGCAACGTCATTTTTTGCAAACCGGCTATTACCACGACCGCGCCTCCCCAATTTTGTTTCTTTATGGATTATACCATAGGAAAAATAAATTGTATAGTGATTTTGTCACATATACGAAATTATCGTAATTTTTTTTTAACGCACAAGATATAGTGGTTTTTTGCAAAAATATTACACTACAACCCAAAAAAATTATTTTGTAGCGACGGCAACATATTTTGCCGGAAACGGCGATTCCTATCCCCAACGAAACGGTTCGGGCAACCGTACGCGCCGTTCGGGAAGCGATATTCGCCTTGCGGCGAGTGATATTGCCTTACGGCAGTGATATTGCCTTGCGGCAGTGATATTGCCTGCGGCAGTTATATTGCCTTACGGCAGTGATGCGGCAAGAGTGCGCTTTTTTTCCGCGAAAATAAGGACTGCTGTGGCGGACTACTGCGTTCGCAATTTTTGCGGAAGTTCGCAAAAACTATGATTTTTATCCTCTTTTTCGAACGATAATATCGTATGGTACGCCGCATTATTTTTTGTTTTTGCAAACGTAAAAAAGAGTGCGGTGCGGGGGAGCGGCAAGAGTGCGCTTTTTTTCCGCGAAAATAAGGACAGCTGTAGCGGACTACTGCGTTCGCAATTTTTGCGGAAGTTCGCAAAAACTATGATTTTTGTCCTCTTTCGATAACCGACGATAACGCATGTTATATAATATATTATTTTTTTTGCGAACGTAAAAAAGAGTGCTATCGCCGCTCCCGAAAAAGTGATTTTTTCCTCTTGCAAAATAATGAATATAGTATTATAATATAAGCGTATAACTATGTTATTTCGATTCGTCGACTTGACAGCAAGGAGGAAAACATGGCAGTTAAGGTCCGCAACGTGGCAAACGCCAGAAAGTCGCAACTGTGGAACGAACAGGACGACGTGGCTTTGGCGGAATTACTTCGTCGGAAAATCAAAGAAATGACGGTGGCTCTGCGCGAGTGTGAAACACCGTACGAAAGGTCGCGTCTGAAAAAGAACAAAGACCACTATAAAGCCATGCTCAAAAAAGTCGAAACGGGTTCTTATAACGGCGATATTATTTTTAACGAACTGAAAGCGGCGGCGGCTTTGTCGCAAGAGCAGACGCTTTCCACCCGCGCTTACGCCTCGGTCAGCGGCGGCAAGATCTATAACAACAGTTATAACAATATGGACTTCGACTACGAGTCGGCGTTCCGTAAAAAGAGATACTACGGCTTTGCTCTGCCGCTGATTATGACGATTTTGTCCGCGCTGCTTGCGCTCTGCTTCATCGTCGGCTTTTTCTTCCCCAAAGATATTAACCAAACGATAACGGACACGATCGGCATCGACTTCGGCACTTTCGTCATGTACCGCATCGGACCTTTGTCCGAAGAAGAGGACGAAAACGGTTTTCCCGCCGACTACACCCACTTCATTATCCCCAACGACGGCAACTGGCCTCGAGGCATTTATGACGCCGACATATCGGAGACGGGCTGGGAAATAGAAGACGGCGTTCCTTTCGAGTTTTATCCCGAGGATTCGGACGATCCGCAAGTACCCGAGACGGTCGATTTGTACCGCGACGTCGGTTGCACGATGCTCTATATCGACACCGCCGACATCGTGAAAGCGTGGTTTAAGACCAAGATGCTTGCCAAGACGAGAATCGACTTTATCGAGAATCTGCCTTTCTTCCAAGGCGACAGCGTCTATTATCAGGTATTTTTGTCGGGAACAAAAGCGGACGATCTGAAAATTCAGAAGAACGAAAACGGCGAATACGATTTCGGCGTCATCTATAACCACATCGGCGTATACGGAACGATTATGTTTACCATCGTCGCTTTCCTGATGACGATCGTACTGTTTGTAATGAACCTTATCCGCCTGTTTACATATACGTCGAGAAGGATCCACGGCACGACGCTGTTTACCCTACTGATGAGCGCGCTGGCGATGATTTGTCCCGCGCTTGCTTCGTGCGAAGGAACCGCCCTCGGCACCGCTTTGAAGTTATACTTTACCGGACTGTCCGGCGCGGACGCTTTTGCGGTCGTCGAGTTTGCCGAAGACGTCGCCGAACAAGGACCGATTCAGACGGTGGGACTATCCCTTACCTACTTGCTGCCCGCAGTACTGTGCGTACTTCTGCTCATCTTACCGTTCCTGTTCAGAAACCGCTTTAAGAAACTGCCCACGCACCTGCCCAAAGGCAACAAGGTTCACGATCCGTTCAACCGCAAAAAGAACCCCCAATAAGGAGTGCCCTAAGCACGCCTATTTACGCCGACGAAAATAAGAATACGGATTACAATTGTAGTTTTTGTCGGCTTTTGTGAAAACGTCGACTACCGTACGTCAGTACGCCTACGCTCCGTTTTCGCAAAAACTAAGCGCACTTATGTCACTCCGATCGTCCTAAGCACGCCTATTTACGCTGACAAAAACGGGAAGTGCAGTACATAATATTATAATAAGGATGTAATTATGCTGAAAGTTTATAATACTTTATCGAGAAAGAAAGAAGAATTCGTCCCCGTTGACGAAAAATGCGTCCGCATGTATTCGTGCGGTCCGACGGTATACAGTTATGCCCATATCGGCAACCTGCGCACCTATATTTTTATGGACATCATCCGTCGGGTTCTGCGCTACGACGGTTATAAAATAAAAGGCGTGATGAACATCACCGACGTAGGACATCTCCTTTCGGACGGAGACGAAGGCGAAGACAAAATGGCGAAAGCCGCGCGCGAACAGAAAAAAACGCCGTGGGAAATCGCCGCGTACTACACCGACGTTTTCTTTAAGGATATCGACGCGCTTCATATCGGCCGCCCCGAAATCATCGCAAAAGCCACCGAGCATATACCGGAAATGATCGAATTCGTCCAAGCCCTGCTCGAAAAAGGCTACGCATACGAAATAACCGACGGCATTTACTTCGATATTCAAAAGTTTCCCACGTACGGTCAACTGTCGGGACAGACGCTCGACGATAAAGAAGCGGGCGCACGCGTCGAAGAAAACAGTGAAAAACGCCATCCGGCGGACTTTGCGCTGTGGAAAAAAGCCGATAAAAACCACATTATGCAATGGGAAAGCCCGTGGGGAATGGGTTTCCCCGGTTGGCATATCGAATGCAGCGCGATGAGCCGCAAATATCTCGGCGAAGTGTTCGACATTCATTCGGGCGGTATCGACGCCGTTCCCGTTCACCATGAAAACGAAATTGCGCAAAACGAAGCGCGCGCCGGCAAAAAGACGGTCAATTACTGGATGCACGGCGAATTTATGATGGTAGACGGCGGCAAAATGAGCAAAAGCCTCGGCAACGTGTACACCATCGCTCAACTGCGCGAAAAAGGATACGATCCGATCGACTACCGTTTCTTCTGCCTGAACGCCCATTACCGGAACAAACTCAACTTTACTTTCGAGGGACTGACCTCGGCAAAAACGAGCCGTGAAAGAATTATGGCGCAACTGTATCAGCACAAAATCGCCGACGTCGCCGCCGACGAGGAAAAACTCGCCTCTTACAAGCAAAAGTTCTGCGAAGCGATCAACGACGATCTGAACATTCCGCTGGCGCTCGGCATACTGTTTAATCTTTTGAAAGAACCGAAGAGCAAAGACGTCTACGCGCTCGCGCTTGATTTCGACCGCGTGTTCGGGCTCGGCTTTGACAAAGTCCAACCGCCCAAGCAGGAAAACGCGTCGTGCGATTATCCCAAAGAAGTCGCCGACCTCATCGAAGAACGAAAAAACGCCAAAAAAGAAAAAGACTTTGACCGCGCCGACAAAATTCGCGCCGAAATCGAAGCCCTCGGGTACGCTATCAAAGATACGCGCGAAGGCGTCCTGGTGACAAAACTGTAAAAAAAAGTTACGACAAAAGACAATAAAAAACGGTTCCGATTACTCTTTCGGGACCGTTTCTTTTTTTGCGATAAATCGTCAAAAAGTCTTGCCAAACAGTTTTCTTTTCAACTCGTGGAAGAAAGAAATAAAATCATCCTTGTAGTCGAACGATCTTCCCTCGGGCGCGGTATCGTACCATACGCCGCAGGGGACGCAACTTTTTTCACGACGGGAAGCGGTCATACCGAAAAATGCGATGTCGCTATCCTGCGGCAAAGTAATTTCTTCCGCGCCGCTCACGTCAAGTTCGTAACAAAAAACATAGAAAATATTGCCGCGGTTATCACCCGAAACGGAGTGGGTGTGCGTAAACTCTTCGGCGACCGTATCGAGACCGACGGAGGCAAGTTCTTTCGCGCCGATAAGATCCCACCGTGCAAGCCGCTCCCTTGCGGCGGCGATACGGATCTGTTTTTCTTGTGCGCCGACTTTGAAACATGCCGTCTTCCCCTCCTGCAAAGAAGAGGCAAGGAAAAACAGCCTTTCCGTCCCTGTCGGCAGGATGACTTTTTGTCCGTCGGCTATTGTCGCCGACGTCTCAAAAAGGACGTTTCCGCATGTTACGGTATCCTTCCATAACTCTTTTGGGAGACTGAAATCGGTGTTTTTGATAACGTTTTTCCGATTATCGTTCGGGGTGGTCGGATCGAAAGAATCGGGCAAAGCAAGACAAACGTCGTCGCTTTTTGTCGATTCGTCTTTTTGAACAAACAGTAAGAAAGACTTGACTTCGTACGGCTTCATATCGAAGACAAGTTCGCCGTTTTCCACGGTCGCGTTTTGCCGCGGCTTTTCGGAAGCGAAGACTTCGACGGCTTTTTGTATGCCCGAGCCGAGGCGGAACCGAACGGAAGAATGATCCTTGTTTTCGCCCTCGCCAAACCGTACGACGTAGCCAAGACCGTCTTCCGATTTTTTCAGCGCGCGCAGAAGAACGCCGTCGTCGGAAAGACCGATCGGGCTATACGCCGAGCCGAGGACTCCGTCGTGTTTTTTACAGACGAAACAGGTCATCGGCGTGACAAAATTCTTCGCTTTTTTCTGCGTTTCTTTTCCGACCGCGCCTTCGTGAGAAAAAACGGCGTACGCATAGCGATTCAAGCCCATTTCCATTTTGCTCTGCGCCGAGTCTTTCGGGACGTGGTTATATCGCGGCGCGTGCAAAACCGTCGAACGCAGGGTACATTCGTCGGGTTTGTCCCAACCGAATTTACATTCGCTGAATACGGTCGCGCCGTATTTTCCCGACTTATCGGTAATATCCGCCCAATTCTGCGCCGGTACTTCGTAGCACTTGGGCGTATTATTGCCGCGCGATATCGCGCCCAACCCCAAGTCGTAGGTCGCTTGCCCGTTGCCGCAAGTAAACGAAAAACGCCGTTTGACAAGGCGACGGAAACTGCGCCAGTCGGTTTCCTCTCTTATCTCCACCGCTTCGCCGCCGTCGGCAAGGGAAACGGTAAAACGTATAAGCGATTTCCCGTGCTTCTGCGTGATCCGAACGGCAACGCGCGCCGCGCCGTCCTCGATAACCTGCGCCGAAACAAATTGCGGCTTGACAGGCTTGCGTTTCAGCGCCGAATACCGAATCGTCCATGCGGGGAACTCATGATCGCCGTTGTATGGGAAAATGTCGTACGAAAGTGGCTCGCGCAGCATTTCCTTACCGAGACGTTTATCGAAAATCGAACAAATATCGCCGTTTTTGTCAAGTTTCACCGAATATTTTTGGTTTTCAAGAGCGTCCGAAGAGACTTTCAAAGCGGAATCGGCATAAGGTTTTTCCGCTTCAGTCAGGACGTATTTTTCAAATCCGCACGGCGCGACCGACGCCTTAAAAAGGACGACGCCGCCCGCTATCTGGGACGGCACTTCTTGCCCTTTCGCATTGCGAACGCAAACGTATTCCGACTTAAAATCGGTCGTAACGCGCAGTATCCCGTCGCTATTGTATTCGACGGGGTTATGAACGACGACGACAAGGCCGTCTCCCGTCGTATCCATTCGGGAAACGATTTTTTCGCACGCGGCGTTGTATTCATTGGCAAACACATTCAGAGATACGCCATAGTCGTTCCACGATCTTTTGTACGTTTCTTGCAGACTCGTACCGGTAATATCGTCGTGGAATTGGTGCTTTATGACGCGTTTCCACGCGGAATCGATCGCTTCTTTCGGATAATCTTTTTGACCGAGAATCTCGGCGAAAACGGACGCGCTTTCACACATACCGGCAAGGATCTCATTACGCTTATTCCACCTCTTCGAAATGGCGCGCGCGGTGTAACTGCCCGCACCGTGATATATCATCGTCAGTTCGTCCATGTGTTCGGGTAAAACCCTCTTTTTATCTTCGGGTAAAGAATCTATGTAATCGAACAACTCGTCGGGCGTGGCGTTTACAAATTCAAAACCGTTCTTTTCGCTATCCGAAATCGCTTTTTCGGAAGCCTGAACAGACTTTTCACTCGGCGCGCCTCCTTTATCGCCCGTGCCGTGATAAATGGCTGCGACGTCCAATCCTTTCTTCGCGTTGCCGTCCAATCTTTTACGGATAAAATCAAAATTAAGGTCGCGGTTGTATTGATTGAGATCGACGGCGGCGTACACCCAACTCCCGTCTACGCCGTACCACCTGCCGATGTGAAAAGGAATGCCCTTCGTGCAACCCCAAGTCAACTTTTGCGTGGTAAACCCCCGCAAGTCCGCGTGGCTCATAATCGACGGCAAGGCATACCCGAACCCGAAGCAGTCGGGCAAAAATATATCGCGGCTCCTTAAACCGAAAACCTTTTCGTAATAGCCGTTTCCGTACAGAATATTGCGGAAAAGCGCTTCGGGAGACGGCACGTTGACGTCCCCGTTTTCGTACGAACTGCCGACGGGATTCCATTTGCCTTGCGCGACGTACTCTTTGATTTTTTCAAACGACTCGGGGTAATACTCCTCCATCAATTCGTACCGATACGCGCCCTCGAAGTTAAAACGGTAATGAGGATATTTTTCAAACAGTTTGAAATTCTCGTTCAGCGTCTTCGGAATAAAATCGTTCAGAGAACGCTCCAAAGGCCACTTATAAACGGTGTCGAGGTGGGCTGTCGCCATGGCAAAAACTTTCTTTTTCACAGGTTGGTTCTCCTTTTGGACATAAAAAAAAGCGTTGTTAGCGCTTTTTCTTATTTTCTCAATAATTGTTTTCCTTTACTTCAAAATAGGCTTGCGGGTGGTTGCAAACGGGGCATACTTCGGGCGCTTTCGTACCGACGACGATATGTCCGCAGTTTCTGCATTCCCACACCTTTACTTCGCTTTTTTCAAAGACTTTCGCCGTTTCGACGTTGTTAAGCAGGGCGCGGTAGCGTTCTTCATGCGCTTTTTCGATGGCACCGACCATGCGGAACTTTTTGGCAAGATCGGCAAAACCTTCCGCTTCGGCGGTCTTGGCAAAACCCTCGTACATATCCGTCCACTCGAAGTTTTCTCCGTCTGCGGCGGCGGCGAGGTTGTCGGCGGTCGATCCGATACCGTTCAGTTCTTTGAACCACATTTTCGCGTGTTCTTTCTCGTTATCGGCGGTTTTGGTAAAGATAGCCGAGATCTGCTCGAACCCCTCTTTCTTGGCGGCGGAAGCAAAATAGGTGTACTTGTTTCTCGCCTGCGATTCGCCGGCAAATGCCGCAAGAAGGTTCTTTTCCGTTTGTGTCCCTTGATACTTGTTCATAGTGATATATCTCCTTTTTTTATTATTTTCCGATTGATCTTGTCGCGCAGTCGCGGACGGCAAGCGCGACGGCTTTTTGCGCGGCGACTTCCATCTGCAAGAAGTCTTCCTCGCCGTTTTTACAACTCGCCATACAAAAAATCGTATCGCCGTCAAGGTCGGTATGCACGGGCGAAATCGTCCTCGCAAGTCCGTTATGCGCGATAGAAGCGAGTTTATTTGCCTGCACTTTGGTAACCGTAGCGTCCGTCATCAGGCACCCTATCGTTGTGTTTTTGCCAAATACTCCCGAAGCGTCGTTACCCGACAGGATATAGTCGGTCGTATTCAGAAAGCCGTTTTCTTTCCGTGCGCCGAGCAAAACCGCTCCCGTCTTTTCGTCGATAATATCGCCGAGCGCATTGACGCAGACAAGGCACGTCACCGTGCTTTTTCCTACCGTCACCGTACCGATACCGATTCCGCTTTTGCACGCGTAATCCATACCGCGTATTTTACCGACCGTCGCACCTTTCCCGACGCCGACGTCTCCGAAGACGGGCATGTCCGTCGCGTTTTTTACGGCGGTCTGTCCGAACGTTTTGTCCGGATAGTGATAGTCTTTGTCGTTCAGATCGAATATGACCGCGCCGCAGACGATGGGCACGACTTTATCGCCCACCGGAAACCCGACGTTTTGCAAGCGCAGTTCTTCCATCACGCCCGCCACGGCGCCGAGTCCGTAAGCAGAGCCACCGCAAAGAAGAACGGCGTTTATTTTTTCCATTGCTTTTTCGTTCTTTAACAAATCCGTTTCGTGCGTACCCGGTCCGCCGCCTCTCACGTCGCATCCCGCGACGGCGCCTTCTTTGCAAAGGACGCAGGTGACTCCGGTGTATTCGTCGTTCGCATGTCCGACCGAAAAGCCCTCGGGCAAATATTTTTCCATAGGTATATTATACTACAAGGATATTTTTTTTCAAGTTTTTTCGGGAAAGTGCCGACGCGACATTGACAAAAACGCGTTTTATCTATATAATTAGTTTGAGAATATATATATATCCATTTATCGAAATGGACTATAAGGAGAATTTATGAAGAAAACAATCACCGTCATCGCACTGATCATCGTGCTTACCGTATCCTGCTTTGCTCTCGTCGCCTGCAAAGACGACGCAAGCGATCTCCACGACTTCGTTATCGCCGAAAAAACGTACAAGATCGGCGACGTTTACGCTTCCGGCGACATCACCGTCACCGCCACCGCGAACGAAAAAACGTATAACGTAGACAAAAACCTCGTCTTTGTCGGAGACGACGCAGACGCCCTTAAACTCGACAAGGACGGCAAATTTACCGAAGCGGGAACGTACACCGTCAAAGTGTATACCGTCGAAGAACGCGACGATATGTATGTCGGAGAATGGAAAATAGTCGTAGAAGACTGAATACGGAGATAAAAATATGTTATTGTCAAAATTGGTAGGCGAACGCACCAAGACGTCGCCTGCGGACGCAACGGCGGCGAGCCACGCTTTGCTTGTACGAGCCGGATACATCAAACTCGTCAGCAACGGTATCTGGTCGCTTGCCATGCCCGCAAAACGCGTCGCGCAAAAAATCGAAGCGATCATTCGCGACGAAATGAACAAAATCGACGGACAGGAAGTCTCTTTCCCCGTCGTAATGCCCAAGGACCTTTGGGCGGAAAGCGGAAGATACTTTTCCATCGGCGACGAGATGGTTCGCTTTAAGGACCGCGCCGGGCGCGATATGGTCCTCGGTATGACGCACGAAGAAGCCGCCGTACAGTTTTCACGCGACGCCGTCAACAGTTATCAGCAACTGCCCTTTATGATTTATCAGTTTCAGACGAAGTTCCGCGACGAGGCGAGAAGCCGCGGCGGTTTGATCCGCGTGCGCGAATTCATCATGAAAGACGCCTATTCTTTCCATAACGATATGGAAGATCTGCAAAAATACTACGATCGCGCCTACAAAGCGTACGAAAACGTCTTCCGTCGCATCGGCATGAAGAGAGTGGTCGCCGTCAAGTCCGACACCGGCATGATGGGCGGCAGTATCGCGCACGAATTCATGCTCCTTACCGGCATCGGCGAAGACACGATCGTCATCTGTCCCGAATGCGGCTACAAAGCCAATATGGAAGTGGCGACCACCGTGCGCAAAACGGTACGCGACGAAGTCTCCGCGCCCTTGCAAGAGGTATTTACCGGCGAGGCGCACGACATCGACGAAGTATGCGCTTTCCTCGGTATTTCCAAAGAAAAAACGGCAAAAGCGGTCTGCTACTTCTTGAAAGGCACCGAAAAAGTCGTCGTATGCTTTGTCCGCGGCGACCTTGAAATCAACGAAAGCAAACTGACCAAAATTCTGAAAAGTCAGATCGTCCCCGCCGACATCACCGGTTCGGACGTATTGCACGCGGGCAATATCGGTTGCGTCGGGCTGGACGCGTCCACACTTGCCGGCGTATATTATGACGAATCCTTACGCGGTGCGAACAATATCGTCGGCGGAGCCAATAAAGACGGCTACCACCTGACGGGTATCGACTTTGACCGCGACGTAAAAGACGTGGAATTCGTCGATATATCCAAAGTTTGCGCCGGAGACGTTTGTCCCGTTTGCGGCAAACCGCTCACCCTCGAAAACGGTATCGAAGTCGGCAACATTTTCCAACTCGGCACCAAGTACACCAAAGCGATGAATATGACCGTCCTCGGCAAAGACGGCGTCGGCTTCAACCCGATCATGGGTTGCTACGGCATCGGTATCGGCAGGGCGCTCGCTTCGGTCGCCGAAGAAAGTCACGACGACAAGGGACTCATCTGGCCGATGAGCATCTGCCCGTGGCACGTCTACCTTTGCGGTCTGCGCCTCGATGACGAAAACGTCCGTAAAGAATCGGAAAGAATCTATGAAGAACTGAAAAACGCCGGTATCGAAGTCCTCTTCGACGACAGAGACGTCTCGGCGGGATACAAGTTCTCCGACTGCGACCTGATGGGACTTCCTATCCGCGTCGTGATAAGTCCGCGCGGTCTTACCCAAGGCACGGCGGAAGTCTGTACAAGAGATAAATCGGTAAACGAAAACGTCGCTTTGGGCGACGTAACGGCATACGTACAAAATATCATCAACACGGAAATGGAGAAACTGAAATAGACACAAAAAACAATCAGCGGAGGTAAACGAATATGCGTACAAAAAAAATAACGGTTTTTGTAATGCTTTTTACTGTACTGACTTTATGTCTTACCCTTTGTTCCTGTTCTCTCTTTGGCGGAGATAACGGCGGCGACGATAAAAAACCGACCGAAACGCCCTCTGCCGAGGAAAAAAACGGTTGGGAAACGCTCGACAGCACGCGGGACGTCTATCAGAACCTTGTCGTCGGGTGCGCCGGAGTCGCTTATCAAGGTTCAAAAGAATCCATTCGCAAAAAAAATAACGTCCTCACCGCCGACGCGAAAATCAAAATCAAGTGCGACGACACTGCGGTTTGGCTTGTTCTCAAAGCCAAATACAAAACCGACTCTCCGAAAGAAACGACCATTCTTTCGGCGGAGATATTTACCGACGAATCCGCCAAACCGGAGTTTTGTTCGATCGCGGCGTATATTTACAAAAACGTGATTTACGTATCCGCCGGGAACGATAACAAAATCAGTATCGACTTGCCCGACACTTTTTGGGAACAGGACTTTTTCCCGTACGAAATGAATAATCCCACCGGAAACGCCATGCTTTCGACGATCGCCATGGGACTTGCCACCTGCGTCGTCACCGACAGTCCGACCGTCGGCAAGTATCGCAGAAGCACCGACGAATACAGTTTTTCGCTCGACATCAATCTTGCCGAAAGCGTCTATCAACTGTCCGAAAAACTGTCCACCTTTGTCAAAGACGCAAAGGAAGCGGCGCGCCTTCAAAAGTTTATCGCCAATATCTTCGGCGTGGAAGAAATCGACGTAGTAAAACGCAACCTGCCCGAAGGCTCGATGAACCTTTATTTTGAAACGAAAAAAGGCGTCATTTCCGCACTTTCGTTTGATTTTATTATAAAAACATCACAGTCCAAAAACAAACTCTTCCAAGGTCACGATCTGAACGTGGCTGTTTCCGCCGAAAAAATATCGTTCGGAAACGACTATTCGGCAATAGCCATTCCCTTTGCGCAAACGTCCCACGTCGCCGAACGCGAAAAGTTTAAGTCCTACAAAGACGGTATCTATTCGGTATCCATTCCGCTCAGCGAATACAACGATACCGGCTCGGCGAACACCTATACCATGCGCGCCACGACAAAGATGTTTCAGGCAAACGACGAAGATAATTTTATTTTCTGCGAATATCTGAACGGGCAAGACGTGATGACGCGCGGCGTGTATTTTTACGATAAAAAAGTTTATTTCTATTCGTCCGGCTATCTCTGTTCGTTTGAGATTTATAATCTCGGCGACCTTGCTATGCGCGTACTTACAAGCGATTTTGCCGTTCTGAACGGACAAAACGAGAATATCGGACTTACCGAAACGAAAAAGTTTGACGTCTACAACGCGCTCGCGTATGTTATCAGAAGCGTCACGTTCAAGAAAAGCACTTTGCGTTTTTCCATTACCGAAGACTTTTTTACAAACGTGTTTTTCGACTTCGACCTCTTCTGCAAGTTCGGCAACCTGCTAACCAAACAGGACACGCTGAAAGGCACGAACGGTATTCTCGAATTACAGGACTATATCAAGACGAACCAAATCATATATAATATCGATCTCGGCGTATCCTTCCTGACCACGGTAAACGAATCTTCCGACATTGTCAAAAACGTCGTCGCCATGCTGCAAGAAGCCGATAAAGACGCCGAAAAACGCCTGGAAAAAAGCGACGTGGAATTGTATCTGGAATCGCTTGAATAACCGAACGCTTCATAAAAAAAGCCTTGCCGAAAAATGAAACGGCAAGGCTTTTGTTTTTTCCCGAAAAAAAACTTACTTAAACATATCGGCGGATGTGTACAAACCGGGTTTTTGCCGAACGATAAACTCCGCCGCGGTGAGACTGCCACCCGACAAGATGGACTTGTTTTCGGCTTCGTGCGTCAAAGTGATGACCTCGCCGTCCATCATAAAAAGGACGGAGTGCTTGCCGACCACAGTACCGCCGCGTATGGCGTGGATACCGATTTCGTTCTTGGTGCGCTTTCCTTTTCCGCTCCGACCGAGTTTGTTTTCGCGTTCGGGCAAAACGGACTTGATTCCGTCGGCAAGAAGAAGAGCCGTGCCGCTGGGCGCGTCCGCTTTTTTATCGTGATGCTGTTCGATAATCTCGATTTCCGCTTTTTCCGCGGTCGCTTTTGCCGCTTCCTTGGTCAGGTGCAACAGAAGATTGATACCGTACGAGAGGTTGCCCGATTTGAGTACAGCGATTTTTTTTGCCGCGTCTGCGATATATTTTTCGTCTTCGGGCGCAAAACCCGTCGTCGCGATAACGCACGGAATGCCGTTCTTTACGGCGTACGGCAAATAGTCGTATATGCCCTGCGGCACCGAAAAATCAATGATACAATCGGGTTTTTCGGCGATAGCGGAGCAGTCCTTGTAGACGGGGAACGCATAGTCGGAGCCGACATAGTACTTATCCACGCCGCATGCGACGGTTACGCCCCTTTCTTCGGCAGAACGGACGACGAAGCGCCCCATGGTGCCGCCCACACCGTAAACGAGTATCTTCATTACTTATTATCCTCGGCGATCAGATATTCGAGGATCTGAACGGCGTTCGTAGCCGCGCCCTTACGGATATTGTCCGCGACAACCCAAATGTTGCAGCCGCTTTCAACGGTATCGTCCAGACGGATACGACCGACGTAAACGTCGTCGGTGTCTTCGGCGTACAGCGGCATAGGATACTTGCCGTTTGCGACGTCGTCGACGACGACGATCCCTTTTTGAGAAGCGAAGCACTCGCGGATACCTTCGAGGGTGCACGGCTTATTGAATTCGATATTGATCGATTCGCTGTGACCGTAACGCACGGGTACGCGAACGGTCGTCGCGGTGATTTTCATCGAATAATCGTTCAGAATCTTTTTGGTTTCGTTAATCATTTTTTCTTCCTCTTTGGTATAACCGTTGGGGAGGAAAACGTCGATATGCGGGATACAGTTTCCGAAAATCGGGTACGGGAACTTTTTGGTTTCGCCCTCTTTTGCCTGACTGACGAGGTCGTTATATCCGGCGACGCCCGCGCCGCTGACCGCCTGATAGGTAGAATACACGACGCGCTTGATGCCGTACTTTTCGTGAAGCGGTTTCAGAGCGACGACCGCCTGAATGGTAGAGCAGTTGGGGTTTGCGATGATGTTATGATGTTTTTTCGCGTCTTCGGCATTGACTTCGGGCACGATCAACGGGACGTTCGGATCCATACGCCATTGACTGGAATTATCGATAACGATCGTACCGTGTTCGGCAAAAACGGGCGCAAACTCTTTCGACGTACTGCCGCCGGCACTGAACAAAGCGAAGTCGATATCCTTATCGAGGATATTTTCTTTGGTCAGTTCGATGACGGTATGGTCCTTGCCCATAAACGAGATGACTTTGCCCGCGCTCTTTGCCGAGGCGAAGAGATAATAGTTCTTGACCGGCAATTTCTTTTCGGTAAGCACTTGCAAAAATTTGTTTCCGACCATGCCGGTTGCGCCGACAACAGCCACATTATATTCTTTCATATCCGTAACTCCTTATATGTATATGATAAAATCTCTTTATAGAGTATCACTATTTTTTTTCTCCGTCAACTTTTCGTGCGCTTTTTCCTACGGAAAAACTATATTTCGCCGCAAACGGGTAATAATACCTTTTGCGACTGTCGCAAAAGCCCTTTTTTTATAAAAAAAACGGGATAAAATTTGACACGACAACGTGAAAATGATATGATAATTAAAAAAATCGAAAAACGGTAAATATTCCGCGAATCGGAGTGAGGACTTATTTTTATATGAACTATTTTCAACCGGAAATCGAATGCGCTTCGGTCGAACAAATCAAGGCGACGCAGAGCGAAAAACTTGTTAAACAAGTCAAACACGCGTACGAAAACGTGGCGTATATTCGCGATTTAATGGATAAAAAAGGCGTAAAACCGTCCGATATTCATTCTATCGACGACCTTAATAAACTGCCTTTTATGTCCAAACACGACCTGCGCGAAGCCTATCCGGACGGTTTTCTCGCCGTACCGAAGTCGGAGGTCGTATGCATCCATTCGACGAGCGGAACGACGGGGAAAAGAGTCATCGCCTTTTATACGCAACACGATCTCGACCTGTGGGAAGACTGCTGTGCGCGCGCCATCGTAGCGGCGGGGGGAAGCAAAGAAGACACCTGCGAAATCGCATACGGATACGGGCTCTTTACGGGCGGTATGGGCGTCCACGGCGGTTCGCAAAAAGTCGGTTGCATGACGCTTCCTATGTCGAGCGGAAACACCGAAAGGCAAATACAGTTTATGCAGGACCTGGGCGCGACCATACTTTGTTGCACCCCTTCCTACGCCGCATATATCGGAGAAACGCTGGCAAATATGGGCATAAAACCCGAACAAAACCCCTTAAAAATAGGTATTTTCGGCGCGGAACCCTGGACGGAAGCCATGCGCAAAAGCATAGAACAGTCTCTCGGCATCAAGGCGTACGACATTTACGGACTGACCGAATTGAGCGGTCCCGGCGTCGCTTTTGAATGTTGCGAACAAAACGGAATGCACATCAACGAAGACCACTTTATCGCCGAGATCATCAATCCGGAGACGGGAGAGGTCCTGCCCGAGGGCGAAAAAGGTGAACTCGTCTTTACCGCGCTGGACAAAGAGGCTTTTCCGATGCTGCGGTATCGCACGCGGGACATCTGCGTATTGAAACGGGAAAAATGCTCTTGCGGAAGAACGTTTATCAAAATGGCAAAACCGATGGGAAGATCGGACGACATGCTGATTATTCGCGGCGTAAACGTCTTCCCCTCCCAAATCGAAACGGTGCTTCTGTCCCTCGGTTACGCGCCGAACTACCGCATCGAAGTAGACCGCGTCGATAACAACGACACGCTCGACGTCTATACCGAACTGTCATCCGAAGATTTTTCCGACACCGTCCGCGAAATCGCCGAAAAAGAAAAAGCCTTGACGCTCGCTATCCGTAATATGATCGGTATCGGCGCAAAAGTCCACCTCGTGCCGGTAGGCTCGATCGAAAGAAGCGAAAACAAGGCAAAGCGCGTCGTCGATAAACGGAATCTGATCGACTGAAAAGCGATTATATCCCGACGTCACCCGTCATAAAGTGATTATGTATCGAATAAAGGAGTAAAAGATGAAAATAAAACAGATTTCCATCATGGTAGAAAACGAAGGCGGAAAACTCGCCGAAACGGCGGATTTTTTGGCTCGTTGCGGCATTAACCTGCGCTCATTGTCCATTGCCGACACCATCACGTACGGCATACTGCGCGTTATTGTTTCCGATCCCGACAGCGCGGCGGAAATGCTGAAAAAAGGCGGCTACACCATTAAGGTAAACGAGGTCGTCGTATCTACCGTGGACGACCGTCCGGGAGGTCTTGCGAGCGCGGTCAAAAAACTGTCGGACGCGGGCATTTCCATCGAATATGCATACGCTTTCCCCTCGGCGGAGAAAAACAAGGCATATATGATTTTCCGCGTAGACAAAACCGACGAAGCGGAAAAACTGATCGGAACAAACGACATTAACATTTGAGTGACGGAGAAAAATGGAAAACCTAAGATTCATACAATACCGCGTGGAAGAAATGGCATTTCGTCGCAACGATCGCGTCGCCGCCGAGACGCGCAATTTTCAAATCGTTCCGCAAATTCGTGTGGAATTGAAAATCGAAAAAGAAAACTACTTTCTGATCCTGTCGTCGAAAGTGGAAAACACCGAAGAAAAACCGACGCCGTTCGACTTTTCGGTCAAAATTTTCGGACAGTTTGTCATTACACAAATGACCGACATCGACTCGCTCCGTATGCAGGGGACGAACTTTTTGTATCCCTATTTACGCTCCACCGTCTCCACGATGATCGTCAACGCCGGCATGCCGCCTTACTTTTTGCCCGTCATAGACGCAAAAATCAAACCGACCGCCGCGCCCGAACGGGAAGACGGCGAAATAAAAATAACGCCTCTCGTCGACGGTGACAAATTATAAAAAAAAGGTGTAAAATGAGCGTCGTATCCGAAAAACTCGATAGAATACAAAAAATTTTGACAGAACCTGTCACCTGTCCGAACGCTTCGCGCGTCCTTTCCGAGATCGGTTTATCCGTAAGCGCGGAGGACTTGTCGGAATATCGGCTTTGGAACGACTATATGCCCCTTTCGGATGAAATCGGACACACCGAAGAAAAGCGGAACCTGCATATTTTGTGGGAACTTATCGACAAATCCCCTATCGGGATCAACTGCGCTTTCGCTATCCCTTACCGCCAACTTATCGCCAAAAAACTGTTCAAAAAATGCGGAGACGGCTTTGTCGCCGCCGAGGGATGTCGATTCAACTTCGGCGAAAACATCGAAGTAGGCGAAAACGTATCCTGGAATATGGGTTGCTACGTTGACAGCAAGGGCGGCGTTACGTTCGGCGACTTTGCGATGATGACCGAATACGTCAAGATTTTTACCCACTCTCATTCCGAAATCGACCACATGGTCCGCTCTTACGCCCCCGTACATATTTCGGACTATGCCAAACTCTACACAAACTGCACGATTCTACCCGGTATCATCGTCGGAAAAGGCGCGATCGTAGCGACAGGATCCGTCGTCACAAAAAGCGTGGATGACTTTACCCTTGTTTCCGGCGTCCCCGCAAAGCCGATGCGCCTGCGACACGGACAAAACCCCGCCGAGTATAATCAATATATGATGAAAAACAGACTGTTTCAAAAATAATCCGCGAACAAAAAGCGTATTTTTGTCCCTTGTCAAAAAAGCGGAAATCCGCTTTTTTTCTTTTTTTACAGACATTTTTTTCGGTAAAAAGGCGTTATACTGTTCGTACGTATGAAACGGATACTCTCTGTCGCAACCGTACTCTATGTCCTTTTTGTCGGCACTTTTTTTCCGTGCGGCTCTTTTTCAAACGAACCGTGCGTCGCCGCAGGAAACCCCTATATTATCATCGCAAAAGAAGTATGGCTGCTCGACAGCGAAACGGGGCGGAGACTTTTTCTTTTGCCCGAGACCTATTTCGCCGCCATAACCGGAATGGACGAGAGTTATTATACCGTCTGTTTTAACGGCGTCACGGGAAAAGTCGCACGCAGTCTGGTACAAACGACCGGTTACCACGCCGAAGCAAACGGCACCGCAAAAACAATGCACGTTTCGCCGAAATACGCCTCCTTTTCCGCCCTGCGCATGCGCTCTTCGCCCGAACTCGCCGAAGACGAAAACTGTCCGCAAATACCGGTATCGGAACCCTTTACCTACCTCGGCAGTTACCCAATATCGGATGAAACGTGGTACTATGTCGGCTACGGAGAAGCGCGCGGATATGTCCTTTCGTCCCTATGCGACACCCCGTCCGTCGTCATAGAACCGTTTATACCCGAAAAAGAAAAAACGGACGAACCGACGGGAAATATTCCCCAAACGACCGAACCGACCTCGCAACCGATTCAGGAAGCCGACAAAAGCGACGTGGTAAAAATCATCGTCATCGGTGGCGTCGGCGTCGTCCTTATCGTCATTCTGATCGTGCTTTTTATTCCCAAAAAAGGAAAACACCGCAACCGCTACTACTACGAAAACGAATAAATACCACAACTGCGGACAAAACGGAACGCCGCTGTACCGAAAATTCGGTTTAATCAAAAAAACGATAACGTCAGATTTCGAGGGATTTCAGTCGAAACGAAACGCCACCATACAAATTCGCACTAAATAGATTCAGGCAAAACGTATAATGCGATAGCGGCAGATTTTGAGGGATTTCAGCCGAAACGGAACGCCGATGTACCGAAAGTACTGCAAGTGAACGCCTGTGTCAAATCGTAATGAGATAGCGGCAGATTTCGAGGGATTTCAGTCGAAACGGAACGCCGCTGTACCGAAAGTACTGCAAGTGAACGCTTCGGGTTAAATCACCGAAATATGCCGCTATCTTGCGTTGCGGGTAATGAGAAAGCACCCCGCCCTTTCCGCTTGCTCACACGTCGTACGGGCGAAGTCGCCTGTCAAACACTCTTTCATTTTTTCAAAAAGGAAATCGCTGTCTTCTTTGGTCGTAACGCTGATATAATCAAAAAGGATAATTCCGCCGATGTTACGCAAACGAATCTGACGGGCGAACTCTTCGATCGCGATAAGGTCGGCTTGCAAAATCGGGTTTTTGTCGGTGGTGCGAAAGGTATGAAAATTGACGTCGACGACGGTCGCGCCTTCCGTTTTATCGAAAACAAGTTCGACGCCTTGCGTTTCGACTTTTCTTTGTGAAAGGGTGGCGATGTCTTTTTGGATCGAATCGAAGCCGCAAACGACCTCTTCGGCAAGATTTTCGGCAAGTTGCAAAGCCGTTTCCCGATACAAAAATTTTATCGTATAGCAATTTTCGGCGGACGAAACGATATCCTCAAAGCATTTTTCAAGTCGCGCGGCCTCTTCTATGACGGCGTCAAGCGGAGCGTCCTTTGCCAAGGAGCGAAAGACAAATCCGCCTTTTTTCGGGCGAGGAACGGAAAAGAACGCTATTTTTTTATCTTCGGGTATTTCGTGCGAAAAATTATATTCGTCCACCGTCGTGTAGACGAGATATTTGCCGGGCAAGGTGAGTTTCTCGGTCAAAGAACACCCCCTCTCTTCGCTCGGCTCGGTTTTTATCTGCACCACGACGAAATCGCCGGGCTCGATTCCCGTCCGATAGGACAAAATGCCATCCTTTTTCATGCCGACGTCAACGAACACCCCGACGTTCTTTTTGACGAACCGTACTTTACCGAGAACGATACTGCCCGAAAAAAAGTCTTCGTTCAAGCGGTCGAATCGGCACAGTTTGTTGCCGTCGTACAAAGCATATTCCAAAAAGTCGGTTTCTTGACGAATAAAAACTTTCCTCACGAGAGTTTCTCCATATATTCCGTCGCGGAAAGGAATTTATTCCCGTCCGACAGGTATTGTTCACAGCGCACAATGTCGCAAAGGCGAACGGAAAGACCGAAGTCCCTGTTCCACGCCTCGGCAAGAGAATCGGGACGGAGATTGACGCTGCCCGAACTCATCAACGCGACGACGCCGTCTTCACGCACCTTGACAGCGTGGAGCATACTCGCCGCGTCGATTATTTTGGTCACGTCGCGGTGGGTATACGAAAAAGAATAAGCGTCCTTGCACCGCTCGATTTTATCGGCGGCAAAAATCGCTTTTTCGGTGCGGAAAAAATACTTGCTTGCCGTAATAAACGAGGCGAGTTTCGGTTTTTCCGTCGTGACGTACGCTTTTTCGGCGTGCAAATACGGAGGACAATTTTCATTGAAAAGCGTCAGAAACTCTTCCGTGCCGATTGCCGTAGCGACGTCCGCCGTCACGTACTCGGCGTTACTTGCTATTCCCAAAGGAAGCGGTTGCGTCATCTTCAAAAGCATGTGCTTATTGAAACCGTCGCTGTAATTTACGACGATACCGGACCTGCGAAAAGTACGATTCAGGGCTCTTAATATATCCGTATGGGCAACGAAAGTGCCGTTATCCTGCTTTGAAAAACGAAAAGTAATCAGCATGACTCCTCTCCTTTATACTGGCGGCACTTACCCATTCTCGCCGCGCCGCACGCATTACAATCATGTTTGCACGGTTTTGTCGTTTCGCCCAAAAGCGCTTTTTCGTATTCGGCGTAAAGATAGTTTCTCGTCGTGCCGAAGTCTATAAAATCCCAAGGCAACACTTCGTCTTTTTCACGCGCGCCGGTATATTTATTTACGTCCACGCCGCATTCGTCCAAAGCGTCCCACCATTTTTGTTCGTCGAAGTATTCCGTCCAACCGTCAAGGTAGCAGCCCTTTTTGTATGCCGACTCCACCGCGTACGAAAGGGCTCTGTCGCCGCGGGCAAAGACGCCTTCGAATACGGACATCTCGGCGCCGTGCCACGAATAGTGAACGCCTTTTATCGCGTACAATTCTTTTTTCAAGAGATCCTGACGGCGTTTCATTTCGTCAAGACTTATTTGCGCCGCCCACTGAAAAGGCGTAACCGGTTTCGGAATAAAGACGGCGACGCTGACGTTAATCGATATATCCTTTCTGCCCGTCGTCTGCATGTACAGATAACGGATATGGCGCACCATTTCCGCAATGCCGAGGATATCTTCGTCCGTCTCGGTCGGAAGTCCGGACATAAAATACAGTTTGACGGTTCGGTAGCCGATACCGAAAGCCAATTTCATACTGCCGTCGATATCTTCTTCGGTGATGTTTTTATTGATGACGTTGCGGAGCCGTTGCGTACCCGCTTCGGGAGCGAAAGTAAGAGACAGTTTTTTCGCGCCGCTCATAAGGTTTGCCGTAAAACTGTCCAAGCGGAGAGAGGGCAGTTGCAAACTGACGTTCTGCTCGTCTTTGAGTTTGCCGAGTTCGGCAAGGACTTCATAAATCGGCTCGTAATCGCCGCTCGACAGGCTGATCAGACCGAGTTCTTCAAACCCGGTGTTTTTGACAAGTCGTTTGGCAAGTTCGATAACCGTTTCCTTTTCGCGGTACCGTATCGGACGGTAGAAAAAGCACGCCTGACAAAAACGGCATCCGGCATAGCACCCGCGATACAGTTCGACCGCCGCCCTATCGTGGACGATTTCTATATTCGGCACAAGCGGTTTATCCGGATACGGCGCGTTTTTCAGATCGGCAACGGCTTTTTTGACTTTCGTCACGCATATACCGTTTTCGATGCGACACTCGCTCGGGACGTAAATACCGTCGATTTTTGCGGCCTCGTGCAATATTTTTTCCTTGTCTCCCTTGTACTTTTCGACGATTTTACAAAAAGCAAGGTCGGTTTCTTCCCCCTCGCCGATAAAATACAAATCGAAAAAGTCGATAATGGGTTCGGGGTTTGCCGAACTCGGACCGCCGCCGACAATCAGCGGAAAACGGTCGTCTCTGTCCTTGGCACGGAACGGTATGCCGGCAAGATCGAGCATATACAAAACCGAAGTATAACTCATCTCATACGGCACGGAAAAACCGACTACGTCGAAGTCAAGCAAAGGCTTCCCCGTCTCGATCGAAGAAAGCGGAATCTTTTTTTCACGCATAATCGCCGCCATGTCGCGCCACGGCGCAAAGCACCTCTCGCATACGACGGAGTCGTCTTTGTTGAGGATATCGTACAGAATCGATACGCCCACGTTGCACATGCCGACTTCGTATACGTCGGGAAAACAAAGACAAAACCGCACGTTGCACGGTTTTGTCATATCGGGTAAATTATATTCGCCGCCTGTATACCGCCCCGGTTTGTCGACAAGGGGCAGATAGGGGCGCAGTTTTTCGTCCATAGTTCTTTCCTTTTTTTTCTTTTAATCCATAACAAGGGCGGCGGCACCGATGATGCCGGCGTCGTTACCCAGTTGCGCGCGCACGATTTCGGGCACTTTATTTACCTTCTTTCCGAAGCAATGTTTTTTTACGATCGCTTTTACTTTATCAATAAAGAAGTCGCCCGCGTTGCTGACGCCGCCGCCGATCATGACGACTTCGGGACGGAAAAGGTTAATCAAAAGAACCAAGCCCGTGGCGACGTATTTGCAATATGTGTTTACAACCTTTAAGGCCACCTTATCACCCTGTTTGGCGCACTCAAACGCCGTTTTTCCGCTGACTCCGCCTTCTTTTTCGGCAAAGGCAACCATAGCGGAATCGGGGTTTTTACTTATGGCATTTTCGGTCTGGGCAATAAGCGCGGTCGCCGACGCGTACGCTTCCCAGCACCCCCTTTCGCCGCAACTGCACTTCTCTCCGCCCATACGGATACAGATATGTCCGCCCTCGGTCCCGGCGCCTTTATAGCCGGTCAGGATCTTGCCGTCGATGACAAACCCGGTACCCACGCCCGTACCGAGCGTGATAAAAATCGTATCGGTTTTATTCTTTCCGCTTCCGAATATCGTTTCTCCGTACGCGGCGCAGTTGGCGTCGTTTCCCACGGCGGTTTTCCCTTTCCAATATTTCGCAAACTCTTTCAAAAGGGGGAATTTATAAAATCCGAGATTGGCGGCAAACGTAATGACGCCCTTTTTCGTATCGACCGTACCGGGACTGCCGAAGCCGATACCGTCGATACCGTCCATGGAAAGCCCCCCTTTTTTCGCCACGTTTTCGCAAAGGCGATACATATCCTTCGCCATCGCTTCCTGTCCCGCCCGAACGTCGGGTACGATAGAATCTTTTGCGAGGATTTCTCCCTTTTTGTTGACAATACCGGCTTTGATACTCATACCGCCGATGTCGATACCGATGTAGTTTGCCATTTTTTTATAACTCCTTTTTTTAATCGAAATATTTTTATTGTTTCAATTCTATAAACAGGTTGTTATTGTCGCCCGAAGTAATCGTAAACTTCTTTTCGCTGAAAAAGTCATACGATTTTTTCGCGCCGAACGTCTTGAAATCGAACTGGGGATAGGCTTGATAAATCTTATTGATCAGAAGTTCGAGCGACATCCTCGGCGAGCCGTTGGCAAGTATCTTGGTGACAAATTTTTCTACCTCCCGCTTGGTCAGCGGTTTGGTGACTTCTTCGACCGTTTTTTCTTTTTCAGGCGTCGCCGCGGATACGGACGGCTGCTGTTGTTGTGCTTGTTTTGTGTCTTTGGTTACCTTTTTACGCGTTTTCGGTTCGCTTTTTTTGACGTTTTCGTCTTTCCCAAGCAAGTCTTCCAAGACAAAGAAGCGGTTACACGCTTTGACGAAAGAAGCGGGCGTCTTTCTTTCTCCGGCACCGATAACAAACATGTTCGACTCGCGCAGACGTTTTGCAAGCCCGGTAAAATCGCTGTCGCTTGACAAGATACAGAACGCGTTGACGTTATGGGAATAGAGGATATCCATCGCGTCGATGACCATTCTGTGATCGGTCGCGTTTTTGCCCGTCGTATAGGTATACTGCTGAACGGGAGTAATCGAAAACTCATTAACAAGGGCGCGCCAACTTTCGGCGCCTTGCCTGGTAAAGTCTCCGTACATACGTCGATAAGTGACTTTGCCGAGAATAATCAGTTCTTTTTCGAGCGCTTCCATGTATTTTGCCGACACGTTGTCGGTGTCGATCAGAAGCGCGATGGTATAATTGGCATTTTCCATACGGGTATATTCGTTCCTTTTTATTTACTTTTTACAAATAATAGTGTATCATATATATAGAGTTTTTTCAATTATTTTCGCGAATAAAACTCGAATTCGATTTTGGAGGTTATGTTTTATGAAAAAAGTATCGAAAATTGCGTTATTCGCGCTACTCCTCGCATTTATTGCCGTTCTTTTTACGTCGTGTAACCCTGCAAAACTGGAAAAAATTACCGGAACGTACGTTTTAGTCGAACAAACAAAACAGTTAAGAACGGAAGAAGAGGCGACCGATCTGCTCGCGCAAAACCAAATCGTCTCCTACATCGTTCTTGACGGGAGCGACTTCGCGTTATACGTTTATCAGGACAAGGACACCCCCTTGACGTGTCAGCAACTTGCCGTCACTTACACCAAAAACGACAAAGACAAAGTCTCTTATATCGATTTTTCGGACAAACTCGGATATTCGTCGTACGGCGTTTCGTTCGGGCTTTACGTCGATTACAGCACCGACGAAGGATGTTTTTTGCGTAAAGAATCGACGCATATTGCCAAAGTAAACTACACCACGAACGTTAAATACGAACGCGTCAGCGACGTGACGGACATCTCCTACGCTTCGCAGCAAATGGGACAAACGCTCTCGTACTGCGCTTACGACGTCTATCCTTTCACCGGAATAAACGTCCTTTCTTACGCGCAACCGAACGAAAACAATCTCTTCGACGATCCCTACGTCTACTACATCGCGGATATCGACGGTATCACGAGACAAGCGACCATATACAGCATGCTGAAAAGCGACCTCGAACATCCGAGCGTGAAGACGGTTCCTTTTACCTATGAATACGACGCCGATCCCCAAACGGGCGTCGAAACGTACGGCACGTTCAGCCTCGACGGCAAAACCTACCAGATCGGCTTCGGCTGCGGTCTTTATATCGACGAACCGGCAAAAACGAACGATCTCGGCATAGAAACGGTGCGCGGATTCATGACAAACTACCGCAACAGCAAATACTTTACGATTGATTCTTTGATACAAGACGCGGTTTCTTATTATAATTCTCAAACGCAAGGGGACTGAAATGAAAGGTTTGTCGGCACTGTGGTCAAGCGTAATTCTGCGTTCGTATGGGTGGAAACCGACCGATAAAGTCGTTCGGTATGAAAAGAATCCTATCCTGACAGCAAAAGACATCCCGTACGAAGCGACGCTTATTTTCAACGCGGGCGTCGCCAAGTTCCGCGGAAAATACGTGATGGCTTTCCGCGACGACTTCCGCTACGGCGTCGGTCGCCGCCTGCACACGCATATCGGGCTTGCCCTGTCCGACGACGGCATACATTTTTCGCCGCAGCCTGTTCCTTTTATCCGCTACGAAGACGTACATAGCGACGAAGTGGGCAGGATGTACGATCCGAGGCTTATCGTCATCGAAGACGTCCTGTATATGTGCTTTGCGCAGGACACGAAACACGGACTGCGCGGCGGCGTCGCAAGGATTTTCGACGATCTGACGGGATACGAAATCATTTCGCTGAGTGTACCGGACAACCGGAATATGGTGCTTTTCCCCGAAAAAATAAACGGAAAATACATGCGACTCGAACGTCCGATGCCCGTTTATTCGCGCGGCGGAAGAGAACTGTTCGATATGTGGGCGTCATCGTCGCCCGACCTTGTCTTCTGGGGCGACAGCAAACTGATTCTCGCGCAGGAAGAAGTGCCTTTTTCCAACTGCAAAGTAGGTCCCGCCGCGCCGCCCATACGGACAAGCGACGGCTGGCTCGTCCTCTTTCACGCCGTCAAAAAAGACTGTCGCCTGCTCAAAAACGGCTGGGAAAGACGGTGGAAAAAAATATATTGCGCCGGTATCATGCTCCTCGATCCGGTCGATCCGACAAAGGTGCTCGGCGTATATCAAGAGCCGCTTCTGATGCCGGAAGCGCCGTACGAACGGACGGGCGGGTTCCGTAACAACGCCATTTTTCCGTGCGGCATGGTCGCCGAGGAAAACGGCGAGGTAAAAATCTATTACGGCTCCGCAGACACCGTGACTTGTCTCGCTACCGCAAAAATAAAGGATCTTATTGGCTTATGTCTGGGGAAAAAATGAAAATACTGCGCATTGTACTTATTTGTTTTGTAAGCGCCGTCCTTCTCGGAAGCGGCGGTTTTATGACGTATTTAGGCGTTTGCAAAAACACCGAAAACGACTATAACCCGAACGAAACCGTGCGTTTTATCGCACACCGCGGACTGAGCGACGTCTATTATCAGAACACCGCGGAGTCTTTTGAGGGAGCGGCTCGGGAGACCTTCTTTTGGGGCATAGAAACGGACGTATGGGTAACCAAAGACGGCAAATTCGTATGCTGTCACGACGAAAAACCGTTTGCAGACAAGACTGTTTCCGTCAAGTCGCTCACCGAAGCGGAAGCGACGACCAAGCCGCTCGATCCCGACAAAAAAGGAAATGCGACAGCCGTAGGAGACAAATACTGCCCCACGTTCGAAACGTATCTCGATATATGCAAAAACGGCGGAAAAGCGGCGGTTATCGAACTGAAAGACGAGAGCATGACCGCAGCGCAAGTGGCGGAACTGATGCAAAAAGCCAACGAAAAACTGGACGGCGACAAGATCGTCTATATCAGTTTTTATAAATCGCTACTCGATTACGTGGAAAAGACCGATAAAAAAGCGGTGACGCAACTTCTTTTCGGCGGCGGAAAGTCACAGGTAAGCATACTGTGCCGTGCAGCCGTAGGAAAAAACGTTTCCGTCGATTATTCTTCCATGACGAAAAGCGTCGTCAAAACAGCCCACAGAAACGGTGCGCAAGCGGCGGCTTGGACGGTAAACAGTCCGTCCGACGCGCAAAAACTGATTGATATGGGCGTCGATTTTATTACAACAAATTTGGTACTTTTCAAATAAAAAGTACGGAGGTAGCAGGACAATGTCCAAAAACAAAAAAAACAGAAAAAAACAAAACAAAAAGACAATCGTTGTCGTCGTATCCTGCGTCGCCGCGTTCGTATTGCTCGCCGCAGGGCTCTTTCTCGGCGGCTTCTTCACTTCCCCTTTCCGTTCTGCAAAAACAGATAAAGTAGAACTGGGGATGACGCAAGTTGCCGTCAAAAAGATTCTGGGTAATTCGTGCGAAAGCCAAAAGACGTTCGACGGCATGGACAGTCTTATTTATTATCAGACATGGTCAAACGGCGGTAAGTCGGCAAACCCGTACAAAAGCATCATTTGCGTTTTTGACGACGGCGGCAGACTGATTTCTTTTTCGTACAACACCGCGACAATATATAACAAAAACAATCTTTACGCCTCGGCGAACAAAAAAACGGTCGATAAATTCGTTCCCGGGAAATCGAGCGTTTGTCTCGGCTGTTCGGCTGTCGAAGCGGAAATACCGTATTTTGTTTCTTATACGGACGGAAGCGTCATGAAAGCATACGTCAAGAACGTGCTTGACTGGGACGCGGACGAAGAAGGCGAATGTACCGCCACCGTGCAGGACGTGTGGGGAAACTACCCCATTTCACTCAACGTGATGGCAAAAAACGTCGTGGTAAGGGACGGTTTTTGCATTTTCGGCAACAAAACGGCATATTACAAAGTCGGCGAAGAATTGACGTTCGACTATACGGGAAGTGAGGATTACTTCGACGGCTGGTACATCGGAGAAGAAAAAGTATCGTCCGAACCCGTCTTCCACTACACGCTCGCGTCGGAAAGCGAAGTCCTTTACATCTCGGCACGGTGCAAACCGAACATGCACGAATTGGATAAAAACTGCGAGTGTCTCCGTTGCGGTCTTATTTGTCACAATCTTGTCGACTGCGAATGCACCCGATGCGACTATTCTACCCACGTCCTCGACGACTCCTGCTATTGTTCCGTTTGCCAAAAACACATACACGAACTTAACCTGAATTGCATTTGCCTCCGTTGCGGCTCGACCTGTCATACGATGGTAGACTGCGTTTGTCTTCATTGCGGTCTGACCGAACATACAACGGACGAAAACTGTGTTTGCACAAAATGTCGTCAAACGGTTCACACACTGAACGATAATTGCGTTTGTAAAAAATGCCGTACCACGCAACACACGCTCAACGAACACTGCGAATGCGTCGTTTGTTACGAAACGATACACACCTATGACGGCTGCAAATGTACCGTATGCGGCGCGCAAAATCACACGCCGAACGACGACTGTATTTGTATAGTCTGCGGAGAAAGCGCCCATATCGTTGATCGTAACTGCCGTTGCTACAACTGCGGAGAGACGCATCACTCGATAGACAATCACTGCTACTGCTCCGAATGCGACCGCTCTTTCCATACCGTGGAAGACGACTGCTATTGCACCACCTGCAAACAATACGTCCATTCTTTTGTCGGTTGCGTATGCTCGGAATGCGGATATACCTGTCACACACCGAATAAAAACTGTATTTGCCTTAAATGCGGTCTGACCGCGCACACACCCGACGAAGACTGCGTTTGCACCGTCTGTCACGAGGAAGCGCACTCTTTCTTCCGCTGCGAATGCCGCGTCTGCGATTACAGCGTTCACGAACTCGACAAAAACTGCTTTTGCCAAAACTGCAATCGGTACGTTCACCGGTACGAAAACTGCGTTTGCACCGTTTGCAACACGTCCGATCACGACGTGGACTGTGATTTTGTTTGCAAAAAATGTCATGAAAAACTGACGTATTATCAGCAAGGCGACTTTATCTGCTTCGGCATGTATCCGCAGTCGGTGGTCGAAAGCACCGATATAACGGACGAATTGAACAGACTCGCGGGCGACTTGCCGAAAGACGGAGACGCGAAAAAATGGACGTCTTACGACTACTATATCGACGGGGAAAACGACGTCGAATACATGTGGTATATCGACATCAAATATAATCAAGACAAATACCGCGGCGTGTACTTTACGCAATACCGCCCGAAGACGACGCAAACGTCCTCTTCCGCCGATAATAGTTATCAATACGAAAACGGCTACGAAACCGAGCAGGTCTACTGGTTCCGATTCGATCCGATAAAATGGGCGGTCAAAACAGCCGATAAGGATAATAATACTGCCATAATGGTCGCCCAACTGATTCTCGACAGTCGCTCTTTCCAGGATACGTGCGAAGAAAGATCGGACGGCGACCGCTATAACGATAATCCCGACATCGTAAAAGACGTTTTTGCCAACAATTATTATTACAGCACCATTCGTAAGTGGCTTAACGATACATTCTACAACACCGCTTTTAACAAGGAACAACAGGAAAAAATTCTGCCCACGACGCTGATCAACGACGCAGAATCAACGAACCCCTATGAAAACACGTCTTTCTGGAACGAAGGAGAAAACCGCTTTGCGGATAACGAGCAAACGCAGGAAGTAACTCGCGACAAAGTCTGGTTTTTCAGCGAATACGAAGTAACCGATCCGCAATACGTCTTCGAGCACGCCGCCATCTATGACGCCGAACGTATCAAAGAAACGACGCCCTACGCACAGTGTCAAGGCGCATACCGTGATGAAGGCGGCTTGTACGATCAAACGGGATGGTACTGGCTACGCTCGCCGAGTTGCTTTTTCAGTTCGTCGGTGTACGGCGTAAAACACATGGGGCGCGCCAATAAATCGTTCAGCGTCTTTCTGACCGGCGGCGGCGTCGCGCCTGTTCTGCGCGTCAAGGATTTACAATAAAACGCATATAAGTAAAAAAAAAGCGAATTTATTACAAAATTCGCTTTTTTTTATTGAACGCTCCTGAACGTTTTGAGCGCGTTTGCCGTCGCTTTCCATTCGATTTTGTACGCGCCGTCTTCGGACACGGACAAATCGAGATGAACGGACTCTTTTTGCAAATCAAAATAGCCGTCGAGGAGCGCGATTAAATCGTTTTTCAACATGTCGGTCATCCCGTTCGGGATACGCAGGTTATCGGCGAGGATAACGCGCTTTAAGCGTTTTAATTCGGCAGATTCCTTCATGAAAACCACCTTTTAATGCGATTTTTCAGACTTTTTTGCGATCGGGTACAATCATAAAGTTTTTTTTCGCCGGTATCGATACACTGCGCGATGAGATAAAAACTATATCCGACGCCCGTGCTTTGTTCGGTCACGTCGGCAAACCCGTGCAAGTTGATAAAATCGTCTTCGGGCAGGACGCCGCACAAAGAAAGGCGGAGCGTCTTGGCGATGTCACCGGGAGAAAGCATGGAGCGGTCGAGGACGTATTCTCCGCGTACTCTATTGACGATCAAGCCTATTTTTTGTATGCCGTATCCGGACAAAAAACGGACGGTCTTGTAGGCGTCCCGTACGCTTGTCAAGTGGGGCGTGGTCACGAGAATCGCCTCTTCCGCGCCGACAACCGAGCGATGAAAACCGTCTTCTATACCGGCGGGAGAATCTATCAGGATATAGTCAAAATCTTCTTTCATGCGGCGAACAATGCCGACAAAATCATCGGTCGATACCGAAGAAACGGAACACGTCGTCACCGGCAACAAAAACAGTTTATCGGCGACTTCGACAAGGCACTGTTCAATCGTGGCTTTTCTTCGCACGACTTCGCCGGCGTCGTACAGCACTCTGTCTTCCACCCCCAAAGCGACGTCGAGATTATTCAAGCCGATATCTCCTTCGACGCAAACGGTCCTTCTGCCGAGCGAAGCAAGAGCGCGCCCGACGTTCGCAACGCAAGTCGTCTTGCCGACGCCCCCTTTTCCCGATGTAAATACGATTACGCGTGCCATATACGACCATAAGTATAAAAGATCGTATTCCTTAAAAAACGTCTTTTTTTGTCTTTTTATTTCGTATTTTAATGAAAACAAGCGAAGTTGTGGCGGTCCACTACGAGAGCGTTTTCGCGAAAGTACGCAAAAAACTCCGATTATATATCCGCTTTTATCAAAAGGTAACAATCGAAGTTTATATTGTGTTATTAAAATATTTTTGCGTACGTAAAGAGGCGTGCTATACCTGCTCCTCATAGGAGCGGTAGTCGCATTTACCCATCCCGCTTAAGCGAATCGAACTCACCGCTTCAATTTCGCGCGGTACTGCATACGGCAGGATATTATCCCGAACAGCGTCTTTTATTTTCGATTTAAGCATCGGTGTCAGGCGCACGCCGGGTTTAAGGACGACAAGCAGTTTAATTGCCGGTTTTCCATCGATTTTGACGCGAACGGCGCAGGCTTGCTCGATTTCTTTCATATTTGCCGCGACGGTCTCCACTTCTTGCGGGAAGATATTGACGCCGCCGATTTTTATAAGGCGCTTTAACCTGCCGCGATAATACAAAGAGTCCTTTTCCCCGAGATAGCCGAAGTCACCCGTCGGGAACCAAACGGTACCGTCGGCGTCTTTGACAAAGGGCGTAGTCTGATTCAGATAGCCCGTCATCATCTGCGTCCCCGACAAATAGAGTTCGCCTTCTTCAAAAGGTTCGCATTCGGTTCCGTCGGCACGCATAATTTTCTGGCGCACCGTCGGAGAGGGTTGACCGACCGTTCCGTCGTTAAAGTGCAAAATATTCAGGTGAGACATACTTGCCATTTCGCTCAAACCGAAGCCCTCGTACACCAGTCCGAGACTGCCGTTTTTGCGAAAACAGTTTTCGACGTCTTGGCGCAGTTTGTCGTCCAGTTTGTCCCCGCCGACGTATACGCTCTTGATACTTTTTAGGTGCTCGCCGGAGAACGCCGACAGTTTGTACATTCTTCTGAGCATGCTCGGCACGCAAGAGAGAACGTTCGGCTTATATTTACGCAATACGGCAACAGCTTTGATCGCGTCAAACGACGGCAAAAGAATATTGACGCCGAAGAACATGGGCCAATGCAAACATACACCCAAGCCGAAACCGTGGAAAAGCGGCAAAAGCATAAGATTCGTATCGCCTTTTCCGATCCCCGTTTCGCTCCCGACCGCATTACAGCCCTTGCCGGCGAGTTCGTTCATGGCGTAGTTGGAAAGCATGACCGTCTTCGGATCTCCCGTCGTGCCGCTGCTGTGCAGATAGACCGCCACGTCTTCCCCTCTTGCCTGATCTTCGACGTCGCCGTTTTTTACCGTCATCTGGGAAAAGTCGATGGTAGAGAACCTGCGCGCCGCTATTTCCGTAACCGATAATACAATTTTCGGTAACCCGAACGGCATATACTGACTGATACGGCAATGCACGATATTGACGCCGGCTTTTCTGAGTTCTTTCGCGTGATCCATGATTGCCGAACTGTAACAGAACACCCAGTTCGTCGCGGTTTCGTGGATGATTTTCAAAAGCGCAAGCGTGCCGATTTTCGGGTGAACGACGTTACAGATCGCGCCTACTTTGTTGATAGCGTACAATGCGATAACCGCTTGCGGAATATTGGGCAGGCACAAAACGACGCTGTCCCCTTTCTTGACGCCGTGTTCGGTAAGATATAACGCCACGCTGTCCACGTCTTTATACAGTTTTTCAAACGTGATTTTGTGATTAAAATATACGACCTTAACCGCTTTTTTATCTTCTTTATTGCTGTCCGCAATAAACGAATACATCGATTGATTTGTGTTCGGACATTTTAGTAGCATCGGTAAAAATTACCTCCGATTATGCTTTTTCAAAACGGATTATTTTTCTTCCGCTTCGACTGTTTCGGAATTATCCGTCTCCGATTCGGACGAGGTTTGCGCCGCGCACGAAGCGCATTGGCAAGGGCAAGCGATACCTATTTTTTTACCGACAAGGCGGAACAGTTTTTTTGCAATCGGAATGGCAACGAAACAAGAGACGGCACCGATTGTCGCGCCGACGGTTACGTCGGAAAGATAATGCGCGCGATTGACGATACGGGAAATCATGACAAGTATCGTATAAACCGCCGGTCCGACATAAAACCAAACTTTATATTTTTTGAGTTTTTCAAACATATCGGGCAGCATGACGAGAATAAAGGTCATCGCCGCGCCCGCCGAGTGTCCGCTCGGGAACGACTTATATGCGTCGCTTTCTTTCATGCCGGCACTGTCGGGGAAATAATTCGTGCCCTTGTTTTTACCGAAGTTGGGGTGGTACCAGGGCGTAAAACCTTCCGCCGATTCGCCGCCGTTGCCAATAGGCAAGTTGCGGAAACGTTGACGCGACCACATGATTTTCATCACGTTAGCCAAAATCTGCGACAAAGCGAGCGCAATCAGCATAGCAAAGGCAAATACGGCGAGTTTTTTCATGAGTTTTTTATCGATTTTCGCCGTACCGAAAACGGTGCAGAACGTAAAGAACAAAGCAAAAATCACATTATACAAGGGCAGGAGCGCGTAGGGACTTTCATACCCGTCGTAGGACGTGCCGATGAATTCTTCGAGGACGTAATTGACGGAAAGATACCAGCCGACGAGAGTGACAATCAGCCAAACGATCGCCATGACTACGCCTGCTTTTGTCTTTCTGTCCGTCGCCTGAAACAAAATCGCGCCCGCTATCGGCAAAATAATCCAGCCCGTCAATTCGCCGAAAAGGCGGAAAAACTGCCCGAAAATGCTGTCTTTATCGCCGAGTGCCTTGTTGATTTCCAAATCAAAGAACGCCGCGACAACCATAAGCGCGATAAAAATCGCCGCCCAAACCGAAACTCCGATAATCGTTTTCTTTTTCATAGTTTTCTCCTTTGACGTCTTCCGTAAATAATCGTTCGGAATAACGTCTTCTATATGAAAAGTCGGTTTCTCCTTTACATGATGCGCAAAAGAAAAACCGTCTTCGATTGTCATATCTCTTCCAAAATCTTTTCCAAAATCTCCGCCGCCGAACCGACCAGTTCGACGCAGGGACGCTTTTTATAAAAATCCGCCGTCCGCGCAGTCGGCTCACCTCCGTGCGGCACGTTTTGTCCGACAAGATCGCGGCAAATAATCGAACCGTTTTGTTCACGGAACATCGCCGCGGCGCGCTGAACAAAGGCATACAGGGCTTTTTTCCCGTCCGCGTCTTCGGCACGGTCATATCCGCGCACAAGTCCGAGCACGGTCGATATCCCCGACATCGCTCCGCATACCTCGCGCAGACGCCCCATGCCGCCGCCGAACGCCGACGTCATCTTCATCAGGGTGTCGAACGGCAAATCGACAAGGTCGGCAAAAGCGCCGGCAGTCGCTTGGGCGCAGTTATAACCCGATAAAAACAGTTCTTGCGCGCGTTCTTTTCTCGTCATAGTTGTTTCAAAATATTCTCGACAAAGCCTTTCATCGCCGTTACGTCCGCTTCTTCCACCTTCCCTTCGTCGCATTTTGTGGCAAAATCGGAAGACAGGGGGAGTTGAAGCGCGTTGTCGGTACGACACACACAGGCGATCTTTTCCTGTTTGCTTTCTCCGAAAAGATAATGCTTTTTATTGCAATCGGGGCAAACGAAATAGGACATATTTTCCACGACGCCGAGAATGGGAACATGCATCATATCCGCCATATTGACCGCTTTTTCGACGATCAGGGACACGAGGTCCTGCGGTGTGGTGACGACGACGATACCTTTAATCGGCAACGACTGAAAAACGGTCAACGGCACGTCGCCCGTACCCGGGGGACAATCGACGATCATCACGTCCACGTCGCCCCAGACGACGTCCGTCCAGAACTGTTTTACACACCCGGCGATCACGGGCCCGCGCCATACGACCGGGGTGGTTTCCGACTCAACGAGGAGATTCAGGGACATAAGTTTGATACCCGTAGCCGTTTCGGCGGGGTACAGATTGTTGTTTTCGTCGCCGTAGACCTGCCCTTTTACGCCGAAAGCTTTCGGTATGGACGGACCGGTAATATCGGCGTCGAGAACAGCCGTTTTTTTGCCGATTTTATTCAGATAGACGGCGAGCATGGATGTCACCGAGGACTTACCGACGCCGCCTTTTCCGCTGATGACGGCGATTACGTTTTTTACGTTACTGCCTTTGTTCTGCGGTTCGACGACGATTTTGTTGTCGCATTTTTCCGAACAACTCGAACAATCATGATTACATTCAGACATTTTTTACCTTACCTCTTTTTGTTACAGTAATTATATATAATTATGTAAATAATGTCAATAAATAGAGAGCAAAATACGCTCTACTTGCGCTTAAAGAACCCTCTGACGTGCGAAAAGCGGCAAATAAAAATCTCTCTCGACAAAATCATACACACAAAAGACGACGTACCTCCGATCAGCACGTCGGAAAAGTAGTGCGCCCCGGCGACGATTCTGCCGACAGCGGTAAGTCCCGTCCAAAGAATCGGCGCGATCCAAAGGATCGCTTTTTGCCCTTTTTTTCGCACGGGCAAAACGTCGATCAGCATAATCGACGCGTACGAAAGACCTGCGGCGCGCGTATGGTGAGAGGGAAACGAGTTAAAGGCGTCGTGGTACTTGCTCACTTCCGTACCTTCGTAATATGCGCCGTTACCCGTCTTTTTATACCAGGGTGTATAATCGGCAAAACCGTTTCCCACCCCGTTCTTTTCGCCCCAATAAAGGGTACGGTAACGCACCCTGCCGACGCCTTTTTTCAATACGTCGACGAGTGTGCCGCACGCAAAAGAAGCTACGGAAAACGCGATCGCAAAAAGAATCAACCTCTTCCACACGGCAAGCGGAACTTTTCTTGTCGCCGCGATCATCAGTCCGAAACAAAGCGCGGAAAGGAAAAACGACAACGCCGTCCACGTCGCGTCCATACCCTTTGCCGAAACGCCGTACTCGCCCTCGATATGGTTCATCGGGAACCCGAACAAGTCTGAAAAGGCATCCTTAAACAGATAAACGCCAACAATATAGGTAAGAAAACAAAGAATGGCTTTCAGCGGCTTTTTCAGCCCGGACGAATAGAAAAGTCCGAAAACAATCAAGCAAACCGACGCCGTCCCGAGATACGCCGGAAACATCCCCGCCGCTTCGAAAAAGTTTGCATACCACTCGTCGGTGTGAAAATTGCCGTCCGAAAGAGAACGCTTTGTCAAAATCTGACTGACTTGTAAATCATAGAAAGTAGCCAAAACAAGCAAAGCGCCGAAAATAAGCGCAAACAGTCCGATCGACAGCAGCGTTTTTTTATTTTCTTTTGACATCATTCCTCCTCTTCCCGTCCGATCGAATCGAACGCCGCTGTAATTTCGTCCGACGAAAAACCCTTCCGCATCAACTTGGCAAATACTTTTTGTCTGTCTTCAAAGGTATCGGGAACATTTTTCAAAAACCGCTCGGCATAGCGTCTGCACTCTTCCGACCGATCGCCGTATTCCTCGTAAAAAGAAGAGATTATTTCTTCCGAAACGCCTTTCGCTTTCAATTCGAGCGCAAGTCGGAACCAGCCCTTTGACGACTTGTTAACATGCAGATAACACTCGGCATACCGCCTGTCGTCGATCAGGTGCTTACCGACGGCTTCGTCCACCTCGCGTAAACACATCGGAAAAGGAAATCCCTTTTCGGTCAAAGCGTCCAGGTATCCGGCGCGCGTCTTTTCGCTCCTGTCGATCATATCGTAAAGGGCTCTGCGACAAAGTACGGCGTCGCTTTCGTCTTTTATATCAAAAAAGCGTCTTCCGTCGATTATTCCCTCTGTCAAAGAGTATTTTTCAGCAACGGAAGGGGCAAAAGCATATTCTTTTCCGTCTGCCGTCACCAACCATTTCGTTCTCTTTTTTTGTATGTTTTCTATCTGCATTTTTCCCTGTCAAACAAAAAAAGGTTGCCTTTTGTTTCCGCAAAAAGCAACCTGCGATTTTCTCTTAAAAAGACATTTGTTCCAAAGTTCAGAACGGGAGCGCGATAAATTTGAAATACGCCGCCGCAAAGAACATCGCGACAAGCAGAAAAATGATCATGAACGCCGCCGTCCATCCCGCTCTTCTGTTCGCTGCTTTGAGACGCTTGTTCAAAACGAATTTGATCATGTCCGGTTTCATACGGACTTCTTTTTCTATGAAAACCTTTTCGGGTTCGTCCGGGAAATATCCGTTGCCACCGGCAAGATGTCCGAAAATCTTGTTCAAACGCTTTCTTTCAGCCGCGTATGCGATGTTGTAGTATTCTTCCATAGCGGTCGGACGGGGTTTCGTCTCCGTTTTTTCCTTTTCTTCACGCAGTTTTATCGCGTCGAGTTCGGCTTGACGGGCGGCTCTTTCTTCCCGCGCTTGTCTTTCGGCTTCCGCTGCTTGCATCATTTTCTTTTTCTTGCTCATTTTGTCTCCTTGCTCCGTTTCGCTTTTTAACAAAGTTTATAAAAAATCACTATGGAACACTATAATACCATTATACATAGTCATTTAATTTATGTCAATATTTTATTGCAATTTTTTGAGCCGATTGTTATCATTATTTTACCAACGCGCAAAAAAACGTTTATTTGACAAAAAAACACGACGTTAGTACGATTTATAGAGTCAAACTCGGAGGAAATATGAAAAAAAAAGAAAAAACGCTTTCGCTTCTGACGGTCATACCGATTCTTATCCAACTTATATCCCTGTATGCGATCGACTCCACCGTCCAACGCAACCTGAACATACCTTCTATGGTTGTCGCAGGGTTCGTTTTACTTACCGCGTCGGCATTCTTTACCGTGTTTTTATACGGCATAATCAAAGACGTCGCACGCAAAAAAAACATTCTGTATTCGTCGCTATTTTTGATTCTTTGTCCCGTTCTGACGGCAGGTCTCCCGTACGCTCTTTTCTGCGGTGCAAACGTCCTTTCAAAAGAGGCGGCGGCTTATTGGTACTACGCCGCAGACGGACTCTACTTCGTCGTTTTCTTTATTCTGCAACTTGTTTCCTTGCGCAAGAATAACCGTCCCGCCCTTCTGAAAGCGATTGTGTGCGTCGTTACGGCGTTTGTTTTAATCGTCGAGTCGCTCCTGCCTGTCCTATGTTATTATCAATACAACTATCAGGCTCCCACGGTCAACGTTTTTGCGCCGAAAATTAAACAAAAAACAGTTTGTACGGAAGCCGATTTTTACATCGCACCAAACGGAGATGACTCAAACGATGGAAGTTTGGGTGCCCCATTTGCCACGTTTGAGCGCGCAAAAGAGGCGGTACGCGGAACGGACAAAACGGGAAAAACCGGCGTGACGGTCGCCGTAAAGGGTGGAGAATACCGCACAAACGGGCTTGTCTTCGGAGAAGAAGACGGCGGCACGGAATCGTGTCCGGTGCGGTATGCGGCATACGGAGACGGCGACGTCATCTTAAACGGAGGCGTCACTTTGAATCAGAACTCGATTATCTCCGCGCCCGCCGAGATGTTGTCGCGCCTCAATGCAAGCGCGCGTAAAAATGTCGTCTGCTACGACCTCAAAAAACAAGGCATCACAACTGACATGACGGGAAAAATTTATGCAATCGGCACTTATAACACGGCAGGAAAATACGACGGGGACTATGTCGGGAAAATCTATTCCGAACTGTTTTATAACGACACGCGCATGACAATCGCACGGTATCCCGACAGCGGTTTTCTGAAAACAGGAAAAGTCAAAGAAATAGGCGTAGGACGCGAAACGGACGGAAACCTGACCGCGCGTCCCGATTGGGACAGTTTACGTAATCCCAAAGGCGACACATACTATCTCGACGACGCACTTGCCAAAAAAATCTCCTCCTGGAAAACGCTCGACGAAGTATGGATGTTCGGTTTTTGGAAATATACCTGGGCGGACGCGTCCACCCTCATCGAAAACTTTGACGCGGAAACTAAAACCCTGACAACAAAGTTCGTCAGCACATACGGAGCAATCAAAGACGCACCTTATTATTTCTTTAATGTCTTTGAAGAACTGGACGCCCCCGGAGAATGGTATCTCGACAGACAAAACTGTCTATTATATATGATTCCCTTGGACAACAAACAAAATCCGACAATCGATCTGTCGCTGACAGAAAATAATCTTATCACCGCAAATTGCAATAATCTTATTATAGACGGCATCACGATAAAGTGTACAAGAGGTAACGGAATCGTCGCAAACGGGAACCGAAATATTATAAATAACTGCGTCATAAAAAATATCGGCGAAAACGCAGTCAGTATGACAGGATACGATAGCAGCGTCACAAACTGCGAAATAACCCGTACCGGGAAAGGCGGAATTACCCTCGACGGCGGCGACGCGGCGTCCTTAAAAAGCGGCAATAACGTCGCAAAAAACAACCTTATTCACGACTGGTCGGAAATCTATCAGACTTATCAGCCGGGCGTATTTTTGACGGGCGTTGGGAACATTTGCGCACACAACGAAATGTATAATTCGCCTCACGAAGCGGTCTCTTACGGCGGTAATAATCATATTATCGAATACAATAACATCCACGACGTATGTCTTCTTTCCGACGACGCCGGGGCGATTTATGCGGGAAGAAGTTGGACATATTACGGCAACGTTATTCGCTATAACGCTGTTTATAATCTCGGTTCGGACGGACATGCCCCTGCCGGCATTTATATGGACGACGCCCTTTCCGGACAGGAAATCTACGGAAACATCCTCGTCAATATCCCCAATATCGCCATTCAACTGGGCGGCGGAAGAGACTTTACCGTCAAGAATAATATCATCGTTAACACCAATGTACCCATTTCTTACGATACGCGCGCGCGAAGAGGCGCTTTGTACGGAGAATGGTTCGATCACGCCGTCGAAAACGGTGAGATGTGGCAGGCTCTTTATCAGTCGCCCTGGCAAACGGAAATATGGCAAAAGGCGTATCCGGCATACAGCCGTTACTCGGCCGATTTTTCTCGTCCCGACAGCAAGAATCTCGCCGTCAACCCTTCGTACAGCGTCATCGAAAACAATTTTATCATCAACATTCGCTCATCTGTCGGGAATATTGATAAAGACTGTTACCATTTCAGCACCATTCGCAATAATTATTGCACAAACTTCCTGAAAACGAACGTTTTTTACGACTATCAAAACGGAGATTATCGCATAAACGAAGAAAAAATCAAACGGTTTTTACCGGATTTTGAAGTGCCTCCGCTTGAAAAAATCGGAAGAGAATAATCGAAAATCATAAAAGAAAAACGGCACCCGCTATATAGGCGCCGTTTTTTTTCATGAAAATTCACATATTATTTCCCGCCGATTGTCATATAACGATACGGATCGGTCGGAGCGTCGTTTTCATAAACGCTGAAATGAAGATGCGGACCGGAAGAGTATTCGTTGCTTGCGCTTGTTCCCATCGTGCCGATAACGTCCCCTTTTTTGACGCTTTGTCCCACTTTTACCGTCGGTTCGTTCAGCGAGCCGTAAGAAGAATACAGTTTATCGTTATGCTTGACCGTGACGGTATATCCGTTGAGCATATCGTACCCGACCGCCGAGATTACGCCGTCGCATACGCAGCGCACATTCGCGCCGTCTTCCCCGCCGAAATCGATGCCGTTATGCACCGCATAGTGTCTTAACGTGCTGTTCCATACGAGCGTGTCGGGCGCATAATCCTTGATTATGTCAACCGCGTCCACCGGCAATCCGAACACAATAGGTTCCGTCGTAGGTTCGTCGCCGCCCGTGGGAGTATCGTCACCGCCCGTAGGCGTATCGTCACCGCCCGTGGGAGTATCGTCGCCACCCGTAGGGGTATCGGTTATGTCGCCGCCCGTCGGTTGTTCGGGATCGGTAATATCAACCGTCTTACTGTCGCCGTTCTCGCTGATTTTTCCGTTTTCGGTACCGTTATTCATAAGAACGGTTACCGTAATCATTGCCGCTATCGCGATTAAGCACGCCGCCATAATAATATAGTAGACGTTCTTTTTCAGAAATGTTTTTACTTTTTGAGAAGATTTCTTTTCCATAATGCCTCCGTGATTATCTTGTCACGAACGATTATGAACACTTTTTTTTCTTTTATACACGCATCCTCGAACAACCGAAAAATCAACACGTCTTTTTCAAGGCGGCGCGCGCATACACTATTACGTGAAAAAAATTTCGCCGCACGCCTTGCGTATTTTTACGTGTGTATTCGTCTTATTTATATTGACCGTATTTGTGCTACACGCGGAAAAATATACCGAATCGGTGCTGTCTGGGCTGAAACTCTACGTTTATGCCGTACTGCCGACGATGCTTCCGTTTCTCTTCTTTTCCAAACTTCTGACCGAACTCGACTTCGCCTCCGACATCGGCAAACTGACCGAAAAACCGCTGAAAAAAATTTTCCGTTTCCCGTCGTCGGCAGGATACGTTTTACTGATGAGTATGCTTTGCGGCTACCCCGTCGGCGCAAAACTCGTTTCCGAATTTTATGAAAAAGAATTGATTGAAAAAAATCAAGCCCGCAGTATGTCGGTTGCTGTCTCCTTTGCCGGCCCCGTCTTCATAATCGGCACTGTCGGCGTCGCTATGCTCGGTAATAAAAAATACGGTCTTATGATCCTTGCTTCTCATTACGTCGGCACCTTTTTGACCGGGTTGATTTTCCGAGGCAAAGAAAAAAACGCTCCCGATATAAAAATCGAGGAAGTCGGAGGCCAAGCGG
>JAZRZM010000048.1:0-18710 GCA_045601385.1 Clostridia bacterium | reverse complement strand
CTGATATCTTCGCTTCATTCGTGACTTCGCTACGCTCCGTCACTCATTGCACTCAGATATCAGTCGTTTTGGAATAATCTATAACGAGACAAACAAAATTTTTTTAATAAGTTGGTCTCACATCATTTACAAATGCACAATGCAAAGCAGGTTATTCGGATAACCTGACAATAAAATCCATCAAATCGGCGTCCATATCCGTCGGAGAACGCAAAATGATTTCCGTAGGGCGCAGATAGAGCAAATTAAAAAGCAAATTGCGGTTTTTTTCTTCAAAAATATCTATTATCGGATAAGGATTATTCGTCTCGGCGTTTCGGAGAACGTTTTGTGCCAAAACGATCGATTCGCCTCCGCCCTCTTCAAGATCGAGCATGTAAGTAATCAAAGCCGTCTTTTCATCGAGACTTTTGCACTGACGAAAAAGTCTTTCGGACAAAATACCGAGGCTTCTCCATGTTGTACGCACCGATTCCATTTCAAAATTGTAAAAACCGTCGGCGTTTACAACCGTTTCGTTTTTTATTTTTTTATCGAAATATTCTTTTTCGCTTTCTTTTTCCATTGCCATAATCGCGCCGAAAAAAGCAAAAAAAGCGGCGTCATTACGGAAAAGCAATGTTTTTTCCAATTCTTTTGCCTTGTAAAAAATACGAATGATATCGGAGGTCACGTCACGGAAATCGGCGTTATCTTCAAAATAGTAAACACAATAGAGGCATTCGTTTTTCTTTTCGAGCCATATATTTTTTCTTTCGGATTTTTCCTCGATATATTTTTCAATTTTTTTGTCTCTCAAAAATTCAAGTTTGTATTCGACCATGGTTGTAGTATATGTAAACCGCAAAAAAAAATGCCCTGTTCTGAAAACAGAGCACTTTTTTCAAAAAGCAAAAACTCAGTCGATAACCGCGGTTCCGTTTTCGCCCGTAGCGAGATTGACGGTCAAACGATATTTGACGTTTTGCTGCAAATAGACGATTTCCACGACGTCTTTTGACACATATTGGGCGTCAAGCACTTTTTTATCGGTTTTTTTGAAAAGTTCTTTCAACGTCGCGCGTTTTTCGTCGGTATAGCCGCCCACGTTGTCGGATACGAACAAGACGTCGCCGCACATATTGTTGATTGTGGCGTGGATTTTTTTCTGTTCTTCGGTAAATTTCAGGTTGCTTTTACGGACGGCAAGTTCGTCGTATTTCCGAATATCCGATTCGCGCAGATAAAACACGTCGGGATCGTTGACGAAAGCGCGTCCGTTCAAATGGCGACGGAAAATCGTATTGTTCATTGCGCTACGCGTACTGAAAATTTCCTGATTGGTCGTCGCGTTAAACCAGGCGGGCTTAAACGTGGCGCCTACGTCGCTGCTGATACGGCACGCGTCCACTCTGCCGAACGCCGGGAAAAGCGGAACGCCGCAACCGAGAAGAAGTTTTTCGCCGACGCATTCGCGCAAGAAATCCATCGCTTCGCACATAATCTGTCCGCGGCTCTTGTTGTGACGCGGCGTTTGGCAAACGCTGTACAAAAAGTCGAGTTTGACCATATCGAAATTCCATTCGTTCAGAATAACGCGGAAAAAGTTACGGATATATTCGGCGGCTTCGGGAATATAAAAATCGAATGTATAAGCACCGCCCCAAGAAATAGAACCGTATTGATTTTTGCCCGTTTGGGGATCTTTAATAAACCATTCGGGGTGCTCTTTTAATATTACGGAGTCGTGCGCCGCATTGAACGGAGCGATCCAGAGTCCCGCTTTATAGCCTTTGGAATGGATTTTATCCGTCAGGTATCTCAAACCGTCTTTACCCGAAGGAAACATCTTGGTGTTTATCGTCAGCCAGTCGCCCGTCTTCGCTTGGTATCCGTCGTCGATTTGGAAAATATCCGCGGCGTCTCCGACCGTAGCAAGTCCGTCGATATCACGTAAAAGGATTTTTTCACTGATAGCGCCGTAGTAATTATACCAAGAAGTATAGCCTGCCATATGACTGATTTTCAGAGAAGGCAAGTTAAGTTCGGCAAAGTATGCGTCGAAAACCTCGTCGTAGCCGCCGCTTGTAAAGAACAAATCGAATAATTCGTATCTGTCTTTGACGGTAACGCCCTCGACGTCTTTTTGGATAACGATTTTTTCGCCGTTCATATCGAAGTGAAATACCGTATACCCCGTCCGTTCGTTCAGCGTGCCGAGCAATTCAAACCCCTTTTCCGAGCGAATATAAGTATAGGAATAACTATGGAAGTCACCGGGACGAAGAGAATACTTCTGGAATTCGTAGTCGCCGAAAACTGTACAATACTTGCGGACGGGATTAAATTTTGCCAAACGGAGCAAACCTTTCTGCACGTCATCTTTTCCGTATTCGCGCGAAGTCGTCCACGATTGATAGCCGTTTACGTATACTTTGTCGTTTTGCGAAAAAGATTTTGCGGCGGAAAGATAGGCGTCCTTCAACGCAATCTCTTTTTTGGGAAGCAGAAATACTTTCAGTCCGTGTTCCGTTTCTTCGGTCTCCACCGAAAAATCGTCGCAATCGCACCCTTCGACTGTTTTCATCTTTCCGCAAACGGAATAATTCAAGGAAAAAATATAATTGTTCTTCATGTTTCGTCTCCTTTTTTCCTCATTATATCACATAGGTCAACCTTTTTCAATGAAAATATTTGCTTTTATTGATAAAAAAATGTATACTACTATAAAATTGGATGAAAATATGATTTTACTTTTAGACGTAGGAAACACCAATATAAAAATCGGACTCGCAAACGAGACCAAAACGCTGTTTACTTGGAGAATCGCAACCGATACGAATAAAACCGCCGACGAGTTCGGCATGGTCCTTTTCGATTTATTAAAACAAAGCGGTTACACCTTTTCCGACATCAAAGGGATCATCATGAGCAGCGTTGCGCCGAGTATCAATTATACATTGGAACACATGTGCACCTATTATATGCACATAAAACCGATCATGGTTTCGCAAAAGATCGATCTTGCCGGTATATCTATCGATTATCAGGATAATCAACTCGGAAGCGACCGCATCGTCAACGCCGTCGCCGCATACAAACTGTACGGCGGTCCCGTTATTACGGTTGATTTCGGCAGTGCGACCACGTTCGGCGTTGTCGATAAAAAAGGCTGTTTTCGCGGCGGCTTGATCGCACCGGGCATTAAATCGAGCGCGGAGAGCCTTACGCATACCGCCGCCAAACTGCCCCGTATCGAATTGGCAAAGCCGTCCGATATTATCACGCGCAACACAATAGAGAACATGCAGGCAGGCGTCATTTACGGTTTTACCGGACTTGTCGAATATATTATCCAAGGCATCCGTAAATTGCCGGACTTTTCCGACGCCAAAGTCGTCGCGACGGGCGGAATGAGCCAACTTATCACACAAAACAGTACGGTCATAGACACGGTAGACCGCGCCCTTTCTTTGAAAGGATTACGTATTCTGTACGATTACAACACCAAAAAATAACGAAAAAAACACAAGGAGTAATTTTAGTATGAAAAAAATCGGCGTAGCACTGTTAGGACTCGGTACCGTCGGAGGCGGCACCTATCGCATCTTAAAAAACAGCCATGATGCCATTATGAAAAACGACGGTATCGATATAGAAATCCGTCACATCATCGAAAAGGACGTCTCGAAAGCAAAAGCACTCGGAGCCGACCTTTCCATCGTCAGTTGCGATATAAACGACGTCATCAACGACAAAGACACGCAAATCGTAGCCGAATTCTTCGGCGGAATCGAACCGGCGAAGACTTTCCTTACCAAATGTCTTCTCGCAGGGAAAAGCATCGTTACGGCAAACAAAGAAATGTTCAGCAAAAACTGGGTTGAACTCGAAGCCGCCGCAAAAAAAGGAAAGGCGGGATTATATTTTGAGGCAAGTTGCGTAGGCGGCGTGCCGATTATTCGCACTCTTACCGAAAGCATGCAAGGAAATAACATTCTTTCCTTAATGGGTATCGTCAACGGAACGACCAACTTTATTTTGTCGAAAATGTCGGACGATAACAGAGACTATGACGAAGTTCTGAAAGAAGCCCAAAGCCTCGGTTATGCCGAAGCCAACCCGACCGCCGACGTGGACGGATTTGACAGTATGTACAAACTCAGCATTCTTTCCAGCCTTGCTTTCCGCAAAAAAGTACCCATTTCGAAAATTTATCGCGAAGGTATCACGGGTGTGGGAAAAACGGATATCGAGTTCGGCAAAAATCTCGGCTACACGCTGAAACTTCTTGCCATAGCCAAACAAACGGACGGTAAAATCGAAGCGCGCGTCCATCCCGCGTTCATTCCCAACGACCACCCGCTTGCCGCGGTAAAAGGCAGTTTTAACGCCGTTCATATCGTCGGCGACAATGTGGGCGACATTATGCTTTACGGTCGCGGCGCAGGCGATTTACCCACCGGAAGCGCAATCGTCAGCGACATCGTCTTTGCCGCAAAAACAATCAAACCGCAATACGCGCCCTTCAAAAATGTCGATAAAGTCAACCCGAAAGACTTTACCGACAACTATTGCTGTCAATACTATTTAAGAATGACCGTCCGTGATCAGGTCGGCGTGATGGCAAAAATTTCGTCCGTTTTCGGCAAACACAATATCAGTATCGACTCGATGCAACAGACGCCCGGCGACGATAAAGTGACCGTCATCTTCCTTTTGCATAAGACCTACGAAAAAGATCTCGACAAAGCGCTCGGAATTTTGAAAAATCTCGACTGCGTAAACAGCGTCGACGCCGTTATCCGCGTGGAAAAATAAAAACGCTTTATTGCAAAACGGGCTGTGATTTTTTTTCACAGCCCGTTCTTTTTTTACTCATTATTTTTTTACATCACGGATTCAATCAGAATTTTATCGGCAACAAGCGCGATCAACTCCCCATTCGTCGGTTTATCTCCTTTGTTATAAATTTTTATACCGAATATCGCATTCAGATTTTCGATCTTTCCTCTGTTCCATGCGACTTCGATCGCGTGGCGAATCGCACGTTCTACTTTGCTCGGCGTCGTGTCGTATATCTGCGCAATCGACGGATACAGTTTTTTCGTGATCGAATTGATCATTTCGGGTTGCGCGACGGACAGTTTGACCGCCTCGCGCAAAAATTGATACCCACGAATATGCGGCGGAATACCGGCACGGATAAATATATTGCTCAACCTTTCGTCAACGTTCTTCGTACCGTTTAACTTGACGACAATGACGTGGTTCAGAATGGCTTTCAAAATCTTCGTGCGCAGTTCCGCAAGGGAATAAGGCTTGAATACCACGCAACCGTCCTTCGGTTCGTATTCCGTAAAACGCTCGTCAAAACGCGCGGTCATAACAACGCTGATTTCTTTTGACGAAGCGGCGGAAAATATTTCTTTCGCATTCGGAAAATCGTAGTCGAGTATCAGACCGTTCAGTTCGATCTCTTTGGATTTTTCTTCAAATTCACGGACGTTTGCGCAGGCTATCAGATCGATTTCGGCGTCGTCTTTGAAAAAGCCGACCGCATTGGACAATAAAGAAGCGTTTGTCTCGCAAAAGACAACTTTGTATTTGTTCATCATATTTTACAAATCCTCATTTTTTGTAGATTTTCCCGAGTCGGTACTATGATAATATCACAAGTTGTCGATTTTGTAAAGTATTTTGTTCAAAAATAATTTGTAATTTTGTACAATAATATTCGGAAAAGTGTCGAATTATGTTTTTTTGTGCGATAATCGGCTATTACGCCGATTATCGCACGAAAATAAACGAATCAGTCGGAGCGCAACGCGTCTACGACATTCTTTTGCGCCGCTATCATAGACGGAATAAAACCGGATATAACGGCAAGCGCCGCGCTCAAAGCAAGCAAGCCGACGGTCGCCCACGGGCTGACGACGACAAGTCCGGAAAATCCGGTAATGTTTGCGATAATGCCCGCAAGCGCGGGAGCCAACGCATAGGTAAGTCCGATACCGATCAAACCGCTTAATAGTCCGATGATAAACGTTTCGGCAATAAAGACGGACAAAATATCTATCTTCTTTGCGCCGATACTTCTCAAAATACCGATTTCTCTTGTCCGTTCGACGACGGAGTTTGCCGTAATAATGGCAATCATAATCGTCGAAACAAGCAAAGATATGGCGGCGACCATCAGAAGAGACATGGTGGCGATATTGGTAATCAATTCCACATTATAGATAAACATTTCCGACACGTCGAAATATCTGACTTGATCGGCGACATCTTTGCCGTCGTTCCATTGATCGAGGTAAGAGGTAATAGCTTCTTTACCGGCATAATTCGCCGCGAAGATATTGACGTACAAAGGCGTACTGTCCGCTCCGATAGCGCGATTAAATGCCGAGAGGTCTTTACCGTTAAAGAACAAGCCGACCAGATCCATAATCGACGACAGGCTGTCGTTATCTTTTTGCATGGTGTCGTTAAAGACGTTCTTCTTGCTGTTTGTTTCCAAAAGGTTCTTTTGCGAGGCGGCGATTTTACTCTTTGCCGCTTCGTCACGGACATATTCGCCGAGTTCGGGCGTATAGCAGAAGTTACATTGTACCATCGCCATAGGCGCAGTATCTTTTACACGGAGCACGCCGACTACTTCAAGCGAAATCCCTTTTTCTTCATAAAGTTTGCCGAGATTTTCCTGATCGTTTTCCCCGGCAAATTGCGTCCAACTTGTATCCACGCCTTCGTTTGCCTGCACATAATAATCGTCATTCGGGATCAGTTTTACCTTATAACCGCATATATCGGCAAAAGATACGGGGATAAGAGATTCTCCGTTCTTTTCTACCGGCTCGTCAACGGCAACGGAATCATAGTCGAACCCGAGCGCGTCCAATGCGTCGAAAGAAACCTCGTTGTTCTCATTGACAACCAACACGATTTCATTCTTATTCTGCGGATAATGACCATATAGTACGTCATAATATTCTTTCATATAATTATATGAAATAAGTTGATTCCAATAATCGGATTCGAGCGAAGCGCTGCTGAGGACGGTACCGGCGACCGTCGCAAAAGTCGTCGTTTTACATTCAGGGGACACATCTTGATAGATATCGCTTCCATCCTGCGTCTTTTTGGCGATAATGTTCATTTTTGTCCCATAATACTTATGGATAGCGACATAATTCGACGGATCGATAGTATCCAGATATTCGTCGAATTCGGGCGTAATCGCATTGGAACCGACGCTATCCATCATGGAAGTGACGATATCCATAATCATCGATTGATTCGACGCGGCGGGCTTTAAGTATGCCGTTTCTTCTTCGGGAAAATCGCCCGAAACGCCGCTGCTGGTACTGAACGTCTTAAAGATATCCGTCATAATATCGTAATCCATGCTGTACTCATACACTCCGATCGGAACGGAAGCAAGAAGAGTGGTCTTCATGCTATCCATAAATAAATTGATACCGTTACTGAGTGCAAGGACAAGTCCCATACCGATAATACCGATCGAACCGGCAACAGACGTGAGAACGGTGCGACGCGTTTTGGAAAGAAGGTTCTTTCCGCTGATGCCGAGAGCCGTCTTCCACTTCATCTTTGTCAGTTTGAACGGAGCGTTCTTGTTCTTTCCGCCCAATTTCGGCAAATGAAATCTCTTGTTCTTTTCACGCGGTTTGTCCACGTACGGTTGTGCCGGCTCATACGGATCGGTGTCGGACAAAATCGTCCCGTCCTTGATGGAAATGATACGATCGCTGTACCGCTCGGCAAGGTCGTCGTTATGCGTGACCATAATGACCAGTCTGTCGGTGGAAACTTCTTTCAGCACCTGCATAATCTGTTCGCCGAGTTCACTGTCCAATGCTCCCGTCGGTTCGTCGGCAAGGATTATTCTCGGATCGTTGACAAGCGCTCTTGCGATCGAAACCCTTTGCATTTGTCCGCCGGAAAGTTGATTCGGCTTCTTGTGATAATGCTCATCCATATGCACTTTTTTCAAGGCTTCTTTCGCTTTTTGGGTGCATTCGGATTTGCTAAATCCGCTGAGTTTCAATGCGAGTTCCACATTCGCAAGCACCGATAGGTGCGGAATCAGATTGTACGATTGGAAAACAAATCCGATTTCCGAATTACGGTATGCGTCCCAATATTCGTCGGTAAAATCCTTCGTCGATATGCCGTTGATTATCAAGTCTCCCGACGTATACCGATCGAGACCGCCGATCAAATTCAGCAATGTCGTCTTACCGCAACCGGAAGCACCGAGAATCGAAACGAATTCACAATCGCGGAAATTTACGGTGATGTTCTTCAATGCGTGAACCGTAACGGTTTTTGACTCATAATCTTTAACGATGTTTCTTAATTCCAACATATAGTTACCTTCTTTCGGACATAATCGTCCTTTTGTATTCTCTTAAACCGCGGCTTCTTCCGTGCATTCGGCTGCCGTTTCGGCTGTTGCCGACATTTCTCCACGGGCTCTTTTTCTCGATTCGCTGAGTTCAAGATACATTTGTTTCTTTTTCTCTCCGTCGATATCGTATCCGAAAGTCAACAGGATAAAGCGAAGGAAATTGGAAATGGATACGCCGAAGATAGCAAACGCAAGCACCCACAAGCAGGTAGAATCATAAGTCGGCAGCGTCTTCATATATTCCATAAGCGACATATCGCCGACGCCCTTATTGGTTTCATAGCCTACCCATGCGAGCATAAACGGTATCATAAGATTCTTTCCGTAGTTCAGCGCCTGCGTAACCCAACCCGGGATGACGCCCTGAACCGCTTCGAGACGTTCGCCCGTCTTCCATTCCAAAAAGTCCATAAATTCGGTATCCATGTGACTCTTGGAAAGTTCTCCGATACCGAAACTGATACCGAAAAGGAAATAGCAGATATAGAACAAAACGCCGAATTCATGTGTGAAGAATACGGAGAAGAATGTCAGAAGTCCCATAACCGGCGTATAGATACCGTCAAACTTCAACAGTTGCACCGGGGAAAACTTTTTCGTAAGCGCGCCCGTAATAACAACGCCTATGGCTGTGCCGATCGCCGAGGGCAAAGTCAAAAGAATCGCTTTATCGGTGCCGACGACAATAGCGGCAAGATAAGACATCATCGTACCCGTCATCGCGATGGTACCCACCCAGTTGACAAGATGGTAAATAATGTAATTTTTATATTTGAACAGTTTGAGCGAAGCCGTTGTAACGCGTTCTTTTTTCTTCATCGGCAGATCGATTCTTTCGCGGCACCACATAAAACAAAGCACCGAACCGACGAGACAAATGGTCGTACCGACGATAGGCGTCAGGACGTACATGATTTTACGCGTCGTGAACAAACCGAATATAAACGGGAACAGATAAGCAAGTCCGTAACCGGCATAATAATAAAGTTGGTTCATGGTAACGACGCGTTTCTTTTCTTTCACGTTCGGCGAAATAACCTGAATGATATTGGCGGCAAGACCGAAGAACGCCGCTGTAAAAACGGTTATTATACCGATAGCGTACTTAAAGGCAATCAAGCCCGTTTCGCCGAAATTCGGAATGACGAATTCCAATACGTCGGTAATGGCGACGGGAATGATACCGATCAAAAACCACTGACGATATCTGCCGTACTTTTTGCTTTTCCATTTGAACGCGACCGTCGCGGCAAGCAAAGCGACAAATATAGTCAATACCGTCGTAATCGTCGTAAGGATCGCGGCTATATCGGCGATACGCGCTTCATCGACGCTCGTCCCCTGATAATAGCATTCATACAAAAAAGTCGAACCCTTGGAACCTTTATTGGTTGCTACGAGTTGCGTGCCGATTTTATACAAACCGAGCGCGATGTACTCTTTCAGCGTCATGTTGTTCTGATCTTCGAGCGGTAGCGTGGGATCGAGATTCTTTCCCATTGCTTTCAAGGACGACCATTTGTCCTTGATTTTCATGCTGAAACTCTGTTTCTTTTCCGTCATAATTCCTCCGTTTGTTTTTTTATTCCGATCGTAATGAAACGACAGGGTCTTTTTTAGCCGCGCTTGTGGCGGGTAGAACGCCGGATATCAAGGTAAGCACGACGCTGATGACGACCATAGCGATCGCTTCCCACCAAGGAAGTGCCGCCAGCGTACCGATACCGATAACCTGCATCAAAATTACGTTAATTACAATAGATATAAGATAAGTAGCGACAACACCGATCACTCCCGAAACGAATCCGATAATAAACGTCTCCGAAGTAAAGAGCATCGATACGTCGAATTTGCGTGCGCCCAGAGAGCGAAGTACGCCGATTTCTTTCACCCGTTCCACTACCGAAACGTACGTAATGATACCGATCATGGCCGTGGAAACGACAAGCGATATTGCGGTGAAAGCGACAAGCGCGGTGGTGATTATTTTCACAATATTATTGATAAGCCCGATAATCATCGTCAGAGTATCGGTATATACGATTTTGCCACGGGCGTCCGTTTGCAGGATCTGTCCCGACGATAAGGTGATTTCGCCCTCTTGATTCCATTTATCAAGATAGGCGCGGATATCGGTGACATGGTCAAAATCGGTCGGATAAATCGTAATATTGGTAGGCAGAGTCGCTCCGCCCAAACCGATCAGCGATACGGTTGACAACGCGCTCATGCCGTGCTTGTTTATTTCGTTCCAATCCGCCGAAAGAAGGAACGGAATGACTTTGGTGTAATCGGTCATGATATCCGTCACGATCGACGTCATATCAAACGTACCGATATATCCCGTTTCGGTACGGACGACGATATCGCCGTTCGCGTCGTATTCGGGATCGTAAAAAGGCGAATATCTGATTTCAAAAGAGAACTCGCCGGCACCGAACGCGCTTTTGTTTTCCGTCTGTAAATATTGTACGATCTCGGACGAAGCGCCGCTTTGCATGACATAATCGGTGAGAGCCTGCGTATAATAGATGCCCGACCGCAAACAACCGTAAGAAATATTTTTTTTCGGTCGGAGAACCGCCACCACCTTCAACGGGACCGCTTCGGGATCGCTGATTTTGTCAAAACGCGCCTTGTATCGATACTTATCGCCCCCGTCTTTCGTAAAAACGGCGTTATTGGAATGCCATACGAAAGTTTTGTCCAACAATTCCTCATACGAAAAACTTTCTTTATATTTTTCCAAACGCTCGTCGGTGTAAATCTGATCGAGATCGGCAACGAATTCTTCCTGCGTCAGATAACCGAGATTGGCAAAAAGCATATCGGATACCCCGTCGGACGAATTGACGACGATCATGATTTCGTTTTTTTCGGTAGCGATCTTTTTCCCCGCCAAGATATCGTACTGGTCCAAAATGTATGACGGATTATCGGGAACCTGCGAAAAAGTCTCGGTATAATCGCTGAGCATATCGGATACCATCGTAAGGGTATTTTCGTCCAGGTCTTGTTCGATCAGTTCCATACAAGTCGCTTTTATTGCGGCGACGGACATCCATTCGCCCGAATCCTCCGTCGTCATTCGGTAATTGGTATAAATGTTATTGGAGAACTGTATTCCGTAGTTACGGATAATAGCGGCGTAATACTCTTTCGGCATATCGTCCAAATACTGCATGTATTCGTCGGTAAACTCGTTCATTTTTATAAGGCTGTCCGACATACTCATCGTCTTGATGAGTCCCTCTATCGTATTATCGATATAGACGCGTCCGCCCTCTCTTATCATCTCGGTTTTTTCTTCCAACCCCATCGATTCGGTCAAAGCGTCCATATCATACGTCGTCTTGGAAACGGTAATCGGATTGCCCGACAGCATATCGTCCTGCATGTCGAATATGTAATTCTGAATACCCGAAGAAATGGCGAGAACAAGCGAAACGCCGATTATGCCGATAGAACCGGCAAGACTGGTCAAAAAGGTCCTTCCTTTCTTTGACCACAGATTATGAGCGGACAAACGAAAGGCGGTAAACGGCGTCATTTTCGCTTCGGCTTTTTTACTTCTTCTCTTGTTCCTTTTTTGCTTTCTTTTGGAATCGCGTTCGCTTTCGTCGTCGAAAGTAATATCGGGTTGATATTCTTTTTGTTCGTCTTCCGCCGAGTACGGATTACTGTCGCCGATAATTTCGCCGTCGAGAATATTGACGATACGGGAAGAATAGGCTTGCGCAAGTTCGGGGTTATGGGTAACCATGATAATCAATCTTTCCTGCGAAATCTCTTTTATCAAGTCCATAATCTGATAACTCGTCGCGGTATCGAGAGCCCCGGTCGGCTCGTCGGCAAGAAGAATTTCCGGATCGTTGACAAGCGCGCGAGCGATGGCGACGCGCTGGCACTGCCCGCCCGAAAGTTGATTCGGTTTTTTATTGTATTGCCCGGCAAGCCCGACTCTGTCAAGCGTTTTTTTCGCTTTTTCGACGCGTTCTTGTTTGGAAATGCCGCCGATAGTCAAAGCAAGTTCCACATTGCCGAGAATGGTTTGGTGCGGAATAAGATTATAACTCTGAAAAACAAATCCGATACGGTGATTTCTATACACGTCCCAATCGTGGTCGCCGTACTTTTTGGTACTGATTCCGTCTATAAACAAGTCGCCGCTCGTATACTTATCAAGACCGCCGATAATATTCAGCATTGTCGTCTTGCCGCAACCGGACGGCCCGAGAATCGATACGAACTCGTGAGGACGGAAAGACAAATCGACGCTTTTGAGCGCTTTGATTTCGGTATCTCCCGCCTTATAAATTTTTGTCAAACCCGACAAACGCAACATTGTTTCACCTCTATAATATTTATATTATATATACAAAAGCAAAATCCGTCAAGCGTAAATTTATCACAATGTTTTTTGCGAAAAAAAGTTGACAGCCGTATGGAAAAACCATATAATGGTATTGTTGAAAGGGAGTAATTGCAATCGGCAACGTCAACAACTCCGATAATCAGTTTATCGTGGCGTTGCGACCTGAAACAAAAACAGGTAATGAGACTTTTGACGGCTTTTTTGCCGTGCAAAAGTCTTTTTTTTACCGAAAAAAGGAGGATTTTTTTATGGAATGGTTCCAAAACATCATCGACGGCTTGCAAATGTGGCTTGTCGTCATCTTGTTCGTCGTCGGACTTGTCTTCATCATCAAAGGGGGCGATCTGTTTGTTGACGCGTCGAGTTGGATAGCCGAAAAAACGGGTATCCCGAAATTGATTGTAGGCGCGACGGTCGTCAGTTTTGCCACGACCTTGCCCGAGCTGCTCGTATCCGTCTTTGCCACGATCAGCGGCGATATCGGTATCGCTACGGGAAATGCGATCGGATCGGTGACGGCAAACCTCGGACTTATCCTCGGCATCTCCATCGTATGGCTGCCGTCGGTTATCCGAAAAAAAGATTATTATCTGAAAAGCATTCTGATGCTACTGCCGTTGATCGTTATGTTCGCCTTTTCTTTCAATGGAAAAAACAACGGATATCTCAATATTTGGTGCGCGATCGTTTTGTTTGTCATTTTTGCCGTCAACATGTACGATAATATCCGCGGCGCGGTCAAACAAATAAAACTCGACGCAGCCGACCTGGAAACGGAAGAAAAACCGAAAAAAGAAAAAGCGACCAAAAAAGACATCGTCAAAAACACACTTTTCTTCCTGCTCGGCGCACTCGGCATTGTCGCCGGGGCGGAACTGCTCGTCTCTACGTCAACGCGTATCGCCACCTCTTTAGGCGTATCCGATACCGTCATCGGACTTACGATCGTCGCGATCGGCACAAGTCTGCCCGAACTCGTCACCACAATTACCGCGCTTGTCAAAAAAGAAAGTTCTCTTTCCGTCGGCAACGTCATCGGGGCAAACATCATCGACCTGACCTTGATACTCTCGATATGTTCCTTTGTGTCGGGCGGCAACCTGTCTATGTCCGAGCAAAATATTATCTTTGATATTCCCGTTTGCTTTGCGATCGGATGTCTCGCCTTGATTCCAACGCTTATCAGCGGAAAATTCAAACGGTGGCAAGGAATAGCCATGTTGGCAATCTATATAGCGTATGCCGTGATTCTTGCCGTCGGCGTCGATATAATCGGCATCACTCCGGCGTAACCGAATAAAAGCCGACAAAAAAATAAAAAGAAAGGGACGTCCGCGCCCCTTTCTTTTTTGGTTATTTCAGCCGAAAATATCCCGGTTTATTTCAGTCGGTATACGGTCTGACGGGAATCGCCGCGCCGCACTTTTTCAGAAACCTCTTAAAGTATCTTTTCGGGTTCATATACCATCTGTTCATGTGATCTCTTGACGTAATGATAATAAGTTCATCGGCTCCCGAACGAATAATAACGGGAACCGAAAACAATGCGTTTTGCTTGGTCGTCATGGATTTGTCTTCTATAACGATTATATCCTCGGGCAAACCGTTTTCCGTCAGATATCGTTTCATTGCGTGCGCTTCCGGTTCGGCATTTTTGTTGGCGGCGCCACCCGAAACGATGATCAGATCGGGTTTTTCTTCCCGATAAAAACAGACGGTAAGGCATAGCCTTTCCAGCATTTTTTCACTGAAACTGCCGTCGTCGTTCATTCTGTTACCGAGTACGACCGCCACTTTCATGCGTTCGCCTCCCCTTCTTTCGTTTTTTCTTTGTCGCGCTTTCGGATCGCTTCGCATATTTCGGCGTAACGCTCTTCGGTAATATTGTATTTTTTCATATAAATAATAAACGCGATCGTCAAAAACACCGTGGGAATAACCGTCATAAATACGATAAGCCACTGTGACATACCGGAGTCTGCGCCACCGAGGATATCGGCGATTTTTGCGGCTTGTTCGTCTGCGGAAATCAGACCGGCATACGCTTCGTTCTCCACGGCGGAGATATCTTTTGTGACGTTATTGATACCCAAAAGAATCAGTCCGAGTCCCTGAATCCCGACGCAAATCGCGCTCGAAAGTTTGGCGGTAAAGGGGCGAAGCGCAAATATCGCGCCTTCGTCGCGCGAACCGGTTTTGTAATCGTTATATTCCACCGTATTGGCGATAGACACCGTCAAAACCTGATAAAACAGCGTTTGTCCGAAAAAGGCTATCGTGCCGCAAATGGCGATAAAGAAGTAGCAAATAAAATCGCTCTGTTGCGAGAGATGAGCCGCGCCCGTGCTTAAACCGAGCGTAAGCATCAGACTGTAACCGACCAGAATGGCGATAAAGGATATCGTCATAATTTTCCTACGCGAAAATTTCTTCGACAATAAAGGATAAAAAATCATAATGACGGAAGAACAAGCCGTAAGCAAACTGAACACGGTGACCAATAACCCTTGATACCCGTAACGAAGCCAAACCCAATAGCAAGCGAAAAGGTCGAGAATGCCGGCGCCGATATTCTCGAAAAACATCGTCCCCGCGATCGCCATCAACTGATCGTTATGGAACAACACGCCGAATATCCTTTTCAGGCTGCCGCTTTTTTTCTTGTCGCTTTTTTCAAGCGGCGGAAGAGGCTTTTCTTTGACGACGCAGCAAGTCATTATCTGACAGGCTGCGAAAATACAGCAAAGCACAACGGCAATAATATGATAAGCCTTGATCGTGCCGCCGAATACCGCGTTGGCAAGATCGCCGTATCCGAAAAGAGACGTCGCGCCGAGCGCGATCCCCGCTCCGATACCGGCACAAACGTTGGCGAGTGTGGAAATATTGTTCCGGTCGCTCGCATTCGACGTAAGAGACGGCATCATGCCCCAATAACTTATGTCGTTCATCGTGTAAGTAATACCCCAAAGCAGATAAAAGAACGCAAAGAAAATCACGTACTTCGTACCCGTCAGCGGAACGAAAAACAAGGCGAGTACCGTCGCGATATTGGTCAGACACCCGATTATAATCCACGGTTTGAACTTGCCCCATTTGGTACGCGTCTTTTCGATAATCGCGCCCATAAGCGGATCGTTTGCCCCGTCGAAAATACGACAGCACAAAAAGATAGCCGTAATCGCGGCGACGTCGGCGCTCGTCACGTTCTTGGTAATCAATATAAAGGTCATCAAAGCGGTATTGACGAGTTTGTATATCATATCTCTGCCGATCCCGCCCAGAGAATAACCCCACAGGTTCCGACGCGACAATTTTTCACTGCTTGCGTTTTCCATTTCTTTCTCCTTATCGATAAATGTTATTTACAGTATAACATAACTATCGCGACAGGAAAAGGGGGTAAACTTTTATTTTTCGGTATAATAATCGACAAATCAGTTCAGTATCCACACGGCGGCATTCAAAAAAGCGGCGACAGTCAGCCAAATTGGATAAATCGAAAAGGCATAACCGTATCTTTTATCGCGCCGATAAAAAGAATACCACAACGCGTAAGCAAATAACGCGTTCAAAATAATCACAATAAGACCGACAAACGTAAGGCGTAACGTAAAGAACAGCAAACACCAAACAATATTGAGTACGCCGTTGATTATGCCGAGAATAACTGTATCTTTTGCTACAGATTTTTTTTCGTATATGTCATACATAATAACGGTAAATACGAAATAAATGATCGTCCAAACAATCGGAAAGACATAATTCGGTATCCATTGCAACGGTTTATTGACATTGTTAAACCATTCGTTTCCGAAAGAGACAAAGAGTGCGCCGAGAAGAGCGACCACGACCACGGCAAGAGCCGTCCAAACAATTTTTTTCAAAGTTTCATTTTTCATAGTACCATTTTACGTGCCGCACAAAGGATAAGAACATAATTTTTTGACGAATTGACGGGAAAAACGTTCTTTTTTTCAAAAAGTATAGTATAATAAAACAGTCAAAAAAGGAGAATGAATGAACAAAAGAAAGACAATCGCTTTTACCGTCATTTTTATTTTGCTATCGCTTGCCGTTATGGGTGTAATCTATTATTTCTCATCCGAAAACGGAGAAGAATCGACAAAGACGTCAAACGGTGTGATCGACACCGTACTGCGCATATTTATCCGCGATTATGACGAGATGCCTACCGCTTCAAAAGCGGAATATCACGACAAACTGTCTTATATCGTCCGCAAAGGAGCGCACTTTACCGAATATTTTACACTCGCTCTCTTTTTATCTCTCGCCATATTTTTTATAGTGAAAAACCGTAGCGGGAAAAAGGGCGCGGCATTCTTGATTCCGCTATGCATAAGCGTCGTTTACGCCATTATCGACGAAGGACATCAGACCTTTGTCAGCGGAAGAGCGGGGCAAGTGACCGATGTGCTGATAGACTCCGCAGGCGCATTATTATCCGTGCTTATTATCTACCTATCCTACCGTATACGTCGCAAAAAATATCAATAATCAAAATCCGATTTTTCAATCAGATTTTTGGCACACACAGTATTTTTATGCAATTCCGTTCTGACGTTGCGATAATATTCATGTTTTTCCTTTGCGGTCATCCCGTAAACGGGATTATCTTCAAGACGATATAAATTCGTTATAGGTTTCCCTGCTTTCATCGCATATCGGACAGCCATTTTTGCACCGCTTCTTGTCTCTTTTTCGTCGACGTAACACACGATCGCATCGCTCAAATCAATCATTTTCTTATTACATTCTATAATTCGCCTTTTATAATGTATTTCTTCAACGTCAAAAAAAACGGTATTTTTGCAATCGTCTTTTTTCTTATTTAATTCTCCAAAAGAAGTAAGCACAATTTCAATATTAATTCGGTATTTTTTTTCAAACTCTTTACATACTGATAACGCTTGCCTGTCAAACTCACCATGCGCACCCATTATAAACGTATCAAACCCATTTTTGATTTGAATTCCGACTTCTTTTTGCAACCTTTCCCGAATATTTATATCACTATCAATATTTCTATGCCCTATAAAACAGCAACGCTTTTCCATAACAACCTATATATAACGTGTACTCTTAATGGTATTTTTTATCATCAATAGCCATTATAACACAGTTTAATTGAATTACAATATATTTTTACCAATGACAGTTATCGTGTTATGTTGCTTCTGAAACTAAAATGGACGTAACGGGAGGCAAACATGAAAAAGAATATTACACCCACAAGGCAATTTTTAATCGATAGAATGGGAACGATACGAAACGATGCAAAACTGTCTGCACGAGAATTATCTTTGCGTTTAGACAAATCGATTGCCTATATCGCGAAATTCGATAACGGCGATTTCAGCATTCCCGCCGAAATCTTACTTGACGCTATTAAAATATGCGGAAGTACTCCGGAAGAATTTTTCGCCGATAATTACCGTAATTATAAGAATGAAAAAGAATTTATCACGCTTTATCGCGGTTTATCGCCGCAAAGCAAAGAAATGGTACTGAATTTAATGAAAAATATGAAATAATTTTTATATAAAAAAGAGAGTCCGAAAAAGCGGCCTTCTCTTAGAGATTTTTTGAAAAAATTACAATTTGGTAAAAGATGCCACTTTTTTACTTGCTTCTAAACAAGAAATGATTTATACTATTATAAAAGGGAATGAAGTTCTCCCGTAGATTATTCTAAAACTGCTTTTTAGGCTGATGACTTCTGCAATTTACACGGCAGAAAGGCATCGGCTTTTTGTTTGTCGTAAAGGAGAATTTTATGTTAACTTCGTTTGCACTTATTTTTTTAATCGGATTGTCGCTTGCAACAATTTGCCAGAAAATCAAAGTACCGAGAATTATAGGTATGTTAATTACGGGAATTGTTTTAGGACCGTACGTATT
>JAZRZM010000047.1:0-18714 GCA_045601385.1 Clostridia bacterium | reverse complement strand
TTATTCTCGTTAAAAACCCCCATTCCCAAAACGCGAGCGTCCCGGGGCCCCCGAAAAATCATTAGATTTTTTGGGGCAAATACGCCCCCTTTTGAGAAAGGGTGTAATTTATCCCCCGAAAAACGGCTTGCGTTTTTTGGGACAAGTTGCGCTCGGGATGATGTATCGGTTACGCTTGTGTTGACGGCTGAACGACGAAAGCGTCTGCGGTTTGCACGCATAACGGCGAGAAAGGCACATATAGTAGGTTGTGGAAAAATATCTGCGGCTCGTCTGCTTTATGTTCGGGCTTGTTTTCGCCGTATTTGTCGGTAGTCTCAACGCGCTTTTCATGACGCCCCGTACCGAGTGGTTTTCGTCGCTTTCCGGCGTCTACGTCAACGGGCATCTGCATGCCGTCGTATGGCTTTTTATGTATCTTTTACAGGCGGTGACCGTCGGTGAGTTTGTATATAAAAGGGGACTGAATAAGCATATTTGGATACCCATTCTATCGATTCTTTCGGGAGCGGCTTGGTGCTTTTTGTTTTTCCGCGCCAACCTGCTGATTCCGTCTTTTATTCTGATTACGCTTATGACGGCGTTGTGTTTCGTTACGCTTGTGCTTCTTTCGCGCACAAAAGTATGCTGCTACCTTTACGTTTTCTTTTGCGCGTGGCAAACGTACCTTTGGGCGATTTGTCTTTATCTCGTTATTCTGAATTGAATTTTTCCCGTCTTTTTTTGCGCCCGAAAAAAACTCTTGACAAAATCCGCACGGTCGTTATACGATAAAAAAAATGGACGACCGTGTAAAAAGGTGCAACCACCTGATAAAAAAAATCCAAAAAGGTAATGAGAAAGCGCTGGACGAACTGTTCGTCGAGTTCGGCGCGCTCTTTCTCAATATGGCGAAAAAGTATCTTTTCGACGCGAGTTATGCCGAGGACCTCGTCAGCGACGTTTTTGTCGAACTGGTGCGGACTTCGGCAAAAAGTTTTGACGACAGCAAGAACGGTCTGAATTGGTTTTTTACGATTATTCGGAATAAGGCGTATAAGTATAATGGGGAATTGAAACAGATCCCTTTGCAACAAGAAGACAAGGACGGTAGGGATATTACCTTTTTTTTTGTTTCGTTTGATCCGACGCATGATGCGTCGCTCGATAAAATCGTTTTGAAAAACGCCTTAAAAAAACTTTCCAAAACAGAAAACGAGATTATTTATTATAAGTTTTGGGAAAGTTTAACTATAAGAGAAATTGCAAAGAAAATCGGAAAACCGCGGTCGACGGTGCAGTATCTGTTGACAAAAAGCCTCCGAATTATAAAGGAGGAATTGGACAAGCAATGAAAAATAAAGACGTTGAAAAAAAGATTATCGCCGCTTTGACCGAGGACGAATCTTCTCTAAATCCCCATATTCTCGATTCGGCACGAGTCGAAATTCGCGTAAAAAGAGAAAAATCGAAAAATAAAAAAATCGTTTTTCTTGCCGTTCCGTGTGCGGCGGTGTTGCTTTTTCTTGCCGTTTTCCTGCCCGTGTATTTTTTGCAAAGCAAAAGCGATTTTGTCGTAGAAGAACATCTGTCTATGTACGAGTATTTTGTTGAAATTGATACCCCCATTGTGACGTACGACCACCTTTTTGATAAAGAAGGAATCGGAACGGCCGGAATCATCGATACGCCGACGGAGATCTCCCCGTATATCCCCGAAAAATGCGAGTTGATCCGTTCGGGAAAAACCGATATTTTGATTAGGCAAAAATACTCTTTTCTTGAAAGAGATACCATAATGGTTACCGTTTTGCTTACTGACGATATGGAAATGCGAGAACGTTTTTTGGGCGATTATTTGCAGTTGAATAGCGAAACGCGTTGCGCAAAAACGCTTGTTTACTATTCTTACGATAGCGAAAGCGGCATTGGGAAAGCGCGCTTTGTTTGTAAGGGAAGAGAGTTTTTCGTTGAGATTACGTGCGATAGCGAAGCGACTATGATATTGCATTTGCAAACTTTTATTTTGAAACAATAAAATTTTTTGGACAAACCGCTCCGTTTCGGACTAATTTATAGTGAGCGGAGGTTAAAAAATGAAAAATAATCAAAAGCCAAACGGAAAAAAGGAAAGAAATTTATTTGTTGCGTTTGTTTTGCTGTGCGTTACGACGCTATGTTGTACCGCTTGCGCAAATCCGGCGCAGAATTTTTCGGCAACGCAAAATGTGGCAAGTGCGGACGACGATATCAGTACCGATAAAGCCGACGGTTTCGGTGTGTTTTATTCGTTAGAATATGCGTATCAAACAGGACTTATTGATGAAGACGACGTCAGAAGTATCGGTTATTATCACCATGGCGGAAAAGAATATCAAGCTCAAAGTAAAGATTTCGTGTCGACCGATTATTTGCCGATAGCCAAAGAGCCGAAAGATTTAGACGAGTCAAAGGCTATGAAAATAAAAGCCGATTACGTACAATGGCTCAACGATTCTATAGACGACTATTTCGGTTCTATGGATATGTCGGGTGCGGAAAAAATGCGGAAAGAAGAAAAAGATATTGCCGATATCCGTTATTACGGGACATACAACGGCTATTACGCCGTCAATATCGTTTTATCGGGTTTACAACTTCAGATTATAAACACGACGACGATCGCGGGAACAACGTTTTTTTTCGGAAATCCCGCAGAAACGATTTTTATATATGATGAGAATTAAAAAATAATGCCAGGGGGATACCAAATGGGTACAAAAAAATGTGACGGGGGATTGATTCTTTCCTTTTTCTTTACATTTGTTTTCTTGTTTACGTTTTACTTTTGTTTGCAAAGCGTGGAGAATAGAGCGGACGCGGCGCAATCGTCTGCAGATAGATTCGAAGAAAAAGTTCTATGCAAAAGCACGATTGACGAAGAGTTTGTTGATGATTGTGTATTGGTTGTTATTGATAAATATCACAGCAAGATAAATCAGCAATTTCAAAAAAGTTTTTTCGGTAGTTTCCCGATAAAATCAATTACCGATTTGATGAAAACAAATATAAAGGAAGAAGAACTAGCTCTGCTAAACAAAGAGGATTTTCGTCAAATTTTGAAAATAGAATTAGAGGAACATTCCAAGCAAAATGTACTAAATGCTATCCATTATATGGAGCATATTGACGGAATATTAAATGTGTCGCCTTGTCATATATTGGCTGGCAACTCATTGCCGCTTTGTTCATCGGGATTAAGGTATCCTAATCAATGGGGTATACATGGGCAATATGGTATTAACGCCGAGTCATCTTGGGAAATAACAAGAGGGAGTGATTTGGTGCGAGTAGGCATTATTGATACAGGTGTATATTTCCACAGTGATTTAATAGGAAATATAGATAATTATTGGAATATTATTACGGAGAATAATGTTTTAGTTGATAACGTTGGTCATGGTACCCATATTGCAGGGATTATCGGGGCAACTGGCGATAACGTAAATGGTATTGTAGGGGTTTCCCCTGAAGTGGCTCTTGTTCCGATACAAGTCGCAATAGGTTTGTCTTTGCCGAACGGAGTTTTGTCATTGTTAAATGAGGATAGCTGTATTTCTGGAATAGAGTGGGCTATTGAAAATGATATAGATATCATAAATTTTAGTTTGGGATCTGCTTCTGAATTGTTTGCGTTAAAGACGGCTATATCTAATTATATGGGTCTTTTTGTGTGTGGCGCTGGCAATGGAGCAATTGTTTCAAATGCACATGTCGGAATAGATATCGATAATACGCCATATTATCCAGCGCATTATGCTCAAGGAGAGTCTTTTAGTAATAGAATTATTTCCGTCGGAGCTATAAACGAATATGGCGACATAGCAGATTTTTCCAATTATGGAGCAACTACGGTAGATATTTTTGCGCCTGGGGACGATATTATCAGCGCTGTTCCGGAGTCAATTTCTTCTGACGGGTATGCTATTATGGATGGGACATCGATGGCCGCAGGTTTTGTTACAGGTGGAGCTGTTTTAGTATGGTCTGAATTATTGAAGTCCCAACCTAATTACAAAAAGGAAGACGTTGCATTAAAGATAAAAGAGGTATTATTACAAAATAGCACGAAAGATTTTAGATATAATAATAGATGTTTGTCTTGTGGCAGACTTGACACATATAAGGCAGTAAAAAGCGTAACTAATCAAGGATATTTGTTTGAAATAACTAATAATGAGGCAACAATTATCGGTATTGATCCGGATTGTTGTTTAAACGACATAGTCTTTTTGCCAGAATATTTTACTGTGAATAATGAACATTATCCCGTTGTAAAAATAGGAGAGGAAGCTTTTGCAGGACAAATGGGATTATTAAAAGTCTTTATTCCCAAAACTGTACGTTCAATTGATAGTCAAGCATTTAAGGATTGTGTTAATTTGAGTCAAATTAACACGACAAGCACCTATGATCTCACAAACGCAAGTGATTGTTTTTGTTCTTACACGAACGCGTGTTTTTATGATTTGTGTTTAAATATTGATTTAATTCCGAATGTTTCATATACTTTGTCGTATTATTACGAAGGTTTGACTGCCTCGTGCAGTATTGAAGATGTTTTTATAAGTTTAGGCGTGGGAGACAATGCTTACAGTAACGATTTGTTGATTCAAACGAATTATAGCAATGTTAGTGGCCAAAAAAAGATATCTTTTATATTGTCTGCAGATCAATTATCCTTTTCATCAAAATTGTGGTGTCGATTTATCAAAACGACATCTAATCAAACAGTGTCTCTGTTTGTAAAGAAAATTCGCCTTGAAATGGGAATAAAAACAATCGCTATTGATGCGTTTAGAGGATGTCCTAATTTGGCGACAGATGGTTTACAGTATACTCTTTTAAATGATAATACCTATATGGTTTCGCAAGGAATGGTTTCCGATAAAGCCGTACACATCCCGTCGGTGTATAATGGTAAAGCTGTTACTAAAATTCAATCAGGTGGTTTTGCTGGGAATAATACTGTAAAGTGGGTCTTTATGCAAGAAGGTTTAAATGTAATTGGGAATCGTGCGTTTCAATTTTGTAGTAATTTGGAGACAGTAGATATGGCTCAAACATCCATCGAAGCAATAGAGGATTACACCTTTGATATATGTGCGGGAGATAATCAGAATCATATTCATAATCCTGATTCATTATATTACACATCAAGGTGCAGATTGGAAGAAATAAGTTTTCCAGAAACTCTGCTTACTGTTGGCGAAGGGGCTTTTATACGCACTGGCATACCATTGGAGTCTTCGCTGCCGAATAGCGTTACATCGATTGGAGATTATGCATTTGCTTATTCATATAGGATTGGTTTTTCATTGCCGGATAATTTGGAGACGATTGGGAATTACGCGTTTGCCTATTGCGATCTAATATCTGTTTTATCTTATGATGAAAACATTGCTTTGCATACTATAGGGGACCATGCTTTTGAAAATACTCAATTATTGACGATGAAGAAGTTGCCTAATTCGCTATATCAAATTGGCGAAGATGCATTTAAAAATTCAAAATTTCATTCTTCTTTTACATTAATTGATAATCAAAATTTAAGAATTATAAAAAAGAATGCATTTGATAATTGTGATTTACAATACATCATGCTATTTGACGATATAATGACTATCGGGGAGCAGGCTTTTGAGAATAATGATGAATTAACTATTTATACCGAGAACAATACTCGTCCAAACGGATGGCATGTGGATTGGAACAGCGCCAATAGACCCGTTTTTTGGGGGTGTACATTCTCAAACGATATGTCATATATTGTTTCCTTTTTGAAAACAGCTACAAATCCATCTAATCTGAATGCCTTGAATGGTGTTGCTAATCCCGAAAGAGATGATTATACATTTGACGGCTGGTACACAACGTCGGATTATTCCGGTACGCAGTACACGAGCGCTGATATTGCTTCTGCGCCCAACGGCACACTATATGCCAAGTGGACGAAAAAATCCTGTGTAGCCGAAGGAACATTAATAACTTTAGCCGACGGCAGTCAAGTGGCGGTAGAGGACCTTACCGGTAGTGAAAGTTTGCTCGTTTGGAATATGCTCACGGGACAATTCGACAGTGCTCCGATACTCTTTATCGATAGTGATCCGCTTTACGCGTATGAAGTTATTGAATTGACATTTTCGGATGGTACGGAAGTTAAGGTGATTGACGAGCATGCGTTTTTTGATATGACGATAGGAGAATACGTCTTCTTGCGGGACGACGCTTCGCAATATATCGGACACTATTTCAATAAAAAGAGCGGTAATACGTGGACGACGGTTCAACTTACGAACGTAACGATTTCTACCGAATCAACGACGGCTTGGAGCCCGGTGACGTGCGGACACCTATGTTATTACGTCAACGGAATGTTATCCATGCCGGGCGCTACGGAAGGTTTTATTAACATTTTCGACGTGGATACTACGCTCATGAAATACGACGCCATGCAAATGGCGGCGGATATTCAGACGTATGGATTATATACCTATGAAGAGTTCAATGAAATCATACCGCTACCGGAATTCGTCTTCGACGCATTCGGCGGGCAATATCTCAAAGTTTCCATTGGGAAAGGATTGATTACTTTGTCTGATATAATTACTTTGTTAGAGAGATATGCGGATTTTTTTAGTTGATAATTCTTTTGTTGTCTTCCATAAAAAGCGCAAAAGCGGATTTTGATAGTCCGCTTTTTGCGTACTCTGGGCGAAAACGTCTTTAATGATAGGTCAAATTATAGGGAAAAATAGCGCTTTTTACACGAAAATCGTTCATAAATCTTTAATGGCTTTACAAGAAAGCCGCTTTACGATATACTGTATTTATGAGAGGCGGTACCTTATCGCCCAAAGGAGGGAAAAATATGAAAAAAGTATTATCAATGGGAATCGTTTTGTGCGCGCTCTGCTGTTTGCTCACCGCGTGCAATTGGTTTAATCGCCCGCAAGAAGAGCCGACAGACGCCGAGTACTTTTACCGCTTTTCCATAGACGGTATCGAGTATGCGTATAAGGCTGTCGTGGATCCGAATTCGGAAATCAAATCGTTTTCTTTATACGAAAACGGAACGAAAATGTACGACTACGCGCTTCAATACGGCATGGTCATGAATAATCCCACGTCGGACAAAAGTCAGTGTCGGTTGCGATTAAACAAAGAGGACGGGACTTTGAATCTCGACTTTAACGTCAAATACGAAAATTTGGACAGAGTTTTTCCCGGATACGACTATTATGCGGGAGAGTATTACTTTTCGTCCTTGGAGCAAAATTGGGATAAAGTTCCGTTTGCTCTTTTCGCTGACGGAAGCGGCGTCGTCAATGGCGAAGAATGCACGTACCGTCCGTGGTGCGGTAATATGATTTTGCTTGCTTATAAAGGCGACTGTTTTCTTGCGAAACTCAACGGAAATGTCTTCGTTACGTGCGGCTCGTATGAGGGCGAGCCATTTTTGGCGTTCACGGGGACGGCTTACGGCAATATCCGATACGACGGATACATATTATATATAAAGGATAACCGATACGCTTTGTGGCACCCGAATGACTATGTAAACGTAAGTGACAATATCATCTCGTTCGGGACTTTTTCCGTGCAGGACGACGGCAGTTATCTCTTCTCGAACGGAACGTCGTTCACGCTCGACGAAAACGAGCGATCGTTTTCCGAAAAACCGCTTTATACTTTGATCGGCGCAAGTAACCCGCAAAAGGTCATGTACGTTTATGAAGATTTTTCGACGTCGGTATCTATAAACGGAGAAAAAAAGGCGGTATGCTGCTACCGGCACGACAGTTTTGTTATAGAAGACGATTATTATTACAGCACTTTGGCGTACGACGCTTTCGTTTCGATCGAGATAATCGACAAGGATCTGAATACAAAATGTTTGTTGTTCGACTCGTCTGACGCCGACTTTGTCGGGCTTAAGAACGCGCGCACCTACGTGAGCGACGCCCCGAACAGTACGGAAACGTACGGTATCATTGCCGATACTGCGACAACGTATACCGTCGGCAATACGGAAATCATCCTTGTCGGCGACGAATCGGGCACGATTTACGTAAAAATGCAAGATGGGATATATACCTGCCCCGCGTATTATATCTATTTTTACGAAACCGAAACCGCAACCGGGAAAATAAGAATAAGCGGAGAATCGAGATCGCCCGTTCGCTTTGAATTGCACGACGAAACGGGCACTTGCACCGTCACGGTCAATAAATAAAAGATGAAAAAGAGGATAGTGGTTTTTGCCGTCTGCGCCCTGCTTGCGGTGTTGTTTTGTTTATTGTATAATAAAAAAACGACGTTATTGCCCGAATGCCGATCGAGAATAACACGGGGATAGGCGGACAAGACGGCATATCGGATCCTGTTCTTACGCAAACGGGAACCTATTATAAATAAAGGAGTATAATATGAAAAAGATCGCGTTGTTACTGCTTGTCATTGTGTGCATGTCGGTGACGATGCTGTCGTGCACGCCAAACGTTTCGCCGATTATCGAAGCGAGCGAAAATCTGCGCGAAAGCAATTTGTACGGCGTGGAAAAAGAAACGGATCAGGGCGCGTTTTTGGACGGTGTGCAGACCTTTTCGGCGAACCTGTGCCAAAGGATTTATCAAAGCGACGGGAGTTTGTTCGCCCAAAATACGGCGATTTCTCCGCTGTCGGTGTATATGGCGCTTGCGCTTGCCGTAGAGTGTAGTCAAGGTCGGACAAGAGAGCAGATTTTGCAGGTTCTGGGGCTGAGCTACGGACAGGTCAGGACGTTTACGGGCGATCTGTATTCGGCGTCCGTGCGGCAAAGGGGGAAGACGATCGGGACGATGCTGAACGAAACGCCGACCAATTCCGTATGGTTGCAGACGGGACAAAAGTACGACGAAGACTGTCTGAAAATCCTTGCCGAAGAATACTTTTGTTCCACTTTTTCGGTCGATTTTGCCGGGAATAACGACGAAGCCAACCGTTCTATAAGAGCCTTTGTCAAAGAAAAGACGAACGATCTTATCGACGGCGATTTCGGACTCGAACCGACGACTTTGTTCGCGCTTATTAATACTTTGTACTTGAAAAGTTTATGGAATTCGGACGGAGACGACCTGAGAAAAACGTCCGAAAAGCGCGATTTTTTATGCTTCGACGGCACGAAAATGCAAAAAAGAATGCTCGTCGGGCAGTACTGTCACGGCAGGACGAGGCAAGAAGAAGACTACCTTGCCATGTTTACCGAATCGGTCGGGTGTAAACTCTATTTTATCGTGCCGACCGAGGGAAAGAGCCTGAGTGACGTCCTGACGGCGGACAATATCCGCGACGTCGTTTGCGCCGATTATAAAGGGGACGATTACGAAGAAAAGATACACTACTATACGCGGTGCGTTTTCCCCGAATTCGAAGCGGACTATTCGGGCAAACTCGACCGAGTCATTTCCGACTGGGGCGCAAGCGATTTGTTTGACGAAAACTGCGATTTCGGCGCGATTTTGCCCGAAAGCAAAGCCGCTTGCAACGGCATAATCCACAAAACCAAACTGACGGTGGACGAAAAAGGTATCGAGGGCGCGGCGGTGACCGTCATGAGCGGCGCTACTTCCGCGGGTCCTGACGGCTGGGAGAAACGGTACGAAGAGTTCTTCGTCGATTGCGCGTTCGGGTATGTCCTTTGCGACGATCTCAATAATATACTGTTTGTCGGTTCGATCGCGAAAATCCGATAAAGCGCCGTCGAGAATGTTTTTTGCAGACAGGTATTTACATTTTTGAATAGCGAAAAAAAATTTTTGATTTTTCGGATAAAATATATTACAATAAATATATCGCATGAAAAAAGGAGAAAAATTTATGCAAGAAAGAACGCGTTGGTATAAAGACGCCGTCGTCTATCAGATTTATCCGAGAAGTTTTTGCGACAGCAACGGTGACGGTATCGGCGATATTCGGGGTATCATTTCAAAACTGGATTACCTGAAAGACCTGGGGGTGACGTGCGTTTGGCTTTCGCCCTGCTACAAGTCGCCTAACGACGATAACGGGTACGATATCAGTAATTATCGCGATATTATGGACGAATTCGGCACGCTGGAAGACTGGCAGGAGATGATCGACGGCATGCACGCGCGCGGGATCAAACTGGTTATGGACCTTGTGGTCAATCACACGAGCGACGAGCATGAGTGGTTCAAGCAGTCTCGCAGTTCTGTCGATAACCCGTACAGAGACTATTATATATGGCGTAAAGGGAAAGGAAAGGACGGCAAAAAGCCGCCGAACAACTGGACGTCGCGCTTTTCGGGTTCGGCGTGGGAATACGACGAAACGACGAAGGAATTTTATCTGCATTTGTTCAGTAAAAAGCAACCCGATCTGAATTGGGATAACCCGAAAGTCAGACAGGAAGTCGCCGACATTTGCAACTATTGGTTTGAAAAAGGCGTGGACGGATTCCGCTGCGACGTCATCATTTATATTTCCAAACCCGCCGATATGCCGAACGGTAAATTCAATCCGATAACGTGCGGCGACGAGCACTTTGTCATCGGTCCGCATTACCACGAATACATACACGAACTGTACGAAAAAAGTTGGTCGAAGTACGACTCGATGACGGTCGGCGAAGGACAGGGAATCAAGCGTAAGGACGCCGAGGCGATGGTCGCCGAAGACAGGGAAGAACTCGACGCGATCTTTACTTTCGAACATCAGGAATCGGACGCTTTTCTGACCGTCGTACCGCGCCCGTTCAGACTTTCGCGCCTGAAAAAAATACTCAATAACTGGCAGCACCTGCCCGATAATTGCTGGAACAGTCTCTTCTTGGAGAACCACGACTACTCGCGCTCTTTGCCGCGGTTTGGGAAACTCGAATACAGGGATAAGGTCGCCAAAATGCTCGCAGTCGTCATGCAATGTCAGAAAGGGACGCCCTATGTGTATCAGGGGCAGGAAATCGGCATGTCCAACATCGAAGGGCTGGACAGAGATCAATATAAGGACATCGTATCCATCAATGTGTACGACCTTGCCAAGAAGATTTTTCCGCCTCTCGTGCCGGTCGTGCGGTGGGCTTTGAGAAAGCGCGCCCGCGATAATGCGCGCACGCCGATGCAGTGGTCGGACGAAAAGAACGCCGGCTTTACGACGGGCGAGCCGTGGATGATGGTCAACCCCAATTACACCGAAGTCAACGTGGCGCAGCAAAAAGACGATCCCGATTCGATTCTTAATTTTTACAAGAAAGTAATAGCCTATCGAAAAGGAAACGACCTCGTCCGTTACGGAACGTTCGACGAGTATTACCCGAAGAGTAATAAGATCTTTTGCTATGAAAGGAATTATAACGGAAAGAGGCTTTTTGTCGTGGGCAGTTTTTCGGATAAAGCCGTATCGTTCCGTTTGCCCGAAAGCGCGGTTTACAAAAAGTGCCGTCTTGTTTTGAGTAACTATGCGGACGCAAACGAAAGACTCGGTTCGTGCGTTCTTCGTCCGTACGAAGCGTTTGCGTACGAGATAGAATAATTTTTCTCAAAAAACTTTTTACGGAAAATCGTCGCCCCTGCGCGGCGATTTTTTTATGGAAGAGTTTGATAAAATTTGCTAAAAAAAATATTATATGCTATTATATACTATGTATGGGAAAGAATGAAGAAAGAGTGGTGGCGACGAACAAAAAAGCGTATCACGATTATTTTATCGAAGACACCTTCGAGGCGGGGATTTGTCTTGTGGGGAGCGAAGTCAAGAGCGCGCGGCTCGGACTTGTCAACCTGAAAGACAGTTTCGCTTTGCTGAAAAACGGCGAAGTCCTTTTGATGAATATGCATATTTCTCCTTATGAAAAGGGGAGTTTTTTCAACCCCGATCCGCGGCGGACGAGAAAACTTTTGCTGCATAAGAAAGAGATATTAAAATTGAAACAAAAGACCGAGCAAAAAGGGTATACGCTGGTGGTGACCAAACTGTATTTCAAGCAGGCGCTTCTGAAAGCCGAACTTGCCTTGGCACGCGGAAAAGAACTGCACGACAAGCGCGAAACGCTGAAAAGAAAGCAACAGGAAATGGACATCAGACGCGCCCTCAGCGCGGTGAAGTGATTATTATTTTTGCCGACAGGCAAAGGAGATAAATGAAAATGTTTGACAGAGAAACAAAGTGCGTACAGTCCGGTTATAACCCGAAGAGCGGCGAACCGCGCGTTTTGCCGATTATTCAAAGCACGACGTACAGTTATGACAAGCCCGAAGACATGGCGGAACTTTTCGACTTGAAAGCGGAGGGCTTTTTCTATACCCGTCTCGCCAACCCGACCGTGGACGCGCTCGAACGCAAAATGGCCGATCTCGACGGCGGCGTAGCGGCAATGGGGTGCGCCAGCGGCATGGCGGCGACTTTGCTCACCTTGGCAAATCTTTGTCACGCCGGCGACAATTTTATCAGCACCGCCACCGTATACGGCGGCAGTTATAACCTTTTTTCCACGACGATCAAAAAACTCGGCGTCGAGTGTCGTTTCGTCGATCCGCGTATTTCGCGTGAAGAACTGGAAAAGAAAATCGACGATAAGACAAAGTTTTTCTTCTGCGAAACGATCGCAAACTGCGCGATGTACGTCGCCGATTTCGATATGTATTCCGCCGTTTGCAAAAAGTACGGCATTGTCTTCGTCGTCGATAATACGCTCGCCACGCCCATTATCTGCCGTCCGATCGAACACGGCGCGAACGTGGTCGTGTATTCTTCATCCAAGTATCTGGACGGACACGCCAACAGCCTCGGCGGTATGATCGTGGACGGGGGTAACTTCGATTATCTCGGGAACAAGCGCTATCCCGAATTCAACGAACCGGACGAAAGTTATCACGGGCTCGTGTATGCGAAAGACTGCGGCAAAGCGGGCTTTATTACCAAGGCGCGCGCGCAATACATGCGCGACTTCGGCGCGCAAATGGCTCCGCTCAACGCGTTTTTGACCTTTACGGGTATCGACACGTTGCATTTAAGGATGCCTTGTCACAGTGAAAACGCTCTTGCCGTCGCAAAAATGCTGGCGGATAGCGACGCCGTGGAATGGGTAAAATACGCCGGACTTCCTACCGACGAAAACTACCCGTTTGTCAAGAAGTATTTTGACAAAGGTATGGCTTCGGGCATGGTGACGTTCGGTATCAAAGGGGGCAGGGAAGCGGCGATCCGTTTTCAGAAAGCGCTGAAACTGTTCCGTATCGAGACGCACATCGCCGACGCGAGGAGTTGCGTTTTGCACCCTGCCAGCACCACGCACCGTCAGTTGTCCGATTCCGACCTGATAGCCTGCGGCATCAGCGATAATCTGATTCGTATTTCGTGCGGTATCGAAAGTAAGAAAGATATCGTCAAGGACATCAAGCACGCGCTGAAAGTCTCGCAAAAGAAAAAGTAAGAGGGAAATTAAATTGCCGATCGTTATTCCGAAAGAATTGCCGGCTTATGAGATATTGAGCCGCGAAAACGTGTTTGTTATGAGTTCGGGCAGAGCCCAAACGCAGGATATTCGTCCGATCGAAATCGCCATCGTCAACCTGATGCCGACCAAAATCGAGACGGAAACGCAACTGATGCGCTTGCTCGGCAACAGCCCTTTGCAAGTCAACGTGACTTTGGTGCGGACGGCGTCCTATCTTTCCACGAACACGGCGCAAAGTCACCTGGACAGGTTTTATCTGACGATCGACGAAATCGCCAAGAAAAAATTCGACGGCATGATCGTCACCGGCGCGCCGGTGGAAAAACTCGATTACGAGGACGTGCGCTACTGGGACGAACTTTGTGCGATCATGGACTACGCCGCGAAGAACGTGACGAGTTCGCTTTTCATTTGCTGGGGAGCGCAAGCCGCGCTGAACTATTATTACGGTATCGGGAAAAGAGAGTTGGATAAAAAACTGTTCGGGGTGTTCGATAATCACATTCTTGTGGAGAACGATCCCCTTTTGCGCGGGCTGAACGATACGTTCCGTGTGCCGCATTCGCGGTATACCGAAGTCAACGCGGACGAAGTCAAAGGGGACGGACGGCTCGTCGCGCTTGCCGCCGGGGACGAATGCGGTTTGAGCGTGGCGAAATCCATCGATAACAGACGGTTCTTTTTCTTCGGTCACAGCGAATACGACCGCGAGACTTTGCGAAAAGAATATCTGCGCGACGTCGAAAAAGGGCTGGATATCGAGCCGCCGCGGCATTATTTTATCGACGAAGATAAGACAAAAATCGATTACAGTTGGCGTTCGACGGGGACGTTGCTGTTCAATAACTGGCTGAACTATTACGTTTATCAAATGACGCCGTTCGATTTAGGGAGTATCTGATATTTTGTTCGTAAAAAAGGTCATTTTGCACGATTTTTTGAGTTATTCCGACCTGACCGTCGAATTCGGCGGCGGAATCAACGTGCTGACGGGACAAAACGCGGCGGGCAAGACCAATCTTGCCGAAAGCATTTTTTATTCGTCCGTCGGAAAATCGGCAAGGGGCATGCGCGACAAAGAATTGCTCCGTTGGAACGGCGGAAACGCCGCCCAAATCAGCCTTTTCGTTCAAAAAAAGTACGCTTCGCATACCATAGACATCGCCATCGATAAGCAAGGCAAGAAGCGTATTATGATCGATAAACTGCCGATCGGGAAAATCGGCGAACTGATGGGAGCGGTGTACGTCGTTTATTTTTCGCCCGACGAAATGCGCCTTATCAAGGAGTCGCCGGCGGACAGGAGACGGTTTATCGATATCAGTCTGTGTCAGCAGGACAAGATGTATTTTTATACGCTCGTCCGTTATAACGGACTGCTGGCGCAAAGGAACAAACTGCTTAAAGAGTACTACGGCTCGCCGTCTCTTAGGACGATGAGCGACATTATTGTCGAAAAAATGTGCCGTGAGCAAGTCTTCATTATGCAAAAAAGGCGCGATTTTTTGGACAGACTGGCGCCTGTCGCCGACGAAAGGCACATGCTTCTGACGTCGGGGAAAGAACACCTTACTTTGCAGTACGAGACCGAAGAGGTGGACGAAAAGGACGTCGAAGGCAGTTTGAGACGGCTGTACGACGAGAGTTTTGAAAAGGACAGCCGACTGGCGTATACGACGGTCGGGATTCATCGGGACGACATCAGAATAACGGCGGGCGACATCGACGTAAGAAAATACGGCTCGCAAGGTCAGCAGCGGACGTCGGCGCTCAGTCTGAAACTTGCCGAAGTGCAACTTTTTTATCAGACGAGCGGCGAGTACCCCGTCCTTTTGATGGACGACGTGTTGAGTGAACTGGACGACGAAAGGCAGAAGGCACTTTTTGCCCACCTGGACGGCATTCAGACGATCGTTACTTGTACCTCGTTCGATAAAGCCATCGCGCCGAAAGCGACTATTTATGAAATAAAAGACAGGAAGATAAAGAAACTATGAACGACAAAAAAAAGATTCTGGCAAACGCGCTCGCTTCGGAAAGTCTTTCCGCAAGCGACATCTGCGACCTTATTACCGTCCCGACCGATCGAAAAAACGGCGACTACTCTTTACCGTGTTTTCGCTTTGCGAAAATTCTTCGTAAAAGTCCGGACAAAATCGCCGCCGACTTTGCCGACGGACTTTGCGCCAACCTGCCCGAACCCTTTGTTAAAGTCGAGGCGGTAGGCGGCTATCTGAACTTCTTTGCCGATTCTTCCAAAGCGGCGAAAGCCGTCCTTGAAAAGGTGCTGGGCGAAGGCGCGTCGTACGGCGGGAGCGAGGAAGGAAAAGGAAAGACGGTCTGCATCGACTACTCGTCCATCAATATCGCAAAGCCCTTTCATATCGGGCATCTTTGTACGACGGTCATCGGCGGCAGCCTGTACCGCATTTATAAAAAACTCGGTTACAATGTGGTCGGAATCAACCATTTGGGCGACTGGGGCACGCAGTTTGGGAAACTGATCGTTGCGTTCAAAGCGTGGTCAAGCGAAGAAAAACTTGCCGAAAACGGCATGAAAGAATTGACTTCGATTTACGTCCGCTACCATACCGAAGCGGAAACAAATCCGTCGCTTGACGACGAAGCGCGCGCTTGGTTCAAAAAGATAGAAGACGGCGACGAAGAGGCGTTACGCCTCTATAACCTCTTTAAGGAAGTGACTTTAAGCGAGGTGGAAAAAACGTATCGGCGGTTGAAGATAAAATTCGACAGTTATAACGGGGAAGCCTTTTACAACGATAAAATGCAACCGGTTTTGGACGAATTGAAACAGAAAGGTTTGCTTGTCGAAGACAAAGGCGCGCAGATAGTCGATCTTTCCGAAGACAATATGCCGCCGTGCCTTTTGGTCAAAGCGGACGGCGCGACTTTGTACGCGACGCGCGACCTTGCCGCGGCGTTTTACCGCAAAAACACGTACGACTTTTATAAGTGTCTCTACGTCGTTGCGTATCAACAGAATTTGCATTTTCGTCAATGGTTCAAGGTGCTTGAAAAAATGGGTAAACCTTGGGCAAAGGACTGCGTACACGTCGCTTTCGGCATGGTCAGTATGGAGTCGGGCGCGATGAGCACGCGGAAAGGAAACGTCATTTATCTCGAAGACGTCCTCAATAAGGCGGTGGAAAAGAGTCTGGAAATTATTACCGAAAAGAGCCCGAACCTTGAAAACAAGGAAGAAACCGCCGAGATGGTCGGCGTGGGCGCGGTGATTTTCAGCGTGCTGTACAATAACCGTATCAAGGATATCGTCTTTTCGTACGACAAGGTGTTGAACTTCGACGGCGAAACGGGACCGTACGTACAGTACACCAACGCGCGCTGCAACAGCGTATTGCAAAAGGTGGGCAAGTGCGACGCCGAGCCCGATTACGACGCGGTATCTTCGCCCGAAGGGCAGGCGGTCGTCTCCTTGCTCGAACGCTTCCACGACGTCATTTGCGAGGCGGCGGAGCGGTACGAACCCTGTTCGGTCGGTCGCTATCTCGTCGATCTTTGTCAGAGTTATAACCGCTTCTATCTCGCTTGCCGCATTATGGGAGAAAAGGATGAAGTCAAAAAGGCGCGCGCCATGCTCACCGAAGCCGTCCATATCACGCTGGAAGAAGGTCTGCGCTTATTGGGTATCGACGCCCCCGAAAAAATGTAAAATATCCGTTATCTCGTTGATAAAAAAAGACTTTGGCGTTTACGGCATGTTCCATAGGGATTATAGAGAAATAGCCCACTTCTTTCAATAGAAAGTATAGTGGGCTACACTTATATTTAAGAAAGATACCATAAAATAGAGGACGTTATTAGTTCTTCTTAATAAGCTCTTCGATTTGTTCTACCGAAAGCGTTCTCCCCATAGCAACGATTTTGCCATCGATCACGAGTGCAGGGGTGCTCATTACACCGTATTTCATAATTTCCATTGTATCGGAAATATTTACAGGCGGTCCGATACCACAATTTTTTGCGGCAATCACGGCGTTTTTGTGATTTTGTTTGGACTTTTTGCAACAGTAACCAAGAGTGATAAGTTTCATAATATAAATCTCCTTGAATTTTATTAGACGAATAAAAAATTGAAAGCGTTAAAGGTAAAGCCGATTATGATAATACCGATAACGACGATAAAGATAAACCAAAATAGCAGTTTCGGCTTTACGGCTTTGGAAAGCATAATAAGCGACGGCAAAGAAAGTGCGGTAACACTCATCATAAAGGATAGGATCGTTCCTACGCCGACGCCTTTTGCAAACAATGCCTCGGCAACGGGGATCGTACCGAAAATATCCGCATACATAGGCGTTCCCAAAACAGTGGCAAGCGGAACAGCATACCATTTGTCACTACCCAAAACTGCTTGGATCCATTCGGTGGGGATAAAATTATGAATGGTCGCTCCAATACCAACGCCGATAAGGATATATATCCATACCTTTTTTAAGGTGGAAAGCATTTGGTCTTTTGCGTATAGCAATCTATCCTTTTGCGACATTTCTATTCCGTCCACTTCTGCGATAGAGACTTCTAAAATAAAGTCTTGAACGTGTTTTCCGACGCCCGTTTTTTCAATGATCGTGCCTCCGATAATAGCAAGCACTAAACCGACGACAACGTATGCGATGGCGATAGGAAATCCAAATACGCTGATAAGCAAGATAAACGCACCTAAATCGACGAGTGGGCTTGAGATCAAGAAACTGAACGTAACACCACTTGAAAGCCCTGCACGAGTAAAGCCCATAAAAATAGGAATAGACGAGCAAGAGCAGAATGGTGTAACCGTACCGAGCAATGCCCCGATCGCATTTGCTCCGATACCCTTAAAATTACCAAGTATTTTTTTCGTTCTTTCGGGCGGAAAGTAACTTTGAATATAGGATATAAGATAAATCAATACGCATAAAAGAACGACGATCTTTATCGTGTCGTATACGAAAAACTGTATTGCTTGCCCCCAATGTCCCGACATAAAGGTTGCGCCAAACATAGCGGTAAATGCCATACCGATTAAAGCGTTTAGCCATTTCATACCAAGAATTTGGTCGGTAATAAAATCCCCAACGGCTCTTATGCCGTTTATTCCGTCCACAAGTAATGCTATCCCCACCGTAAGAACAACAACGGCAATTATGCCTATAAGCCACCATAACCATTTGCGTTTTTTAGTTTCCATAATATAACTCCTATAATATTTATTTTTATCT
>JAZRZM010000046.1:0-60550 GCA_045601385.1 Clostridia bacterium | reverse complement strand
ACACCGTTCTTCTATGGTAAGATGAGTATAGTTCATACATTGTCTCCTGTTTTTGTTTGTGTGGTAACTACATTATACAGCAGTTTTTGTATGAACTCTTGTTTTGTTTATGTGTTGCACTTGAAAGTATAATTCACCGTTTACGTAAAAAAAACTTTTCCGTTTCCGGAAAAGTTTTTTTGCTATAAAATATTATGATTTATATTTATTATTTTTTGCTTTTATAGTCGTTTATCGCCGCAGCAATCGCTTCTTCCGCCAAAACGGAACAATGAATCTTTTGAGGAGGAAGACCTTCCAGTTTTTCGACGACATCGGCATTTTTGATAAGTAAAGCCTCTTCTATCGTTTTCCCTTTCAGCATTTCGGTTGCGACAGAACTGCTTGCCACTGCCGCCGCACAGCCAAAAGTCTTAAATTTCGCATCGACGATTACATTATTTTCCACTTTAATAAAGACCTGCATTATATCGCCGCAACTCGCATTGCCGACGGTTCCCACGCCGTCGGCGTTTTCGATCTCTCCGACATTTTTCGGATTTGAAAATTCGTTCAAAACTTTCTCGTTATACATTATATGTTTCTCCTTCCTTTGATTTGAAAAGCGGCGACCAACTTCTGAGCCGTGCCACTGCTTCTTTTAATTTTTCAACGGTATACTCAACCTGCTCCATCGTATTGTCTTTGCCGAAACTGAACCGAATAGAACTGTGGGCTTCTTCTTCTTTTCTGCCGATAGCCAAAATTACATGCGACGGTTCGAGACTGCCCGAACTACAAGCAGAACCACTGCTGACCGCAATACCGGCAAGGTCGAGAGACATCAATATAGACTCACCTTCGATAAAATCGAAACTGATATTCGCATTATTTACCAAACGATGCTCTGTGCCGCCATTTAGTCTGCAATACGGTATCTCTCGCAACACTTTTCTGACAAAATAGTCGCGCATGGATCTTATCTTTTCATTATTCTCTTCCATGTGTTCAACGGCAAGAGACAATGCTTCGGTCATACCGACGATTCCGGCGGCATTTGTTGTCCCGGCACGCTTTCCGCGTTCCTGTTCACCGCCGAAAATCAGTTTATCCATTTTTATGCCGTCTCTTACGTAAAGCAAACCGATTCCTTTAGGTCCGTAAAATTTATGCGCGGACAAACTCAACAAATCGATATTCATCTCGTTTACGTTAATTCTGACGCTACCCATTGCCTGCACGGCGTCGGTATGGAAATAAATACCGCGATCACGACAAAACCGTCCGATTTCGGCAATCGGCTGAATCGCCCCCATTTCGTTGTTTGCAAACATAACCGAAACAAGAATCGTATCGTCACGAACGGCTTTACCCAAATCGTCAAGTGAAACCAGTCCATCGCTCGATACAGGCAAATAGGTAATATCGTATCCTTGTTTTTCCAATGCCTTACACGTCTGTAAAATCGCCGGATGCTCGATCTTTGTCGTAATAATATGCTTCCCTTCTTTTTTTAAGGCGGAAGCAACCCCTCGCAAAGCCCAGTTATCGCTTTCGGTTCCACCCGATGTGATATAGATTTCTTTCGGATTACAACCAAGGAGATCGGCAAGTTTGGCTCTTGCTTTATCGACTTCCGCAAGCGCAGTTCGCCCGAACGAGTGCAAACTTGAAGCGTTGCCGAAGTTTTCCGTCATAAGAGGCAACATCTTTTTCAGAACGTTTTCGTCAAGCGGCGTTGTTGCTGAATGATCCAAATATACTTTCATTTTTTCTCCGTTGTTATTATACACTCTTTTAATCGATAGCGCTATTTATTTTTTGTTTTTATTTATGAAATCAAGAATTTGTTCTTTGGTTTTCGGCCCGACAAAACGATCTTTTTCCGTTCCGTCGCAAAAATAAATTACAGTCGGAACATATTGAATTTTATTTTCGACGGCAAACGCCTCGCATTCGTCAACGTTTATTTTGCCACAAAGAATATCCGTCTCTGCCGCCGCCTTTTCAAATTCGGGTGCCATTATCTTGCACGGTCCACACCAATCGGCAAAAAAATCGATTATCGCATTCGGCGATTTTTTTATTTCATCCAACTCACTATTAGAAAAAATTTTCATAAAACCCTCCCTTATATTAGTTTAGACAATTCGGAAAATTTCATTATTATTTCTTCTTTGGTTTGCATGTTTTTTACGCATAATTCTTGTTTTTTTATTTCTTCATCACCAAGTACCGCCACGAATTTATAGCCACACTTGTCGGCATATTTCATTTGTCCTTTCAGACTTTTTTCCATAATATCGGTATCTACTGCTACATTATTTGCACGCAATTCATTCGTCAATTTCATTGCAACAGGATATGCGTTTTCGCCGACAGGGGCGATATACAGTAATCCGACAGGTCTCTCCCCGAACGACAAATTACTGTTTTCCATAACCATAATCAAGCGTTCCAGCCCCATACCGAAACCGACCGCCGGGATATCTTTACCCCCGATTTCTTTACAAAGGTTATTATACCTTCCGCCGCCGCAGACAGTCCCCTGACTCCCGATAGACGTGGATACAAATTCAAAAACAGTACCGGTATAATAGTCGAGTCCCCTGACGATATAAGGATCAAGGACATATTTTATTCCCATAGCGTCCAATGTTTGCAAAAGTTTCTTTTGATGATTTTTACAGTTTTCACACAAATAATCGGTAACAACGGGTGCCCCCGCCGCGATTTTCTTACATTCATCCACTTTACAATCAAGTACGCGCAAAGGATTTTTTTCCAGCCTTTCCAAACAAGTCGGGCAAAGTTGATCCTTGTATTGATAAAAATATTCTTTCAGCGCTTTTGAATAGTCTTTTCGACAATCGGGACATCCGATACTGTTCAACCGAAGTTCCAATTCGGTTACACCGACCTCATCAAAGAGGCTTTTTGCCAAAGATATAACTTCGGCGTCCGCATATGGCGAGGTACTTCCGTACAGTTCGATTCCGAATTGATGGTGCTCTCTCAATCTGCCAGACTGCGGTTTTTCATAACGAAAAACGGGCGTCAGATAGTACATTTTTGTCGGCTGAGGCGCATTATCAAGTCCGTTTTCGACAAAGCAACGCGCCACACCCGCAGTCCCTTCCGGTTTCAGCGTCATACTTCTGTCACCCTTATCAAGAAAAGTATACATTTCTTTATTGACAATGTCGGTCGTATCGCCTACACCGCGCAAAAAAAGTTCCGTATGTTCAAAAATCGGTGTTCTTATCTCTTTTATACCGTATTTTGCGGTAATTTTTCGAATAAGATTTTCGAGATAATGCCATTTATAACTTTCTTCCGGCAAAACATCTTTTGTTCCTTTTGGTATTGTAATCATATTTTCTCCGTCAGATAATATATTTTCTTAAATTCATTGTTTTTAACGCTTTTTCAAGATGCGACTGCACATAGGTTTTATCGACTACAAGTTCCTGCATCTCGCCTTCTCCGTCCGCATTAAACGAAACGTCTTCCAAAAGTGCTTCCATGATTGCATGTAGCCTACGCGCGCCGATATTTTCTTTATTCTCGTTTTCAAGAAAAGCGATACGTGCCATTTCGGCAATCGCGTCATCGGTAAAACGGATATCGACTTTATCCACTTTCAGCATTTCCGCATATTGCATAATAATCGCGTTATCCGGTTCGCGTAAAATCCTGCAAAAATCAGCTTCTGTCAAACTGTTCAAATCAACCATAACCGGGAATCTGCCCTGTAATTCGGGTATCAGATCGCTCACCTTTGCAATTTGGAAAGCACCCGCCGCAATAAACAACATAAAGTCTGTCTTGATATTGCCGTATTTGGTGGAAACGGTACAACCTTCGACTATCGGCAAAATATCTCTTTGGACGCCCTCTCTGCTTACATCCGGTCCTCTGCCTTCTCCTTTGGACGCAATTTTGTCCATTTCGTCGATAAATACGATTCCGTCTTGCTCGGCGCGTTGAAGTCCTTCCTGCGTTATGGCGTCCATATCCATCATCTTATCAGCCTCCTGACTGATAAAAATCTTCAACGCGGAAGCAACGTTCATTTTTCTTTTTTTCTTTCTTTTTGGCATGATACTACCGATTATTTCACCGAAATTATTATCATTTCCTCCGCCCATCGGACCGAGTTGCAATTGTTTCGGTGCTTCTTCCACTTCTATTTCCACAGGTATTTCGTCGAGTTTACCGCTTTCAAGGTCGGAAAGTAATTCCGAACGAAGTTCGTCTTCGGATTTTTCGGGATGAGCCTTTTTCTTTATCGGCAAAATAGCCGCCGCGATTTTGGCAATGGCGTTTTCTTTCGCTTTCGGCTCAACCTCGGCAAATTTTTCTTCCTTGACAAGGCGAATCGCTACTTCGACAAGATCGCGAACGATGCTTTCAACGTCGCGCCCGACATATCCGACCTCGGTAAATTTTGTCGCTTCCACTTTCACAAAAGGAGCCTTTACAAGTTTGGCAAGTCTTCTTGCGATTTCGGTTTTCCCGACGCCCGTAGGACCTTTCATAATGATATTTTTCGGCGTAATCTCATCTCGCATATTTTGCGGCAACATACGCCGTCTGTATCGGTTACGTAACGCGACGGCAACGGCTTTTTTCGCTTCGTCTTGTCCGATAATATATCTGTCCAGTTCCGTTACGATTTGTTTCGGTGTCAGTTCCATAATAAGTTGTTCCCCCTTTTTATACTGTTTCCACGACGATATTCGTATTGGTGAAAATGCATATATCGCTTGCGATTTTCATTGCTTTTCTCACAATTTCTTCGGCAGACATATCGGTATTGTCCATCAAAGCCCTCGCCGCGCTTAAAGCATAATTTCCACCGCTTCCGATTGCCGCGACTCCGTATTCCGGCTCAATCACATTTCCGTCTCCGCTGATAACATACAAACTGTCTTTGTCCGCGACGATTAACATCGCTTCCATATTGCGCAGTAAACCGTTTCGCCACATTTCGGCAAGTTCCACCGCGCTACGCATGAGATTCCCCGAGTATTTTTGTAACATTCCCTCAAACTTTTCACTCATCGTAAAAGCGTCGCTTACCGTTCCGGCAAAACCGATTACCACTTTATCGTCAAATATTCTTTTTACTTTTTTAGCGTTTCCTTTCATGACGATGCTGTTACCCATGGTAACCTGCCCGTCTCCGGCAATCGCAGTCACACCGTTTCTTTTTACGGCACATATCGTCGTTCCTTTCATATCCATAGCAAGATAGTCTCCTTTTATAATATATCACTTACAAATTGTTTCATATCCGTTACAGCACGCATGCCGTATGCTTCTTTCCGTTCTTTTTTATCCCGAACTTCCGTCATGGGCGGAAGAAGAGAAAAACTGACATGCATTGGCTGAAAATCGACATTTTCGGTAGCAATATACCTCATTAACGACCCGATAAGCGTTGTTTTCGGCGGCAAAACCGCATCCAGTCCACGCGCTTTTCGATCGATTTCCACCGCGCACATAAGTCCGCTCATAATAGATTCCACATATCCTTCCACACCGCTGATTTGCCCGGCAAAAAATATTTTTCCGTTGAATTTCAAACTGAAATCTGCGGATAATACTTTCGGTGCGTCGATAAAAGTATTCCTATGCATTACGCCAAACCGTACAAATTCAGCATCGTGCAAAGCGGGAATCATGCCGAAAACTCTTTGTTGCTCTCCGAATTTCAAATTCGTCTGAAATCCGACCAAGTTATACATTGTTCCTTCGGCGTCCTCTTTTCTGAGTTGAACGACGGCGTACGGTCGCCGTCCTGTCTTCGGATCGGTTAAGCCGACCGGACGCAGAGGACCGAAACGCATTGTATCTTCGCCTCTTGCCGCCATAACCTCAATCGGCATACACGCGTCAAACACGTCTTTTTTTTCAAAATCATGCAAAACGACCTTTTCAGCCGAGACGAGTTCGCGAGCAAACGTTATGTATTCTTCTTTTGTTATTGGCAGATTCAGATAATCCTCTCCTCCTTTTCCGTATCGTCCCGCAAAAAAGGCTTTATCCATATCGACGCTTTCGGTCGAAACGATCGGAGCGACGGCGTCGTAAAAGTTCAGATATCCGACGCCGCATTTTTTTTGCAAACTATCCGTCAGTTTTTCGGAAGCAAGCGGACCGGCGGCAACAACCGTCCAGTCGTTTATCTCGACGCGTTCTTCACGGATAACACGCAACTTATCAAAAGCAAACAATTCCTTTTCGACTTCTTCCGAAAATAACGCTCGATTCACTGCAAGAGCACCGCCGGCAGGGACGCTCACGCGCTCGGCTACTTTCAATAAGAGACAGTCAAGCAGTCTTAATTCCTCTTTCAAAGCGCCTTGTGACGTAGCGACAGATACCGATTTCAGACTGTTGCTACAAACAAGTTCCGCAAGTTTATCCGTTTGGTGTGCGGGCGTGGAAAGAGTTGGACGCATTTCGTACAAGTCCACCTCGTAGCCCCGTTTCAGAAGTTGATACGCGCACTCACACCCGGCAAGCCCACCGCCGATTATTGTTATTTTCATTTATCCTCTTTTTCGGGAATAATGGTATTGTTACACTTTTTATTGGTACAGATATACTGTTGTTCTTCTCCTTTCATAACGATGCGCATTACGCCGCAACACTTCGGACAAAAGATAGGCGCAGGCAGTTCCCAACTCATAAAATCACATGTCGGATAGTTTCCGCAGCCAAAAAAGATTTTGCCTGTTTTGGTGCGCTTTTTAACGATATCGCCGCCACAACGAGGACATTTGCCCACGACTTCGTTATAGTTCTTTATATTTTTGCAGTTCGGAAAATTGGGACAAGCAAGGAATTTACCGAATTTTCCCATTCTGACCACCATATTTGCTCCGCATTTTTCGCAAATAACGTCAGTCACTTCTTCATCCAATTTGACCTTCTTTTCTCCGGAATACGCCTTCGAAATAGATGCAAGAAAAGGCGGATAAAACTCACTGATGATTTTTTGCCATTCCGTTCCGTTGACAACATCATCCAACTTTGTTTCCATCTCCGCGGTAAATTTGATATTGACGATATCTCTGAAATTCTTTTCCATGAATTCCGTAACCTTTACCCCGAGATCGGTCGGTTTCATGTTTTTTCCGTCCTTTTCGGTGTAGGCCCTCTTTGTCAATACGGAAATAACCGTCGCATACGTCGCAGGTCTTCCGATACCGTTTTCTTCCATCGCTTTAATAAACGTCGCTTCGGTATAACGAGGAGGCGCTTTGGTAAATTTTTGTTCGGATTTAATTTCTTTTAGATTCAGTTTTTCATTTTCGTCAAGGTCGGGCAAACGGGCGTCGTTTTCTTCATCTTCTTTTTCGTTCTCGTAAGCAATGGTATAGCCTTTGAATTTCACGACTTTACCCGTGAGTTTGAATCCGTACTTTTCATCGGAGGAAACCTCGCCCGTAATATGGACATTCAGCGTGTTATAGATTGCGTCAGACATTTGGCTTGCCAAAAATCTATCGTATATCAGTTTGTACAGTCTGTATTGATTCTTGTTGACCTTACTCTTTATGCTCTCCGGCGTTCTTGTCAGTGAAATGGGACGAATTGCTTCGTGCGCGTCCTGAATACTGCCTTTCGCCGTATAAACGTTATATTTTTTCGGAACATAATCCTTGCCGTAAACTTCGGTAATATATTCGGCGGCGCTTCTTTGTGCTTCTTCGCTGACGCGGACGGAGTCGGTACGTATATAAGTAACCAAAGCCGTCGCACCTTCTCCCTCGATTTCGACGCCTTCGTAAAGTTGTTGTGCAAGTCTCATTACTTCAGGGGCGGATATCTGCAAACGTGCCGAACCGTCCTGTTGCAAAGTACTCGTCGTAAACGGCGCAAACGGATGACTTTTACTTTCACCGCGCTTCAAACTATCGATATAATAAGACGCGGTCTTTAATTTACCGATAACGTTTTCCGCCTGTTCTTTATCCGAAACCGTCAGTTTCTTTCCGTTTAAGTCATTCAATAAGACTTTTATTGCCGATGTTTTTCCTTGTTTTAGCAGCATCGCATAGATATGCCAATATTCTTCGGGAACAAAAGCGTTGATTTCTCTTTCCCTATCGACAATCATTTTCAGAGCCGCGCTTTGCACGCGTCCGCCGGAAAGCCCCTGTTTGATTTTTTGATTCAGTATCGGACTGATTTTATAGCCGACCAAACGATCGAGAACCCGTCTCGCCTGCTGAGCGTCCACAAGATTCATGTTGATATCGCGCGGATTCTGCATTGCCTGCGTAACCGCTTTCAAACTGATTTCGTTAAACTCGATACGTCTGCATGTTTCGTCCAAATCGAGCACGTTCTTCAAGTGCCAACTGATTGCCTCTCCCTCTCTATCCGGGTCGGTTGCAAGAAAAGTCTGTTCGCTTTCTTTGACTGCCGATTTCAAACGTTTTACCACATCCTGCTTGTCTTTAACCATTACGTAAGTGGGTTTAAAATTATTATCAATATCAATACCCAGACTCTTTTCGGGCAAATCGCAGACGTGTCCGCTGCTTGCAAGCACATGAAAACCTTTACCGAGATACTTTTGAATTGTTTTGGCTTTTGTTGGTGATTCTACAATAACTAACTTCATTTATACGCTCCAATAATTATGTTTTGTTTTCGTAATCAGTCCTACCGACTCCATTTTTATCAACAGTGCGTTCAGTTGCGGAACAGTCAGGTCCACACACCCCATGATTTCTTCAAAGTGCATTTCTCCCCGTTTTTGCAATTCTTCCAAGACCGCATTTTCATTTATATCCAGTTGCAATGCGCTCGGCTTTTCCAAGTTGACCGTAGTCATACCGAGTTCATCGTATATGTCGTTTACATTCGTTACCGCTCTTGTCTGACATTCTTTGATATAGCGGTTGCAGCCCGAACTTGCTTGATTATATATACTGCCCGGCACGCAAAAAACGTCTTTTCCTTGATCCAATGCGTAATTGATTGTCAATATCGTTCCGCTTTTTTCACCCGCCTCTGTTACAAGAACGCTTCTTGCAAGTCCACTGATAATGCGGTTCCTTGCAGGGAAATTATGCGCGTTAACGCCCTCCCCCGGTTTATATTCGGAAATAATGAGACCACGTTCGCATATTTCGTCGTAAAGCCCTTTATTCTCGGGCGGATAAATGACATCAGCGCCGCATCCGAGAACAGCGATTGTCTTCCCGAAATTTTCAAGGCAAGTCGTATGCGCTATCGAATCGATACCGCGAGCCATTCCGCTCACAATACAAAACCTCGATACAAGATCTCCTACAAAGTCTTCCGTCACACGCACACCATATTTAGTCGGATATCTTGTCCCGACCACGGCGAAAGTCGGCATATTCAGCAAGTCTTTATTCCCTTTGCAATACAGAATCAAGGGCATATCGTCATAGCACAGCAAAGCTTTCGGATACTCTTTATCAAGGATCGTCACGATATCTATCTTCTTCGTCGTCAATTCGTCTTCGATTGAGTCAAAGTCCGTCTCTTGCAACGCCAAACACAGTTCTCCGTAATCTTTTTCGGAAACGCATTGCAAAACGGTATTTCTGAATTGCGCCAAGCCGTCGAAGATTACTTCCGGCATATTGTTGAAAGCGGCGAGCAGTTTACGCGTTTTGGCAATACCGATTCCGCTGGTGCGATCAAGTAATAATAACGCTTTTTGCCTGTTTGTCAGTTTCATCCGAGCATCAATTCCTTTTTATCCACCGTTTTATACTGTATCGCTTCGGCTACGTCGTTTTGTGTAATTTTGTCGTTTCCGGAAAGATCCGCTATCGTACGGGATACTTTCAATATTCTCGTTGCCGAACGGGGGCTCAGATGTTCGGCACGAAAAACCGCTTCCAATAGTTTTTCGCTTTCCGAATCGATTTGGCAAAACGTTTTTATTTGCGCGTTATTCATTTGCGAATTGGTATAAATACCCTCGCCCGCAAAACGTTTTCTTTGTATCTCACGCGCCCTCTCCACTCTTTCTCTCACCATAGCGGTCGTCTCGGAGCCGTATTTTGCACGAAATTCTTCATATTCGATATTATCCACCGTCACATATATATCTATCCTGTCCAGCAACGGACCGCTTATTTTCGATATGTAATTGACTCGATCTCTCGTCGTGCAAGTACACTGTCGCACACTGCTACCGTAAAAACCGCACGGACACGGATTCATACTGGCAATCATCATAAAATGCGCCGGATATTTCACCGTTTTACCGACTCGCGCAATGCTGATGGTTCCGTCTTCAAGCGGCTGCCGCAAAGTCTCCAACGCTTTTCTGTTATATTCGGGCATCTCGTCAAGAAACAACACGCCGTTATGCGCAAGGCTGACTTCTCCCGGCGTCGCTTTCGCGCCGCCTCCCGTAAGGCTATATAGGCTTGCCGTATGGTGCGGCGAGCGGAAAGGTCGCCTTATAACCATTCCGTCCTCTTCGTTCAAAAGCCCGGCAATAGAATGAATCTTTGTCACTTCGATTGCTTCCTCGAACGTCATCTTGGGCATAATGCCCGTGACGCACTTGGCGAGCATTGTTTTCCCTGTACCGGGCGACCCGCAAAGAAGAATATTATGCGATCCGCTGACGGCAATCTCCATTCCTCTTTTTGCAAGCAACTGCCCTTTGACATCTCCGATATCCACTTCCGGTGCAGTATCGGTACCGCTTTTGAAATCACCCGGTTCTATCGGTTTATACTGCAAACCGATTAGTAGATTTACCACTTCCGTCAGGTTTTTCAAAGCATAAACTTCCGCCCCGTTGACAAAAGACGCTTCTCTCGCATTCCCTGCCGGAATCACAAACTTATTATACCCTGCCTGCAATGCGCTGATAAGTAAAGGCATAACGCCGTTGATTCTTCGCAAACTGCCGTCCAAAGACAATTCTCCTAAAAAAACGAACTGTTCGCACTTCGAATACGGTATCATTCCCGTAGCCGTCAAATAGCCGACGGTAATCGCAATATCAAGCGCCGAGCCTTCCTTTTTTACATCTGCCGGCGCAAGGTTTATGATAGTCTTGTAATTGCCGAACTCGAATCCGCTGTTCTGAATCGCCGATCTCATCCTCTCTTTGGACTCGCGAACCGAACTTGCCGGCAAACCGACGATTTCGAGCGACGGCAAACCTCTTTGTGAAAAAACCTCAACCTCGACGGGAAAGCCTTCGATTCCGTCCAAAGCATAACTTCTGATTGTCGAAAACAACTTTTCCCTCCTTACTTATTTTTTCACCAAAGCAAGTATTGTCAGCAATAAAATGAGCAATAATGCGCCGCCTGCGGTGCCGCACACCAACCACAAAAAGGTCGATTTCGGCCACTCTCTTCCGAAAACGGTTATCTTCTCGCCACCGCTTGCGACAGGCACGTATTCCGTCATTTCTCTCGACCCGCTCACGACAAGCGCGAGAGACATACTTTCTTTCATTTCAAAACAAATTTCGTTATTGACCGTCTGCGTCGGAACAACGGTTCCGTTTTTCTGATCGATCAATACAAATCTACGATCGGGATAACCCGTCGGACAATTCATATATACCGATATTCCCTTTTTAAGAGGTTCCGTGACGACTGCACCGTTATAATATAATTCCAAATGGAAATAGTCCTGAAAACCGCTTTCCATTCCGGCAAGTCGCAAATAATCCAACGCAGCATTGGTCCCGCGATACATTTTTAAGGTAACGGTATTACCGAACGTTCCGTTCGCAAAGTCTTCTTGTTCTATTTCGTAATGCAAAACGGACGAAACGCAGTCGGGCGCGGAAACGATCTCGTATTCGCAAGTCGCCACCGGTTTGAATCTGTCGCAAATAGCCTCGTAAAGGGTATATATCGCCGAAAGTTCGTTGTTGCTCGTATTCAGCAAATGATTCATTTGCATATACAAAGAGTCGATTTTTTCCTTTGATTCTTGGGGAAAAGACGAAAAATCGGTATTGCGGTACAGTTCGATCAATGTCTTTATTTCTTCCGTCACGGTCTTATCGTCGAGATACTCGATCATAACCGTCCAATTCGCCACATTACCCGCTTGATCTTCAATAAGAACAGTCATCGACGGTTGCAGCCAATCGTTATATAAAGAAAAGGAATCGTACAGTTTTTCTTTCTGCATGGAAAAAGGCAACCCTGCCCCCTTAACCGTCGCGCCTTTCAAACCGCTCTCTCCATAGTCGTTGGCGATAAAAGAAACGCAAACAATACCCGCTTTTTCGGTCAAATCGATTTTTGCCTGCATTCGATCGACATGCGGTTCGGTTATGTCAAAAGCGGAACCTGCAATATTGATTTCGACATATTCCGATTTCTGCCCGGCATTGTTTTCATTATAGAAAGAAAGCAAATAATTCTTTTGTTCGTCCAAAATAATCGTTCCGCCATACTCTTCGGTTATGCCGTTCAGAATATAATGATGTTTTTTTGTAGCACCGCTTTCCGGATCGTCGGGATAGAACACGTCTATTTTGTATTCTTTTGCAAAAAAATCTTTTCCGAGTTGCGGACTGACCGAATAAGTCGGTTTCGGCGGAACGGTGGCGTCGAAAGACGTAAAAGGAATATTTTTGATTTCTATTCCGTTCCCGGCTTTGTCGTACAGGGTTATACCCAACGAACACGCGTGCATTATCGGAATTGCCGAATGGGAAAGATTATTGATATCCTTTACCTCTTTTATTTCTCCCCCGCGATCGGAATCGATAGTATAAAGAACATGGGCAAGCCCGGACAAGACATCCTTGCAGTCGGTCCAGTCGATATCGATATCAAACTTTGTCCCGTCGGCAAGCCACCCGTCCATCGCGTTTGTCTTTGGCAAAGACGGCTTATCCGTATCGCTTTTAACCGTTACGCTTTCCGAAGCGATCATCCGCTCGCTTTCATCGTATGCCGTACACGTCACGACATAAACGCCGGACTTCTCCGTTTCAAAATACACCTTTCCGTCGCCTGGGACGGGGAGTCTTCGTTCATTTCCGTCCGTAACGATTTCGCCGTTCAGCGTATAGCCTATACCGTAATACGCCGCGTCGTTTACGGTAAACTCGATAACGATATCTTTTGCGTAATTATTCCCATTATTAAAGTAGTCGGAAAAATAATCGACGGATTGAGTATACTGCGGCAAATATTTCCCGTTTAATCCGGAAAAGTAAGTCGCCGTCGTACGGGAAGTAACCGTTTCCGCGTCGGCAAATGCCGTATTATTTACCGTACCGACACAAAAGAAACATTGCAAAAACAAGAATGCAACGGTTGCAAATAAAATTGTTTTAATATAGTAAAAATATTTCTTCATATTCCTTATTATAGTCGATGTTTGATTCGTATTATATCACACTTGTTTCCGTATTTCAACTACTTTACAATACTACTTTTCTTTTAATCCTCTTTTAAGTATATCGAGAGTGACACATTGTCATTTTTTCCATTCATAAATTGTAATAAACGGGCTTGTGCCCGGGGAGGTTTTATGAAAAAAATTACAGTACTTCTTTTAACTGTTTTTTGCATGGTCGCCTGTTTCGGATTCGTATCCTGTTCGCAACAAAAAGACGGAAATCTGATTCGACTCAACGAAACGACTCACTCGGTTTTTTACGCACCCCTTTACGTAGCGGACAATATGGGCTTTTTTGAAGAATACGGTCTGAAATTATCCTATACGAACGCAGGCGGTTCCGACAACAGTATGACGGCGCTCATCAGCGGTGGCGCAGACATCTCTTTACTTGGTCCCGAAACAGCCGTATACGTCAAATCGCAGGGCAGTTCCAACAATGCCGTCATTATCGGTCAACTCACGCAAAGAGACGGATCTTTTTTAATCGGGCGCAAAAAAGAAGAAGATTTTAAGTGGAGAAATCTCGTCGGAAAAGAAATAATCGGTGGCAGAAAAGGCGGAATGCCTGCGATGTGTCTCGAATACGCCGTCAATAAAAACGGTATGTCCGATCGGGATACAACTATCAATTACGACGTAAACTTCGATTTGATTACTTCCGCATTTGAAAGTGGCATCGGGGATTATTGCACTATGTTTGAGCCGTCCGCCAGCCAATACGAAGCGGCAGGAAAAGGATATATCGTGGCAAGCGTCGGCAAAGAAGCCGGAAACGTCGCTTACACTTGTTTTATGGTGACGAAAAACTATCTTACCGCAAATCGCGAAACCGTTAAGAAATTTATGCAAGCTTTGATGAAAGGTATAAACTACTGCTTCACGCACAGCGCGGAAGATATCGCAAAAGCCGTTCAACCGAGTTTCGCTACGACGGATTACAGTCTCCTGGTCCAATCGGTCAAGAATTACATCGAAATCGACGCATGGAAAACTGTCCCGACGATGACGGAAACAAGTTTTGACGGCTTACAGAATATTCTTTTGTCGGCAAAAACCATTACGGCAAAAATTCCGTATAATTCGGAAATCGTCGACAACAGCATCGTGGAAGAAATCATATCGGAGCAACTATGAAAGTTCTCGAAGTAAAAAACGTTTCTTATTCCTATCACACGACCGAACAAGAAACAAAAGCCGTCGACAACGTTTCTTTTGAAGTGAACGAGGGAGAGTTTTTCGGCATCGTCGGACCGTCCGGTTGCGGCAAAACGACAATACTGAATCTGCTTGCCGGCATCTATGTACCCGTCTGCGGACAAATCGTCTTACAGTCGGGGAAAAAGCCGGAATCTTCGGCAGGCGTCGGGCTGATGCCGCAACGCGATCAACTTTTTCAATGGCGCACCATTGAAAAAAACGTTTTACTCGGACCAGAAATCAGAGGCAAAAAAAACGCCGCCGATAAAAAATTCGCACGCGATCTTCTGGAAAAATACGGCTTGAAAGAGTTTTCCAAAAAACACCCTTCCGAACTCAGCGGCGGCATGCGTCAGCGTGCCGCGCTGATAAGGACTTTGGTTACCAGACCGGAAATACTTCTTTTGGACGAGCCATTTTCCGCGCTTGATTTTCAGACGCGCCTGAACGTATGCGACGACGTATACTCCATTATTCGCAAAGAGAGAAAAACGGCTATTTTGGTCAGCCACGATATTAACGAAAGCATCTCTTTATGCGATCGCATAGTAGTCCTCAGCAAAAGACCGGCACGCGTTGTCGAAACGATTGATATCGATCTTGACAAACGGCTGTCACCGCTCGAGAAACGAGAATGCGCCGACTTTTCTTTTTATTTCAAAAAAATTTGGAAACTGCTGGAGGAATAACAATGAGTAACGAACATAAGAAATTCATTAAAAAAACAAGGGCAAAAAAAATCGTCGTCCACACTTTGCGAATTCTCGTCCTTGTCGGACTATTGGGCGCATGGGAACTGATTGCTTATTTTAATATAATCGATCCGTTCATCATTTCCAGCCCCTCCCGAATTCTCGCTATTATAAAAACCTTATACAAAAGCGGTGATCTTTTTACACACATCCAAGCGTCTTTTTACGAAACGGTACTCGGTTTTTTGATAGCAACGTTTTCCGGGACAATTATCGCCGCAATTTTATGGTGGAACGAAACGCTGCGAAACGTACTCGAACCGTATCTTATTACTCTGAACTCTTTGCCGAAGATCGCCCTCGGTCCTCTTATCATCATTTGGATGGGCGTCGGCAAAAAAGCCATCGTATTTATGGCGGTTCTGATATGTATTATTATCACGATTATCAGTATGCTTTCGGGATTTTGCGAAGTCGACAAAGAAAAAATCATGCTGATGAGATCGTTGCATGCCAGAAAAATAAAAACCTTTACAAAACTGATTTTTCCCGCAAATATTCCGAACATGATTTCCGTTCTGAAAATAAACGTCGGACTCAGTTGGATCGGTTCGATTATGGGCGAATACCTCAGTTCGCAAGAAGGACTGGGCTACCTGATTGTATACGGTTCTCAAATATTTCAACTCGATCTCGTGATGGCAAGCACGGTAATTCTGTGTATTCTTGCTGCGGGAATGTATGCTTTGGTTGCTTTGCTTGAAAAATTTGTCGGTAAAAAATTCAAATAAAAAAGGGCTGTCGATGCGTCGACAGCCCTGAAAATGACGAAAATCAAACGGATAAACCGCATTTTCTCATTTCGGAAAGAAGTCTTTCCAAATGGGTTTCTTCCATATCGGTAAGCGGCAAACGAATATTTTGCTCGCAATATCCAAGTGCGTGCATGGCGGCTTTGACCGGAATGGGATTTACCTCGCAGAAAAGCGCTTTTATCAAAGGCAACAATTCTAACTGCATCGCGGCGCTACCGCCGATATCTCCGCTGAAAAACCGACGGCAAAGTTCGACCGTCTGCGACGGAACAACATTGCTGAGCACGGAAATAACGCCCTTGGCACCCATCGAAAGCATCGGAACAATCTGATCGTCGTTCCCGCTGTATATATCAAGTTTATCTTTGACCAAACTCATCGTTTCGACCATTTGCGCAATATTTCCGTTGGCTTCTTTGATAGCGGCGATATTCGGATGGTCGGCAAGAATCGCGTACGTTGACGGCTCGATATTCATAGAAGTACGACTCGGGACGTTGTATAAAATAAGCGGAACGCTGCTTGCGTCGGCGATTTGCTCAAACATCTTAATCAAGCCGAGTTGCGTGCATTTATTATAATAAGGCGTAACACACAAAAGGGCGTCCGCCCCGGAATCGCAAGCGCATTTTGCAAGGTCGAGGGCATAAGAAGTATCGTTACTGCCTGCGCCCGCGATAACGGGAACGCGGCCGTTTACCACCTTGCATGCAAACGTAATGGCGTCTCTGTGCTCATCGTCGGTCAAGGTCGAGGATTCGCCGGTAGTGCCGCATACGACAAGCGCTTGAACACCGCTGTCAATCTGCCAGTTAATAAGACGAGCAAAATTTTCGTAATCGATTCCACCCTTATTGAAAGGCGTAATCAACGCGGTTGCGACACCCTGAAAAATTGTTTTTTGTTTCATAGTCGAATTTCTCCTTCGTTGTATTATATTAAAACAAAAAGAAAAAAATGTCAAACAATTCCGTTGTTATCTCTGAGCCGTGAAATCGCGGAACGGATTTCATGTACCGTATCAAGCGAAGTCATCCCGATATCGGTATATTTTTCTTGCGCCATCTCCCCCGAAACGCCATTTATAAACGTAGCGTAAGCAACGGATAAAAGACTGAACCCATACTGTCCCAATACGCCTACCATGATCCCCGTAAGCACATCTCCGCTGCCCGCCGTCGCCATACCGGCACAGCCGCGCGTACAAACGTATGTTTTTAATCCGTCGGTAATAACGGTTGACGGACCCTTTAAGACAACAATACATTTATTTTTTGAAGCAAAACCTTCGGCAACGCCGATCGGATCGTTTTCGATTTCTTTTACAGACAAATCGGCAAGTCTCGCCATCTCGCCGTAATGCGGAGTCAAAACGACGGGATAACGGTTTTTTTCCATTATTCCGAACCCGATATTTTTCAATGCAAACAAACCGTCCGCGTCAACAACAATCGGGCATGAAGCCTTTTGCAAGATATGTCTCAAAACCGATTCTCTATCGACATTTCTACCCCAACCGCACCCTATTCCGATTGCCGAAACGCCGGCGACAATCAGCTCCGTCTCCGTTTCGTCGAAAAGCGTACTTTCTATCACGTGCGGCGCAACATACGGAAAAATATCTTTCGGAACTGCAAGTCGAATAACGCCCGATCCCGAATAAAGCGCGGCGCAAGCCATATCGGCAAGTTTAACCGCACCGGAATAATTTTCGCATCCTCCGAATATTGCCGTATAGCCGTAAACGCCTTTATGGCTATTGTTTTTTCTTTTTTGTAAAAATGGCAAAAAATCTTTTTCTTCCAAAACATATTTCTCGCCACAACAAGTCAGGCCTATATCAACCAACGTATTCTCTTTCGAATAATCTTTTGCGCTTTGCAGAACGTTGCCGTATTTATAACTTCCGAAAACAACCGTTTTATCGGCAGTAACCGCAGTTGACGACAAGCCGTTATTGCCGTCGATGCCGCTGGGAATGTCCGCCGACAACACGTATTTACCCGATTCGTTTATAAGCGAAACAGTTTTCCTGTATTCTGCCGGCATTTCTCCGTAAAAACCCGTTCCGAATATGCAGTCAATAATTACATCATATAAAGAAAAATCCGATAATTCGTTGCAACGAATACATTTTACGCCGATATCTTTACACTTTTCGTAGAAATAAAGAGCGTCGCGAGAAACATCCTTTTCAAGTTGTATTATTTCAGTTTCGCGCCCTTGCAAAAAAAGAAAACAGGCGGCGGAATACCCGTCGCCTCCGTTGTTACCTTTTCCGCAGACAATAGCGATTCTTTTCGCACCGATCGGCACGTTATCCGCGATCGCTTTACCGGCTCTCCGTATCATTTCGGTATACGATAGACCTTTTGCCATAGCGGCTTTTTCGATTTCTTTCATTGTCCGAACGGAACAAAGCGGTTTCATTTGTCGTTTTTCCCAAGCAAGCAGTTTGCAAGGTGAACGCCCATAACGGACGACATCATCAATCCTCTTGTCCAACCGCTCGAATCACCCAAACAATACAGGTTTTTAACGCCCGTTTTCAATTCTTTATCCATCACAATCCGGTTGCTGTAAAACTTGATTTCCGGTGCGTATAATAGAGTTTCGCTTCCGCCAAACCCGGGGAAAATACGGTCTACTTGCGCAATAAATTCCAAAATGGAAATCATGGTGCGATACGGCATCGCGCTCGTAATATCCCCCGCAACGGCGTCGGAAAGCGTCGGTCTGACGTTACCTTTCGACAATTCTTTTTCCCACGTTCTTTTGCCGCAACGAATATCGCCGAGTCTTTGGACCAGGATATGTCCGTCTCCGAGCATATTCATCAGCTGTCCTACCTTTTGCGCATAGAGAATGGGCTCATGGAACGGCACGGAAAAATGATGCGAACACAAAATAGACAAATTGGTATTTTCCGATTTATACTCTTTGAAAGCATGTCCGTTGACGAGAGCCAAGTTGTCTTCATAGTTCTCCTGGGTTACAAAACCACCCGGATTTTGGCAAAAAGTCCTTACCTTATTGAAAAACGGCTTCGGATATCCGATCAATTTCGATTCGTAAAGAGCCTTATTGACCTCTTCCATGACTTCACTGCGAAGTTCAACGCGAACGCCTATATCGACATTACCCGACTCGGACTCGATTTTGTGTACGCGGCACATTTTATCAAGCCAATCGGCACCGCGCCTACCTGTCGCAACAACCGTTATATCGGCATAGTATTCTTTGTCTTTTGCAATAACCCCTTTGCACTCTCCGTCTTGAATAATCAAGTCGGTAACAAGCGTTTCGGTAAATATTTCCACTTTTTTGTCAAGCAGATGTTGTTCCAATTTATAATACAACGCGTGGGCTTTTTCGGTGCCCAGATGGCGAATCGGACAATCGACAAGTTTCAAATCAGCCATAATGGCACGGCGTCTTATCTCTTTTATTTCGTCAACAAACTCAATCCCTTCGACATGCGTATCAGCACCAAACGCCAAATAAATTTTATCGGTATAATCGATCAGATTTTGCGTTTTTTCCGTTCCGATCAAATCGGGCAAATCCCCACCCACTTCCGAACTGAGCGATAATTTACCGTCACTGAACGCGCCTGCGCCCGCAAAACCCGAAGTAATATTGCAACTCGGTTTGCACTGAACGCATTTTTTTGTCACATTCTTCGGACACGACCTTTTTTCGACTGCTTTCCCCTCTTCAAAAATAGCAATTCTGCCTGAAAAGCCATTATTGATAAGTTGGTAAGCGGTAAATATTCCGGCAGGACCGGCACCGACAATAATCACGTCATAACTCATTCTAAATTACCTCCCGATCATGTTATAACAAGTATCTACAAAATAATCTATTACATTATCTAACGAAAAATCATCTTTTTCTGCACAGCACACAGAAATCATAAAAAGGGAATCCGAACCTACGCTTTCCGCAAAAAACGATTCCTTATTCGTGTTTTTTGTCATAAAAGGAAGAATCGTATCGCCTGTCAAATTATCGCAAACAACCACTTTTCCATTGTAGTCAAACCCATCGACCAATGAAGCCAACTCGGCGTCCTCTACGAGCACATCCGGATAATCTTCGGCGATTTCGTGAACGGCATACCGCCAAAGGCGCGACGTCGCCGAAAAACAGCCCTTGTCAAGATTCAAAAGTGTTTTTTTCTCTTTTTGCGCCGTTTCAAACGCAATCCGGATCGTCTTTTCCATTTCTATTTCGGAATTCCGATACACATCAAAACATTCCCGTCCATACATACCGTTTCTGAAGCCGCTTTCGTCAACAGAGAACCCGGCAAGAAGATCTTTTACCAAAACCGTTTTTTCCGTTCCGTTTTCATAATAAACTTTATCCGAACAAAAACCCATGGCATTTTTCAGATTACGCAATCTTTCGGAAAACAATTTCGACAAAGAATCCGCCATAAAAACAATCGCGTCACACTTTTTCAGTGACGCACAATCGGAAAAGTCTTCCCAAAAAGAAATATCAACCTTTAAGGAAAACCTATCGGTCTTTTCACAGAGCGATTGCAAAAATTCATCACAAAAATACTTGTCTTTCGCCGAACAAACTACGGCAATCTTTTTTCCCAAAAATAACTCCTTACAGAAGTTTATTACATGCGTTAACGTATGCGATAATACTGGCTTCAAGCGTATCCGTCGATCCGCCGCGTCCGGTTACTTCTTTTCCGTCAAGAGCAAGCCGAAGCGAAGCGGTGCCTACGGCGTCTTCCCCTTCGGTTATTGCGCTTGACGACCAATCGCGCAACAAAAAATCTTTTCCGATAATACGGTTAATAGTCTTAAAGGCGGCGTCCAAAGGTCCGTCGCCCTCGCCCTCGCCGCTTTTTATTTCGTCTCCCGTTTTTAAGCGGATGCTCGCCGATGCGGGCTTTCCTTCTTCCGATACGATATTATAGCCGATTATGGAATAAATACGCTTTTCGGCGACTCTTCTTCCGTTTGACATCAAATAAATAATATCTTTATGCGTAACCACTTTTTTCTTCTCGGCAAGCTTTTTGAACCGCTCGAACAAATCGTCCAAATCGTCTTTACCGATTACGATATCCATACTGTTCAAATATTCTTCCAACGCATGCCGTCCGCTGTGTTTACCCAAAATGAGATTATTCTCAACAACGCCGAGTTCTTCCGGATTCAATATTTCATAGGTCTTTCGGTTGGCAAGGACGCCTTGCTGATGTATACCGCTTTCATGCAAAAACACATTCTTCCCGACGATAGGCTTTGTTGGTGAAAGTTTCAAACCCGTTATATCGCATAAAGCGCTCGAAGACGGATAAATCTGCCGTAAAACGATTCCGGTCTCCGCTCCGAAGTGCTCTTTTCTTATATGAAGCGCCATGACGACTTCTTCCAAAGAAGTATTGCCCGCACGCTCTCCGATACCGTTCACGGTGCATTCTATTTGCGTCGCTCCACCCTCGATTGCGCTTAAAGTGTTTGCTACGGCAAGCCCAAGATCATTATGGCAATGCGTAGCAAACGATACGTTTTTATAGGTATTTGTCATTTCGCGCATCAGATTATATATTTCACTCGGATAAGCATAACCGACCGTGTCGGGTAGGTTTATAATCGTCGCACCCGATTCCACTGCCACGCCGACAGCTTGCTTCAAAAAGCACGGGTCACTTCTGGTCGCGTCCTCCATGGAAAACTGTATTTCGTCAAATTTGCCACGGGCGTAGTCAAGACTTGACCGAATACTCAATAGGACCTCGTCCGGAGTCATGTGCAATTTATAACGCATATGCAAATCGCTTGTCGCAATAAATAAATGCAATCTTGATTTTGCGGCCGGGCGCAAAGCCTTTTCCGCCAAATCGATATCCTCTTTACGACAGCGAGCAAGGCAACATATCGTACAATTCCGCACTTTTTCGGCAATTAACGACAGTGATATATAGTCGGACTGAGACGCAAAACCTGCCTCGATTACGTCAACGCCGAGTTTTTGCAACTGCAAAGCCATTTCCAGTTTTTCATCGGCTTGCATGTTGAAACCGGGGGCTTGTTCCCCATCTCTCAACGTGGTATCAAATACGTATATCCTTTTCATTCGCCAAATCCTATATTGCTTTTTACTCGCAATTACAGTATAATAAAAAAGTAATATATTGTCAATTAAAAAGCAACTCGGAGGCCCTGTGAAATTTTTGATCATGCCCGACACCTTTAAGGGAAGTATCGAAAACATTGATTTTTGTTTTGTTGCCGAAAAGGTATTGAAAAATCATTTTCCCGATGCGGAATGTCTGTCATATCCTATCGCCGACGGCGGGGAAGGCTCAATAGAATGTATCGTACGCTTACTCGGCGGTCATCTTCTGCCCACGAAAGTCACCGACGGAAATTTTTTCAAAAAAACGGTGGCATACGGTTTCTCCGGCGATACCGCGTACATAGCGGTCGCAAACAGTTCCGGTTTGCCGTCCACGCTTATAAAAGATCCTCTTGTTACCACCACATACGGACTCGGCGAACATATTCTGCACGCCAAAAATCTGGGAAAGAAAAAAATCGTTATCAGCCTCGGCGGAAGTTCGACAAACGACGGCGGAGCCGGTATGCTCGCCGCACTCGGCGTTCGTTTTTTGAATGCCGATGGCGAAAAGTTTATTCCGACAGGCGGAACACTGAAAAATATACATAAAATCGAAATCGAAGACTTTCTGAAAAATATAGACGGATTAACTTTTACCGCACTGTGCGACGTAAAAAACCCGTTGCTCGGGCCGAACGGATGCAGTTATGTTTTCGCGCCGCAAAAAGGTGCAAAAACAAAAGAAATAACCGACATTTTGGAAAACAACATGCGTCACTACGCATCCGCAACTTCCTTTTTAGGCGTCGATCCGTCCGATCCGGGGAACGGCGCCGCCGGTGGGCTCGGATATGCCGTCAAGGCTTTTCTGAAAGGCAATCTTATTTCCGGTATCGATTATATTCTCGATATGATCCGTTTTGAAAATATTGCCGCGGACGCAGATTATATTTTGACGGGCGAAGGCTGTTTTGACTTAACAAGCCTAAACGGAAAAGTCGTCGGAGGTATCGCCGCACGCGCTCAAAAAACAGGTAAAAAAATCACAGTGTTTTGCGGACGCAACAATTATCCGTCAAACGCTTCCTATCCCGAAAATATACAAAAAGTCTACGAAATCAGCGACCGCAGTTTACCGATAGAAACTCAACTTGCCACCGCCGACAAAAATCTTGAAAAGAGCCTCGACGGTTTTTGCCGCGAATTGTTACAATGATTTATAAACAAAGTAAAAATATCTTTATTATTGCGATAATCGGCATTATTCTTAACACCGTTTTGTTCGGCGTCAAATTATGGATTGGCCTTGTCGGAAGCAACATAGCCATATTATCAGACGCATTCAATAATCTCGGCGATGTCGTCGGTTCCGCACTGTCCGCAGTCTGTTTTTACCTGCTCTCACAACAAAAAAAATATAAATCTTTTCCGCACGGCATCGGCAGACTTGAACAAATAGTATCTTTTGTTATGTCCATCATTATTATCGCCGTAGGCGGATATTTTTTTATAGCCGCACTGAACAGACTTTTCGCTACGCTTGTCGTTTTCAAATGGACTCATTTTATCATTATGCTTTGCACTGTTTTTGTAAAAATCGGCATGGCGGTCATGTATAAACAAGGAGACAAAAAGAATGATTCCGATATTCTGAAATGTGCATATTATGATAGCATCCTCGACGCATCCGTTACCTTTATGACCGTAATCGGACTTTTGCTTTCAAAATACATTCAATTACGACTTGATGCGTTTTTCGGTATCATCGTCAGCACTATTATGGTAATCGGCGGCATAAAACTATGTGCGCAAGAAATAAAAAATCTTCTCGGATCGCTCCCCGATGACAAAACATGGAAAAACATCGAACAACAATGTTTGCAAACCGACATAATTTGCGAAATTATTGAAAAAGACTATCACGACTACGGTCAAAACGAAAAAGAATTTATCATTAAAGCGATATTTACAAAAGACGTCCCCTATGATATAATTGTTGAAGAAACAAATTCGCTTTCAAAAAAATTAAGTCAACAATATAACTGCAAAATAAAATTCGTTTTATAAAGGAGAAAAAATGAAAACAAAAAAAGGCTTAAAAATTACCGCAATCGTACTTGCTTCTCTTCTATTGGTAATCGGCATACTCGCCGCAATCAATTATATCAGCAGCACCGCCAACCAAAAATATGCGGCAAGCGTCGAAACAGTCGCTTATACGTCGGAACAACTGAAACCGTTCTTGGATGAAGAAACGGGTTTTTGGACATTTACCTGCGATAGACAATTTCGCGTGATGCAACTGACCGACGTTCATATCGGCGGAGGATTTATGTGTATCCAAAAAGACAACTGGGCAATAAATGCCGTCGCCACCCTTATCCACGATCAAAAACCGGATTTGGTTATCGTTACCGGTGACATCGGATACCCTGTTCCATTTCAATCGGGCACATTTAACAACTTGACGCCCGTTAAAGAATTTACCGCTCTTATGGAAAGTCTCGGCGTATATTGGACTTTCGTTTACGGCAATCACGACACCGAAGTTTACAGTTATTATGACCGCGAATATATCAATGACTACTATATGAACGCTGTCAAAAACGGCGACTTAAAATATTGTCTGTACCAAGAAGGTTTTTGCGGTACAAAGAGCGGCTATTCAAACGACCTTGAAAACGACGCCGGATACGGCAACACCGTCATCAATGTCAAAAGCAGTGCCGGAGCCATCACACAAAGCATTTTCCTTTTCGATTCTCATTCATATGAAAAAGGATTTTTCCGCGATTATGACCATATGCACGAATGTCAGATTGATTGGTACAAAAATACCGTCCTTTCTTTGAATGAGCTCAACAAGGAAAAACTCCATATTACCGAAGACATCATGACGATCAAATCTTTGGCTTTCTTCCATATCCCGATGGAAGAATTCAAGACGTCTTATAGCGAATGGTATTATAACGACCAAAAAGATACCGAAAACGTACAACTTAAATTCGGTATCATGGGTGAAGACATCGACGGCGGCTGGGTTTGCTGCGGCGTAACAAGCGACAACCTCTTTGAAACAATGATGGAAATAGGAAGCACTAAAGGTGTCTTTTGCGGACACGATCACCTGAACAGTTATTCACTCTTTTATAACGGTGGCGATAAAACAAAAGAACCGATTCGTTTGACGTACAGCTTGAGTATCGATTACCTCGCATACATCGGTATCGCCAAACAAACAGCGCAACGCGGTTGCACCATGATCGAAATTGAACCGAACGGCGATTTCGATTGCTACGGATATTTGTTGGTTGACAAGAGCATTTTGAAATAATATATACAAAATCGTTGCCAAACAAAAAAAAATAATGTATAATACTTGTGCTTTCAAAAAATTCGACCTTTTATGTGATGGAGAGATGTCCGAGAGGTCGAAGGAGCACGACTGGAAATCGTGTGTACTGCAAACAGTACCATGGGTTCGAATCCCATTCTCTCCGCCATCAAGAAATAATACGAACCTTCAAATGTGGGTTCGTATTATTTTTGATAAAAGCAATAAAGGGATTCGAACGGGCGGATAGGGCGCATTTGTATATACAAGGATACCTGCGCCCGTAGCGGATGCCACAGTGCGGCATCCTACCGCCCCGGCCTGTCGCAAAGCCGAAGGGCTTTGGTGCGAGGGAATCCCATTCTCTCCGCCAAGAATAACCTAAATTGAACTTGTTTCAACTTAGGTTATTTTTTTATGTCAACAACTTTTATCAAGACAAGCACCCGCCATAGTGCCATTCTTTTAAAAAACCGTGTAATAGTAGCGTAAGTGATTGAAAATTTTGTTGTTTTATGGTAAAATATAGATAATTAAATGTTGGAGAACAGAAAATGGATAAAAAGAGTAACTATCAAACAATAAGCGCCAAAATACAATCTTTGAAAGAAGTGTTCCCAGGTTTGAGAAAAAAACCTGACGAACATGTTTTTACTGTTCTTTGTGTAAAAGCAAACTTTTTTAAAAATCCATCTCTATCCTTTACTGAAGCAGATATAGATAACCTTCTCGTTGATTCAGTTAAAGATGGTGGCGTTGATGCTCTCTTTTCGGATCCAAATTCAGAAACAAATAACTTGATTATCTGCCAATCCAAGTATTATGAGAGTATAACATTTGATGCCGTTCGTGATGCCGTTGCTAAAATGATTTTATTCTATAAAGGAATGGATAGAGGAGAATATGAAACAGTTAATGAAAAAGTCCAACGCAGATTTCTATCTTTAAATGCAGAAATAGGTGAAGAATCTAAAGTATGTTTTGTTTTTTATACAAGTGCACCAAAGAATGGGATTAGAGAGGATAGAATACGTAAATTGCTTGATGAACACGGTTTAAATAGTGTTAATTACGAAATACAGTTATACTTCGGAGAAGATGTACTCGATGAGATTAAGGAATCTGAATCTCGAAGACCTTCTGTAGAAAGAGGTAAAATTGAGATCGACAAAGCAAATAATGCATTATTTTATAATGATGATGCGGTTATAGTTAATGCGTCTGCTTTTTCAATTAAAGAATTGTATGCAACACATAGCACAAACTTATTGTCGCGTAATCTTAGATATTTTATAAAAAAGAGAGATATCGACGCATCGATCAATGAAACTATTAGCAAGAGCCCTGATACATTTTGGTTTAAAAATAATGGATTGACTATTATATGTGATGATTTTGATGTTGACGGTAAACAAGTTAAATTACAGAATTTTTCCATTGTAAATGGAGGTCAAACTACGACATTATTACATAAAAGCAAAGATATCAATAAAGGGAATGATTTATATCTTCCGTGTAAAATAATTCGCACTATCGGTGAAAATGAAGATGACAAGAATTTGTTTAGTTTAGAAATTGCGAAAGCAACTAACTCACAAAAAGCAATTAAACAAATTGATTTAAAATCAAATGCGCCAGAACAAGTTAGATTTGGCAATGAAATGCGTAATGTAGGTTTTTTTTATCAAACCAAACGCGGTGAAGTAATTCCTCGTGATTATAGAGAGGATTATAAAAATACTGATCTGGTAGAAGTTGGTAAATTATGTTTGGCTGGTATTTTTCAGCTGCCAGGGTCAAGCAGATCAAAGCCTTCTACACTGTATTTGGAAAAATACTATAACCCTGTCTTTAACGGTGATCAAATGCAGATTTGCTCTTTAGTAAAAGAGTTACTATATATTGACTCTTATTATAAAAAAACTTTTATAACAAAATTTGACAAAGCAAAAGAAAACTCACCCAATGCTGCTGAGATTATACCATTTGCTCACAATGCGCGAACCATATGTATAGCATTTGTGGCGTTGGCTTCACGTTTTTACTACAAGAACATTAAATCTTCTGATTTGAAAACTATATTTGATCACGTAAACAAAGATAAAGCATATGATGATTACTATTATGATATCTTTAAAGAATTAGAAGATAGAACTTTCTTCATACCAAAGAAGATTTTTGAGTGTAAAGATAAGTATGATGAAATGTTGTATAAGTTATTTGAAATAATAATATCTTCGGGAAGACGTTATTATAGTGTAAAAAAGGAATCTGATAGCACGTTAAATGAATCAAACTTTCTCAAGCGAGATAGTAATTATTTTGCGATATTAAAATCCGACTGGGATAATATTGAAACAAAAATAAACGAAGTTTTCAGTAGCATTAGTTAACTTATTATTCGATTTACGTTACCAACGCTCCGCCAAACAGAGTCGCGTTTGAACACGCGGCTCTGTTCTTTTTGTAATAACGGTATTTTTTACCTAATTATAGATACAATTACATATATTTCAAAGCCGACGATTTCTTGCGCGACTCAAAAATGACTCAATGGAAAAATCTCAAAATAGATACATCTATCCATTTATAATATCCCCCATGTTTTTCTTTCTCATTTGTGGCGAACGTAGCACATTCCTTGTCTAAGTAGCAGGGTGAATAATGTTTCACATCAATTGTAACTCTACACAATATGATTTTTTGCTTTTATATTAGGTCTTGAAATGGATTTTGTTTGGTGGTATACTCAAATCATCAAATATTAAGGAGAATCTAGTTATGAACAGTTTATTGCTCGCATTATCGGCACCGGGAAAAACCACTCCCTACATGCTGGAAGAAAACCTGCAGAATCCGCAAGGGCTTAACTGGTACATAGTACCGATTTTTGTCATTTTGTTTTACGCTATTTGGAAAAATATTCGCGAAAAGAGATATTCCGTCGTATTTGGCGGATTTGCGTTCTGGCTTTGGGACGTTTTTAACGAAACTTGGAACTCCATGGTATATGCTACTACCGGTCAACCGGTATGGGGAACGACCGCCGCGGGAAACAGTGCTCTGCAAATTCTTATCGGCTATAATATCGAAATTTCATTTATGTTCATGTTCCTCGGTATGGCTTGCTGTTATATGCTCAAAACAACCGAAGGTTACGAAGGAAAAACGTTTTGGGAAGGCAATAAAGACTGGCTGAACGATCCGAATAACATGTATTATAAGGCAAACATATCTTGCAAGGATCTTTCGGCAGAAGAAAGAAAAATCAAGAGAAAAGCGATATTGGGGCGTATCATAGTCATTGTGACCGGTTCTGTCGCTGCCGTCATTATTGAAATACTGCTTAATCAATGCGATGTCCTAACTTGGGAAAAACCTTGGTGGCAACCAAACTTCCCTTTCATTCTCTTTATTATCGGATATGTTCCTTTCTATGTTTGCGCCGTTGTTATTCACGATTTACCCAGAAAGTGGCAGTTAATCGGACTCGGAATCGAAATCGCCATTGTTGTCATTCTTTTGATTATCGCCGGTGCATTGGATATGCTCGGACCGCAAATTTCCGTCAACGGTTCAACATGGGAATGGACGGGCAGATGGTTTGACGGCGGCGTACACTCCGTTGCATAAAATCTTTTTACCTAAAAAAACGCACACTCTTTCCGGTGTGCGTTTTTCTTTATAGAAAATATTTTATCAATAACCGACAAGCAATCCGAGCATCAATAAGCCGCTTGTCAAAAACAAATTGGCAAGTTGGAATTTCCAGGACCACTTAAACCATTTTCCATAACTCATATCGACAAGTCCGAGACTGATAAGCAGAGCCGCATTTGTCGGATAAAACACATTAGAAAAGCCGTCGCCGAAAGCATAAGCAACAATACAAAGTTGCGAAGAAATGCCGAATACCTGTGCCAACGGAACGATTAAAGGAATCAACATAAACGCTTTTGCCGATCCGGAAGGTACAAAAAAGTTCATAACAAGGACTATCAGATAAATAAACAAAACAACCGCCCATTGCGGCATTGTGCTCGCCACACCTACTGCGGCATGCAAAATCGTATCCAAAATCTTTGCTTCCGTCAAGATATATTTAATAGACGACGCCATCAAAATCATAATCACCGCGGGCAAAATTGACAAAACTCCCTGCCCGAACGTCTTAAACATATCCTTTGCTTTCATGCCGGAAACAAGAGCGGAAACGATACCGGCAACCAAAAACATTACCGCAACAATAATCATTGTATAATCCTGCAAAAAGGTGATAAATGCCGAGCACAATACAATTACTATTCCCGTCCCGAGAATACTCGCGAAACAAATAAGACCTTTGTCCATTTTCTTATCGGAAACAAAAGTGCTTTCTGTCGTCGAAATAACCGGTTTCTCTATTTTCTTGGCATGAAGATATAAAAACAGGAACAAAAGAACATATATCAACACAAAAGAGACTATTCTGAGCCATACGCCCGAGAACATAGGCAAACCGGCAAGTTCTTGCGCGACGCCTACGGTAAAAGGATTAAAAACGCCCGAAGCAAAGCCACAACCTACGGCAAGCAAACTCATACCGAAGCCAGTGATATTATCCCAACCGAGGCTTATCGCCAAAGCAACGACGATAGGCACTAACGGAACACACTCCTCAAACGATCCGATCAACGCACCCAAAGCCATAAAGAAGAACACAATAACAGCCATAAGAGGATAACGCGACTTACCGAACTTATGCGAGATTTTATCCAACATGTACTTCATTAAACCGCACTTATCGAGCGAATTAAAAATACCGCCAATGACAAGCAGGAAAGCGACGACAGCAATTAAAGTAACATTTCCCTCGCTGCCAAGCACTAAAAACGGCGATAAAATCCATTTCCAGAAAGGAAGACCGCCTTCGACATATTGAAAATCGGCAGTCGTATCGATTACCGACTGTCCGTCGTCGGTTATCATTCTCGGGTAAACACCGCCGGGAACGACGAAAGTCAATATGTACGAAACGACCATCAACGCAAAAATCACCAGTATTGCCGTTAAAAAAGACTTTGCATTGATCCCCAATCCTTTCTTCTCTTTTGATTTTTTCATAATGTTATTCTCCTAAATTTTTTTCCAAATTTACAATAAAATCTTGAACATTTGTCACAATTCCTTTTGCCGAAAGACTGCCGCGATCGGCGAGTTTGTTGATAACAAATTCCGATATGTCAACGCAATAAAAGAAAACCGGTCTCACCGTACCGTCAGACAAAACCCTATATGAGGGCGTCATATTGCCCGTGGCAATCGAGTGTAGCATTGTGGCAAGGCAAATTACTGTCGTCGCTCCTCTCAGTTCGTTCCGCATTGCGTCCTGCGCTTCATAAACGTTTCCGTATACGGGCGGTAGAGGTCCGTCATCACGAATCGATCCCCCCAAAATATACGGAACACCGCATTTCTCGCAAGTGTAAATGATACCGTTATCGATTTTTTCTTCTTCTATAAACCTTTTTACGCTGCCGTAAAATCGAACGCGATTTATCAAATCCAAATGATTGTAATGCCCGTTCGGGACTGATTCTTGCGTGTATATATTCTGTCCCAAAGCCGTGTGCAAGTAGGCTCCTTCCAGATCGTGCGTGGCAAGAGCGTTCCCCGCTAAAATCGCATGCGCATATCCTCTTTGTATCAAAGCGCTCATCGCTTTTCTTGCGTCGGCGTCGAAAGCAAATGCCGGTCCCAAAACCCAAACGATCTTGCCGTGTTCTTTTTCGTATTTCAGTAAATTATACAATTCGTCGTAATCGCGCGAAAAAGCAGTCTCTCTCGAACGGGACTGCCTGAATGCAAAAATATCTTTCTCTTCCTTTCCGCCCGAAAAACCTTTATCGTAAACAAAAATACCTTCTTGTGTGTCTTCACTTCTGCCGATAGCGACAAGATCCCCTTTTTTTAGATTCCGGAACTCCACGACGGCGATCCTTTCGTTTGATAATACGGCGACGCAATCCATACGGCTTTCTTCGGCAAGAAGCCACACCCCGTTTACCTTGAAATACTCGGGGAAAATACTCATCGAATGGTAGCGTTCGGGAGCAACGCCGTCACGCGGCGCTTTCTCCCAAACGACATTTGGTGCGTCAACAAATTTCTTTTCCGAAAAATTCGGTTTTACATATTCCGTAAACATATTATAAACTATAATATATTTTTTTGTTTCCGTCAAATATTTAAAATTTATTCCGTTCTTAATGCGATGACAGGATCCTGCTTGCTTGCTTTATTCGCGGGAATAAGTCCCGACAAAACGGTAAGAGCAATGCTGACAAGAATCAATAAAAAGGCATAAAGAGGATTCAAAGCGGCGATACCGGAAACTCCGACAAGATTCTTCATGATAACATTGATCGGGATACTCAAAACGTAGGTTGTCACGACTCCAATAACGCCCGAAAGCAAACCGATAATAAAAGTCTCCGCTACAAAAATACCTTTTACGTCTTTTTTCCTTGCGCCGATCGCGCGCAAAACACCTATTTCTTTTGTACGCTCCAACACTGATACAAAAGTAATAATAGCAATCATTATACTCGACACTACAAGTGAAATCGCCGTAAAAGCAATTAAGACATAGGTTATTACGTCAATAATCGACGTAATTGATTCTCCGATCAGTTCGGACGTGTCGCTGTATGTGATTTTATCTTTTTTTTCTTTATCGGCATTGTAAGCATTCAAATAGTCTTTTATCAGATCTTTCGTCTCATAACTCTTCGGATAAATATTGATTTCGTTTGCCAAAGCGCATCCGCCTATTCTTCTGTATACAGCCTCTCTTTGTTCTTCTTTTTTGGAAGAAAGAGTATCGACAAAAGGCACACCGGTAAACGGATTGTTTTCCGGATTGTCATTCATGTATTTTACAATATCCGAATGCAAATTTTCGGTTTGTACATAACGGTATAATTCTTTTGTATATCCGATACCCGACGACAAAGCACCGCCCTTTGCTTCTTCTTTGATACGAAGTATACCCGTAATATGCAAAGTCAAGGCGTCGTCGAACGATAAGTCCATAAGACCGATCGGGTCGAATTTAGAAGAATTAAATTGATATTTCAAATTGTTTGTCAGGATTTTATACGGCTTCCCGATCAATGCGGAAAAATCATATTCTGTAAGCTTTGACTGAACGTTTCGGATACCCAAATTAACCAAAGTCGATTCGGAAATCTCGTTTGTTGATGTTACAACCAAAACCAAATCCTCCTTGTTTTGCGGATACGTTCCATACAGAATATCATACTGAGATAAAACAAATTCGCTTTCGGGGAGCATTTGAAAACCGGAGTTACTGACGCTGCCTGTCGCCGTTTCTTTTGTCATCCCGGCATACGACATATCACCCTCCCGTATCGTATAAAACGACATATCAAGTCCCGTCCGATACATAATATCGCTGTAATAGTTCGGATTGATTTTTCCGATATAATCGATGTATTCCTGTGTAAGAATATTCTTTTTCATCAATTCCGACATATCGAGTGCTTTCTTGACAAATACTTTTTCAACCTGCGGAAATTCAGCCAAAGCGTCTTGCGCAGTCAAAACGTTAACCGCTTGTTCTATGTCTACGGTAGAAGTGGAAATGCTGATCGGTGTCGACGACAACATATCTTTCTGCAAATTATCGATATACGTCTGCATTCCGTTGGAAATAGCAAGAATCAAGGCGATACCGATGATGCCGATCGAGCCGGCTATCGACGTCATTATTGTTCTTCCTTTTTTCGTAATCAAGTTTTTGAAACTCATTTTCAACGCCGTAAAAAAGGACATCCTTGACTTCTTGCCTGTCTCCCGTTTTTCGCCTTCCTTTTCCTTTTCTTCGTTTTCGGTGTTTTTTAATTCGTCCGAAACGATAAGACCGTCCGTTATTTTTACAAGTCGCGTCGAATATCTTTCGGCCAATTCGGGATTATGCGTCACCATCAGAACAAGTTTTGTCTTGGAAATCGACGAAATGATCTCCATGATCTGTTCACTTGTATTCGTGTCCAACGCGCCTGTCGGTTCGTCTGCCAAAATAATCTCGGGGTCATTGATAAGGGCACGCGCTATCGCCACTCTCTGGCACTGTCCGCCCGATAGTTGATTCGGCTTTTTATTTTTTTCTTTCAGCAAACCGACGTTTTTCAGTGCTTCGAGCACGCGACTTTTTTTCTCATTGACCGCAACTCCCGAAATAGTCAAAGCAATCTCGACGTTTTCATATACGGTCAAGTGCGGAATCAAATTATAACTTTGAAAAATAAAACCGATTTTTTTATTACGATAATCATCCCATTCGCGATCCGTAAAGTCTTTTGTGTGTTTACCCGAAATTATCAATTCCCCTTCGGTTGCCCGATCGAGTCCGCCGACAATATTCATCAACGTCGTTTTTCCGCAACCGGACGGCCCGAGAATGGAAACAAATTCGCCGCTTTGAAACTCAATGTTTATGCCGCGAAGAGCATGGACATAGTCGTCTCCGACCTTATAGTCTTTTTTTATTCCTTCAAGTTTTAACATTTTCTCACCTCACCGATATATTATACAAACAGTAATGTATTTTTACAAGACATTTATTTTCTTTTAGACAAATTTATTGATAACTGTTTCTTTTCCAAACAAAAAAAATTTTTGTTGCGCTCTTTTTCTTTTTATGATAATATATTATTATACACCTAATAAAGGAGGAAAAATAATGAACAAATACGACGTCATTGTTGTCGGCGCAGGCAACGGCGGTCTTACAGCCGCGGCAACTGCAGCCAAAGGCGGGTTAAAAGTTTTATTGCTTGAAAAACATAATTTGCCCGGTGGTTGCGCCACGAGTTTTTCAAGAGGGAGATTTGAATTTGAACCTTCTTTGCATGAATTATGCAGTGTCGGCAACGAAGAAAACCAAGGTTCCATTTATAAAATTTTAAGTGGTCTCGGAGCTGATATCGATTGGCGATACGAGTATAATCCTTTCCATGTTATAAAAAAAGGTGAAGACGGTTTCGACGTCACCTTACGCGGCGGCTCCGTTGAAGCGTTTATCGATTCTATGGAAGAAGCCGTACCGGGATGCCGTGAAGCGATGATTGAATTTTGCAAACTCGGTCAAACGATCGACGAAGCAATGGCGATCAAAGCAAAGGGCGACGGCGAAAAGAAGTTTTCAGCCAAAATCGCACAGTATGCCAAACTGGTAAAATACCTGGATTTTGCACGCGCCGCTTCCTGTTCCGTCGAAGACGTTTTACACGCTTTGAATATGCCGCAGAAAGCGATAGACATACTTTCCACCTACTGGGGATATCTCGGCGTACCGACAGACGAACTGAACTGTTTGCATTATTTGTCGATGTTCCTCGGTTATGTAAAATTCGGTTCGGCAATGCCCTACCGTCGTTCGCACGAACTGGCTCTTTCTCTTTGTAAAGTCATTTACGATCACGGCGGAGAAATCTGGTACAACAGTGAAGTAACAAAATTCCTTTACGACGAAACCGGCAAAGCAATCGGCGTATGCGTCGGTGAAAAAGAACTTTTTGCGGACGAAATTATTTCCAACGTTATCGCGCATAACGTTTTCAACATGTCCGATTACAGCAAAATACCCGATTACGATCTGAAACTTGCCAATGCAAGAGACTTCGGTATTTCCATTACGACGATTTATCTCGGACTCGATTGCACCGCGGACGAACTCGGCATCGACGATTATACGACCTTTATTGTTTCCGACGGAAACGCGCGTAAACAATACGATAACAGAAAAGACGGCAGTCTGTATATTGTCAACTGTCTGAACAAAGTTATTCCCGATTGCACTCCCGAAGGAACTTCCACTTTGTTTTTCTCGATACCGATTTTCGGTAACGATATTCCGACTGACCTTACGCCGGAGGGATATAAAAAATTCAAAAACGAAATTGCCAAAAAATATATCGGCGAGTACGAAAAAGTTATCGGTAAAGATATTTTCTCGCACATTGAAGAAATATCCGTCGCTACGCCCGTTACCTTTGCGCGCTATCTCGGCACACCGGACGGCACGATTTACGGCTATCGCTCTTCCGACTGGGACAACGTCGTTCTGCGTACCATCACAGAAGCAAAAGACAGTTCTATACCCGGCTTGCGTTTCTGCGGCGGACACGGTATTCAAGGAGACGGATTCAGCAGTGCCATCATTACCGGTGACATGGCGGGCAAACGCGTCGTTGACAAATTGAAAGGAGGTAACAAATAATGTCCAAAATCAAATCGATCAGTTTATCCAATTTTCCCAAAATGCTGAAAATGCGGAAAGAAAGAATCGATTCCGCTCCGGCAGAAAAATTACCCGCGATTTCCACATACAAAGCAAATCAACTTGCCGCGGCGCTCCATCCGAAGTGCCAATATCTGAAAATTGCCGAAATCATCGATCGCGGAAACGACGTAAAGAGTTTTGTTTTTGTTCCGGACAAAGAAAAAGGAACGGAAGCACTGGCATATTTCAGCGCGGGGCAGTATTTATCTATTACCGTAAAAATCGGAGAAGCAACATTGACGCGTCCTTATTCCCTTTCGTCCTCTCCTAAAGAATCGACAAAAGGAAAATACGTTTTGACTATCAAACGCGTTGACGGCGGACTTGTTTCTCAATATGCGCTTGACAATTGGACGATCGGCACCGAAATTACCGCGTCCGCTCCTCTCGGAGAATTTACATACGAACCTTTGCGCGACGCAAAAACGATTATCGGACTTGCCGGCGGAAGCGGAATTACGCCTTTTTATTCTCTTGCTAATGCTATCGCAGACGGAGACGAAGACGCAAATCTTATTTTATTGTACGGAAGCCGCACAAAAGCGGACATTCTTTTTAAAGAAGAATTCGACGCCATTGCCGCAAAATGCGACCGTTTCCGTCTGATAAACGTACTCAGCAACGAAGAAGCGGACGATTGTGAACATGGTTTCATTACTGCCGACCTGATTCAAAAATTCGCCCCTATCGGCGAAGACTACTCCGTCTTCCTTTGCGGTCCTCAAGCCATGTATGATTTTGCCGACAAAGAGATCGAAAAACTCGGTTTGCGCCGCAAATTTATCCGTCATGAACTTTTCGGCGAATATCATAATCCGAAAAAGCGCAACGACGATTATCCGATTGAAGGAACGGAAACGTTCAAAATCACCGTGCATATCTGCGATACCGTTCAAACAATCGAAGCAAGCGCAAACGACACGATTCTTGCTTCTTTGGAAAAGAACGGCATAGCGGCTCCGGCAAGATGCCGTAGCGGAATTTGCGGTTGGTGCCATTCGAGACTTGTTGCCGGTAACGTATACGTACCGAAATCGGTAGACGGAAGACGGCTTGCCGATTTGAAATTCGGATACATCCATCCTTGTTGCACATTCCCGATCGGCGACATCGAAATCGATGTTCCGCCTTTCCGCTCATAATCGCATAATACATTACACTATTTTCCGAAAGCGGCTGTAAAAACAGTCGCTTTCGGAATAAAAAAGGATAAAAATGGATACCCAAATATGTCAAAGTTGCGGAATGCCGATTGCTTCCGAAGACTTATTCGGCAAAAATGTCGACGGAAGCGTCAATACCGATTATTGTAAATATTGCTTTGAAAACGGCAGATTTGTTGACGACGTTTCGATGGAGGAATATGTCGATATGTGTTCCCAATTCGGCGCGCAGGCAGGAATGACAAACGATGAAATGAAAACGTTTTGCCAAAAACTGTTTCCCACTTTGAAAAGATGGAAAAACAAATAACCAAGGCACGAATATAATAAAGTATGGCAAAACTATTGGATCGTGATATCGCATTGTTTGAAACAAAACCGATTTATCAATCGGTTTTTATTCTTGCTATGCCGACGATTATCGGACAACTGATTACGATCGTTTACAATTTGGCGGACACTTGGTTTATCGCGCAAACCAACGATAAAACGCAGGTTGCAGCCGTTACGCTCGTTTTGCCGCTCTATTTGATTCTTACCGTTCTGTCCAACCTCTTCGGCGTCGGAAGCGGAAGCCTTATTTCCCGTTCTCTCGGTCAAAGCAAATATGAGGACGTCAAAAAAATATCATCTTTTTCTTTTTGGATAACAATATTTGTTTCTATCCTTTATAGCGTCATTAACTTGATATGGAGGGACGATCTCCTTATTTTAATGGGTGCGGAAGAAGGTTCAACACTGCAATTCGCGTCCGACTACGTCTTTTGGACGATAGTTATCGGCGGACTTCCGACCGTCTTGAACGTGGTATTCGCTCATCTTGTACGCGCCACGGGGAAATCCGCCCACGCAAGCATCGGTATGATGATCGGCGCGCTTTTGAACATTATTCTCGATCCTGTTTTTATTTTTCCATGGGGACTGAATCTGCAATCAAAAGGCGCAGCGATTGCTACATGTATTTCCAATGCGGTAGCGACGTTATACTTTCTTATCTTATTACTTTCGCAACGAAAAAAAACAGTTTTATCCATCAATCCAAAGTATTTTACGCTAAAACCTCAGATAGCCGGAAAAGCAGTTTTAATCGGCTTGCCGAATGCCGTTATGACTTTTTGCGCCACTTTATCGAACGTCGTTCTGAATCTGCTTGTATCGTCGTACACGACAAGCGCGATCGCCGCTCTCGGTATTGTCAAAAAAATCGATCTTGTTCCGGCGCATATTGCGCAAGGTTTTGCACAAGGGATTTTACCGCTGCTTTCCTATAATCACTCGGCAAAAAATCACAAAAGAGTCAGCGATACAATTCGTTTTTCGATGATAATAACGGTTTCATTCAGTTTGGTATTTTTGATTTTTTATGAAATATTTTCCGATAAACTGATGGCTTTCTTTATAAAGGACGCGGAAACAATCGCTATCGGGACCAATTATATAAGGTTGCACTGTATGGCTATGCCGCTTTTGTCGCTACTGCATATCTATATCGCGGTATTCCAAGCCAAGGACACCAGTAATCGAGCCTTGATTTTGTCTCTGTTCCGTAAAGGTACGCTTGATATTCCCTTGATGATTCTGTTTGATAAAATATGGGCTGTATACGGCATAATGCTCGTGCAACCGATTCTCGACTTTCTATGCGTTGTTCTTGCGATTCTTTTCTACTACGTTTTTCCGTACAAAGGAAAAAGGATCAGTCGCAGTTAGTTTTTTTAATTACATATTCGGCTAATTTTGCCGCGACATTTATCCCCGTAACTCTTTCAAATTCGGTAAAATAGGCACTTCCGTTAACCTCGATCAGTACAGGTTTATCGGCAAAAAAATCAATTCCGCAATAATCGGCACCAAGCGAATCGGCAACCCTTTTTGCGGCATCCGTATATGATAAAGGCATATCGAATATTTCCGCCTTTCCTCCCAAATGTGCGTTACTGCGAAAATCGTTATCCGACGATAGTTTTATAGCGCCGACAGGCTGACCGCCGATTACAATAACACGCACGCTTTGCCCATAACTCGACCGATAATATTTCTGAAAAATATGGTCTTTTACGCCTATTTCTTTTTCTATATCAAATAATTCTTTTTCGTTCGACACAAGAAAAACTTGTTTTCCGAGAGAGCCGAAAGATTCTTTCACAACGAGCGGATACCCTGTTTTTTTTGCTGTATCCTGTAAAAAAAACTCATCGCAGTCGGGCACGTATCTTTTCGGCGCTATATATGTATCGGGCATATCGACTATGCCCTGCAAAGCGATTGCCGTCAAAGCTTTATTGTCCGTCTTTTGCAAAACATCGGAAGAATTAAAAACTTTGACGCCTTTTTTTTCAAGAAGTTTGCACAAATGTATATCTTTATCAAAAAAAAGAGCAAAATCGAAAGCAAAGTCGTCATTCGTTCCATAAGAATAAAAATTTTTCTCCACGGAAACGTCTGCTCCTTTACAAATAAACTCCTGCAAAAGTCGCCGACAGCGGTACACTTCCGACGCGGATTTATAATAACCGTTTACAATTATTTTTCCCTTCATTTTTCAACCTCCGATAATAAACAATTTCTGATCATTACCGTTCCGGCTGTATTGCCATTAACGTAACAAGTTGCTTTTTTATCAAAATTATTACCGGAAATCTGATTATAGTTTAATCCGCCGATCATTGTTTCGTCTTTTGTTGTATACTTTTTCGTCAGAATTAAAGACAATTCAAAGCGGTACTCGTTTTGCACGCAAACTACACCGTTTATATCACAGCGACCTTTTTTCCTGTTCGTTACGCCTATCTCCGAAGAACCGCCGGATAAAACGACAGAATAAAAACCGTCGTCATCTGTTTCGATCTTTACGTTTTGAAGAACGGCTTTTTCTTCCACAAAAACAGATAAAATAAGTTCTGCGTTGATCCCCTTCCCGACGCCGTCGTTTATGACGCTGTCACGGTTGTTATCGATATAAACATATCCGCAAATAACGGTATCCGTGCTATCGGACACCTGGTAATTTTCCGACGAAAATTTAGTAAGAACGTACCGACTGTAATTATATTTGTTAAGCCCGTTTTCATCTTGACCGATACAATTCAATGCTTTTTTTTGTGTAAAAATCCGACCGCGTAAGGCGCGAATATACACCGTCGGCGTCCAAGCGGACACACCAAAGGAAAAACCGCGTATCCTGCCGATACCGCTCGGTTCGTCGTTGCGAATCATTCTGTTGTTCAAAATAGGTCTTGTATTGTTATTGCCCCAATTTTTTTCGGAAAGCATAGTCGTCGAAATCGCCGAATTTAATTGGGAAGGATAACCGACGGATAAATCGTCACTACCGAGTACCGAATACAAATACCAGTCCAAAGCGATTCTTTTTTGACTCTTATACAGATCAAACGATTGATTAAGCGAATAACTTTCGTTTAGTTCGAGATATGCACCGTCCCGTCGGAATTCGGAAAAACCTTTTTCGTCAATATTCTCATAAGGATATGATGTCGCTCCGTTTTCTTTTGTATATATTATTTCCAAAGCCGTTCCGCTTTTGATGATCGATTGATCGGATAAAATCAATATGTCGGAAAAAGAAGTATCGGATTTAGTCCCCAACCAGTCTATTTGATAGGATACAGTCATATCCGGATACGGCATATCGCATAAGGTGAGACGATATGGCATATATGGGCTGTCTTTATAATAATTCGCAAGATATGCACTTGTGGCATGCGCCAAAACAGCGCCTATTCCGTTTCCTACGATACGAATTTCATTACTATTTGCTTGTTTTGACTGCAATTCGTTCAGATATGATACGGCGGCGACGGCAGCTAACGGATATGACGGAACCGCATTTGATTCCGTTTGACCGTCAAAGGTATAACGCATATTGTAAGTCGTATATATTTTACCGACATTTGTTTGCAAATTCTCCCCATAAACAAACTTTTCCCAATGAAAAACAGCGACGTTGTATCCGGCAATTTTTTGCCAATAATAGGATAAATCAAAATAATTTTGCGCACTGTCGGTCAGCAAACCTTTACCAAGATACCCGAAAGAATCGCAAAGAACATCTCTCGTATAAACCTTTCTCGGAAGATTCATCGAAAAAAGTTCATTCTCTTTTTCTTCTCCGGGGAAAATAATCAAACTGGGTTTAAGCGGATCGAATTGATGAAGCCACTCAAAATACAAACTGCCGTTTTTGCGGATGTCTTCAAGATAATCGACATCCTTGATTGCAATATTATAACCGCTTTTTTCGGCAGGTTGACACCCCACCGAAAAAAGCGGAAAAATCACACAAAAAAGAAGTGTAAAAACAAATAATACTGCTTTTTTCATCCTTTTATGACAAATGCGTCGTTGACTTTTTACATCCGAGCGCAACCGCAAGCGGTTTGCCTTTGCCGACAACAAGTCTATCCAAGAGTAATTCCTGCGTAGACGTCATTACGATTTCGTCATTTTTCCCAAGAAGTGCGATTTGCTTATCCATATCAAGATTACTCATCAACCCTACAAAAATAATTTTTCCCTTTTCGCCGAGTTCCATAACTTTCGAGCCTTTTCTTGCCCGTTTTGACGCTTCGATGACGGGCGCCTTGATACGTTTTGCATATCCGTTGTCGGCAATCAAGGCGATTTCGCCCTGGATTGTATTTTGCATATCGCACGGGGCTTGTCCGGCATACACAAGATACGCGCCGTCATTCAGAGACATACCGCATACACCGCTCGTTTTCCTGCCGGTCAAACTGAATTCTGACGGCAATACGGACAACGCCATACCATCGGAAGAAACCATAAACGATACCGTATACGGGTTGACTATTTCCACGTTAACCAATTCGTCACCCTCTTTCAGACTGATAACCTGATAGCAGTCTTTGGATACGACGCATTCGCTGACAAGAGACTTTTTTACCATACCCTGTTTCGTATAGAAACAAAGTTCTTTATTCATATCGTCTTCCGTAAATGTCAAAATCTTTACAAAAGACACGTCCTTACCGGATTCTGCCGACAAATCGGCGGGCATTATTCCTTTATCGGACAAACGACTTTCATGAGCGTTTCCCAAATCAAGCCTGAAACAGTTTCCGTCCGAACTGATTGCGTATGGTTGCAAGCCGTTCTCAATAAGAATCTGCTCGGAAACGACTTCCGAAGCAAGCTGCGGTTCCTTGTCAAATATCTTTCCGTATGTAACGGGGCTGATAAACTTGACCGCACCGTCAATATCTCTCAAAAGATATAAACGTTTATTGGTTTTTTTGTCTTTCAACACGGCGTCATAGCGGTCAAGTTCATCCAAAGACTTAACGACTTTAGTCAATCTTTTCGTTACGTATTTGTTACGAATAAGAAGTAATTCTTCTTTGACAACTTTATACTGTTCACTTTTTTCGCTGACGATCTTTGTCAATTTTTTAATCAGCACTTCAAGTTCGGCAAGTTCCTTCTCGATTTTATTTATTTCGAGTTTCGTAAGGTTGACCAATTTCAAATCGAGAATAGCGTCCGCCTGCTTATCCGATAATTGATACTTCGCACGCAATTTGTCACGCGCGTCGGAACGGGAAGAACTCGCTTTAATCAATGCGACAACACCGTCGATATCGTGCAAAATAATGACATATCCTTGCAAAATATGTTCTCTTTTTTGCGCGTTTTCCAAATCGAATTTACTACGGTTGTAGATTATTTCTCTTCTGTGTCCGATATAGTAATTCAAAAGCGGAATCAAACCGAGTTGCTGTGGGCGTCCCTCGGCTATCGCCACCATATTGACGTTAAAGTTACATTGTAAATCGGTCTTTTGATACAGATATTCCAGTACTTTTGTTGCGTCTTCTCCTTTTTTCAATTTAATAACGACGCGAATACCGTTTCTATCCGATTCGTCAACGATACCTTGTATGCCCGACAAAATATTGTTTTTGTCTTTTTGCGCAAGGTCATCACGCAATTCTTTGATTTTCACTTGTAGCGAACTCTTATTGACGGCATACGGAATTTCGGAAATAACGATATTGGGTTTCCCGTTATCGACTTCGATATCGACCTTCGCCCTCATGATTATCTTCCCGCGACCCGTCGAATAGATTTCTTCAAAACTATCGCCCTCGCAAATATATCCGCCGGTCGGGAAATCGGGACCTTTAATTATTTTTAACAGATCCTGCAAAGACATCTTCGGGTTATCTATTAAAGCGACCGTTCCGTCGATAACTTCGGTTAAATTGTGGGGCGGAATCTTTGTCGCAAGACCGATCGCGATACCCATCGCGCCGTTGACAAGCAAATTCGGAAAAGCCGCGGGAAGAACGGATGGTTCGTCAAGACTGTCGTCGAAGTTCTTTTCCCACTTAACCGTATTCTTTTCCAGATCTTTCAGCATTTCTACGGCAAGTTGTTCCAGTTTTACTTCCGTATAACGCATAGCGGCGGCACCGTCCCCGTCGATTGAACCGAAGTTGCCTTGACCGTTAACAAGCGGGTTTCGCATACTGAAATCCTGCGCAAGGTTTACCATAGCTTGATAAACGGACGAATCCCCGTGCGGATGATATTTACCCAAGCAGTCACCGACGACACGCGCCGACTTCTTAAACTGCCCTTCCGGTTTCAAGTTCAGTTCGTGCATGGTATACAGTATACGCCGCTGAACGGGTTTCAAACCGTCCTCCACGCGCGGCAACGCTCTATCCAAAATTATGTACTCCGCGTAGGGCATCATAAATTCATGAACGGCGTTCTCCAATTTTTTTTCTACTATTTTTTCCGATATCTCTTCTTGTACCGGTATATTATTTTTTTTAGCCATCAGATTTTACCTCCGTATTTCTTTGCAAAAGTATCAATACGATTAAATTTTGCATAACGGAAAATATATTCTTTACGCTTTTCCGCACCTTCCGTCATAAGTGTTTCTATCAGATTGTTTGCCTCTTCGGCGTCTTCAATCGATATACGCATAAGAAGTCTCGATTTGGGGTTCAGCGTCGTTTCCCATAGTTGATCCTTGCTCATTTCCCCGAGACCTTTATACCGTTGCATATGCAATTCACCCGGCGTCGATTTCATATCTTCCACCACTCTGTCGAGTTCTTCATCGTCATAGGCGTATTCTACGCGATTTTTCTTTTCCACCTTGTAAAGAGGCGGCAATCCGACAAAGACATGTCCCTGTTCGATCAAGGGTCGCATCATCTTAAAGAAGAACGACAATAAAAGCGTTCTGATGTGATAACCGTCATAGTCCGCATCGGACAAAATAATGATTTTATCAAATTTAAGATCTTCGATTTTGAATTCTTTTCCGATATTTGTACCGAGCGCCGCGACGATTGTGCGTATCTCTTCGTTTTCGTAAATTTTACCGAGACTCGATACTTTCATAACGTTAAGAGGCTTTCCGCGAAGAGGCAATATCGCCTGCGTGCGCCGATCCCTTCCTTGTTTTGCACTGCCGCCTGCGGAATCGCCCTCGACAATAAACAGTTCGTTCTGCGCCGCATTACCGCCCGTGCAAGAAGCGAACTTTCCGATCAAGGCGTTCCCCGTTATGCTGTTTTGCTTTCGCTCGATATCTTTGATTGTTTTCAGATGTTCTCTTACTCTTGCCGCTTCCGCCGCCTTTTTCAAAATGTATTCGGCGATATTTTTATTTTTCGGATTGGCAAAAAAGGCTGAAAGTTTTTCCACTACGATACTTTCACAGTTTACTTTTGCTACCGCGCTTCCGAGTTTTGCTTTCGTCTGTCCCTCAAATTGCGGATTTTTCATTTTTATCGTCAAGACGCCTGTCAGACCTTCTCTGAAATCGTCTCCCGATAAAGTTTTATCTTTTCCCTTGAAAAAATTATTCGTTTTGGCATAATCGTTCATTACGCGCGTAAAACCGGAACGAAATCCGGTCACATGGGTACCGTCATCACTCGTACGGATGTTATTGACAAAACTGTAAAATCTTTCGGAATAATCGGTCGTATGCTGAAAAGCAAGTTGCATGCGGAAGTCTTCTCTTTCGCCATCGATATAGACCATTTTGTTCTGCCCTTCGCTGATTCCGTCGTTCAAATAGGAAACGAAATCCTGCAAGCCGTTCATATAAAAAAATTCAAACGGCTCACTTTCGTCACTACGACGATTGTCGACGAAAGTAATCTTGACGCCCGGCGTCAGAAAAGCAATCTCACGCAATTTGGTGATGATTTCTTTCGCGTCAAACTCCACTGTTTCAAACACTTTCGCATCGGGCTTGAAAGTAACGCATGTTCCGTGTTCTTTTGACTTTCCGATGACGGTCAACGGCGTCTTTACAACACCGCTCGACACATTTCCGTTTTTATCGACGGGAGAATGGAATTCGATAAGATACTGTTTGCCGTCACGACAAACTTCTACGTTCATCCACTCGCTGAGCGCGTTGGTTGCGCTTGCACCCACGCCATGCAAACCACCACTGAAAGAATAGTTGCTATCGTCGAATTTTCCGCCGGCATGCAAAGTAGTATAAATAACCTCGATTGCCGGTTTGCCCGTAGCATGTAAATCTACCGGAACGCCACGGCCGTTATCTTTGACGGTAGCCGAGCCGTCTTCGTTTAGGGATACGTCGATTTGGTTCGCGTATTTATTTTCCGCTTCGTCCATCGCATTGTCTATGATTTCCCATAAAATCTGATGCAAACCACGGCTGTCGGTCGAGCCGATATACATGCCCGGTCTGATCCGAACCGGTTCCAGCCCTTCCAGTACAGTTATATTTTCGGCATTATACGTACCTGTCGCTTTTTTCTTCTTTTTCGGCTCATTCGTTTCTTCCATGACATTTTTTTCAGATAAAACGTCATCTTTTTTCTCGTTTGACTTCATATTACCCCCTTTTGAATACTTCATCCGTGTTGAAAAATTTATCGGATTGTAAAACGAATTCTATTGTATAGTAGCATATTTGTTTTTTTGTGTCAACCTAAAAAAGAAATAAAAAAGCCCCCTTTTTTTCCCGCGCAAAGACTTTAATGGAAATATAATATTGACTATAATTTTTTTATCTATTATAATATATACAAAGAAAAAAAGAGGAAATGTTATGGCACTTGTTCGTAAAAAATCCGTCTACCTTATCGTCGCGTTTTGCGCCGTTATATTGTTCCTTTGTCCGCTTTTTTCAAAACCGGCCATTGGTAAATCATGGGCCGCCACCGACGCCGACAATACATATTTCTCGGGAGCGGGTACGGCAGATAATCCTTATCTGATTACTTCCGCAGCCGACCTAAGCGCCCTCGCCTCCCTTGTAAACGGAAACGAAAAAACATCCTCCGACATACCTTATGCCCTTCTTTGCTATAAGCAAACGGAAAATCTTGACGTCAGTGATGCCTCATGGACGCCCATAGGCGTCGGAGACACGACTTACTCACTGTATTTTGACGTCACCTCCCTAATAAAAAAAGAGTATGACGGCGTCGACGAAAAAAGTCTTTTTAATCCCGTTTGGGAAACGCTTTATTCTTACTTTTACTCCGACAAAAGCGGTACGAAGGCTACAAGCACCTATAACCCGACCGGAAACTATTATTATAAATACGATATAAAAAACGCCTTTTTCGGCTCTTACGACGGAAACGGAAAGAGTGTAAGCGGCATATCTCTTTCTTCCTCCGAAAGCAATCTCAATGCAGGGCTGTTCGGAATAATAGAAAACGCAACCGTATCAAACGTCCACGTTACCGACGTTTCGTTTTCTCTTACCGGAACAAACTCTTCGGCAGGCGGTATTGCGGGTGCCGCGGCGAATTCAACCGTTCTGAATTGCAGCCTCGGAAGCAATAAAGAAAAAGGGATACTCGCCACCTCCTTTGCGGGCGGTATTGTCGGCAGGTTCTATTCGACGACTTCTTTATCCGTTATCGGAAAAATGAACGAACAAACGGTTTTTACCTATTATCCGCAAAACGACTTTTTCGCTCTCGCCGAAAAAGAGGTAATCTCCACCTGCTCCGTAAAGTATTGCAGTACGATCGGGAAAAATATCGCGATACGCGCAAATAGCGAAAACGGATACGCCGGAGGAATACTCGGGTATAACGGTTGCTTATCTTCTCCGTACATAATGGACTGCTATAATGAAAGCACCGTCCTTACCGTCGGCAGCACAACCCGTTCGGGCGGCATCATCGGCGGAACATCCGGCAATATTTCGATATCAAACTGTTTGGGAACGACGGACGTCAAGCAAAACGGTTCTTTGCAAACGGGCGCATTGTTCCCGACCGTAGCAAACGGCATGTCAATCAATAATTGTTATTATGATAAAGATATATGCGAAGATAATTACGGACAGGGACTTTCCACCTTTTCAATTCTATCCGATTCTTTTTGTCGAAAAATAAACAGGAGCAGCGTTTGGGAATTACCCGCAAACTCGGGTAACGTCTTTTATTACCCCGTTGTAACGTCAAACAAAGTTCATGTCGCGTCTTTCATCGGGCATTCTGTTTGTTTGAACGGCGAAACGAAGGAAATAGCGCATGACCAAGTGCCGTTTTCGTACACATTTGAAAGTGCCGCCACCCGAAAGGGTTATTCTTTTTCCGCTTGGTCCGACGGAAATAACGACTACGCCCCGGGTGACACAAAAACATACACCCTTACAGACGATTTGCATATAAATCCTGTTTGGTCGTTGAACGCGCCCGAAATTACTATAAAAGAATATGCCGTCAACTCCGTTTACGACGAAACAAACAGATCTGTCGAGTATACTCTGAAACACGATCTTATTACATCCCTTACCAAAACATATAAATGGGAAAAATACGATGTGTATCAGGATCGTTTTCTTCTTCTGAACGATATAACCGTCGAAAATATCCAAGTAAAAGACGTAAAGGATTCCGGGAAATACCGTTTGACCGTAACGGTTTCCGACGGCACTTCGGAAGTAAGTGCGTCTGCCGAAACAAACGTACGTATACTCAAAAGAACCATTCCTTTTTCCGTCATACTCGACAAGGCGACAAAAGTTTACGACGGAAAATATCCGGGAGAAAACGACAAACTGTCTTTACCCGAGTATTCTTTAAGTAATCTTATAAGCGGTCATACGGCCGACGTTTCGTGGTCCTACTTTGATTCTTTCGATTATCTGCAAAGTCCCGATTCGCACCGCATAAATATTTCCGATATCGTATCGGTCGGCTCCTATTATATTCAGGCAAACGTAATCGTCAAAAACGGTGAAATGCAAGATGTAACCGAAAATTATTCGATTCAGGGTTCTCTCAAAAGTTCATACACCATTAACAAAGCGGCTATCGTTTTCTCGGGTGAGAGCGAATACGAAATCGGATACACCGGAACGTCTTTTTCCGTCACGGAAGCCGATTTACTCGAAAGGACCGCAACCGTTAATAATCAACAGGCGACCGTGCGTTTCGGCGCAAAACAAGGAGAATGCATCGCGTCTTCTTATTCGGTGACAAACGCGGGCGAATATACCGTTTATTATAGCATAACCGCTCCAAACCACAGCGAAGTCAAAGGGCGCATCGATATTACCGTCCTACCCGTATCGCTGAACCTGCAAAAAAACGACCTTCCTTCTTTGCCGTTACCTACAAAAAAGTACGACGCAACGACGGATTTTTCAGCCGATTTCTTTACAACGGCTTATTTCAGCGTCGTTTATCCGCACGGTTATTCGGGTACTTCGACTATCGTATTGCCCGTTTCCGCTGTCTTTAATCAGCCGGGCGTTAACGATCATGCGGAAATAACCGTGACGTTCGCATTGTCCGACGCAAAGAACTTTTCCCTTTCCAAAAACACCCTTATTTATTCGGGTTCGATTACAAAAGCGACAGTAAAGGTAATCATGTCGGGCACTTACGAAAAGACGTATGACGGAACAACCGACATCGACCTTGCAAGCATTCTTCCGACGCAATATTACGCTTACACTTCATATCGGGAAACCGTTGACGTTTCTTTGACGTCCGGATATCTTTCAAACGCTTCAACCGGTTCCCGTCAGGCTCATCTGACTTTCACGATATCGGAAAACGAGACCTATACTTTTGAAAACGGTTTATTTTCGACATCGGTAACCCTGCCGGCATACATATCGCCATCCGTTATTGAAGTTGTGCCGATTTCCGGCAAATTTGTCACAAAAACGTATGACAAAAAGACAAGCGGCGAAGCGACCGACGCCGAAGGCGCATATAAAATGAATTTTGCAAAAGGTCTTTCCGCAACGGTAACGGTCGCTTCCGTAGTTTATGCGAAAAGTTCGGTCGGCGACACAACGGCTACCGTCTCATTCGACGTAAACAGCACCGATTTTTCCGTTTCTTCAATAGAACTGAACGCCCGTATTTTACCGAAGCAGGTTTCTCTTAATAAAAATACGGCTTATGCACAAAACAAGACATACGACGGAACAAAACGCGTTTACTTTACCGGTGGCACATTCAGCGGCGTTTATTACGGCGATAAAGTTTCCATATCTTATGCCGAAACAGAATCTGCCGACGCGTCGGACGCGCCATACGAAGTCAAAGAAGACAGTTTTGTTTCCTCGAACGAAAACTATATCATCGCGCCCGTCAGTGAGCGGTTTTTTGTCACGATTTCCAAAGCGCAACCCGTACTTCATCCTTCGTGCGGAACGGATACGGTGCGCCTTATCGATCGTATCCTACCCGATATTTTTACCGTCGAAGGCGACACGGACGGCACAATCGAGTGGCTCGATAACAATATCATATATGACGGCACGCAACAATTCGGTTGGAAATTCGTACCGACCGACGAAAAAAACTACGAACAAGCGACCGGTTCCCTTACCGTAACCGTCCGCGACATACGCTACATACGTATCTCCGTGAAGCGTTTTCCGATAAAAACCGTCTATAACGCTTTTGACGCGTTTGATCCTCTTGATCTGATCGTCGAGGGCGAACTGAATATAAGCGAAGACGGTACTTATATCGAAGATAACGTAACCCCCGGGAAAAAAGAAATTCTGCCCTTTGCGGAATACGAATTCGCTTACCCGTCCAACCGGAATCATTTTGTATACGGAGATGAAAAAATCACCGTAATCTGGGAAGATTTGGCGACGGATCTGCCAATAACCGTCAATAAAATCACCGTAACGGAACCGGCAGTCTACGGAGACTACGTTTATACGAAAAACGAACAGAAAGCCGTGCTTGCGCGCTTCGACGACGGTTTAATGGCGGTCGAAAACGACCGACAAACGAATGCCGGAAACTACTATGTTTCGGTTTCCCTGCTTGACAGTGACAATTATAAATGGAGCGGCAGTGAGAATGCCACCATCGAAATCGCATGGAGAATCAAACCTGCCGGGCTTGCAAAACCTTATACCGACATCGATCAATACGCTTACACGGGTAAATCGCAGTCCGTCACGGTCGTTTATCCGTCCGACGCGTCCGCTTATTACCTTATAACGGAAGAAAGCACTTTATCCGCCGTCACGATCGGAACTTATACGGTAAAAATTAAACCATTAAACGAAAATTATTATTGGATCGGAGAAGATTTATATGATTTTTCCGACACGGCTGACATTGCCCTCACATGGGAAATCATGCCGAAAGTCGTTCAAAAACCGACTTTACCGACCGACTCGTATACCTATAACGGATCCGTTCAGACTATTTCCGTAGAAGAAGACGCCGACTTCGTGTTCAGCGGAGATTTGACCGCAAAGAACGCGGGTACGTACGTCATATACGCCACCCTTAACAACAGTAACTATGTCTGGAACGATTATTCCACCGAAAGACTCTCTTTACCCTATAAAATCCAAAAGATGATTATAGCAAAACCGAAACTGAAAAAGCATTTGCAGGACGGTTTGGAAACGGACACTTATACCCGTTTTCAATACAACGGTTCGGTTATCAGTATCGGCGTTTCTTCCTCTCCGTATTATAAAATAGAAGGAACGCTCAGCCGAGTAAACGCCGGCGACTATTCTTTTAACGTCACTTTGCTCGATCCCGACAATACGGCGTGGGATAAAGAAAACAATACCGATATAACATACGAATACAACTGGACGATTCTGAAAATAAAACTCGCCATGCCGTCGGTACTCGGAGCCAATTATTACACAGGCGACGAACAATATGCGGTTATTCCGAAAGACACGGCTTATTATACCATAACGGGTAACAGTGGCAAAGACGTCGGCGAATATCGTGCCAAAGTATCATTGAAAGACAAAACCAATTATTGCTGGCTCAACGGAATGACGGACGACATCGAAATACTTTGGTCCATCTTGAAACGCACGGTCAAAAAGCCTGTCGCCCCCGAAAATCTGCTTTATACCGGATTTGACCAAATCGCCTATATCGAAGCAAATCCCGCCTATAAGATCGAGGGTAATACGGGCAAAGCAAAAGGCGACTATACCGCAACCGTGACCTTAAACGACGTAAACGGTTACTGCTGGGAAGACGGAACGAATAAATCCTTGGTTTATAAATGGGGTATATATTCTTTAACCTTTATAAACGACGAGGTGAAAACGGTCAACAACACTTATTCATTCGGCGCGCTGCTCGAAACGCCGGTAAAAACGGGATATACTTTCGTCGGCTGGTACACGACAAGCGACTACCGGGAAGACAGCAAAGTGACTACTCTCGACGGGCTTTCCGCCGACACGACTCTATACGCCAAATGGACGCCTGACGCAACCAAAATCACCATTGAAAAACAAGACGAAAACGAAGGGAAACTTTCAACCAAATTGATTATCGGTATATGCGTCATTTCCGCTTGTTTTGTTATCGCCGTATTGATTCTGATACTCGGAGGCGGCAAAAAACGCGGCGGCGGCGGACTGCTTGCCAAACTGATGAAACACTGACTTATGGGCGAACAAAAAATCATAGCGTTATTATTCGAAAACAAAGATGACGTATATCGGGATTTTCAAGCAAAACTGATACCGACCGTCGAAAAAGAGCGTATCATCGGCGTAAGAATGCCGACTTTGAGACAAATCGCAAAAAAACTTGCCAAAGAAAGCGAAACGGAAGAATATCTGACGATCCTGCCCCATCGCTATATCGAAGAATACAATCTGCACGGTTTAATCGTTTGCGAATATAAAGACTACGAAAAAACGCTCTTTTATCTCGAAAAACTGCTTCCTTATGTCGATAATTGGGCGACGTGCGATATTTTATGTCCGAAAGCGTTGGCAAAAAATAAAGAAAGATTTTTAATTTCGATTGATCAATGGATTTCCTCCGACAAACCGTTTACCGTACGCTTTGGCATAGAAATGCTGATGTCCTTTTTCCTTGACAAAGATTTTAAGCCGGAGTATATACGGAAAGTCGCCGCCGTCACAAGCGGCGAATACTATGTCAATATGATGATCGCATGGTATCTTGCAACGGCACTTGCCAAACAATGGACGGACACGATTCCGCTTATTGAAAGCAAAAAACTCGACGTATGGATACAAAACAAAACCATACAAAAAGCCGTGGAAAGTTATCGCATCACCGACGAACAAAAGATGTATCTGAAAACGCTCAAAGTATAAAAAACCGCTCCGAATAATAAATCGGAGCGTTTTCCTTTTTATGTGTATTAAAATCAGATATTACGCGTAATAAAGGGAATAACCTTTTCAAACTTAACGCCGTACCAATGTTCGGGATCGTCGGCTGTCGCGCGGATCGATTCGACAACGACGTCTGCGGCAAGCGCCGCCGCTTCGTACATTGTCTTCCCGTTCATAAGCGCACCGCAAAAAGCGGACGCATAAATATCGCCTGTACCGTGAGAATTACGTTTTTCACGGTCTTTGAAGTAATACTCAACCCGATTTCCGTCATAAGTCGCCACACCGACTTTGTCGGCGTCGAAACTGACGCCCGTCAAAACTACGTTTTTCGCGCCGAGACAATGCAGTTTTTCACAAATACCCTCGATATATTTTTCATCGTAACCGCTTGCGACAAACGGCTCATTCAGTAAAAACGTCGCTTCCGAAAGGTTGGGTAAAACGTAGTCGGCGCGCGCGCAAAGTTTTGCCATCTCACGAACAAAATTCGTATCGAAACCGGTATACAGTTTGCCGTAATCCGCCATCGCCGGATCGACGATAATTTTGCCGCCTTTTGCAAGCAAATTATCAAAAATATATAAAATATATTCCATTTGTTTGGCATTACCGATGTAACCGGTATAAATGGCGTCAAAAGATATTTTTTCTTTTTTCCAGTGCTCGGCGATCGGCATGATATCGTCGGTCAAATCGCGAAAAGTAAAGCCCGTAAATCCGCCCGTGTGCGTACTGAGAACAGCACTCGGAAGAATGGCAGTTTCTATGCCGAAAGCCGAAATAATCGGCAAAGCAACCGTCAAAGAGCATTGTCCGACGCACGATATGTCCTGAATTGTAACAACCTTTGTCATCTTAATATCTCCTTGTTTTTTCGGTATTATATACCTATTTTTATAAAATGTAAACTCTTTCTTTTACTTAATGATATTTTCATATTCCGACCAACCGTCTCCTCCCATAACAAGTCCCGAAGCGTCCTCTATCGTCAAAGATTTTTCGCCTTTTCCGGAGAAAACATTTTGTCCGATCGCTATAGCATCGGAGGCGTCAACAAAGACAAGTTCGTTAAGTAACGGGCAATTCATAAAGGCTTCGTCGTCGATTTTTGCAAGATACGGCGCATGAAGAACCACTCTTTGTACTTCAAGCCCTTTCAATGCCCCTTTCGCTATATAAAGATAATCGGACGAGAGTACAACGCTATGGCGCGTACAGGACACGGAACCCTCGGGATAATAGAACAAAATGCGATCGCCGGAATCGTCTTCGCACGATATCGCGACGTAGTCTCCGCTCGCGTTTTCGGTTCCGTCTTCATTATACCGCACCAAAAATCCGCTTTGCATATCGTAGTTGGCATATCCGCCTGCCGTTGCCGTATTCAAGCCGACAAGGACCGCTCTGCGCCTTAATTCGGATATATAATAATTGACATATTGATTACCCCAATCGCTTTGATCGGATGCCGAAACAGCCGTTTCTATATACTGTCCGCCCGCGTATTTATAATACACGTTATTACGGCTATATTCGGTCGGCGCCGCACTGTACACATTGACTTTCCAGAACAGTCTGACAAGACCTTTCTGCGCTTTGTACCAACTTGTTCCGTAAAACGCTTTTTCGCCGATTTCCGTCAAACGGGAATCGTCCTGCACGGTGATACGATCGAGATAAATCGAACGGCTGAATGCGCTTTGTCCGATTATTTCGACGTTGCTTGCAATCGTAAACGCAATGAGGGCGGTATTATCGAAAGCAAACTCGCCGATAGAAACGAGCGCGGAATAATCGTACTCTATGCCCGTTACACGCGCATTACGGAATGCGTATGCGGCAATACGTTTCGTGTTTTCCATGATCTCATACGAAGTATCGGTTTTACCTACGGCATAGGCAAGAATCGTCTTTTCGGACGGAATATTCACGGCTTTACCGTCGGGACAAGTAATAATGTGATCATACCGATCGAATTGGTAAACCGCTACGCCGAAACCGTCCGTTGTTACATCCAAAATAATATATTGCAATTCCTGCTCACCGCTTCTTGCCGCCGCACGGGTAAACGTCTCTATCGGGCAAAGATTAAACGAGCCCTCTTCGATAAAGAAAAGATTAAGCGGCAAGTTCACAATCGTAATCGAAGAACGGAAACGATCGAGCGCGTCGCTCTTTATCCCGATAACCGGATAAGAAACCGGACTGAATTTGTCATAATAAACGGCATTTTCGTCAAATACGTTTTTCGCGTCGACATACGAGAAGGTATTTTTGTTATACACGTAATAATTTTGGTAGTTATTGCGCCAATTTTCTTTTTCGTCCTCTGTCGGGACCGCGACAAGATACGAAGTAATGGAAGCAGGTATCTGCAATTCGATCGTTTCGCCTGCGCCGACAATGTTTTCGGGAATATTGCCGTTATCATTAGTCGTCACATAATAGTATTCTTCGTTGGAATAGACGTTATCGGCGGCGGTGATGTAATCGATGACGATATATGCGTTTTCGCCTGTCGTCTCATCGAAAACGAGTTCGTACACAAGACCTTCGCTTCCGCGTGAGATATCCATCCATTTTGCGTACAGCGATATATCCTGCGAAACGACCAACTCCCAATACATGGCGCTGTATTGATAGTACGTCGCCGTCGAATCAAACACATTCGTCGCTTTGATATATGCACCGGCGACGCTGTCATAAACATAATATTTTTCGTAGTTTATTTCCCAACCGGCAAGATCGGAAGCGATAATAGACGTTACGTTTTTGTACGGCGCATAATAGACCGCGGAAGAATCATACACCTCGTCTGCCGTCACATATTTTTGCCCATCGTATGTAAAGAACTGATTATGATGATCGCTCCAAAGTCCGGCATTATACACGCTGAGGGAAATTTCGGTATCCGCAAACAGTTTACCGGTATCCTTTTTATAGTATGTATTGCCGAAACTATAAGAGGTATCGGCGACATAAAACAGTTTCAAACTCTCGTCGTACAAATAATAAGACGTGTGGGCTTTATCCCATTTACCGGAGCCGAAATCTGCCGCCGCCTCTTTACTTGCGTTGCGATAATCGATTTCGTAGTACGTTTGAGTGGGAACGAATCCGCTTACGGAAGCGCGTTCGAAGCGGCAGTTTATATTGTCATACGTAAAATAGTTCATATAGACTTCCGCCCACGGCGCTTGATCCATCCATGCTTCATCGGTCGATTCGTAATACCCTTTTTCAGTCGCACCGTTAAAAAGAGTATTATACGAAGCGTTTGTATACCAGTTTATAAAGTTGAATTTCAAATCGCCCGCGCCTTCGTAGTCGTAATCGTTCGCGGCGTTGATATCCGCCATGGATCGGTCGTACTTATGGTAAGGCATTTTTGCATACTCCGTCGCATTTGCGCTGCAATCGGCATACGAATTGATAAAGATGCGGTATTTTTTTAGTATCGTCAGCAAAATACGGTAATAATCGTAATCGCTCGTTACCATAAAGGTATAATACTTTTCGTCATAACTGAACGGATCGGTGGACAGAACCGGCGTATATATGCCGTTTTTCAAGACGTAATAATTGCGGTAATAACTGCTCCAATTCCCTTCCTGATTAAACAGTTTGGCTTGCTCGGTTGCGTTTTTATAGCGAGCGCCGTCGGCAAGGAACAAATTCAGTTCTTCGGTAAAAACGGACACGTCAAGATAGTTTGAGACGGATAAATCTCTCATCATATCGAGATAAGCGGAGACAAACGCGTACCAGTCTGCGACGATATTATCTCCCGTCTTCGTCCTCATCTGTGTAAAACGGGACATGTAATACTTAAAGTCGTCCTCCGTGTAATCGGCATAGCGGTACGATTTTACCGCGCTCGTTACCGCGTCGTATTCTGCAAGAATCCGTTCATACGCCTCGATTGCAGCGTCCAAACTCTCGATCGTAAACGCGTGTCCGTCGGCGTCTTTGGGCATATTTTTGTACAGCGAAGTATCGGCGGAATAATAATCGACGAAATAATCGATATATCTCTTCATACGATAATACTCCTGTCCGGAAAGAACGGTATTTCCCGTTTGCGTACCCTTGTACAATTCGTCAAGAGATAAAACCGTTCCTGCCGGGACGGTATAAGAAATCGAATTATCGCGGACAGCATAGCCGTCGGCATAGTTTCTCAACCCGTTATAGGCATTCGACTGCGTCGTATCGTAAATTGTGACGGTATATTCGGTCGTACAAACATAATGCGCGTAAAAGTCGGTATTCTCGGTATGCGAATTGGTTACGCGCAAACTTTCGCCTTGATGTCCCGTAACAAGATAGGTGTAATACGGCGTATCGTACCAACCTGTAAAACGATAGGTAAGAATAACTCCGTTCACAATACGGGAAACAGTATCGTCATATTTTTCGGGTAAAATCGTATCCATCGAAAGCGTAATATCGCTTGTCACGTCGGAATAATGCGAATAATAGACGATATCGTCATAATACGTCTTGCCCGCCGTCGAAAATCTGCCGCTTCCCGCCGAAACATAATAATACGTGTAGGAGGTAGCCCAAACGCCGCTTTCGTACGCTTGTTTTGCTATCGGATTGCTTTCGACATAATCGGCGGTATACGCAAAGTATTTTATTTTTTCGTTGTAGACGTTCGACGCGGGGATAAATACGCCCGTCGTTGCGTCCTGCACATAATAATCGGTGTAGATATTTTGCCACAAAACGGACGCGGAATACTTCCTGCCGCTGTTTTTCCTGTAATCGGTCGTCTCGAAGTCATAATCGTAATGGAAGGTAAACTCGTATTCCCGATTATCGATATCGGTGCTATACAAAATAATATCGTCTTTAACCGTCAAAACCGAAGCCGTATCCTGTAAAAACGATACTTTGGACGCGGCGGTTTTTTCCGCGCTCGTATACCAAACAATCGACCAGTCGTCACTGATATTCGACGCCGAATAATATGTCGACGAGTATTCTTTTATCTTTTCGTCGGTAATTGCAAAAAGGTAAAACTGCTCAACGTACCATTGCGGAATCAATGCAAGTTTTACCGCGCGCATCGATTCGCTTTCGGCAGATTCGAGCCCAAGCGAATAATAGACGTAGGTGCTGGTGCCGTTGTTTTTATCGTATTCGGATTTGTATCTTTGGTAGATAATATTGTCGGGGTTGGAAACGTCGGCGAGATATAACTTATATTTATCCGTTTTGTCAAACGCTTCAAAACGGACGTCCGTCCGATCGAGTTGCGCTTCGTAAAAACGATACGCCTCCGTCGAATAGAAATAATACCATGCGTTCTCGTATTCTTTTTTGTTGTATTCTTCAACCAGCGTCGCCCATTTCTCTTTATTTGCGGCAAGCAGATCGGCGTCATACCCATATCCGTATGCGAAAAGAACCGAAGAATAACGATTATAGACGCCCAAGAGATCGTCGGATTCGCACCAGTTTTCTCCGTCAAAACCTTCCACAATGGTCGCGAACGCCGAAAACATACCGCGAAAATCGTTATCTTTGAACATATTGAGTCCGTACTCGTTCTTAACGGCGTTTTCCAAAAACTCATACGTGGCGTTTTCTTCGGGATTGATGACGTTATCTCCGAAAATCCGAATCAATTTGCTCATTTCGTCACGATTCACATATAACCACAAATAAAAAGCCGCAATGTCGGAGTTGCCGGTCTTGGTGAGCACTCTGTCATAAACGGTGTACATACGGTACAATTCGTAAAAACGGACGCGCTCGTATAAAGCCAGTTTTTCACGGATGATCGGATCGGGAGCGGGATCGGTATCATTGCTTCTGTCCGGTGAAAAGACATACGTCTCGGGATCGATATAGACGGTCGGATCATATAAGTTGAACGACGAATAAAACGGAACGGAAAACTTGACAACCAAACCTTTTACGCTGTCGTATTCGCGACGAAACGCAACCGAACGGTTTTTCTTGATATATTTAGCCGAAACGGAAACGTTATTTTTTATTTCGGTCAGAACTCCGTTTTTTACAACCGCGACATACTCTCTTTGCGTGTCGTCGTCCGGGTTATTATACAAAAGCCAGTAGTTTTCCCCCTCTCCTTCGCCGCGCGCGGCAGGTTCGATAAAGGCACCTTCCGTTTCGTCCCATATCTGACCTTTTGTGTTATACCATATCTCGCCGTTGCCGCCGGGCACGATATAACACCACTCCGCAGAATAACCGTCGCTTACGCTTGCCGGCGTATCCAATTTCGGATTCTGTGTGTATTTCGACAAATCGAAACTGCCGTTCCAGTCAACGGGAAAATTCTTTTTCGCATTGGCGTCGGCGTATATTGACTCCAATTTTATCGTCCCGTTTTTCAAAAACGTTTCATATTCGTTTTCAAGTCGCTCTTTATCGTTTTTATACGCGTTCGTTCCTGTCAGCGTGCCGTAAATCGACGCAAGAGACGAATCGACATAACTTGTTTTGGTTTGCCCGTTTCGGATGATGACCTCATACGTCTTAATAACGTGATACGCCTGTATCAGGGTATGTTTTTGCGTCAGTTTTATGACGCCCGTATCGTCAGGCAATTCGACAAAGCCGTTCTCGTTCATGACGCTGCCGCAAGTCGGGCAAGTGGGAGACGCCTTATAATCGACGTTCTCGACTCTGCCGCATGCGGGACAAGAATAACTTTTGCCGTGATTATAGTACACAACCCAGCGAGAATTATAACCTTCCTTGAACGGCATGGTATAGTTGCCGTAAATAAATTCGGTACCGTAGTCAAACGAATTATCTACGCTGATTTCTTTATTGTCTTTATTGAAATAGTAAATAGAAACGGTGCATTTGTCGACAAGAAACCCCGCCTTTACTTTCAGATCGGAAGTAACGTTGGCGGCGTTTCCGTTCGTGACAGTCCAACCGAGAAACGTCTTACCCTCCAATTGGATTTCATTGCCGTCGGCGTCGGCATACGGATAAGAATCGACGTCGATCGCTTCGCCGTAATGAATTTTTTCATCAAAAAGAAAAGTATCGTTTTCACCGTAAAAAGAAACGGTACAAAAACGGTTATCGATCCATTTTGCATAAAAAGAGGTGTCACGCCGTACGGTATAAGGAGCGCGGACGCGGCTGCCGATATATGTCGTCAAGCCGGTATCGCGGTTAAATTCGACGCCGGTAAACCAACCATCGAAAGTGTATCCGACACGTTCAGGCAAAGGAAACGCCGTGACGGCGGAAGTATAGTAAGGAGAAAAGGACGTACCGCCGAGGGAGAAAAAAGACACCTTATATTCCGGCACGACCTCTTCTTCCCGAACGACGATTTGCAGCGGCAAGGTGGCTTCTTTATACCGCAGCGTAATCGTATGTATTCCTTTTTCAAAAAACTTTTGCCTGTCTTCTTCCGTCAGCATCAGGTCGGACAAGACGACTTTCTTCGATTCTCCGTCCGAATAGTTCGCGTTGAATGTGATTTCCGACAAATCGACGTCTTCGCCGATAACGTACGCTCCCTCATGTTCGGATAAAAGAGTCAAAGAACCGACTATCGGATCGTCGTCGGATGTCGTTTTATCGGTATCGGTACACGCCGAGAAAGCGACCAAAGAAAGCGAAACGACAAGCAAAATGAAAAAAGAAAGATATTTTTTCTTCATACTCCACCACCTTATATGTTATAGAATAACATATATGCCTGCCTTTGTCAATACGATGCAAAGCAGGTTATTCGGATAACCTGTAGAGTTACAATTGATGTGAGACTGAAAAAAAATAAAAGAAGAGTGATTGCCTCGTGTTAGAATAGAATCAGCAAAAAACAATTCAAGGAGGTCGAATCACTCAAATGGAGTATAACACAACTAAAAGATATTGTCCA